>CAURPS010000002.1:0-278732 GCA_963526965.1 uncultured Candidatus Saccharibacteria bacterium | reverse complement strand
AGCTTCCCGACCTGAAAGCTGATTATATCTTGGCCAATCCGCCGTTTAATATTAGTGACTGGGGCCAAGAACATTTGCAGGCTGACCCACGCTGGAAGTATGGCCTGCCGCCAAAGGGTAACGCTAACTTTGCTTGGATTCAACATATGATTCACCATTTGAGCCCGCGCGGTACGGCAGGTTTTGTGTTAGCAAACGGGAGTATGAGCAGCCAAACCGGTGGCGAAGGTGATATCCGCAAGCAGCTGGTGCTTAATGATATGGTTGACGCTATCGTCACACTGCCGAGTCAGCTGTTTTTCAACGTCGCCATACCGTGTTGCTTGTGGTTTGTGTCGCGTGATCGTGCCAATCGTCACGGTAAAGTGCTGTTCATCGATGGGCGTAATTTGGGTAAAATGGTAACCCGTCGTAACCGCGAACTGACCGAAGAAGATATTGCCAGGATAGCGAAGACATATCATGATTATAAAACCGCCAGTGCGAATTACGCTGACCAGCCAGGCTTCTGCAAAGTCGCTGATCTAGAAGAAATCAAGCAGCATGATTACGTGCTGACGTCTGGCCGTTACGTTGGTGTTGAGGAAGCAGAAGAGGATGATGAGCCGTTTGCCGAGAAATTTGCTCAGTTAACGGCTGAGCTTGAGGGCCAGTTTGCGAAGAGCCGTGAATTAGAGGTAAAGATAAAAGAGAATCTTGCCAAAATAGAGAAAGAAGTCAAATGATGAGTACGGCTGATTGGGTGTATAATGTTGATAAATTTGTGGCCACATACGGTAAAGGTGTTGTCGGTGAGTTAGGTAAAGTGCCACACAAAACTGTAATCGCCAGATCTGTGTGAAAGAGTATTGAGGAAACGAGATGAACGAAAACATCAACCCAATAAGGTCTCAATTTCGTATAGCCTTGCCAGAGGATGACGCTTATATCTACAAACTAGGTGTGGCGATTTATAGCTTTGCTTTTGCAAATAGTTTCCTCTGTGAAATAATTTCGATTATTAATCCAGAAGAATATAATCACACATCCCTGCAAGATAAAACCTCTGGTCAGATTTTGGAAACATTCAAAGTCACTACAAATAGAGTTAAAGCTGAAAATAGATTACTATCAATCCACGAAGTGCTTGATAGTACAGCTACGCTATTTGAATCACTAAATAATCGTCGCAATGATATCTTTCATGCATATCCAATTACTGGAAGTAGTGGAACACAGATCCTACACCGAAGAAGGGATGTAGCTGGTAAATATTTTGAGATTAAAGAAGAGCTTTTAGATAAATTCATTCATGATACTGAAAAATTGAGCGAATTACTCTATCAAATACGTGATGCCACAGAACGGGAGAATGTGATATGACTAAAGTTCTATTAGGTGATATTTGCCGTTATATTAGCAGCAAAATATCAGTAGATCAAGTCCAACTGGTTGACTATGTATCTACTGAAAATTTGTTACAAAACAAGGGCGGTCTGTCAATTGCTAGTAAATTACCTTCAGGCAAAGTAACTACATTTCAAGCTGGGGATGTGCTGGTGTCAAATATTCGCCCCTACTTTAAAAAGATTTGGTTAGCCGATAGATCTGGCGGCGCTTCGAATGATGTGCTGGTTTTTCGAAAAATAAATGATGAAATTTATGAAAAGTATTTGTACTATATTTTAGCTGACGACAGATTCTTTGCTTTTTCGACGGCATCTGCGAGTGGGTCAAAAATGCCACGCGGTGATAAAACGCAAATTATGAATTATCCTGTAAATCTGCCATCTCTCAGCCAACAAAAGAAAATCGCCAATATCCTCGGCAGCCTTGATGAAAAAATCGAGCTCAATCGCCGCATGAACGAAACTCTCGAGCAGCTCGGTCAAGCTCTCTTTCGCCATTATTTTGTTGATAATCCTGCGGTGAAGAGTTGGAATGATGTTAAAGTTGGTGAATTAGTAGATATTAAGGGTGGCGGAACGCCATCCACAAAGAACTCTAGTTTTTGGGGTGGAGATATTGTGTGGTCTAGTCCACGAGACTTGGCTAACCAAAGATGCCATTTCTTAATGAGGACAGACAAAACTATCACAAAGCAGGGTCTATCAAAGATAAGCTCAGGCATGCTCCCAGCCGGAACACTATTATTGTCATCACGGGCACCGATTGGCTATATTGCTTTTGCTGGTGTTGATATGGCTATAAATCAGGGCTATATAGCGTTTTTGCCGAAAGCAAAGCTATCTAATTATTTTATATATTTTTGGTTGAAAAATAATATTCAGAAAATTAAGGATTCTGCAAATGGTTCAACGTTCTTGGAGATAAGCAAGACAGCTTTCAGGAATATATACATTAAACAACCCAACCAACTTTTGCATAATAAATTTCAATATGAAGCTATGATTATACTTGATAAGATTCGTGACAACGAGGCAGAAATTTGTAACCTAACTAGCTTACGTGACTCACTTTTGCCAAAACTAATTTCTGGAAAGATCGAAATATGACAACCGAACTAAAAACGAATAAACTATCAATATATCTTATAAAAGACGGAATTGAAAATATAGCAGACATATTTGATGATCCGTCGTCAATTAAAAATATACATGTTACTGACAACGCTACACTATACTATAGTAATTCCAAGCCTAAGCTACCTAGTTGGCTTTATAACTTTTTTGGTAAAGAGACTGCTGATAGTCTGAGTTCTGATCTTTATACGGCACATGTTAGCGCGGTTTTGATCATGAATGTAAAAATTGATGATATGCAATCTCGTAAGTTTGCAGTAGCTTTTGGATTGGGTGGTTGGCAGTTGTTAAAGCCGGGTTGTTATGAAGAGAGATTTGGTTTAATGACCACATTAAATTTAATAAAAGCCGACTCGATTCGCAGTATTGACAAGAGTAGTGTGGGGTTATTCCCAAAACAGGCCCGAGAGCAGGTTATTGTTGCTAGTGAGGCAGCAGATTTTGGTATTGATATAGAGCAGGATTTAGTACGCGCAGTTACTGGAAAATGCTTAAATCAAGATTATGGGTCAACGATAACGGGTAGAGATTCTCTTCATATATCAGCTAGAGTTAATATATCTAACCTTAATGATAAACTTCGTGCTTATTTTCTTGCTTCAAAGCTTAATGTCTATAAAGATAATTTTGATTGGATTGATCAAGTCGCTGAAGTAAAAGATCCTGTAAAAATCCACTCTTTAAACGATATTTTAATTAGTAAGCTAAATTCTGAAGAGCATGGTGCTGCATGGTTGGCGGTTCCTGAGATTATTGATTGGAGTGATATTGAAGGGTTTCGATTCGTTGGGGATAAGAATTCCTTTAGTGATGACTTAGACCTAGACGGTCTACTAGATAGCTTGCATAACCGTAGCAAAAAAGTTGATCTAGATATTCTAAAAAAGCAGAAAATTGTTGCGCTCAATGACAGTCAGGAGTTTAAGAGATGGGCAGCTTGGTCTTGCATTTATGCTGAGGTAAAGGATGAGTATGGTGGAATATATATTCTTAATAACTCAAAATGGTATTGTGTTGAAACAGACTTTGCAAAACTTATTAATCAAGAATATCTATCAATAGTGGAGGAAGAGGAAATTTTGCCGCCCTTTGCAATAGAGGATTCTTCTGAAAATTCGTACAACGAAAGAGTGGCACGTATTAATGGGTTGACGCTTATGGATGCAAAAAATATACCGTATGGTGGTGGACATAGTAAGATAGAATTTTGTGATTTATTTGATTATAATAGTTCTCGTTTATACCATGTAAAAAAGTACGGTGGATCGTCTGTCTTAAGTCATTTATTTAATCAAGGGCTCGTGTCTGCGCAACTTATGCTTAGTGATGAGAATTTCAGAAAATCAGTAAATAATATATTGCCAGCTTCGGAACAATTTAGCCCAGTAGAACAGAAACCGGAAGCACAAAAATACGAGGTAATATTTAGTGTTATCAGCGAGTCATCCAATAAGTTAAATATACCTTTTTTCAGTAAAGTTGCTCTTAAGAATGTTAAGAGGAGTCTCGAGCTTTACGGCATTGGCAAAGTAAGGTTGATAAAAATCCAGAAAAGTAAAGGATAGGAATATGACCGAATCCCAAATCGAACAATACGCGCTTGATATCCTAGCTAATCTCGGCTGGCAGATTTTACACGGACCAGATATTGGCCCGGATGGTGCTGCGGCTGAGCGCGAGCTCAGGCAGGTGGTGTTTCCGGAGAGGTTGCGTAGTGCTTTGGTGCGGCTCAATCCGCACATTCCAGAACCAGCCTTGAAGGAGGCGATGCGACGTTTAACGCAGATTAGCAAACCGAGCTTGGTTGAGAATAATCACGATTTTCATCAATTGCTGGTGGCGGGCGTGCCGGTGCAATATCGCACATCAAGTGGCGAAGTGAAACACGATATCGTGCGGGTGGTTGATTTTACCTCGCCAAAAAATAATGATTTTGCGGCGGTGAATCAGCTGACGGTTCTGCAGGGTGACTATAACCGCCGGCCGGACATTGTGCTGTTTGTGAATGGGCTACCGCTGGTAGTAATTGAACTAAAAAATGCAGCCGATACGAAGGCGGATTTGGTAGCGGCGTATCAGCAAATCCAGACATACAAGCGAGAGATTAGCGACCTGTTCCGCTTTAATGAACTATGCGTGACGAGTGATGGACTAGAGGCGGAGATGGGCACGATCACCAGTCCGCTGGAGCGAATGATGCCGTGGAAAACGATTGACGGCGAGAAGGAAGTTGGTAATGTAGCGATGTTGGAAATGTTGCTGCGCGGTGCGTGCACGCCTGAGCGCTTGCTGGATATGGTGCAGAATTTTATCGTATTTGAGCGGAGCGACGGCGACAAATTGATCAAGAAAGTAGCCGCTTACCATCAATATTGGGTGGTGAATAAAGCGCTTGATCGGACGCTAGCGGCCAGTAGTGAACGTGGTGACCAGCGGGCTGGTGTAGTCTGGCATACGCAAGGGTCGGGCAAGAGCTTGAGTATGGTGTTTTATACTGGCAAGCTGATGAAGTCGCGCGATTTGCATAACCCGACCATTGTGGTGGTGACTGACCGCAATGATCTTGATGGTCAATTATTCGGTACATTTAGCGCCTGTCGCGAGCTCCTAGGGGAAGACCCAAAGCAAGCTGATTCACGAAGTGAACTCAGGAAGCTACTGCAGCGCGAAGCAGGCGGAATTATCTTCACGACAATCCAAAAATTCTCGCCTGAGGATGACGAGGATAAATTACCAGTTTTGACTAATCGACGCAATGTCATCGTGATGGCAGATGAGGCGCACCGCAGTCAATATGGCTTGAAGGCACATGTCCAAGCTAGTGACGCCCAGCTGGTGTATGGCTATGCCAAGTATATGCGCGATGCCTTGCCAGGTGCGAGCTACATTGGCTTTACGGGTACGCCGATTGAAACGGATGATAAGTCAACGCTAGCGGTGTTTGGTAATTACATTGATATTTATGACGTTGAGCAGGCGGTGAAAGATGGTGCAACGGTGCCGATTTATTATGAGAGCCGGCTGATTGATTTGAATATGGACGAGGCGACGCGGCAGTGGCTGGATAAGGAAGTTGATGATTTGCTAGAGGGCGAAGAATTGAGCCGCCAGGACACGCTAAAGGCCGAGTATGCACAGAAAGAAGCCATCGTCGGCAATAGCGAGCGGCTGAATACTATCGCCTTGGACATTATTCAGCACTTTGAGGCTCGGCAGGGCGTCCTGAGCGGCAAAGGTATGATCGTGACGATGAGCCGTGGTATTGCGGCTGATTTGTATGAAAAAATCGTGGCGTATCGGCCGGATTGGCACAGCGACGATGACGCACGTGGTGTGATAAAGGTGATTATCACCGGTAGTGCTAGCGACCCTGACCATTTGCAGCCGCATATTCGTAATAAACAAAGGGTAAAGGCGATCGAAAAGCGCATCAAAGATCCAAATGATCCGCTTGAACTCGTGATTGTGTGCGACATGTGGCTGACGGGATTTGATGTGCCGAATATGCACACTATGTACCTGGATAAACCGCTTAAAGGCCATAATTTGATGCAAGCGATTGCTAGGGTAAATAGAGTGTTCCCTGGGAAAACCGGCGGTTTGGTAGTTGACTACTTGGGTGTAGCAGGGGCGCTGCGCGATGCTATTTCTGACTATACGCAAAGTGGTGGGCGGGGCGCACCGCAGCTTGATATTACTGAAGCAGTGGCGCAGATGCAGATGCGTTATGAGGTGGTACGCGATTTGTTTGGGAACTTTGATTATCAGCGATATTTTACGGCGCCAACCGACCAACAGCTGCAAATTATTTTGGATGCCGAGGAATATATTTTAGGACTGGAAGATGGCGAGAAGCGATTGAAACAGCATGTTTTGGAACTGAGTAAGGCCTTTGCGCTAGCTATGCCCAGGCCCGAGGCGTTAGAAATCCGCGAAGATGTGGCGCTGTTTCAGGCGGTGAAAGCCCGGCTGGAGAAAGTGTCGAGCTCGACAGTTGTGACTGATGCTGAGTACCGAAGCGCGCTGAAACAAATTGTCGACAAAGCAATTGCGCCAGTGGGCGTAGTTGATGTGTTTGAAGCGGCGGGATTAGAAAAGCCGGAACTGTCAATTTTAAGCGATGAGTTTTTGGCCGAAATTCGTCATATGGAGCGCAAGAATTTGGCAGTGGAAGCCCTGCAAAAGCTGCTCTCTGATGAAATTAAGCTCCGGTTTTCGAGAAATTATGCCAAGGATACGAAGTTTTCTGACTTGCTCAATCAAGCCTTGACACGGTATAGAAACGGGACAATCGAAGCGGCACAAGTGATAGAAGAGTTGATTGCTATTGGGCAAGAAGTGCGCCAAACTGTTGAGAATGGCGCGGTTGATGGCCTGAGTGAAGATGAGATTATCTTTTATGATGCGCTGGTTGAAAATGGCAGCGCCCGCGAAGTATTGGGTGATGCGCAGCTGCGTGATATCGCAAAAGTATTGCTAGAACAGGTACGTCGTGATGCCACGATCGACTGGGCCGAGCGCAGGAATGTTCAAGCAAAATTGAGGGTTAACGTTAAAAAAACTTTGGCCAAATATGGTTACCCACCAGATCAGCAGGCGTTGGCGACTGACATGGTGTTAGAGCAAGCTAAGCGTTATGGTAACGAGTGGAGTAATAAACGCGCGGCGTATGATGCTGATGGAGCAAGTCTGCTGAGTTAATGCGAAGCTCCATGAAAATCCCCGCTCGCCTCAAACCCAACTCCCGCCACCGCGAAGAAGTCGTGGTGGGTAGCGACGGCGTGTATATCATCTACACTAAAGCACCAGCGATTGAGGGCCGGGCAAATGCGGCGGCCATTAAGCTGCTAGCCAAATATTTTGGTGTGGTGCAGTCTGGGGTGAAGCTGGTGCGAGGTGCAACGTCGAAGTATAAGGTATTTGATATCAATAATGCAGCTCTATAAAACACATGGGCGTGGTTGGATACAAAGCATCCAACAAAAATGACAATAATGCAGATTTTGCAAACAGTACATTGCCGATAATTTTAGCTCCTACGAGAAAAGTGAGGTGTGATGAAACGCTGGCATCTAAATCACGAATATCCATTATTCTCCTTGTGTCAGCTCTCGCCTTGATCGTCATGTTTGGTTAAGCATACTATCGTCATCATCACTAATCCCAAATGTTTTATAACAGTACGGTAGCCCTCTCTTACAATGCTGACTTGTATAAGCGTAAGAAAGAAGAGTAAGATACTCAAAAAATCTTAATATTCAGATGTATATTCCTACGGATAATTCACACCGGGCACAGTCTTGCCCAGTAGCGCTTGCACGGTGACGAAGCGATAGCCTTGCTGCTTGAGCGTGCTGAGGATGCAGGGCACGGCATTGACAGAGGTGGGGTGGATATCGTGCATGAGGATGATGGCGCCTGGCCGCGCACCAGCAACGGCACGGTTGCAGACAATCGTGCTATTGCGATCGGCCCAATCGCGCGTATCGATCGACCACAAGATGGAGGCCATACCGCGCTGGCGTAGCTGCTCGAGGACGACGCTATTCACTGCGCCATATGGTGGACGCATAATGGTCGGTGCAACGCCTGTTGCTTGGGTAATGGCACTGTTGGTTCGGTCGAGTTCGCTGCCGATTGCTTCGGCGCTATACTGCGGCAGCACCGGATGGCTCCACGAGTGATTCCCGAGCTGGTGTCCACTGGTGTGGATACGGCGCACGACGTCAGCACGGGCTGCGACTTTGCTGCCAATCATGAAGAATGTGCCTTTTGCGCCGTATTGGTCTAGGGTATCAAGCAGCTCGTTGGTGTATGGCCCAGGCCCGTCGTCGAAGGTGAGGGCGATGCAGGCTTGGGCGCAAGATCCAGAAGGGGTTGGTGCGGCTGGCACAGGGGTAGCAATTGGCTTGGGCTGCGGCTTGGGCAGGGCAGGAATGGTGGCAATTTGCCGCGCCTGGGTGGTTTGCAGTGCGGCGAGGATACTGGTGAAGGGGAGAGAGATCGTCATTGTGCCATACGATGACGGCACGAGTGCAGCTTGGCTAAAGGGCCAGGCAAGTGTATTGTCATTGGTGATAATGAAGTTGGTGAGTGCGTCCTCTGTGACCATTTCGCCAAGATCGACGGCTGGCTGCTGGCGCTCGGCAATCGTGGCAGCAACGGAGCGCTGCGCAGCATCAATGATGGTGCGGAGGTGTGCGGTATTGCCACCAACGAGGTCGCGCAGGGTGATAGCCGCACCCGTCTGCTTGTTGAATGTCCAAAATCGGGTGAAGCTGGCGGGGTGGGCGCCGTGTGTGTCTTGGTTGGCTTGGACTACAACAGATAGCGCAGCATTGGTGTTGTGAGTAATTTGGTAGCTGATTGCCTCGGTCATTGGCCGGTGAAAGGTGCGGCCGGCCGCGACGCTTTGGCGAAACTCATGATCGAGCTGGTCGATGGCGCTCGCGATAGTAGTGTCGATCGTGTTATTGCCTGTCAGTGGATATTCGAGCGAAACTTTTTCTTTAGCAGAGGTGCGGCTGACCAGCTTCGAGCGGATACCTTGGTAGTGCGAATCGACGAAGGAATATTTTTCATCTGTTTTGTCGGTCGTGCGCGTGGCTGGTGAAGTGGTCTGCTGTGCAGTAGGCCGCGTTATATGGACGATAATAAGGGTAATAACCAGCCCGCATAATGCACAGGCAAGCAGCGCAAGCAAGACGACCATGCGCCGCCGCGCTTGTGCGCAGCGCTGTTGGTGTCGCTGCAAACGCGATGCTGGTGAGGGAGATTGACGCTCCATACCACTAGTATAGCAAAATAATGAGCATAAGCGCCATAGATATGATGATTATGCTCACACCTATTGCACCAGCGCAGCCTATGGTATAATTTAGGCAGAATATGGGACCACAACAGCCGCGATTCAATAGTTTTCCTGAGCAGCCTCGGGTAAACAACCAGAATATCTACCGTTCGCCAGCGCCTCAGGCGCATGAGCGGCTTCCTGCGCTCATGCCCGAGCGTCGGAGCGAGCAGCAGCCCGCTGACACGCATGAAATGATGCCGATGGTCTCGCAGAGCCTCACGCTGCCAGCTCTGCCTACCACGGTTATTGCTGCGCCACAGCCCGACCCGGATACAACCGTCACGGCTGCTCCTGCAACTGCTGCAGACGAAGATCTGATCGAGAAAGACTGGGTTATCAAGCTCAAGCAGATCATTAAGGACACTCAAGACGACCCCTATCAGCGCGAGCAGCAGGTCAGTGCTCTGCAGCGCGACTATATCTACAAACGCTATGGGCGCAAAATTGGCGCAACGGAGAACTAGATGAATACCGTCACCACATTCATTATTGTTTTTGGCTCGGCTGGCCTTATTCTTATCATCTTGTTTGTTGCCTTTATCGTTTATCGCAACAGTATGCGCGAGGCAAAGAACTATGAGCGAGGCCTCAAGATGGTGCCGATTCTCATCCACTTGCCGCCCGCTAGTGATGATATCGACGGTGGTGGGCGCGACAAGCGTGACCTCACAGAAGAGGTGCTATCGCAGGCCCAAGTGATGTACAACATCATTGCGAGTACCAGCACTAAGGGTTTTATGAGCCGGATCTATGGGCAGCGCCATGTGTCATTTGAAATTGTGGCGCGTGAGGGTCTGGTGTATTACTATGCAGTGGTGCCAACAGTGCTGACGGACACAGTGCGCCAGGCAATTGCTGCAGCCTACCCATCGGCACGGTTAGAGGAGGTGTCGGAGCACTCAGTGTTTAGTAAGGTGGGCAAGGCGAGTGGAACGATTGGTGGTGAGTTTACCCTGCGCAAAGAATTTATTTATCCGATTTCTACCTATATGGAATCTAAGCGTGATGCGTCGCGGGCGCTGCTTAATGCAGTGTCTTCAGCTGGGCGCGAGGATGGGGTGGGAATCCAATTTTTGATCCGCCCAGCGTATGAGAAGTGGACGAAACGCTCTATCTCGGCCGCCGAGCAAATTGTCAAGAACAAGGGTGAGAAAAAGAGTAGCGGCGGCAGTGGCCTCTCGGCGCGTGATGTCATGCAGGCGCTGTGGAAGCCACCTGAGGCAAGTGACAAGAAGGAGTTCCAAGCCGAGAAGCCGCTCAGCGCGGTGGAGCAGGCTAAAGTCGATGCTATCCAGGAGAAGATTCGCTACCCTGGCTATGAGGTAATGATCCGTGTGGTGGTGTCGTCCAACACGGCGGCGCGCTCACAGGTGCTGCTCAAGAATATTGTGGCGGCGTTTGCACTGTTTGATTCGCCGAGCTTTAATGGCTTTAAGTTTAATCTTACTAAGAACGTCGATGAGCTCGCGACAGCCTTTATCTTCCGATTCTTCCCGCAGGCAAATAGCCGCGATATTCTCAACTCGGTGGAGCTTGCAACCCTCTTCCATTTGCCAGACCAAAATAGCATTCCTACCTCGCAAGTCAAGCGCCAGATGAGCAAGCAAGTCGACGGTCCAACAGAGGTGATGGAGACGGGGTTGTTGCTCGGCTACAATGAGTTCCGCGGCGTGCGCAAGCCGATTCGCCTGGCAGACAAAGACCGTCGGCGTCACATCCATATCATTGGTCAGACGGGTGTGGGTAAGTCGGTCTTGCAAGAGAACTTGGCCTACCAGGATATGCTGGCGGGGCGGGGTTTTGCCTTGGTTGATCCGCACGGTGACCTGGCTGAGGCGCTGCTCGCCAAGGTGCCGCGTGATCGGGTGGAGGATATTGTCTACTTCGACCCAGGCGATATGAGCAACCCAATTGGTCTTAATATGTTTGAGTTCGACCACCCCGACCAAAAGGACTTCTTGGTGCAGGAGGCGATTAACATGCTGTATGGCTTGTACGACCCAGGCCACACCGGTATCGTTGGGCCGCGTTTGGAGCATATCTTCCGCAACTGTGCGTTGCTACTGATGGCTGACCCTGCGGGCGGGACGTTCGTCGATGTACCAAAGCTGCTGGTGGATGAGCAATTCCGCAATGCCAAGCTCAAATACGTGACGGACCGGCAGGTGCTGGACTTTTGGACCAAAGAGTTCCCAGCCTCGCAGCGCTCCAATGAAGCTGGTGATTTGATCAGCTGGGTGATCTCCAAGTTTGGTCCATTTATTAGCAACGATGCGATGCGTAACATCATTGGCCAGACCAAGAGCGGATTTAACTTCCCCGAGATTATGAATAATAACAAGATCTTGCTCGTCAACCTCTCCAAAGGTAAGATGGGTGATCTCAACTCGAAGCTGCTTGGTATCATCTTCGTCATGAAGTTCCAGGCGGCTGCGATGGCTCGGGCTAATATCCCCGAGCACGAGCGCAAGGACTTTACACTCTACGTTGACGAGTTCCAGAACTTTGCCACCGATAGCTTCGAGACGATCCTCAGTGAGGCACGTAAGTATCGCTTGAGTTTGGTTTTGGCCAACCAGTTTATGACGCAGCTCAAGGAAGAACTGCGCGAGGCTATCCTTGGTAACGTTGGTACAACCATTACCGGCCGAATTGGTACGACTGATGCTGAGATTATGGTCAAGCGCTATACCCCTGTCTTTACTGCTGAGGATTTGACCAAGCTACCAAACTTCGAGTCGGTCTGTGTGGCGCAGATTAATGGCACGCCGTCAGCACCATTTAGTATGGCGTGGATTCCGCCAATGGGCGAGCCAAACCAGCAATTGAGCGGTGCTCTCAAGAAACTCTCGGCCGCGAAGTATGGCCGGCCGCGTGACCAAGTGGAGCGCGATATAGCTGCCCGCATTAGTGTGCAGCAGCCCAGCCAGCCAGCAGCCGGAGCAGGGCGCCCAGGAGGCGCGGCTGGAGCTGGTGGTGGGTCGTCCTTCCTTGATGAATGGCTTGCAAAGCGTAAGCAGATGAATGCAAAGAAGCCGCAATCGGCGGCAGCACCATCAAGCGCACAAACATCTCGGCCCGGTAGCCCGGCTGCTCAACCAGCTCGGCCGCAAACCACACCGGCTTCCTCAGCTCAGCCATTGCGTGCTCAGCCAGCCGTGCCATCGGCTTCTTCGCTCTCCCAAGCACCACGGCCACAGCCAGCTAGCGCTCCCCGCACTATGCCAAATCCAAGTGCGTCATCTCCATCGTCGACTCAGCCTACTCCACCACCGTCACCAGCGGTGCAAGATGCGCTTGATAGAGCACGCCACGCTGCGCGGCCCAATATCCTTGGTGGCCAGCAGACCGAGGCGCGTGCTCAGTCTACTCCACCAGTTGCACCATCGCCTGCTCCCGAGCCAGCTATGCCATCGCCAGAAGAGCTAGAGCGCGAAGCTCTGCGCCGCCAAGGCACTCTCAACACTCATGGCGACCTGAGTGGCGAGCCACAGGAAGTATCGATTAAGCTGCATTGATAAACGCTTAATACAGGTGATAGAGAACACAAGCAGCAAGTACGATATTTTTCGACGTTCGCTATCATGTGTATTATACTAGGTCTATGAAAACGCACTACACCTTACTGGAACTAAGCCAAGGTTGGCGGTATGTCGGCGATGATTGGGAGCTGGACTCTGATAACACAACCTGCCGAAACAAGCTCACGTCTGCGACGACAACATTCGGTGCCGACGACACATGCCCCTGGTGTATTGAACTCGGAGTAGAACGGACACTTCCGCGTGAGGCGGGCGTGCCCACTCCTTACCCTATAGAAGGCGGTCGTTACGTCCTTACCGTTTGTTCACCCTCGTTCGTTAATGATCCGCGTGGCACGTGGTACTTTGAAGATGACGACGAGGAAGGTGATGACGAAGTAAAACCTCTGATTATGAATACGCTTGACTACGACGCCATCACTGAGTTTGTTGAAACAAAATTAAAGGAGTATACGTTCACATCCACACCTGACGATCCGTATGGAGACGATGTCGAATTTCGTAATGTCACGAAGCATTGGCTTTATGATGCCGACTGGGACGATTACCACTAATGGATTTTCGCTATTTTCATTCGCATGTAGTGATAGTAGCTGAGGGATCTGAGAGTGGGTAACGGAAAGGGTTACTTGTTGTCTGTTTGCTCTAAGGATGAGTTATTTCGCTCCAGTGACCTCAGTAGTGGGCCTTATGAATTGTTAATTTATACTAGGTCTATTCAACTAAGATATCAATATGATATACAATGAATTAATCAAATAATCTTAAATACGTTATGGAGCACCTATGGCAATAAAAATAGATGGAGATATCAATCAGTACATCAAACTAGTCGGACAGAGCGGAGAGACAGTCAAGGCGGAAGTGCAACACATTGTCGACACGTCAGGCTGTACTCTAAGCATACGAGAAGTCGACGAAGATTTCCTCGGCTACGGCTCAACTGAGTCATATTGGTCGCTACATGCTGCAGGATTAGAATTTCACTGGAAGAATGATCTACTGAGTGCTGCTACACTATTCACTCAAGAACAGCTGTTCGGCAAATATAGTCCATATTCCCAGCCTCTATTTGACAATTTTTCCAACACTGCCACGCGAGATGAGATTATTCAGCATCTTGGCAAGCCTGCGAGAGAGGGAAATGGAAACAGTCTTGGATTCGCTACAATAATCCAAATGGCACTTGGATTAACTTTGAGTTCGACGGCACACTGAATTTGCGCATGGTGATGGTTTGCATGCCTGTCGGCTAGCCGATTCAGTTCTCTTCTTCCAAGGTGCCGAGTAGGTTCTCAAGGTCTTCGTTACTAAGTCAATAGTGGTATCGTTCACTCACGGCATATACAGCCACCGTCGTTCAGGTACTTCTCTCTAGTCCGAGCGACTCCTTTAGAACATTGACATTTGATCAATAGAGCACTATTCATATGCGAAGCACAAGTCCTAAGCGGTTGAATCATGTTGTTGATCGAGCAGTGATTTGCAGGGGCAAGCTACACATTGCGCCGACCGAGCATCATTATGCGCACAAAGTCGAAGGCGAGGCCGCAGAGCCAGCCGAGGGCGAAGGCAGCGATGGATTCGGCACCGGAGAGTGGGTAGCCATTGAAGCGGGCGATGAGGTAGATGGCTAGGGTGAGTACGAAGGCGGCAATAGCACCGGAGAGCAGCGCGTTGGGCCGGGCAACGGTGTTGCCAGTGACTTCGCTTGCTTTCTCGATGGCTGGGTTGTGGATGACTTTGCTAAAGGCGCGGCTCGAGGGCGAGAGCTGGGATTGGACAGCTGCCATGGTTTTATCGAAGCGTTCTTGTTGAGCGGCTGGGCTGGTTTGGCGTTGGCGCTCGGCGCGCTGTTGTTCGCGGGTTTCGCGCTGGCGACGCTGGGCTTCGGCAGTGGCTCGTTCTTGCTCAGCAGCTTGCTCGTAGACTCGCTCGGCCTCGTGGCGAGCGGCCCTAAGGGTTTCGCGTTGCTGACGCGTTTCGCCCTGGAGGCTGGGGTGCTCTAACTGGCGGTGTTCGCCAGATTGGCGCAGGGCAGTTAGCTGCTCGGCGCGTGATTGCTCGATGGTTTGCTCGGTGCGGTGCTCGGGTTGGCGCTTGGTGGTAAATCGTTCTGCCATTGGTTTCTCCTTGGTTAGATTGTTCCGGCGTTAAAGTTGCGGCGCACGAGGCGGATCTCGGTGCTGAGTTGGCGTGAGCGAGCGTAGAAGAAGACTACGACTGCAAGGACGATGCCAGCAAAGATGATATTCTCGCTGCTACCAGTGTGGGGCAGCTCGGTTACGACTTGCTCGACGACGCGCTTCTCGGCAGGGCAATCTACCTTGGTGCTGAGTGTGTTGCCAAAGGTATTGTCGATGCGGCAATCGTAGGAGGTTGCGTTGCTGGTGCCAGTACCCATTGAAGGAATCTGGTCTTTGAGCTGGACGGTGAATTGCCGCTCTTGGCTCTCGCCTGGTTTGATTTCCACGGCTGGCCAACTGAGGATGGTTGCATCGATGCTGGCGCTTTGGTTGGTGTCTTTGGCAAGTGTGCCGCCACCAGCGTCAACGACCGTAGCGTATTGGAGGACATCGCCGAGGTTGTCGCTAAAGGTGAATTTCTCGGCGTTGAGGCCTTTGTTGGTGACGCTGAGCTTGTAGGTAATGCGATCGTGGGCTTTGGCCGTGACGGTGGTCGTCTCGGCACTGTTTTGGGTGAGATTATGGCCACTCTTGGTCTGGACAAATTTGGCAGCACAGGTCTTATCTTCGAGCCAGAGGGTGCTGTTGCCTGGGCAGGGTTGGCAGCGAGCATCATCTTTGAGCAGGGTAGGATTGACCGGGCAGCGGGCGGGTGCAGCGATGACGAAGGTCTTGGCACAGGCTTCACTGGTACGGTCGCCCAGAGAGGTTTTGACAGTGAGGACGACGCGGTACGAACCGGGCGTTTTCTCGCTGTAGCTGACAGTAGGCGTACTGCTCTCGAGTGTTTTGGCGAGCTTGCCATCGCGGTAGACTTGGAAGACATAGCCAGTGATGGTAGCGCCATGCTGGGCAGACGCTGCAGCGGTGAATTGGTAGGTGGTGTCGTTTTTGTTGATAGCAAGGCCACTACAGCTTGCCACTGGTGTTGGCTTGATGACGGATGGCGGCGTGCTGCAGTTTGGATAGATACCGACCTGGCCGGGTGGGCACACTGGTGCGGGTGGCACTGTCTGGGTAATGAGGTTACCACAGTTGAGCATAATGGCGAACCAACCAAACTTTGCTGAGTGGCCAACGAATGCTCGGTAGGTGAAGTTCCCCCACAAGCGGTGCGGGCGGTAGTAGAAGTTGCGCATTCCACCCTGGGCAGCTTTGACAGAATACATGCCTTCGCCCTGGGCAGCACTAAAGTGCGGTGTCATCCCCCATGAGTAGGTGCTCTCGGTGCTGCGCCGGGTCTCGAGGCGAGTTGTCGCCTGTTGCAGCTCGGCACGAGTAATGCCGATGGTACTGTAGAGGTCGCGGATGTTGTTAGTATTGGCATCATAGTGTGCCATCAGCTGCGAGCCATTGCTAATCCCACCGTAGATCATATCGCTTGGGTCGGCAGCGTTAGCCGATTCTGGTGGTGCAAGCAGCGTGAACGATTGCACGACGAGCGCCAGCGCGGTAAATATCAGCCCCAAGCGACGCGTCGCTTCCTCTTTGCGTAGGCGCTTCGCGTAGAAACCCAGCTGGCCGACGATCGCCGGGCTGAGCGATAAGTTTGATACGAGTTTCCGAAACATGATGTACCCCCATAGACCATCGATGTTAGCTAAATGTTCTATGTATATTCTAGCAATGTGTTGCACGAAATGCAATTGTTTATTGGTTGTGCTTACTGATGTGTGATGCAGAACGCTGTAGTTCAGGAAGGAGCTCGAGAATCGGTTATATAATTTGTTTTTCAGTTCTGAGGTATAACGTTGGTGATTTGAAAATGTCAATCCACGTAATGTAAAAGGTGGGAAGTAGTGAGAAATTGAAGCGAAAAAATCACTGAGGCTTTAGAGTGTAGACTTAGTCTATTTGACACAATCCCTAATCTAGAGAATAATATGGAATATGGCTCGCTCTGCTCGCTCACACCATCCCGATGACTTTGCACTCGATGTTGCGCATGATGAGCTCGATCTCTTTCGCTGGTTTCTCTTGGTGTATCTGTTGGGCAAGCCGATTCAATCACCGGTGGCGGTGCAGACCTGGCGCCTCTTAGTGGAGCACCAGCTTGATACGCCGTGGGCACTGCTTGCGGTGGAGCGCAGACGCCTCGTGCGGCTGCTGGATGAAGGCAAATACACGCGCTACGATGAGAAAACAGCGACGGCGCTGCGGCTCTGTGCGCAGCAGCTGATCGACTGGTATGATGGATCGCTGATGCTGCTCATCGACAGTAGCTCGGGCGAAGCTGAGTGCGCCAAACGTCTGCAAACATTCTATGGGGTCGGGCCAAAGACGGCGGAGATTTTCCTGCGTGGCATAGAGGAACTATTTGCTCGGCGTGTGGAGTGAAGAGATAGCAAAAAAATACCAGAGGTAAGGAGGAGTAATGCCTTATAAATTTCGAAAAATAGCACATACAGTAGCACGATGGAGTCAGCAGCACTGGCGGGGTTTGACAGTAATTGTAGTGATTGTAATGGGGCTGTGGCTCAATAATACGAGTCTCTTTATGCCAACGCAGCACCCACGGATACTCGCTCACCGAGGCTTGGCACAGACCTTTGACTACAGCAAGGTTGGTAATGACACTAACACTGCAGCTATTATGGATAAACCTGAGCATCCCTATCTTGAGAATACAATCCCATCGATGCGCGCTGCCTTTGATCATGGTGCGGATGTGGTGGAACTTGACCTCAAGCTCACGAAAGATCAGCAATTAGCGGTCTTCCATGATTCAACACTAGAATATCGCACAGAAGCCAAGGGCGAGATTGGCAACTACACTATGGCTGAGCTCAAGCAGCTTGACATTGGTTATGGCTACACGGCGGATGGTGGCAAAACCTTTCCATTCCGCGGCAAAGGGGTGGGCTTGATGCCCACGTTAGATGAGGTGCTGGCAGCCTTTCCACACAAGGATCTTCTTTTACACGTTAAGGACGGCAACCACCAGACATACGAAGTGCTGTGGGGAAAGCTCCGGGCAATGAACCCTGAACGCTTCAAACAAATTACAGTCTACGGTAATGACGATGGCATTGCCTGGCTGCGCCAACAAAGCGCTACGCTGCGGCTCTGTTCCAAGACAATGATGAAGGCCGGATTGCTGCGGTACTTAGCAGTTGGCTGGACGGGTTATGTGCCGCATGAACTGCACAATATGGAGCTGCACATTCCGCGGCGCTATGCACCACTGCTATGGGGCTGGCCAGGTAAGTTTGTTGACCGGATGGCGGCGGTAAACACGCGAGTAATGTTGGTCGAAGGCGATGGACAGTGGTCAGCTGGGTTTGATACAGCGGAGAGCGTGACGCAGATACCGCCACAGTTTGGCGGGTATATCTGGACGAACCGGATTGACCGGGTGCAGCCAGTGCTGGCGCGGCGGCGCTGAGTTTTATACACTTGAGTGAAATGAGGTAGGATAGGTGACAGACGCGCGCGTCTTGTTCTTAAGTAGTATACTAAACGAATCATTATTGTAATTCATTTACATTAGGTGTAATCTATGCGATAATGTTGACGAAGGAGAAGTAGAATGCACACACAATTTGATGCACTGATTATTGGTTTTGGTAAGGCGGGCAAGACGCTGGCGGTAGCACTCGCTGGGGTGGGCCAGCGGGTAGCGCTGGTGGAGCAATCTCCGCAGATGTATGGTGGGACGTGTATTAATATTGCGTGTATCCCAACCAAGACGCTGGTGAGTGCGGCAGCGGCTGGCCGGTCGATCGACGAAGCGTTTGCGCGCAAGACAGCGGTTGTGACCAAGCTTAATAATAAGAACTACCACATGCTCGCGGATAACCCAGGCGTGATGGTTATTGATGGCGTTGCGTCGTTTGTTGACGCACACACAGTGAGCGTCCAGGCGGGCGAGGAATGCATTGAGCTGCAGGCAGAACGGTTGTTCATTAATACCGGTGCAGTGCCGGTGATGCCAGCGATTGCTGGCCTTGAGCAATCGGCCCATGTCTATACCAGTACGGAGGTACTCAACCAGCAAATCAAGCCGCAGCGGCTGGCGGTGATTGGTGCTGGGCCAATTGGCTTGGAGTTTGCCTCTACCTATGCAGCACTTGGTACAGAGGTCACGCTCTACCATCGCCGAGCGCAGCTACTTCCGCACGAAGAGCCATCTGTTGCCCAAGCAGTTGCCCAGGCTCTGGAAGAGCAGGGTATAACACTGGTGCTTGCATCAGATATACAGCAGGTGCGCGATACAGACCACGGCGTTGCTGTGATAAGTGGCAGTGATGAACAAGTATATGATGCCGTGCTCGTGGCGGCTGGTCGCCAGCCCAATACAAGCCAGCTTGGCCTCGCCGCCGCTGGTGTGGAGACTGACGAGCGCGGTGCGATTATCGTTAATGACCAATTGCAGACCACTCAGCCGCACATTTGGGCGCTCGGCGATGTCAATGGTGGGCCGCAGTATACCTATGTGTCGCTCGACGACTTTCGTATTGTAAAGAGTCAGCTCCTTGGTGATGGGAGCTATACGCGGGCGCAGCGTGCAGTATTGCCTCATGTGATATTTATGCAGACACCACTGGCGCGTGTTGGTCTGACCGAAGTAGCAGCTCGCGCGCAGTATGGTGACGATGTGAAGGTTAAAGAGCTCCCAGCTATGGCGGTGCCACGCATGCATGTTGATAATAAAACAACGGGGTTACTCAAAGCAGTGGTCCAGCCATCGACAGGCCGCATTCTTGGCGCGACGCTCTTTTGCCAGCAGGCACCAGAGGTGATTAATACTATCAAAACAGCAATGGATGCTGGTTTGCCCTATACTACGCTGCGCGACCAGATATTCACTCACCCAACGGTGAGTGAGGCGTTGAATGACCTATTTGCACTTTGATTTTTGTATCTTGTGAAATTTGAGACTTGCGTCGTAGATAATTGACAATACTACCACATATCTCGTACAATAGAAATCCTAGACAATAAGGAGGATATATGTCAAATTCAGAGAGAGAGAGAGAGCTTTAACAAGCAATGCTGAGCAGATAGATGCTAGTGAAGCTGCGGTTGAGCATGGCGATCAACAACGAATACGCGCCATAGGAGTGGTGGCAGCAAAAGGAACTGAAATGGTGCCGGCTATTTCTCGTTTTAAAGACTGGCGGGAAAAAAGACGGGAAGAAAAGCGGGAGAAACGGGCAGCCGCCTACAAAGAAGCAAGGAGAACTCTTTATGGCCCGATAGCAGACTATGTTTCTTTCGGTCTTCGTGGTGCTCGCCCAGGAACAATGATTAATGTTCCGCTAGTACTCCCTGCTACTCGGACACAAGTAGCCTACGAGGAGAGAATGCGCCAACAATTGATGACTCCAGAGGGGCAGCAACAGCACGACGACCTTCTCGAATTCCTCACACAGAAAGACGAAGAAGAACGGCGTTCTTGGGAGCAGCAAGATCAAGGCGAATAACAACCTTATAGCCATCAAGTAGTAAAACTTCCGTAGCTATGGGAATAATGACTACGCTGCCCGAAACTCATACACAAGCGCACCTGTCCTTTGTGAGAGACAGATGATGTCTAAGTTGGGTGAGCCGTGTTTGTCTGGGAGTGGTTGTCCAAGATAATGGAAACGAATAATACACGAGCTATCTGGCGTAGTGGCTGAGCTCAGCAGAGTACGCGCGTGGCCAGACACGTGTTCTGAAGAATCAAGTGGCAATGTGTGCCCAAGCCGCGAATATGCCATCCACCCCGTGCAACCAAACGTACAATCGCGAAACGGCTGGCTAGCGAGCAGACGCTGGCGTGCGGCGTGGTCGGTGATAGTGCCGATGACGATACCACCCGGTCCATCAATATTGATAAACTCACCGCGGCTTAGGGTAATGTCGAGCGACTGCGTGGCCTCGCTTTTCACTCGCTGCGTGAGTTCCTTTGTTGCATTCGTCCAGAGTGGCTCGGGCCGCACTGCGTGCAGGACAGTGCTCATGCCAATGCCTACCACGATGAGCAGAATTATCACCACAAGCGGCAGCCATAGATGGGGGAGAAGAGCAGAGAGGTTAGTGAGTGCGCTACGCATGTATTTCATACATATAGTATATAGCAGGCGCTGGATGCTTGCAATGAGAGCAAAACGATGTAATAGCTAAATATATGTTGGAGTGCTGCGTGCGCTATTTTGTGCCAGCAAGGTAGATTTCTTGCACCTGGGCATCATTCAGCGCGGTGGTGTGGACAGCCCCAAATTGCATCATACCAGTAAAGAATGTGTTGGTGCTGTTGATGGGTGTGCCATCGCCATTACGCCACTCGCTAAAGCGCCCACAGCCAAACTTCCAGTAGCCGCGGAAGTTTTGGGCCTGCGTGACACTCGGGTCATGAGCGACCAGTGCACCATCGGCATAGAGCCGCATCCCTTGTGGTGAGAGTGAGGCGGCGACGTGGTGCCACTTGCCATCGGCATAGTTCTTGCCAGCTGGTGAGAAGACAGAGCGTGTGGCATTGGGCCACACTGCAAAGGCAATGCGCCCTTGCTTGTCGAGAAAGAGGACGCGGTCTAAGCTTGGGTCCGCACCATTGTCTGGTGTACTGGCAAAGCCGGCGATGCGCCCATTATTGAGCCCGTATTGATTGGTATTGAACCAGACAGAGAGGGTAAAAGGGTTGGGGTTATCAACCGGTGTGGGGTAGGCAAGGCAAGTATCTTTGAAGAGGGTGCTGCGTACACGGTCGCGGCGGCAGGCGTATGATTGTGAACCATGAGCAGCGGCCGTGCGCGTGAGCCAGGTACCCTTATTGTTATTACCAGATAGGTCGCGCTCGGTAGTGCCAGTATCGAAGAATGTCATGCCGTAGATGAAGAGCGCGTGCGAGGGGGCAGTGAGCTTGGTGGCATCAGTGCAGTTGTAGAGCACGGGGCGCGCAGTATTAGCACTGTTGCGGATCGTACCGGAAAACGCCCCGCTCGTTAGATAAAAGTTATGAAAGATAATGAAGCATATACCTACTAGCGTAATAATTGCTGCGACGATGACAGAAGTGATGGGTAATGGTTGCGGTGCGCTATCGGCTGCGACAGGCCGAGATAGCTGGCGAAGGCCATAGAGCATCAGCCCAAAGGGCATAAGACAAATGAGCATAATGCACAAGACGACCCACGCTGTGTAATGAATCGTTGGCATGAAAAAATACTGCCCATGGCTATTTTGTACCGAGACGGTAATGGTAGCATCTTGGCCGGGGTAGAGCACTGTGCCGACTGCGTCGATTGGAAAGACGCCAGTGTTGACGATGTGCATGGCTGCACCTTCGCCAGACGGCAAAACACTGAGCACACTAAAGTTGATCCACGGATGAAACCACAGCGACACAGCACAGAGCACCAGCGTCATACCGATGATCCGATAATACCAGCGCCACGTTGGGCGAGCTTGGCGGGTGGCTAGATGGATAATGAGCCAGCCAATCACCACCCATGGCGCCATCAGCCACACCCAGCCAAGCCATGAGTTGATGAAAATTGCTTTGCCGATGATGGCGCTGTGCTCGATGGGGAGCGGATCAGCCGCGTGGTTGAGGTCGCCCTTGGTGAGGATACGCTGGTTGGTGATAGACTCAATCCGATGAGTATACGTCCGGCCGTGGCGCTGGAAGGTGATGATATCGCCGGGGTGGTAGCTGCTAGCTGGCTGGGCAATGACGAGCGAGCCAACTGGTGCGGCGGTAGCCATGCTCGGCGTTGTGACAAAAAAGATACGCATGCCGAGCGCCATCATCACGGCAACGAAGCCTCCAAGACAGAGGCTTAGGATAGTGATGATAATTATTCGTTGCCGCGGCATGCGCATCGTCCTACTCCAGAGGAATTACGCGCCAAATGTCCACGTCAGTGGTTGTGAGACCTGCAGACCTTGGTAGGTTGGGCCAGCACTGGCGTCGAGCGACACCTCAAAGGTGATTGGTACACTCTCTCCTGCGTTGATGGTTGCTTTGCTGAGCTTGGCGAGTAGGTCAATAGCACCGCCTGCTTGCAATTGTGCGGCAGTGCCTGTAAAGAATGTGCTGCTGCCTGATTTGATAGCTACCTTGACTTTACTGCAGAGGTCAGTTGCACTACCTGCTAAAGAAGCACCAGGGACGGGTGATTGGCTACATGTGCCAGGGTTAAGGCTAAAGGATGTTGCGGCCACGCTTCCGGTGTTTTGCAGGGTAATGTTGGTTGTTTGGGCTGGCCCACCAGCAACGAGTGGTGTGCTCGTGCCACCATACTTGTTAATAGTAGAACAGGTAGCCGAGTTCGTCGTTGCACCGGCGCCGTCTGTACTGTTGCAGGTGTAGGTGCCCGATGTTTCCTTCATGGTGAGTGTACCGGTTGAGGCACTGTTGATGGTGTTTTGGATGCTTGCCGCAAAGCCTGCGAAGGTTGGTGTAAAGGTAAAGGCGACCAGAAGTGCACCGACGATCCCCGTTGAGATAAGGCCGATCCGCTTCTTGCCCTGGCTAGCTTGAGTTGCAATCATAAAATCCCCCTTATGGTTATATTAGCTATCAGTGTACCAAAAGCATGAGCGTTATACAAGACGGTAGATCACTAATTGTTGTATATACTGTTATATTAGCCATCCCTCCTTTGGGGTAATATAAGGATTGATTGAGTATTTTCTGCGGATTGATCTCTTCCGTGGATGCCAAAAGCCTGATGAAGCAGGCAACAGATTTTTCTCGATGTATAGCAGAGCAGCGAGAGAAAGGTTGCTGCACCAGATCGTGCTCGTATGGATATAGCATGGCTGTACCTCTGTTTTTACTGTAGACTAATGCGAGAGGGCTGGTTGCTATATACTCTATTACCAGTCTCGCTGCGCAGCCGTTTCCAAACCTGCTATAATAGAATATGAGTAGAAAGTAAAGAGGCGCTATCGGGCAGGGTAGCGCGAGCGGAGGTCGGAGCGATATGGCAATCAGTCAGGCGAAACTAATTCAGGCAGCGCGGCGGGTCTTTGCCCAGGACGGATACAAAGCGGCATCGATTGTGGAGATTGCTCAGGTGGCAGGTATTGCGGTCGGCGGTGTGTATTTGCTCTATCCGTCTAAGCTGGAGCTCTTCCTTGCGGTGTATCGTGCGGAGGACGAAAAGACAAAGAACAGGATTGTTGGGCGGATCGATTGGTCGCAGCCCCGGGCGGCTTTTGCGGCTTATCTACGTGCGACAACGCAAGCCATGCGGCGTAATAAAATCCTCGCCGAGTGGCAGAGTGATGTGCCTGGCGAGCAGGTACGCCAAGCCTACCACGATGATGCGAAGCAAGCAGGAGGGGGCCATAGCCTGGCACTGCGTGGTGAGTTCTTTGCCGAGCAGGTGCAGCAGTGGCGGCGCGATGGCGTACTACGGCCAGGCGCGACCGACCAGATAATCGGCGAGCTCTTTACGGCAGTGGCAGCAATCGACGCACTGGAGGGTATCGCCCCAAAGACGATGAAGTTTATGGTTGATGCGGTGCTTGAGCAGCTGTTTGTCAGTGAATAGTCGTCGCCATACGTCGCTATAAAATAGTGAACGGTGCAAAACACAGAAGCAAATCTGTCGTATTATTTGCAATTATCACCGCTTCATCGTATACTTATCACTAGTATGTTGCAATATCTTCGTTCGAGTGAGGCAGATCAGACGATTACGCCGCGCGATGCGCTGCGGGTTGGCTCGTGGCTGCGCTGCGAGAAGCCCAGCAGCGAGGAGATCGACAAGCTTCTAGCACTTGGTATGGACGAAAATATCATTAAAGATGCGCTGGACCCACACGAGGTACCACGGGTTGATTTTGAGGATGAGTGGACCTATTTGATTGCCCGCTTGCCTGATACGGACGATGACTTTAACGACTTTACGACGCCGATATTATTTGGCATTCACAAAAATTATGTAGTGACGCTTTCGCGCGATAGCCTGGGCCGGCTCTGGCAGCCTTTTGTCGACAAAACGCGGATGAATACAGCGCGGCGGATTGAGCTCGTGGTGGCAATGATTGAGGCGGTGTCGCTGCAATACCAGCGGCGAGTGGCAACGATCAACCGACAGATGCGAGCAGCCACGGACGACCTCCATACGCTGCGGGCGCGCGATATCGTGACACTGACTGAGTATGAGCGCAAGCTCAACGACTATCTCAATGCATTGGTGCCAATGAACTGGGCGATTGAGCGCTTGATGGCAAACCGCAGTCTCCGCCTCAAAGAGGATGATAAGGATGATGTGGAAGATATCTCGATTGATTTGGAGCAGGTGATTGCACGTTGTAAGTCGCTCCTGCGCACCATCACCAATGTACGTGATAGCTACCGCGCCGTGATGGACACGCGCCTGAATGAGACGATTCGCTTACTAACGGTGATCACGGTGGCGCTGACCATCCCAACGATGATCGCTGGGCTCTATGGCATGAATGTGCCTGTGCCAGGGGCGGATGACCCAACGATGTTTTGGAAAATCACCACCGTGAGTGTGATAGCCGCCATGGCAACCGGGTATTATTTCTTGCGCCGGCGGTAGGGGTTATTGCACCCCACCTGCCTTGAGTAATGTCTTCAGTCCGTGCTCGCCGCCACCAAAGCCGCTGGTGGTGTAGTCGTTGACGATCATGTAGGGCAGGCCAGTGACGCCGAGCTTGAGGGCACGGCTGGTGTTTGTGGCAATGTCGGCTTTGTGCTTCTCATTTGTCACACAGTCGCGGAATGTCTCCACGTTGAGGCCAGTGGCCTCGGCCGATGTTTCGAAATAGCTGACGGGGAGGAGCGGAATTTCTTTGGGTACGGCAACGCCTTTGACGCCAATACCTTTGTCGAAGTAGTCAGCTTTGATGCGGGGCACAATGTGGTGTGTGTATTCCCAATACTTATGTTGGTCGGCCGCGCAAAATGCTGCTTCGGCACCACGCTCGGTGTTGGGCACGATATCTTTGAGAACGGCAACAATCCGGTGCTCGTAGCGCAGTTTACCCGACTTGATATACTGCTGGAAGTCTGCAGTGTTTGTAGCGGCCTCGACCTGTGCGCAGAATGAACAGAAGTAGTCGGTGTAGTCGACAAAGACATTGGGCGCAGTGTGGCTGCCCTGCGACATCGCGCTCTGCCAAGGCTCGCCTTTGCCAATATGCTTGTTGGGTGGGCGGTTGATGAGATTGTAGGCGAAGAGGCTGATGATTGTGACGACGACAATCCCAAGCATGATATGGATCAAGCTAACCCCTGTTTGTTGTGACTGCATGATGCTCCTCCTGCTGAGCTAATGTTATGTAAATGGCGGCAATCTGGCCCGATCGATAGAGCGAAAAGAGGCTGAGCCCAAGGGCAATGATAAGCACGATGGTGCTGGCAACCGTCGCGGCCGAAGCGGCGGCTGCCCCCGAGAAAAACACTGCCACGATGGGGAGAATGAGTGATGTACCACAAGGTACGCAGCCCAGGCCAATTGCCGCCGCGACAGAAGCAACACCGCTGAGGCCGAGCTGCTGGGTGGTTTGCTGGTTGCGCTTGTTGTGCCGGGCGGTGAAGATAATAAGCGCGAGCGATATTCCTTGCAGCACTGAGACAAGCACAAGCAGTGCACCCGTCAGTGATGTCGCGGCCTGCCGAGCGATCTCTATAAACATCGTCCCAATGACGCCAAGTTTATCGATAAGCGGCAGACGAGACATGAGCAGCGCGCCATAGAATCCACCATTAGTTAAGAGAAAAATCAACCAGGCAAAGCCGAGCGCGCTAACTAGCGCCCCTGCCGCATAGCGTGGCTGGCGTAGCACCTGACCAATGCCGCTCAGGGCAGTGGAGATAGTATGGTGTAGCGAAGAAAGGCGATGTTTCATCAGTGTCTTTATTATACCACTGAGTGCTATAACCCTCTGTGGTTATCCTATTGATGGCTACTCTGTAACGCCATAGCCAAGTAGGCCAGTATAGTTGCGCTGCTGATTGGCAAAGACGCGTATCTTGTTATTCTCATTGCCGCCAACAGTGGTGAGTATGCCATCATCATTGCGCAGGACAATGTGCGTATGGTCGCCAAAGACGGGCGAAGCGCGGTAGATTGCTACGTCGCCAGGGCGGGGCTGGTAGCCGCTATCAGCTGGCTTGAAGCGGCCTGCTGACTCGTAATACTCACGCAGCGTGAAGGTGCCTGGAATGCGCCAGCTACCAGTGTGTGGGTTCTTGAGCGGCGCACCGGCTTGCTGCATCGTCCAGCTGACGAAGTCGGCACACCATGCCTCGTGCGCTCCTTGGCTATATTTCGTACCAGCGGGCTGGGCGGCAAACTCCGCTTGGGTAAGCTGGATGACCTTGCGGCGAGTAGGACTGAGGGTATGCGTGTCGACCTCAGGAAACTGAGCGAGCCCTGGTGAACGATCGAGCGTGGCCACATGCGACGTACCTTGGAGCTTGTAGAGGATCTTACGCCAGCCAATCGCTGTGCCAACAATGCCGCCAATAATGAGAAGGAGGGCAAAGCAAATGGTGATGATGGTTGCTCGGTGGCTGAGAGGGAATAATTGCTTCATATGTATAGTATACACCGCATGGTGATGAGATGCTTGTTGGTTATTTGTTGTTTGGATGGCAGGAGAGGTGTTTCGAGCTATTGATAATGTGTGTTTATTTATAGCTCGGATAAATCAGTAAGTTCTTGCGCATTACGATATCCAAGCAACCGAGAAACTTCCTCATCCTTGAGCTCTGCGTAAGCCTTATCAGCTTCTCGCTGTGCTGTTTCCTGTGCCTTTGCTGCTGCTTCTGCTGTTGCTTTGTCTTCTATTTGTTTTTCAGTACGAAATCGTTGTTCGGCGTAGATTGCGGCAAGAGGAAGGTCAATCGCCTTTCCCAGTCTTGCCTCAAGTGATTTCGCAAGAGGATACGATAGCCTTCTATTCTCTGGGGATGTTTGATTTTTTTGGTAGGCAAGAGTAATATCGCGATCATTATCCATAAGGTAGTCAAGAATTGTAGCAATAGCTCGCTCCCTTTCATCTCTAGAGAGTCGATATGGAGGGGTTGTTGCTTGGTTCTGCTTATCGATATATCTATAGATTTCATAATATGTGCTGGTAACGGCTTCGTGATTTGTTCCAATCAACTTCTTGAGCTGGTGGGTTTGATGGCGAGCTTGCATACGAATAATAGGGTCATATCCTTTGGATGTATCTCGTGCGATCCCTGCAAAGAAACCACCGAAGCCCCCAGGGATTGTGCTGAGTAGACTAGCCGCAAAAATAGTAGAAGCTCCTGCCTCTATACTGCTTACACTACTGTAGGCAAGGCCACCTGCGACACACATACTAAGTGCTATTGATCCGAGTGTTATCTCACCAGCGGCGTCATGCTTGAATAATTTTGTAGCCTCTGGCGAAACCTTCCCATTAACGATATAGCTTGCGACAGCATCTGGGCCAAATTTAGTAACATCTTCCTGAGTGCAATCCGCCCAATAGTAGTTAGTGTCTGTCGTGTAATCTTCGAGATCGCTGTCGAAATGGGTGTATCTGTGTGGTACAAGTGCCATAGTGGTCTCCTTTGATGATGTGAGATAACGTTATTATCTATCGTAGAAGGTGGTTGCGTCACTGTCAAGGTTATATATTGTTCATCTTTCGCTTTCCTCTCCTCTATGCTATAATCCAGCCCAACGGATGGTTGGTTGGCTTATAACAATATAGTGCCCTGGGAGTGATTCAAGCAAAGGCCCGTTTGGGTGTGGGGCTCGTAGCATAAGAAAGGAGTTGTATGACTCAAACCAAACCAATCATAACGGTGGATGGCTTGACTAAAGCCTATGCCGGCACGTCAGTGGTGGATGGGATATCCTTCACGGTTCAGGCGGGCGAGATTTTTGGCCTGCTGGGGCCCAACGGCGCTGGTAAGACCACGACGCTGGAGATGCTGGAGGCGCTGCGGCCAGTTGATGCTGGCCAGGCGACCATTGACGGCATTGATGTCGCCAAGCAGCCCAAGCAAATTAAGCAGATCATCGGCATCCAGCTGCAGTCGACCACCTTTTACGATAAGCTGACCCTGCGCGAGCAGCTGCGTATGTTTGCCAGCCTCTACGGCCAGCGGGTTGATGCTGATGCTTTGCTAGCGAAGGTGCAGCTTAGTGCCAAGGCCGGCAGCTATGTGGAGCAGCTAAGCGGTGGGCAAAAGCAACGCTTTGCGATTGCCGCCACGCTGGTGAATCAGCCCAAGGTGCTGTTTTTGGATGAGCCGACGACGGGCCTAGACCCGCAAGCGCGGCGCAATCTGTGGGAGCTGATCAAAACCATTCGCGATGAAGGCATTACCATTGTGCTGACCACCCACTATATGGATGAGGCCGAGCTGCTGTGCGACCGCCTGGCGATTATGGATGCGGGCAAAATCATCACCATCGATACGCCGCAGCATCTTATCGAGCAGTTGCTGGCCCGCGGCTTTACCAAGCAGCAAACGGTCGAGCCCGCCAACCTCGAGGATGTATTTATTGATTTAACCGGCAAGGCCATTCGGGAGTAGATGATGCGAGTCAAATCATATTGGATTGGCGTATATGGGCAGGTGCGCGCCCTACAAAAGCGCTTTATGCGTGATGGCACGTCGCTGTTTTTTACCTTTTTGTTCCCGCTGATATTCCTGCTGGTGTTTGGTGCGATTTTTAATAACCAAACCACCAGCTTTGATGTGGCGATTATTAACCACTCGAAGAGCGAATTTGCCAAGCAGTTTGTGGAGCAAGCCAAGGCAAACAAAGATACGACGCTCAAAGTGAAGGACGTCAAGGATATGCAGGAAGCGCGCGAGAAGCTAAAGCACTCGGAGCTCAGTGGCATCATCGAGCTACCAGCCGACTTTGGCACCGTGACACTGGCCCAACCTGGCGCCCCTCAGCCCGGGCAGGGCAGTGCCGCTGGCCAAACCCAAGCACGTCCGAGCGGTACTTTGCGTGTGCTTTACGCCAAGGGCTCGGAGCAGTCTGGTAATACGCTGACGGCTATTATGGGGCAGATTATTGATGGTATTAATAAGGGCATGGGCCAGCCCGAGCCACCGCTAAAGGTTGCGGGCCAGGCTGTGGGCGATGAGCAGCTCAAGACCTTCGACTATACCTTTACCGGCCTACTGGCCTTTAGCTTGCTGAGTATGGGGATCTTTGGCCTGGCCAACCAGATGCCGACGGAGAAGCAAAAGGGCTCCTACCGGCGCCTGCGAGCGTCGCCCTTTACAGCCGGGCAGCTGATCCTGGCAATGGGCATCCACTACACGATTGTGTCGCTGCTGAGTGCCGCTATGATGCTAGTGGTGGGGATGAGTGTCTTCCACTTTACTATGCGTGGCAACTGGCTGCTGCTGGTGTCGTTTATCACTCTTGCGGCGCTGCTGATGGTGGGCTTTGGCTTGCTGATTGGCGGCTGGGCCAAGAATGAGAACCAGTCGGCACCGCTGGGCAACCTGGTGGCCTTCCCGATGATGTTCCTTTCCGGCACCTTCTTCCCATCCTTTATGTTCCCGGAGTGGCTGCGCACGCTGAGCCAGTTCATCCCCATGACACCTGTGACCGATGGCCTGCGCCTGATTATGACCGAGCATGCCAGCCTGGCAGAGGTGCTGCCATACGCCGGCGCCATTGGCCTATGGATGCTGGTGGTGTACGTAGCGGCGATCAAGCTGTTCCGGTGGGAATAGCGAAGTAACGAACAAGAGGAGACAACATGACGTATCAATTCATTCAAGATGCCTACCAAGCGCGGCGTGGTGGGTCGTCGCGGGTGCTTGATGTGTGCTGTGAAGGCTGCGCCAAGCACGTGACGTTTTACCAAAAGGATGGCCCAGGCTCGCTGCGGCGGATGTATGTCGACCGTTTTATCGATATGACTCCAGCTGGTGATGAGCTATGCTGCCCGCACTGCCAGCGCGTCCTTGGTATTCTCATCACGTATGCCAAGGAAAACCGCCTGGCTTATCGGCTTTTTGTCGATGCGGTGACGAAGCGGATTGTGACACGTCGGCAGGTAGGGTAGTGACCCTACCTGTGCTGGTGCTATACTGAATACCATGATACATACCACGCTTTATTTTGTCCGTCATGGTCAGACAGATGCTAATGTTGCAGCAGCGCAGAGCAATGAGGCTCATGATAGCAACGCGCCACTTAACCGCGTTGGAGTGCAACAAGCTGCTGCGGTTGCGCGCGAGCTGGAGAAACTTACTCCGGCGGCGATCATCACCTCACCATTGCTGCGCGCTCGTCAAACAGCGGGGCAGATTGCAACGTATCACCCGACAGTCCCGCTGATAGAAATGGCAGACTTAGCGGAGCGATCGATTGGCACGGTAGCCAATCGCAGTTGGCACCGGCTGTTTGATGTCGATGAGAACATTCAGCCAGAAGGCGGCGAGTCGGTGCGGGATTTTTTGACGCGGCTCTACCGAGCCTATTGCTCAATTGCCACGGACTATGCCGGTCAGACGGTCATCGTTGTGGCGCATGGCGGTGGGCACCATGCCTTGTATGCCTATGCCCATGATCTACCGTGGCGCGGCAATATGCGCCGCGAGCTGCTAGATAATGGCGCGGCGCGGCGGTATACAATCTGGCCGCACGCTACGCCAACGTGTAGTGAACTATGAGAGCACAAAGTGCCTGATCACTGGGTGTGTTCTAACCACTGTTTTAGTACCACCGCCTGGTTATGTTCTGTATCCTTTGCGCTGTATAGTAGCGTCACAACAGGGTAATTGGACCAGGCATTTTTTGCTGCAGCGGCAGCTGGATTGGTATCGAGCTCTTTTTTATAACGCGCTGAAAACTCTGTAAATTTTTCTGGATCATGATGAAACCAGTGGCGTAGCTCGTCGGTTGGTGTAATGTCCTTTGCCCACTCATCGAGTGCTGCGTGCTCTTTGCTGATGCCTCGTGGCCAGAGTCGATCGACCAAGACACGGTAGCCATCGCGTGGTGTTGCTAATTCGTAGATTCGCGTAATTTTGTAGATGGTCATACTACCTCTCGTGCTATTGTAGCACGGAAGGCAATCTTAAGAAGGTGAGATGGTGATCGTATGGCAAGTAAAACGGTATAGGATATAGGAGATTACTTGTTCTTGTTTGCGGTCAAGGTGCGCTGGGGCAAGAAGAGGGCGACAAGAAAGCCTGTGGCCATAAGCGCGGCGCTGATGATGAAAATGTGATGTAAGGAGTCGCTAAAGGCATTGAGAATGCGCGTCGTGTAGTCGTCTTGCTGTTGGCTTAGCTGCTGCTGGGCACGCGCGCGAGCTGGAGCAGGGAGGTGGGCCATGCCTTTTGCTGCACCCTGGCTGATGGCATCGCGCTGGCTGTTGATGCGCAGCAAGGTATCGGCATTGAGCTCGCCATCAAGCTGCCGAGCGGCTTGTGGTGCGTGGCGCAGCGTCTGGATATAGGGAATTTGATTGACATCGCCAAGGCTGTGTAAAATGCCACTAGTGAGCACGCCCGCAAAGATAGCCGTCCCCACCGTCGAACCAAGCCCGCGGAAGAGCTGCACGCTTGAGGTAGCAGCACCAAGATCCTGCTGGCGAAATTCATTTTGTACGGCGAGGGTAAGGATGGGCATACACATCCCCATGCCAAAGCCAGTGAGTACCATAATGATTGCCTCGTGCCAGTAAGGAGAAGTGGGCTGGAGCGTGATAAGCGAGAGAATGCTTGCTGCAGTGATGGCGCAGCCAATGACGATATAGCGCTTATACACACCAGTCCGACTAATGAGCTGCCCCACGCCAATAGAGCTGATCATCATCCCGCCTACCATTGGCAGGAGCATCAGGCCAGCTTGCGAGGCAGTTGCGCCAAAGACTTGCTGATTAAACTGGGTGAGGTAGAGGATTGCTCCGAGAAAAGCGGCACCAAAGAGCAGGCTAATGAGCATAATCAGGCGGTAGGTGGGGTTACGGAAGAAGCGGAGAGGGAGGATGGGCTGAGCGGCTTTGCGCTCAAGCCAGAGGAAGATACCACTTGCAAGGGCGGCAATAGTGAGCAGCACACTTTTGATGAGAGTAAGGCTCGTGCCACGGTCGATGACGCTCTTAAAGACCATCTCTGTATTATCTACTGCCAAGACAAGCGCCGCCAGGGCGATGGTGATGAAAAGAGCGCCGAGGTAGTCTGGCTTGTGCTTGCTGTCGTGCTTGATTTGTGGGCAATAGCGGACGATGAGAGCAGTGGCGATGATGCCAATTGGCACATTGATAAAGAACGTCCAGCGCCAGTTGGTTGTGACACCAAAGATGGTCGCACCATCGGTTAGCCAGCCACCAAGCAATGGCCCCGCTACCGAGCTCATGCCAAAGGTCGCACCGATGAGCCCTTGCCAGCGGCCCCGCTCCTTAGGCGTAAAGAGATCGCCGACAATAGTAAAGGCGTTGGCGGTGATAATGCCGCCACCAATTCCTTGCAGCGCACGCCACGCAATGAGCCATTCCACGGTTGGCGCGATACCGCTGAGTAAGGAGCCAATGGTAAAGATTGCCACGCCACTGAGCAAAAGTGGCTTGCGGCCATACATGTCGCTTAGCTTACCGGCTAGCGGCACTGTCACAGTGGTGGTGAGCATATAGGCAGTAACGATAAAGCCAAGAGAGGAGAAACTGTTGAATTCCTTGACGATTGCGCCCAGTGCTGTCGCCACGATGGTTTGGTCGAGCGCTACGAGAAAGAGTGCGCTCATCACGGCAAGCATGACGATAAGTTTGTGACGTTGGGGCAGATGATGGAGCATACAATTCCTTGGTTAGTTACTATAGTTAATATTCCGAAATGTAAAATAAGGTTCTCGCTCTCGCTAGAGTATATACTCCTCCTATATGACTTTGAGATACGTCAAGTAGAGAACTGTTAACCAAATATACTATGATACGCCGAAGAGAACTGTTTGTCAATTTTATGCCAAGGAGCTTAGGCACTGCACTGGCTGATTGTGGGCGATGAGCTGCGCCAGATCAACTTCGGCAAGGAAGTGAGGTAAAATTGGGTACTGCTGCGGGCTAATGAAACCACACTCGGCGACCTCCGCTAAGCCGTGCGTTGTGGCGGCAAGGTCAATTGACTGATAGTCTTGCCAGTTGGTGATGTGAAACAAGAACTCAAGCTGTTCGCGTGGCTCGCCAGCTGATGGCGCTGCGATAGCAAACTGCTGGACGAAGAGCAGCCGGCCAATTACTGGCTCGACGCCAGTTTCTTCGATCATCTCTCGCCGTAGGCCATCCAGTACGCTCTCGCCCAGCTCTAGCCCACCGCCCGGTGTGCACCAAAAATCTCGGCCATCGCCAGTGCGTGCTGTTAAGCGCTGGCAAAAGAGCTCGCCCCTGTCGTTGATGATAATTCCGCGTACGTTGATGTGTCTGTGCATGGTGCCTCCGATGATTGATATGACTTATGGATGATGTCCTATATTTATTTTACGTTAAAAAAGAAAGTATTGCGTGCTTATGCAGCAGGCTTATTCACCTCTCTTGATTTTCCCATTAGCACTCGCTATACTAGAGTGCTAGAAGCGCCTTGATTGATACCAGGCGCGGTGATAAGTATTAAGAAAGGGGTAACCAATGAGTTCACCAATCAAGCCAATGGCGCATTTCGTCGTGGCGGTTAAGGAGAAAAAGCCAGAGAAGACTGCCAGCGGGATCTTTTTGCCCGAGTCGGCTCAGGAGAAGTCAGAAGCTGCCAAGGTGATTGCTGTTGGATCGGCAGTAGAAGATGTCGCAGTTGACGCGCGGGTGGTCTACAAGAACTACGCAGCTACCACCATTAAGCTCGACAAAGAAGAATATTTGATTATCAAGGACGAGGATATCCTCGCGACAGTAGAATAGGAGAACTAGTCTATGGCAAAAAAAGTATTTTATGATGAAGATGCGCGTCGCCGAATTTTGGGCGGGGCAGAGATTCTCTACAACGCAGTGAAGACAACGATGGGGCCAAAGGGCCGCAATGTCGTGATTGGCAAAAGCTACGGTGGCCCAAGTGTCACGCACGATGGTGTGACAGTAGCCAAGGGTATCGACATCGAGGATGTTGATGATGAAACACTGGGCTTTAAGGTAGGAGCAGAGCTCATCAAGCAAGCCGCTAACAAAATGAACGATGTGGCTGGTGATGGTACAACTACCGTGACGGTTTTGACCTACCATATCCTTAGTGAGGCAAACAAGCTGATTGCTGCTGGTCACAACCCAATGCTGCTGCGCAAGGGTCTGGAGCGGGCTGCGGCAGAGGTAACAGCGGCTTTGAGTGAGCAGGCAGAAGACATTCGTAATGATGAAACACGCGTCGCAGAGGTAGCAACTATCTCGGCGGGTGATGACGCAATTGGCCGGCTGATTGCTGATGTGATGGAGAAGATCGGGCCCAATGGCGTGGTGACGGTTGAGGAAGGTCGCGGCCTTGAGCTTGAGAGCGAAGTGGTCGAGGGCTTTACCGTTCAGCGCGGTTTCGTTAGCCCCTACATGGCAACAGATACCAAGCGAATGGAAGCGGTGTACGACAAGCCAGCTATCGTTATTACCGACAAGAAGATTTCTTCGGCGCAAGAGTTTGTCCCACTGCTTGAGATGATTGCTCAGAGTGGTAAGAAAGACCTCGTCTTGATTGCTGACGATGTGGATGGCGAAGCGCTTGGCCTGCTTGTGCTGAACCGCCTTAAGGGTGCCTTTAATACCCTGGCTATTAAAGCGCCGAGCGATAAGGATGTCCTCTACGATATTGCTGCTCTGGTGGGCGCAACGGTTATTACTGAGGATACTGGTATGAGCTTTGATACGGTTGGCCCCGATGTGGTGGGCTCGGCTCGCAAGGTGATTGCTACTAAGGATTTGACAACGATCGTCGAAGGGGCTGGTGCGAAGACGGCAGTTGATGCCCGGATTGATCAGATTGCCGTTGAGATTGCCAATAGCACAAGCGACTACACCAAGAACAATCTCGTTAAGCGTCAAGCTGCCCTGACTGGCCAAGTGGCGGTGATTAAGGTCGGTGGGGCAACCGAGACCGAGATCGAAGAGAAGAAGTACCGCGTTGATGATGCGGTGGCTGCTGTCAAGGCCGCTTTGGCTGAGGGTGTTGTGCCTGGTGGCGGGGTGACACTGGTCAACCTCGCGACAAGCTACGCTCACGCTGGTGATGCCGATGCGTCGGTGACTGCTGGTGAGGATTTGCTCATTCACGCGCTGGAGCAACCATTCCGCATTCTGCTGACCAACTCTGGCCTCAATGCCGATGAGTGGCTGCCACAGGTGAAGGCAGCGCAGCCTGGCTTTGGTATTAACGTCAATACACCAGGCGAGCTGATCGATCTCAAAGCAGCTGGCGTGGTTGATCCTGTCCGTGTTACCAAGGAAGCACTCCAGAATGCGGCGTCCATCGCTGGCACCGCAATGACGATGGGTGCGCTCGTCGTCGACCTGCCTGAGAAGGAAGCGGCAAGCCCAGCTGGTATGCCTGGCATGGGCGGCGGTATGGGCATGTACTAAGCCTCGTCCTGCCTTGTTTTGCAAAAACCCACCACGTCTGTGGTGGGTTTTTAATTCGGGAAAGAATCGGTTGACAGATACCCCCAGGGGGTATACCATAGGAGTATGAGCAAAGATATTACCAGACGAGCATTACATCGTATCAAAATTATGAAGGGCCAGCTGGAGGGGCTAGAGAAGCGTGTGGCCGATGATGCCTACTGCATGGATATCATCATCCAAAGTCTGTCGATCCAGAAGTCGCTAGCGTCGCTCAATAAGCTGATGGTCAAGCAGCACCTCGAGACGCATGTGGCTGAGATGCTGGCGTCAAGCGATACGAAGCAGCGCGATAAGGCGCTCAAAGAGCTCGACCAGCTCTACGACCTGACGAACATTCGCTAGCAGCAAGCGGATATAAGAATGGAAAGGATAATGCGGTGCGCAGCACCCGAGGAGTTTGTTATGGATAAAAAACAGTCACAGCACCATCATATGACTCATGGTGAGCATACTCACCATGAGGGGCATGGACAGGGTGGCCATTGCGGGCATGATGCGGCCCAGTTTCGGCAGCGGTTTTGGCTATCGCTGCTCATAACGATCAGTGTGTTGGTGTGTTCACCGCTGCTGCAGCAGTGGCTCGGGTATACACTACCTGAGGTCGTGAGCCGGTATGTACCGGCCATAAGCGGGACGATATTGCTGTGGTATGGTGGCCGAGTTTTTATTCGGGCGGGGTGGCAGGAGCTACGCCAGCGTCAGCCCGGTATGATGCTGCTGATTGCTCTGGCGATCAGTGTGGCGTATGGCTACAGCCTGCTGGTGACCAGTGGCGTGGTAGCAGGGATGGATTTTTGGTGGGAGCTTGCGTCGCTCATTACCATTATGCTTCTCGGGCACTGGCTCGAAATGGCAGCGATTAAGCGGGCAACGGATGCCGCTCATACCTTAGCCCAGCTCTTACCCGAGACGGCAGAGGTTGTGACGGAGCAATCGATTGATACAGTGCCGCTTGATCATCTGGCTGTGGGGATGACCGTGCTGGTGCGCCCGGGTGGGCGTGTGCCAGTGGATGGCCAGGTGATATCTGGCACGTCACAGGTTGATGAGTCGATGCTTACGGGTGAGTCGCGCCCTGTTGCTAAGCAGTCAGGGAGTCTTGTGACAGCAGGCACGATCAATGGCAACGGTGCGCTTCATGTTATGGCCCAGCACATTGGTGATGATACAACGTTGTCGCATATTATGGAGCTGGTGCGCCAGGCTGAGCAGCGTCGGTCGCGAACGCAGGTGCTGGCAGATCGGGCAGCGGGCTATCTTTTCTATGCAGCGCTTGCTACTGCGCTGCTGGCGGGCGCTGGCTGGGCGCTGGCTGGTGCATCGCTGGGTGAAGTGTTGCAGCGAGTGGTGACAGTGCTGGTGGTGGCGTGCCCGCACGCCTTGGGCTTAGCGGTGCCGCTGGTTGTATCGATCTCGACTGGGCTTGCGGCACAGCGCGGTATTGTGGTGCGTGATCGCCGTGCCTTTGAGGCCGCGCGGCAGGTTGATGTGGTGTTATTTGACAAAACGGGTACACTGACGACTGGTCACCTAGCAGTAGTCGCAGTCCATGGTGGGGACGAGGCGGCTATTCTGGGATTAGCGGCGGCAGCTGAGCATGAGGCAGAACACCCGATTGCAGCAGCAATTCGCCGCGCGGCAGCCGATCGCCATGTGGCGATACCTGCTGTGCGTGATCTCCAGACGGTGCCGGGTTATGGCGTGCAGGCTGTTGTTGATGGCGTGCCGACGTTAGTTGGCAATGCGGCCTTTATGCAGCAGCATCAGATTGATCGAGACGAGATAACGACGGACCATACAGTGGTTTATGTTGCCCAGGCTGGGCGCGTCTGTGGTGTAATTGAGCTTGGTGATGCGCCGCGCCCTGGTGCGGCAGCGGCAGTCGCAGCGCTCCAACACCGCGGTATAACAGTCGCCATGGTAACAGGGGATGGTGCGAGGCCAGCCGATGCGATTGCTCGCCTCGTTGGTATCACTGAGGTTCACGCTGAGGTAACACCAGCTAAGAAGGCGGCGATTGTCATGGCGTACCAGCAGCAGGGGAAGCGGGTGTGTTTTGTTGGTGATGGCGTGAATGATGCACCAGCGCTTGCCCAGGCCGAGAGTGGTGTCGCGATTGGGACGGGGACTGATGTTGCCGCAGCGTCTGCTGGGATTATGTTGGTTGGTGATGATCCACAGGCAGTTGTCCGGCTGATCACGCTGGCCCAGGCGACGTACCGAAAAATGGTGCAGAACCTCTGCTGGGGAGCGGGCTATAATGTGCTGATGCTTCCACTCGCAGCTGGGGTGCTTGCGCCAGTCGGGGTGGTTATTTCGCCCGCGATCGGTGCGGTGGTGATGTCGCTTTCGACGATCATTGTCGCAGCAAATGCACAGTTTCTGCGCCGCGCGGTGGTGTAAGCCGCGAGCTCCGTTATTGACAGGTCTGAGCTATCTATGTCATACTAGCGCGCAGTATGCTTTCATTCTTAGGGAATTTTACCGCGTCGTTTCGGGTGGCGCTTGTGATGTGGCCATTTGCTGCACTTGTGTTGACACTGCCACTGTTGTTGGTACATTATATTCGCTTTCGCCGGGTGGCGTTTGGCCGGGTGGTCATGACGTATTTGGTAGTGCTCTATGGCTTGGCGCTGGCTGCCTTTACGCTTTACCCGATGCCAGATAATGCAGCGCGCTTTTGTGGGAGCCACCATATCCAGCCCCAGCTCACACCACTGGCGTCGATTCTCGAGATTCCCCACGAGGGTGTGCGGGCGTTGCTACAGGTGGTGCTTAATGTTATTTTCTTTGTGCCACTGGGGGCGTTTTTGCGGGCGATGTACCGGGTGCGCTGGTGGACGGTGGTAGCGATTGGCCTTATAACGTCGGTAGTGATTGAGCTGACGCAGCTCACGGGGGTGTTTGGCGTGTATCCGTGTAGCTATCGGTTGTTTGATGTTGATGATTTGCTGCTCAATACGAGTGGGGCACTGCTGGGCTTTTGGTCGGGTTGGTTGCTGCCAAATCTTCGTGATACTGAGCGTGGGGCAACGACGATTCTTCGGCCAGGCCTCGTGCGGCGTATTGTTGCCTTTGTTGTTGATATGACTGGAGTGGCGATTGGCTCAACGATTGTGATGGTAGCATTCACACTCTTCAATGTATTGCATTCACGGCAGTGGACTGAACAGATGCAGATGCTGACGCAGATCGTTCCGTATGGCTTTATTGCGCTCGTGCATGCCATCCTCCCATTGGTGGCGCAGGGGCGGACGCTTGGTGGCTGGCTAACGGGTATTTCGCTCGATGATCGGCCGCGGGGGTGGTTCCACCGCGTGGTGTACTATGCGGTGCGGCTGCTCTATATTGCGACTCTATGTATGATCCATCTGCCATTTGTGCCATTGATTATGCTGATTGTCACGATCGTGCTATGGCGTCGATATACGCAGCTGCCGTATGCAGTGCTTGATCGGTATTGGCCGACCACTGATGATAAGTAATCTATACCACTGCATACTTTACGTATTCTGGCAAACGGTATAGACTAGAAAGAGACAGGTAGCAAAAGCAAGGAGGCAATATGCGGACGGCAATGGTGAAAAGTGTGCTCAGTGTCATGATGATAGCAGTCGGATGCCAGCTGATGGCTCCAGTGCCAGCTCAGGCTGCAGAGCGCAAGACAATCTCGGTCTATGTCAGTGATGAGAACCTCCCAAAGGTGGCTGACGACCATCTGAAGATGATCGATCGGCTCATTGTTCATTTTGGGCGTATTGCAGCCGATAGACACCTAACGCTTGATACGTTGCCGCACCTTACGCAGGCAGCCACGCTGCAGCGGATTCGGGTGGTTAATCCGCGTATTTCCCTTATTCTCTCAATTGGTGGTGGTAATGATGCCGCGCGGAGTGAGTTCGATGCGATGGTGCGTCAAGCCAGCACCCGGCAGGCCTTTGTGAGCTCTGTTAAGGAGGCGCTGCAGGCTCATCAGTTAGATGGGGTGGATATCGACTGGGAGTTTCCAAAGGGGAGCCAGCAGGCTGACTTGATTGCTCTTTTACGCGAATTGCGCGCGGCAACGACCACCAGCGGGCGCCAGCCAATTATCTCGATGACGGGTGCACCAGCCAAGTGGTATGCTGAGCAAAATAAGTTTGCTGAGTACCAGCAGTATCTTGATCAGATTGCGATCATGACGTATGACATGCGGGGGTTTGGTTCGTTTAAGACGCACACTGGGCACCACGCTGGGCTCTATACCGCGCCGGGTGACCCGCTCGACCAGAGTGCCAACTCGGCGGTGCAGCACTACCAAGTTCATGGCGCGCCAACAAATAAATTGATGATTGGGGCGGGGTGGTATAGCCGGCGGTTTACCTCAGTTCCTGAGGCGAATCATGGGTTGTACCAGCCTGTGGGGGACACCCAAAATGCTGGCGAGTACCATACCACGTATGACCGGCTCGAGCGAGACTATATTAATAAGAATGGCTATACTCGCTACTGGGACGACGCAAGCAAAGCGCCGTATCTCTACAATGCCGCGCGGCGTGAGTTTATTAGCTACGACGATGCGGAGTCGATGAAGTACAAGGCAGAGTATGTCCAGCAGCACAACTTGCAAGGGATTATTGTCTGGCGCTATCTCTCCGATCCGCAGAGTAATGATGCGCTGCTGCGGCAACTCGACCACACGCTGCATAGCAGCGCTACGCCATCGTCGACTCAGCCGCAATCAAACCAGTCACAGAATACCACGCTGCCACCAAAGGTGATGCATATCTCACAAGCTCAGCAACCACAGCCAAACCAAGCACAGCATGAAGGAGCACTCGCAGCTGCTGGTGATAATGTCCCGCTGCTCTATTATGGCGGAGCGGCGCTGGTTGTGCTGGGTGGAATTGGCGCGGCAGTGTATGCTTGGCGCCGTCGGCATATAAAAAGGTATTGACAATAAATAGTTTAGGCAGTAAACTATTTATTGTATGAAGGTAGAAGCAAAGTCAGGTGCACAGCCGCAGCGCCAAGTATGTATTGAGAACATCACGAGCTACTTATTTCAGCTCAAGCAGCGCCTGGCACGCGCTCAGCGCCAGACGGATCAGCAGTTTGGTTTGGCGCCTGTTCACTGGCATGTGCTGGGCCTATTGCATAGTGGGGCAATCGAGACGATGGGTGATGTGGCCGCAAAGCTGTGCGTCTCCAAGGGCGCGGCGACGCAGATTCTTGATGTACTAGTGACAAAAAAGCTTGTTCGGCGCACGCTTGATCCGCACGATCGACGGGTGGTGCGCCTACAGTTGACTGCGCAAAGCCAGCAGATGACCGATCACTTCCAGCAGTATATGACGGAGACTGTTGTCGACCTCTTTGCGGTGCTGAGCGATGCTGAGGTGGCGCAGCTTGGCCAGCTGATTGATAAAGTGGTCCAGGGCCACCGGGCGGAGCAAACATGACGTATATCTGGCGATTACTCCGGGGATATTGGTGGCAGCTGGGACTGCTGGTTGCTGCAACGTATGGTTCGGTGATGGCAACGCTCAGTTTGCCAGACTTTATGGCGGCGATTATTAATAATGGTATCGTTGGCACTGATATGGCCGTTCTGTGGCATAATGGCTGGCAGATGATTTTGGTAACGCTGGCGGGCGCAGTGGGGACGATTGTCTCAGTTTTCTTTGCGACGCGGATTGCGACAGGCCTCAGTCAGCAGCTGCGCGACCAGGTGTTTGCCCGGGTGGAGGATTATGCTGTGGCGGACTTTAACCGTTTCTCGACAGCGTCGCTTATAACTCGCTCGACCAACGACATCCAGCAGATCCAATCGACAGCGATTATGCTGCTGCGCATTGCCTTGATGGCACCGATTATGGCCGTGGCTGGCCTGCAAAAGGCGCTGGCCAATGCACCAAGCCTGAGCTGGATTATTGCTCTGGCGGTTGCGGCACTTTTGGTAGTCATTATTGGCTTGTTTATTGCGGCGATGCCCCGCTTTCAGCGCTTGCAGAGCGTGGTGGATAAGCTGAACTTAGTCGCCCGCGAGAACTTGACGGGCCTGCGCGTCGTGCGCGCTTTTCATACCGAAGTGGTCGAAGAAGCAAAATTTGATGCCGTCAACCATGAGCTGACGAAGCTCAACCTGGTAGTCAATCGCTTGATGATGGTGATGGAGCCAGTGATGATGCTGGTGATGAATCTCGCGAGCGTGGCGGTGGTGTGGTATGGTGCGCTGGCAATTGGTGATGGGCGCCTCGCGATTGGCAATATGATGGCTTTTTTGCAATATGCTTTGCAAGTGATTATGTCGTTCTTGATGATATCGATGGTGTTTATTATGGCACCACGCGCGGCTGTGTCGGTGCGGCGAGTGGCAGAGGTGCTCGATACTAAGCCATCGATTACTGACCCGGCTGATCCTCAGCCACTGATGCCGGGTGGCATGGGGCGGATTGAATTTCGTGATGTTACCTTTGCCTATCCAGGGGCAGATGAGCCAGTGCTCAGTAATATTAGCTTTGTGGCGGAGCCTGGCCAGACGACGGCATTCATTGGTAGCACGGGCTCGGGCAAGTCGACATTGGTCAATCTGATTCCGCGGTTTTATGATGTGTCGGCCGGGCAGATTTTACTTGATGGGGTGGATATCCGTCACCTCAGGTTGACTGACTTAGCCAGCCAAATTGGTTATGTACCGCAAAAAGGTGTGCTGTTTCGGGGGAGTATTGCCAGCAATATTGCCTATGGCGCGCCCGAGGCCGATGAGGCGGCGATTGCTCATGCAGCAGAGGTGGCTCAGGCGAGCGACTTTATTGGCCAGCTCGATGATGGCATGGCGAGCGAAGTCGCGCAAGGTGGTACGAATGTCTCGGGTGGGCAGCGCCAGCGCCTAGCGATCGCTCGGGCGTTGGCCGCGCAGCCTCAGGTGTATATCTTTGATGATTCATTCTCAGCGCTTGATGCGCGGACGGATGCCGCGCTGCGCCAGCGGCTTGCGCAGGAACTGGCGGGCAAGACGGTGCTGATCGTCGGGCAGCGAATCCATACAATTGTCAAAGCAGATAATATTATTGTGCTAGATGAAGGGAAGATCGTTGGCCAGGGTCGGCACCACGAGCTCATGCAGACCTGTGCAGTATACCAAGAGATTGCTGCGTCGCAGCTCAGTGAGCGCGAGCTGGCTGCGCTTGAGCGGCCAGCTTCGCTCGGTGTCGCTGCGCAAGGAGGGGTGCGATGAGCCAGCAGTCATCTCCAAAGTCGCGCTCATCAGGGGTGCGCCGCGGCCCAATGGGTGGGCCAGTCGCTGGTGGTGGTACGGAGAGGGCTAAGGACTTTCGCGGGACGGTGCGTACGCTGCTGCGGTATCTGCGCGCCCTTCGTTGGCAGCTGATGCTGGTGATTGGTTTGACGATTATCAGCACGCTGTTTGCAATCATTAGCCCCAAGCTGCTCGGCAATGCGACCAACCAGATTGTCGATGACTACACGCGCCTGCGTACCTACGACGCTATCCACGAGAAGCTTCCTGCCGGCGCAGCGATCCCCGCGGGTATGACGGGTGAGCAATTTATGGCATCGCCCCAAGGTAAGCAGCTGGCGCAGGCGCTACCTGCCTCGGCTCAAGAAACCGCCAAGACGCTCGATCTTGGTACGCGTCCCACCTTCCATTACGATGCGATCTTGCAGATTGTCCTCTGGCTCGTGGGGCTCTATACGATCAGTGCACTGTTTCGCTATGGGCAGGCCTGGCTGATGACGAATATTACCCAGAAGCTCACATACCAGTTGCGCCGCGATATCTCAGAGAAGATCAATCGCTTGCCGCTGCGTTATTTTGATAAACAAACCCACGGCGAAGTCCTTAGCCGCATTACCAACGATGTCGATACGGTGAGCCAAACGCTTACCCAAAGCCTGTCGCAAATGATGAGTGCGGTGGTGATGCTAGTGGGGATCCTCGCGATGATGCTGTCGATTAGTTGGCTGCTGACTGTGGTGGCGCTCTTGGTTGTGCCGCTGTCGATGGGGTTGATCGTTGTGATTACCAAGCGCTCACAGACGCAGTTTATCCGCCAGCAAGATGAGCTAGGCGAGCTTAATGGCCATATTGAAGAGATGTATGCTGGCCACCAGGTGATGCGCGCCTTTCGTGGGCAGGAGCGGTCGCTGGCGACCTTTCGGCAGATTAATCAGCGGCTTTTCTCGAGCGCCTGGCAGTCGCAGTTTCTCTCTGGCTTGATGTACCCAGTGATGAATGTGGTAGGGAATATTGGCTATGTTGGCGTGGCGGTGCTTGGTGGATGGCTGGCAATCGAGGGGCGGATTAAGATTGGCGATATTCAGGCCTTCATCCAGTATATGCAGCAATTTAATCAGCCAATTGCTCAGACGGCGAATATTGCCAATGTGCTGCAGTCGACGGCAGCCGCGGCCGAGCGAGTCTTTGAGTTTCTCAAAGAGCCGGCTGAAGCACCCGACCCTGTGCCCGCTACCACGCTACCAGTGGTGCGCGGCGAAGTGGAGTTTCGTGATGTGGTCTTTGGCTACGACACAAAGACGCCGGTTATTAAGCACCTTTCGGCTCATATTCGACCCGGCCAGCGGGTGGCGATTGTTGGGCCAACCGGTGCGGGCAAGACGACGCTGGTTAATCTCTTGATGCGATTTTATGATATTGACAGTGGTCAGATCCTGATCGATGGCGTGGATATTGCCCAGATGACGCGCAGCAGTGTCCGGCAGCTCTTTGGCATGGTGCTGCAAGATACGTGGCTTTTCCATGGGACGATCCGCGACAACCTGCGCTATGGCAACCCCGAAGCAAGCGAGGCCGAACTGCTGGCGGTGGCACGTGAGGCGCATGTTGACCATTTTGTTCGGTCGTTGCCAGGTGGCTACGACATGGTGCTCGACGAAGCTGCGACCAATATTTCGCAAGGGGAAAAGCAACTGCTAACGATTGCCCGCGCTATGCTTGCCAAGACACCGATGCTCATCTTGGACGAAGCGACCAGCTCGGTCGATACCCGCACTGAGGTGCTCATCCAGCAGGCGATGGATAGGCTGATGCAGCACAAGACAAGCTTTGTCATTGCCCATCGCCTGAGCACGATTCGTGACGCCGATCTTATCCTTGTGGTAAAGGACGGCAACATCATCGAGCAAGGCACACACGACGAACTGCTCGCCCAAAGTGGTTTTTATGCGGAGCTGTACCAGAGCCAGTTTGCGGAAAAGGTGTAATATGAGATAGCTCCCCATGCTATACTCGGTAGTATGAGCATGGAACTACCCGAGCGAACAATTCGATTTATTGACTCATGGCTGACACTGCGGAGCAAGTGGCTTTCGTGGCCAGGCTTTGCGGTGGCGATTGCCGTGCAGGATGAGGTTGTGTTTCATCGCGCCTATGGTGTTGCCGACCAAGAGAACACCACACCGCTCACGACGAACCATCTACTGCGCGCGGCATCACACTCTAAGATGTTTACCGCGACAGCGCTGTTCCAGCTGCAAGAACAGGGGCTGCTAAGAATCGATGACAATATTACAACATACATACCATGGCTGGCTGAGCACCCCGATGCCCGCTGGCAAACCATCACATTACGGCAACTGCTGAGTCATTCAGCCGGTGCGATTCGCGATGGGACGGCAGCAGGGTTTTGGCAAGGAGAAACGGCCTTTCCTGATCATGCGACATTGCAGCAGCAAATGATGCAGACCCATCTGGTATGCGAGCCAAATACGGAGTTTAAGTACTCGAACTTTGGGTTTGCGCTGCTTGGGCAAGTGATTGCACAGGTGAGTGGTCAGTCGTATGCCGAGTATGTGACAGAACACATCATCCAGCCGCTTGGCTTGTCTCATACTGTGCCAGAATATTCTCCTGATTTATCTATGGCAACTGGCTATAGCCGCGTGACGCTAGCCCAGCAGCGACAGGCTTACCCACATCTTGCGACAGAGGCACTGCAGCCAGCGGCTGGCTTTTGTACGACTGCTCATGATCTCGCCCTCTTTGTGGCTGCGTTGCGGGTTGGTTCAGGCAAGCTGCTGAGTGATGCGACTAAGCGCGAAATGCAGCGCCGCGCCTGGGGTTACACGAACGCACCAAGTACAGCAATGGCCTATGGCCTGGGTGTGAATGTCGAGCAATGTACTGATGGTACTGCGCTCATTGGTCACAGTGGTCGCTTTCCTGGTTTTGTCAGCCGGACGTGGCTTCGCACGCGCGACCATGTGGTTGTGTCTGTAATGGCGAATGCACGAGATGCCGCACCAGATGAGATGGCGCGCTCGATTTTGGCTATTATTGATGCGTTTGGTGATGAACAGCAGGCGAGTGCCAAGCTTCGTCGCTTTGAGGGGCGCTTTGCTAATCAGTACAATATATACCAGGTCGTCGCAACGCGCCACGGGCTGCAGCTCATCAACCCAAATACATGGCAGCCGTTTGCAGCAGCGGAATCATTAGAAGTTGTGGATGATACAACACTACGTATTGTACGCGGTAGCCATTTTAATTACTATGGCGAGGATATCACCTACGATTTTGACATAACAGGCACGCCAAAGGCAATAGCGATCAGTGGTATGCAGAGCGTAGCTTCTTGCGATGGTGATGTGCCACCACAATTTTTTGATCATGCGTGATTGCATAGAGTACTTTAGGCAATGCACTATACGTGTATCGTGTCCGAAAATGGCGACAGATAGCACTGGAATTGATAAAGAGCGTGCTATAGGTTGATCTTACCGTAAATCAAATATATCCAACGCGCCAAACTTCCCTGTGAGCATGGTACGCTCGATGATGTGTGGGGCGATTGCTTTGGAGAATTTTTTGGGGCGTGTTTTGGCGGGGAGGTCGAGCACGGTATTGAGTGCATAGACAAAGAATTGGTAGCGGTGCGTGCCAAAGGTAGGGTGTGGACCACCCCAGCCTGGCTTACCCCAGGTGGTAGTACCTTCGATGGCGTCGTGGGGGAGGTAGTCGCTACCAATTTCTGTGATAGTGGGTGGGAGGTTCCAAACAATCCAGTGGTAGAAGCCGCCGATAAAGGGTGCGTCGGGGCTATAGCACACCACGGCGAGGCTCTGGGTACCATCAGGGATGTCGCTGATGGCGAGAGGTGGTCGCTGGTTGCCGCCGAAGCGCGAATAGATCTTTGGCATTTTGGCGTTGTTTTTGAAGGCGGGGCTGGTGACTTTCATGTCTATAGTATACCGTATACTGGTCATGCTCGCCAGAATAATCTCGATCAAATGGCATACAAATGGGATGCATATAAGAGAATAAGCCAAAATAAGCCGGGTAATAGCATCATAGGCAATTATTTGCTATAGTGGGCCAATAATGATCACCGACCAACTTCTTCGCGCTTACCCAATTATCTCCGACCAAGTGGATGAGCGTGAGCTGCGGGTTTTGCTGCGCGAGCTCGAGCGGCTTCTGAGAGCTGGCTGCCAGGGGTCGGTTGTTGAATTTGGCTGCTATGTGGGGACGACGAGCTTGTTTATTCGGCGCTTGCTTGATGCCTATCAGCACGTGGGAGCATTTCATGTCTATGATTCATTCGCTGGTTTGCCAGAGAAGACGGCGCAGGATGCAAGCGCAGCTGGTGAGCAGTTTGTCGCAGGGGAGCTTGCTGCGACGCGCAAGGGATTTCTCCAACAGTTCAAGAAAGCCGGGCTGCGCCCACCGGTAGTGCATAAGGGCTGGTTTGCCGAGCTTACGTCGCATGATGTGCCCGAGGATATTATGTTTGCCTTTCTTGATGGCGACTATTACCAGTCGATTATGGACTCACTCCGGCTCGTAACACCCAAGCTCACTACTGATGCGGTGCTGGTGGTGGACGATTATGCTAACGAAGCGCTGCCTGGCGCGGCCCGGGCAACTGATGAGTGGCTGCAAGCGCACCCTAGATTTCGCTGCCGGGTGGAGGCGAGCTTGGCGGTTATGACTCGAGCGGTGTAGTAGTAGCCGATAGAGTGATTGGTAAGGTGCCGCTGCATGCTTGTTTTGCCTTGCTCAGAAAATACCGCGGGTACATTCACATTATTGGTAACGCTCGAGACAAACTAGCATATAAAAAGGCCAGAAACAGCGGTCGGTCGAAACCTTAGGCTTGTCTGGCCATGGTGATATTTTCTAGTATAAGGAATGACAGTAGGTGGTGTCAACATAGCTTGTTTGAGCCAATGTGACACCTGTTATCCATTGCACTTACCTCAGAACATGCTACAATGAAAGCATCAACTATAAGCCACACAGGGGGAAAAGGTGGACGATCCAATTCATATTACATCAGAGATTGGCCGGTTGAAGACAGTGCTCTTGCATCGGCCGGGTGAGGAGCTCGAGCATCTCACGCCAGAACATTTGCAGCGCCTATTGTTTGACGATATTCCGTATCTCAAGGTTGCGCAGGAGGAGCATGATCGCTTTGCAGAGCTGCTCCGCTCGCGTGGGGTCGAAGTGTTGTACTTAGATGAACTTGCCGCCGAGGCACTCGCTGACGAAGTGGTGCGGCGGCAATTTGTTGTTGAGATGCTGGTGGCATCGAAGCAAGACAACCAACGCGCATCGCGGACACTGGCCGAGTATTTGCTTGGTATGGAGCCACGCCAGATGGTGCGCAAGCTGATGGCGGGGGTGCGCAAAGATGAGATTAGCTTGCCACCTGAGCAGCAGCAACTCCACACAATGGTCGCGCATGAGCAATATCCGTTTTATCTCGACCCAATGCCGAACCTCTACTTTACGCGCGACCCAGCAGCGGCGATTGGCCAAGGTTTGACGATCAACAAGATGCACTGGCCAGCTCGGCGACGCGAGTCGCTCTTTATGCGCTATATTATCGATTTCCATCCACGCTTTGCTGGCAAGAATGTACCGGTTTGGTATGATCGCAGCCAACCATTCTCGATTGAGGGCGGTGATGAGCTGGTGCTTAACAGCCACACGATGGCCATTGGTATTAGTGAGCGCACCTCACCAGAGGCGATTGAGCTGATGGCGACGAAGCTCTTTGCCGAGTCGAATTTTGACACGGTGATTGCGCTTGAGATTCCTAAGAGTCACGCCTTTATGCATCTGGATACCGTCTTTACGATGATTGACCACGACAAATTCACCATCCACCCAGAGATTCGGGGCTTTGAGGGGCGGATGAATATCTTCGTCTTGCATAAGGCAGACGGGCAAGCCTACCCAACCATTACTAAAGAACATAATCTTGAGCAGGTGCTGAGCCAAGCCCTTGGCGTGCCGTCGATTACCTTGATCGAATGCGGTGGCGGTGATGATATCGCTGCAGCGCGCGAGCAGTGGAATGACGGTAGCAATACCTTGGCGATTGCTCCTGGGGTGGTGGTCACCTACGACCGCAACTACGTCACCAACCAAAAACTGCGTGAGGCAGGCGTCGAAGTGCTGGAGATTACTGGCTCGGAGCTTGGCCGGGGCCGTGGCGGGCCACGCTGCATGAGTATGCCATTAATACGAGAGGATGTGTAAATGAATCTACCAACCAATCTAAAAAACCGCTCATTCCTAGCCCTCAAGGACTTTTCGTCAGAGGAAATCCGGCAGATGCTCGACACCGCGCACGAGCTTAAGAAGCTCAAGCGCGAGGGTGTGCCACACCGCTTACACGAGGGTAAGCAGGTCGCGCTCTTGTTTGAGAAGAATTCGACCCGTACACGCTGCGCCTTTACAGTAGCGGCCAATGATCTTGGCGTTGCGCCGGAGTTTCTCGGTAAGGATGATATCCAGCTCGGCAAGAAGGAGTCGGTTGAGGACACCGCGAAGGTACTGGGCCGAATGTTTGATGGGATTGAGTTCCGCGGTTTTAAGCACTCGACGGTGGAAGACTTGGCCAAGCACGCCGGCGTACCAGTGTGGAATGGTTTGACCGACCAGTTCCACCCGACGCAGATTTTGGCCGACTTTATGACGCTTGAGGAGCACATTGGGCCGCTGGCTGGCACGAAGCTGGTTTTTGTCGGTGATGGGCGCAACAATATGGCCAATAGCTTGATGATTGGCTCGGCCAAGATGGGTGTTGACTTCCGCATCTTAGCGCCAGCTGAGCTGCACCCGAGCAGTGAGCTGGTTGATCTCGCTCGGGCGATTGCCGCCGAGACTGGCGCGCAGATTACTGTGACGGATGACCGTACCACGGCCCTGGAGGGAGCTGACGCAATCTATACCGACGTGTGGGTGTCGATGGGCGAGGAAGCGCAGTTCGCTGAGCGGATTGCTTTGCTCAGGCCCTACCAGGTAAACCGCGCGATGCTGGATGAAACGCACAATCCAAACGTCAAGTTCTTGCACTGCTTGCCGGCCTTTCACGATCTCAATACCGAGACGGGGCTGAAGATCTACCAAGACTACGGCCTTGAGAGTATGGAGGTGACGGACGAGGTGTTCCGGAGCGAGCACAGTGTGGTCTTCGACGAAGCGGAGAACCGCATGCACACGATTAAGGCAGTGATGGCACTGACGTTATAACAACTAACTGAGGCATAGGGGGCCTCACGTATGACAACACAACAAACACAACAAGAGAGCAAGCTGGGGTGGCGATCGCTCACCGGGCTTGTTATCGGCAGCATGATTGGGGCTGGTATCTTCAATCTTGTCCGTAATACCGCAGAGTCGGCTGGGCCACTGGCAACGATCATTGCCTGGCTTGTCACTGGGGTGGGAATGGTATTCCTCGTCCTGAGTTTTCGCAACCTTGCTGAGAAGCGTCCCGACCTTGACGCCGGTATCTATAGCTATGCCGAGGCAGGGTTTGGCAAATATGTTGGGTTCAACTCGGCTTGGGGGTATTGGATCTCGGCCTGGATTGGCAACATTGCCTATGCTGTAACGGCCTTTTCGGCGCTTGGCTATTTCTTCCCGCAGCTGTTTGCTGATGGCCAAAACTGGGCTTCGGCGATTGGTATGTCGATCTTGCTCTGGGGCGTGCACTGCCTGATTCTCAGAGGTGTGCGCACGGCGAGTGCAGTGAACTTGCTTATCACGATTGCCAAGATCGTCCCGCTGATGGTATTCCTTGTGGCGATTATTGCCGCCTTTAAGCTTGGTATCTTCTCGAAAGATCTCTGGGGGCTGGCTGGTAGCAATCTGAGTCTTGACGTTGTTCTGCGGCAGATCAAGGATATGATGATCGTTACCGTCTGGGTGTTCATTGGCATCGAGGGTGCGGTTGTGTTCTCGGGCCGAGCTAAGCAGCGCAGCGATGTCGTGAAGGCGACCTTCATTGGCTTTGCCGCCGTGCTTGCGCTGTATGTCTTGATGACCGTCCTCGCCTTTGGCGTGGCAACGCAGCCGGAGCTGGCTGGCCTCAAAGACCCAGCGATGGCGCTCTTGCTTGAGAAGGTGGTTGGGCCGTGGGGTGCCTGGCTGGTTAATATTGGCTTGATCATTGCGGTGCTTGGTGGCTGGCTGGCCTGGACGATGTTTGCAGCTGAGCTGCCCTACCAAGCGGCAAAGGTTGGCACTTTTCCGACGTTTTTTGCCAAAGAGAACAAGGTTGGCGTGCCAAAGAACTCGCTGCTGGTGACCAACGCTTTGGTGCAGTTCTTTATCCTGACGATACCGCTGACGAGTGGCTCGGTGTATAACATTGGTATTGCAATTGCAACATCGGCAATTCTCGTGCCCTATGCCTTGACGGCCTTTTACCAGCTGAAGTACTCGGCTCTCGAGAAGCCAGAGACCAAGGGCCGGGCAGCCAATATCTTGATTGGTGTGATGGCTAGTGTGTATAGCGTCTGGCTGGTCTATGCCGCCGGAGTAGAGAACTTGCTGGTGACAGTGTTCTTGTATGTGCCGGGTATCCTGGTTTATGGCCTCATGCGCAAGCAGCAAGGTAAGAAGCCATTTACGGCGCTTGAGTGGCTGCTTGTCGCGGCACTGCTGGTGGCGCTGGCCTATGCGCTGCTCCAGCTGCTGACTGGTGGGCTGGATAAGACACTTGGCATTACGATGCCAAAGCTGTTTAACTAACAAGTAATCATGCGGTGCGCCGAGAAAGGCGCACCGCATTGCATAAGAGAAAGGAGTGTGATGTTTCGCTACGCAATTACCCGTCGGCCAAGCCGTAGCTTGATCAACGGCATTAGCCAAACACCCGAGAAGGGTAAGCCAGACTACGAGCGGGCTATGCAACAGTACGACCAGTACGTTGCACTGCTCCGTCAGTGTGGCCTTGAAGTGACGGTCTTGGAGCCCAATGAAGAGTATCCGGATAGCGTCTTCATTGAGGATAATGCTCTGTGTACGCCGCATGGGGTGGCGATTTTGTCGCGGCCTGGGGCAGAGAGCCGGCGCGGCGAGGCGAGCTTGCCTGATTTGCGCCAGGCGCTGAGCCAGCATTATGATACGATTGAGCAGGTCGAAGCACCCGGCACCGTCGACCCCGGTGATATTATGATGGTGGGTGACCACTACTACATTGGTCTAAGCCACCGCACCAACCAAGCGGCGGCCGAGCAGATCACCGCTATCCTTGAGCGCTATGGCATGACGGCCGAGACGGTTGAGGTGACAGGGATTCTGCACCTCAAGGATGATGTGGTTTACTTAGATAATAACAACCTGATCGTTGCCAAGGCCTATGAGCACCACCCAGCTTTTGCACCATTTAACAAGCTGGTGGTGGATGACGATGAGTACTATGCGGTGAATAGCTTGTGGATTAATGGTACGGTGATTGTGCCGCAGGGCTTTCCCAAGATTGAGCAGCAGATCCGCGATTGTGGCTACCACGTAGAACTAATCGATACCAGTGAATTTGAAAAAATAACCGGCAGTTTGACCTGCATGTCGTTGAGGTTTTAAGATGAGTACAATTGTGATTGCATTGGGTGGTAACGCCCTCCAAAAACAAGGTGAAGCAAGTGCGGCTGCGCAGCAGCGAGTGGCGAGTGAGACGGCGGCTCAGCTGGTGCCGCTGATTGCAGCTGGACATCAGCTGGTGATCGTCCACGGCAATGGGCCGCAGGTGGGGAATATTGTGCTCCATGAGGAGGCGATTAACACCCCTGAGGTGCCGACGATGCCGCTTGATACGTGCGGCGCGATGAGCCAGGGGGAGATCGGCTACTGGCTGCAGCAGGCGCTGACGAATGAGTTTATTCGCTGTGGCATGCCAAACCACGCCGTGACGATGGTGACACAAACGGTGGTGGATGCGAATGACCCAGCGTTTGCAAATCCTACCAAGCCAATCGGGGTCTTTTATGCTTCCGAGGCTGAGGCGCAGCAGTCGGCAGCGGGGCGTGATTTCGTCTTCAAAGAAGATGCGGGGCGAGGCTGGCGCCGCGTCGTGCCATCACCTCGGCCGCAGCGTGTGGTCGAAGAAGGTGCGGTGCGTGCCTTGCTTGATGCTGGCTTGACCGTCGTGACGGCTGGCGGCGGCGGGATTCCGGTGGTTGAAAATGAGGCGCAGGGTATGGCCGGGGTCGAGGCGGTGATTGATAAGGACTTTACCGCTGCAGTGGTGGCTGATGCGATTGATGCCGAAGCCTTGGTGATCCTCACGGCCGTCGATAACGCGATGGTCGACTATGGTACGCCGCAGGCCCGTGCGATTGGCCGGACGACCAGCCAGGAGATGCAGGCTTATGCCGAGCAGGGGCAATTTGCGTCGGGTAGTATGCTGCCCAAGGTGCAGGCTGCGCTCAATTTTGTGGCAAAGCCTGGTCGGCGCGCCATCATTGCCAACCTAGAGCACGCTGCAGCTGCCGTGGCCGGTGAGCAAGGGACGATTATTGTGTCGTAGGATCTCGCAAGAGAAGAAGTAGATAGACACTGGTGCAAAGAGCGCTGGTGTCTATTTTTGATGGCATTGTTCTGTGGTGAGTGTGGTGTAACCAGTACTTTATTTCTCAAACTACTTGACATTTCAATATACCTTGTATAGCATAGTACCAGGCAATAACAATAATATAGTAAGGAGTATCGAATGAGGAGAATCGATATAATCAAGCGAGCAGGGCGGAACCTACGCCAAGCCAAGGCTCGCACAGCACTAACAGCACTGGCGATGTCAGTGGGAGCATTTACAATTGGTTTGGCGCTGATGCTGGGCAATGGCGGCCGGGCTTTCTTGACCTCGGTGATTGATAGTGCCGGTAGTGCCTCGACGGTGTATGTGACGCACGCCCGTGACGAAAAGAAATTACCTGAATATGGCAAAAATAAGGCGGTGAATGAGAGCGGCACCCTCGTGCTGAGTGATGATGATGTCGCCAAGCTCAGCAAGCTGGATCACGTCAAGACGGTGCGGCCGTATGCGAATGTGACCCAAGTGGTGCGCTATGTAGAGAGCCCAGCCAACCACAAGCGGCTGATTGCCTCCATTAACGTCAAGAACGAGGGTAAAACATCGAAAATTGTGGCCGGTGAGCTGACAAAGACTGATGACGGTACAGACCTCGTGCCTGGCCAAGCCATCCTTGCCAAGGAATATCTGGCTGACTTTGGCTTTGACTCGGCCCAGGATGCGGTCGGCAAGACGGTTACGCTCCATGCTCAGGGGCCGGGCGGGACGCATGATGCCCAGCTGACTATTGTGGCGGTTGAAACAGCCGGTATGGCCTCAATTGGCTACCAGCCTGGTGTGACGATTGCGACTGATGATGCACTGCTTATCAACCAAAAGACCAAAGCTCCCGGCGCAGCTAACCAGTACCCAAGCGTCGTGATACGGGCAGACAGCGATGATCATGCTGCTGCCGTCAAAGACGCCGTCGTCAAGCTGGGTGGTGGCGACTACCAAGCCCAGACGTTTACTGAAGCAAAGGAAGGTATGCTCAGTCTTATCAATGGGGCGCAATATGCTCTGCTCGCCTTTGGTGCCCTTGCCTTGCTGGCCAGTATGTTTGGGATTATTAACACCATGTACATCTCGGTGCTGGAACGAACGCAGCAGATTGGCCTGATGAAGGCGCTGGGGATGCGCAGCCGTGATGTTGGTAAGCTCTTCCGCTACGAGGCTGCGTTGATCGGTGTCATCGGTGGTGCGATTGGTGCGGGCGGGGCCAGCCTACTGAGCTTGCTCAACCCCTGGATCGTTGAGAAGCTCAAGTTTGAGGAGGGTATGCAGCTGCTTCTACCCGAAGCCTGGCAGATGGTTGCCCTCGTGGCACTACTGGCCATCCTCGGCATCATTGCCAGCTACTTACCGAGCCGCAAAGCAACCAAGCTTGACCCAATCGAGGCATTAAGGACAGAATAGAATAAGGAGAAGGACATGATTGAACTACGGCATATTACCAAAACCTATGGCAAAAAGCATAACCAATTTAAGGCACTCAATGACATCAACCTCACCATTCCTGGAGGCGCGAGCGTAGCTATCCTTGGTAAGTCCGGCTCGGGTAAGTCCACCTTGATGCACGCAATCTCTGGCCTTGACCGGCCACAGACAGGGCAGGTGGTGATCGGCGGGCGAGATATCCTGCAGATGAAGCCGCGGCAGGTTGATGCCTTCCGGGCACGGACGATTAGCTTCATCTTCCAGAGTTTCTTTGTCGAGGGTAACGATAGTGTGGTGAGCAACGTGATGCTACCGCTAGAGATCGCTGGCGTGCCGCGGGCGCAGCGCAGCGCCAAGGTGAACCAGGCGCTCGAGGCAGTCGGCCTGGCCAGCAAAAAGCACAATAAGGCCAAGGATCTGTCCGGCGGGCAGAAGCAGCGCCTGGCGATTGCCCGGGCGATTGTGGGCGAGCCGAAGATCCTGTTTGCTGATGAGCCAACTGGCAACCTAGATAGCGAGACGGGTGCCCAGATCGAGGAGCTATTGTTTCGCCAGCAGCGCGAGCACGGCACAACGCTGATTATTGTGACGCACGATGCGGATCTAGCCAAGCAATGTGATTACCAAGTGGTGATCAAAGACGGGCGTGTTACGCGCCATAACATCCCAGGGGGACACTGATGAATGCAACTGACTATGCCGAGGCGCTGACGACACAGCTGCGCAAAGGCTTCTTATCGTACTGCGTGCTGGTGGTGTGTGCCAAGGAGCCACGCTATACCAGCGAGATCATCCAGCAGCTCCGTCAGGCTGACCTGATGGTGGTGGAGGGAACGATCTACCCATTATTGAGTCGCTTGCAAAAGGACGGGCTCTTGCAACACGAATGGAAAGAAAGTGAGCAAGGGCCACCACGCAAATACTATACGGCCACACCATTTGGCGCAGAGGTAACCAAGCAGCTCAAACACAATATTGCGGCACTAAGTAGTACAATAGAGAAGTTGTAAGGAGGACATGTCATGAAGGAAATTACCAATATCCACCTTGCCAAGACACCGTTTCGTGTTGAGGTTGAGGCGAAGCACGCGCTGGGAGAGTATCTGGCGTCGATTCAGCAGCGGATGCATGCCGAGCCAGAAGCAATGCGCGAGATCGAAGCGCGGATGGTTGAGCTGCTCGCCGAGCGCGGTGTGACGCGCGATGGTGTGGTGACTGCTGAGGATGTCACGGCGCTGCGCGGTCAGATGGGCGAACCTCGGGAGTTTGCCAGTGAAGCCGAGGCAGGAGATGACGATGCTGCGCTGCGAGATGCAGCTGAGGCGGCTCTCGCAGATGGGGCACCCAAGCAGCTGATGCGCGATACAAATCATGCGTTGATCGGTGGGGTGTGTGCTGGGGTAGCGGCATACTTTGGAATTAGCCCGCTGTGGATTCGTCTGCTGGCGATTGTCTCACCTTTTATGACGTTTGGGACGGCGCTGCTGATCTATATCGTGATGTGGCTTTCTATTCCACCAGCAGTGACCGCGTCGGATAAGCTGCGCATGGCAGGTAAGCCAGTGACGTTTGATAGCTTAAAAAAAGCCGCTGCCGAGCCTGCCAGCGGTAGCCAAGCGGCCCAGACTGCAGCGAAAGTCCTGCGCATTATGATTGGCTGTGGCGTCTTGATGATGGCGCTGGGCGCACTTGTCGCGCTGATGGTCGGTGGCGTAATGAGCGCGACTATGGTCTCAAACATGGGCGACTTTGCTGCGCAGAGCTGGCTGTGGTTGGCGTATGGCTGTGCAGTGCTCGGCGGCGTGGCGCTGACTGCTTTGCTCTCACTCGGTGCATGGAGTATCTTTGCCTGGCGGCTGAAGCGGCCAGTTGGCATTGCGATGCTGGCGATGCTCCTCGTTGGGGCAGTTGCTATCTCTGGCCTAGCGGTTGGTGGCATGAATGCGGGGATGAGCCTCGAGCGCCAAATGCGCGACGTGCAGCGCACCAAGGTAGTTGACGTAGCCGATGCCACTACGGTGCGGGTCGATGGGACAACTCGGGCGAGCTATGGCGGCTATGCCGAGAAGCCACGCGTTGAGGTAGATTACTTGCAGATGAAAGGTGTCAAAGAGCCGACAACAAAAATTACCAAAGAAGGTAACCGAGCTATTGTGATGGTGCAGCACGATGCTTGCCGCGACCGGCACGACTTTTTCTCGACGTGTACTTACTCGCCCAAGGATTATGTGAACGTCCGGGTCTATGGGCCATCGCCGCAGATAATGGAGGCTGACCATCGCCCTGATGTGGTGACCGATCGGCCATAGGCTAGGGGTAGCTAGTGTCAACGTCAAAGACCCGCTTGCATGGCGGGTTTTTGCATTTTTTGCTTGCGGGGAGGCGGAGCGTGAGAGATGGGCCACGTCTTGGTCGGTATGGCGATTTATCTCACCTTTGCTATACTAGAGGTATGAGTCAGTCGTCGTCTCCCCAGGTTTTGAGCCCATCGGCGCTTGCGATGGTAGCGCAGCGATGTAAGGTGGCACGTGATCAGGTGCGGGTGGTGCCGATTGAGGGCGCGTCAACCGGGTGTCGACGAGCTGTTGCATTGGCCGGAGCGCAGCGGGTGTTTGTCAAAGAGGCCGATCCAGAAGCTTCGAACCACGCTGCATTGGCAGCGGCTCTGAGCAAAGATGATGCGGTGATCCGGGCGTTGCAGCAGGCCGGTTCGCCTCTGGTGACGGAGTTTGTCCAGTATGATGATGAGCGGGTGATTATGCTCAGCCAGGCGTATATTGCCAAGGATGGCTGGCAGTGGCAGCCGCCTGATGTAGCGGATACGCCGGCGAGCCAGCGCTATATAGCGGCAGTGCTGCGCGCGATTACCCAGCTTGAGCAGACTAAGCTGCCCAAGGCGGCGGCTGAGACGTGTGCGCTCCATGCTACGGCGTTTGACCGAGTGGTGCAATGCCAGGGGCTTATGTTACTGCGTGATGATGCCACGCGGCGCGAGGAGCTCCAGCAGACGTACCGCTCCTGGGCCGAGCAAGCCAGTAAGCCAGTGATTCGCCGGCGCTACGAGCAGTTTTGCGCCGTGCTTGATAATACCGAGCGCTTGGCTGATCTTGCCATGCTGGCTCAGCAGGTGGCCGATCAGCCGTGTGATCGCTTGAGCCATGGCGATGTGCGGAGCGAGACGATTGCCTACCATGCTGCTCAAGATGAAGTGAAGCTAATTGATTGGCAGTGGGCGGCTTATGTACCAAAGCGGTGGAGCGCAACCGAGTTTTTGCTCGACATGGCGCGCCGTGGCTACGATGTGCAGGCCTGGCAGGCCGAGCTGAACCGGCCGCTACTTGCTGGCCTAGTGGGATATTATGCCGTGTGTAGCGCTCAGCCCGCTCCTGAGGCGGCTCAGGCAGTGCGGCGGCTCCAGGCGTATATGGCGGCCACGGCGTATGATATGCTGGGCTATGAATAGCTAACCAGGAGACTGAACGCGCTATTGCTCAGGCGCGTGCTATGATGGATGGCACGCAGCCAGCGCAGCAGTAGATGTCTTTTGCTGCGCTGGTTGCAGCGATTGATACAGAATCGTGATGTGAACCATCTGATATGCTATGAGAAGAAAATGATTCGAAAGAGGCGCTAAAAAGAAATAGGCCAGGCGCGTAAAAGAAGCGATAGCGTGTTTCGGCTATAGCGAATAGTGGAATACTGAAGCATGCCTTCTTTTTCTTCATCTCTTAGCGCAGTATACGACGTGGATAAACGAGCTCAGGTTATATTCAGCTCATGAAATAGAATAATCACGTCAGAGCGGTACGGGTAAGAGGAATATCTACTGGTAATTTGGTTGCTTTGCTCGCTCGTTTTGTGCGTTTGCCCTGCCATGGAAAAGAGGATAGCCATGCAAGGAAGGAGTACGCCGTATGACCTTATACGGGATGGCGTGGCCATGAGAATATGGGTTGTCTTGTCATGTGTGGGGTATATGACAAACGATGAGGGATGTAGTGGTATAGTAATAGTTTATTCGTCGTGCAGCGTGATAAGCGTGAGTATGAGTACGCTGAGCGGTGCACGTTTTTAATTTGCCAGACCGCCTGATGATACCTAGACAAAAGAGTTGCTCTTGTACTGAGCGGTATCTGCGTGAAAGGGTTTACCGTGCAGGAGATTGCTTAAGGTGTCCGCTCTAGGTGCTAGTGTCGTGGGTATGACGCAAGGACACTAGCGCCATAGTTCTTCAAGTGAGTAGGAGCGTTCTGGTTCGTCAATCGGCGTCCATGATGGTGCTCGGTTTTCTTGGGCTAGTGCTTGATGTGTGATAGCTATCTGCACGGCAGTGTCACAATCAACGCGCCGCCGTACTGCTCGAATAGCTCGCTGCAAGTGTCGCTGCTCTCGATTCAATGCGACAACGAAGAGCAGGGCAGGTAATGGCTGTCCTGTGACTGCCCAACCACCATGACGGAAGTATGAGAGGTACTGGGCAACTGTTTTGGTGATTGCTGCTCGTGGTGTATTAGCAGCAAAGATATCGAGAAAAAAGCGACGCGTCTCTGAGGCTGTTTTGAGTGACCCAAAGGCATCGGGTAGCTTTTGAGGAAAGTAGTGGTAGTGCGCCATCTCCCGAGGCAAAAACACCCGCAGTGCTGGATGGCACTGCTGCAGCTGGAGTCCACTGGTACACGGCAAGTACGTGGTCGACAAACGATTGGCTGACCTGGGCATCTCGATAACTTGCCTTGATGAGCTGCGCCGTCACCCGAGGTCCGTTATCGATCTGCTGCAGCACCCGCAACCCTCGTGCTGTCAAATAGTAGGCTGCTGGTTTGCCTTGGAGCTTCATGTGGCTAGTATAGCGGCGTGCTACAAGACCATGGTTGCATAGGGCAGTAAGACGGGTATGTAAGCTTGATCCAGCAGCAACCCCGAGGCTCTTGGCAAGTAACTGCCGTGTTCCAAAACGGTATCGATACAATGTGATAAGAATAGAACGCTGTCGTTGCCCTAACGCTGAGCGCTTATCTGTGCCAAGCTGAACACGATCTTGTTTATTTTCTCTCTTGCTCATACTATATTCATGTCTCCTCATAACCTTTCTATCTCTCTATCTCTCTAACTACCTTTATATATTCATCTATATTTATCTCTATTTCTATCTATTTCTATCTATCTATTTCTCTATCTTTATATCCATATCCATATCTCTATTTCTATCTCTATTTCTATTTATCTTTATTTACTTTATCTTTATATTTCTTTATTTATCTCTACTCTCTATCTCTCCCTATATCTCCCTATATCTCCACATATCCATCCATATAGATTTCTCTCCTATTATATATAAATATATAAAAGAAGAGAAAAAGAACCCATGCTAACAGGGAAAAAACAGGGTAAAACAGGCGAATTTCGAAATTCGCCTTTTTGAAGGAATAAAATGGCTACAATGGGGGGTATTGCAAGGGGGATGATAGAGCGCTAGAAAGCGAGAGATAGAGACGCTACTAAGTACGATCGTAAGGGGATGTAGCTTAAGCTGAGAAGCGGGGTGAGGAGGAAGGCCAGGCTGTGAGGTACCAGGAGTAACGGTCAGAGCTTACCTTGCTCCTATATCTTAGGATAACTCATATAGACAGGTGGACTTTTGGTAAACCTTGAAATCAGTGGTTAGTGATAGTTTAGAACATCCTATAGATCATGTGATGTCTTAATTATAGACAACAGTTGTAATGCTATATGTCCACTGATTGTAGGTAGTTGATGATGTTCCGTGCATGAAACTCAATAAATGCTGGCGGCAAAGCATTTCCAATCATCGTAGCAACACCAGCTTTGCCTGATTTGAATGAAAACTTATAGTTAACAGGGAATGTCTGCAAAAGAGCTGCCTCTCGAAGCGTAATAACACGATCTTCTTCTGGATGTAAAAATCGACCCTTTGATGGGTTATTACATCCTCCCGTAATAGTCGGTGCAGGCTTATCCCACGCCATACGACCATAGACATCTTTAAATCCATTCGTTCGTTTATGGCATTCAAGTTGATATTCTTCACTGAGGTCGGTACGACTACCGCCGTCTTTGGGAATCATAGCAATAAGTCTCTTCACTTTCTCAGTAGGGTTACTCAAGGTGTCATGGAGTGAATCATTACTCAATCCGGCAGCTGGTAAAAATGCTATAGCATCGCGAACGGTTGTCACTTGATCTTCATTGATTTCTTGTCTTATGACTTCTATATTGCTAAATCGAGATGCCAGCATAACCATACGTCTACGACTCTGAGGGACGCCATAGTTAGACATCTTTAAAACCTTGTGGTCAACATGATAACCAATATTCTTGAGCTTTTCGATGAGTTTTTTTAGTCGGGTGTCCTTATCGAGTGTTGGTACGTTTTCCATCATGATGGTTTTTGGTTGAAACGCTATTGCAAAACGAAATACTTCATAGATGAGTTCGTTTCTTGGGTCATTTCTCTGGCCACGATTACGAGTACCTATAGTTGAATAACCTTGACATGGTGGACAGCCAGCCAGTAAATCTAACTCACCAGCCTTTAAACCAAGCTCCTCCATATATTCGATAGGATCAATTTTCGTAATATCGCTGATCTTGAGGTTGACCCCTGGATGGTTCATTTGATAACTTTCAGCATAGGTTGGTACACTTTCAATAGCGCCAATAACATTAAAGCTAGCCTGCTTCAGTCCTTGTGTTAATCCACCAGCTCCACTGAAAAGATCAATTGCTGTTCGTTTTTTCACTCTTCATCTACCTTTCGTCTTGAGCTGATGAAACTACTACAACTATTGTAGCTGTTCTTGAAAAATTTGTGTAGTATTAGGTTTAGTCTTTATTGAATACGATATCATGTACGCCAGAGTCGTAACGACAATTGATGATTTCGCCATTGATAATCAAGCCAATTACTCTGTCTAGTACATCTAACGGTACAACATACCACTCATTTGGTGTGTAGTTAGTACCATCTGGTAATTTCAGTGATATATTTAGTCTTACCTCGGCAAAGAAATGATGGATAAGGTGTTCTAATTTTTGAGTATTCATATTGAGGCACTTGTATCTAGCGACCGTTTCTACTGGCGCATTGAGATAGGTTGGATCATTTTGCGCATTCTTTATCCGATTTTCGACAGAGCCAGTAGTATAACCTATTTTATAGAGGTTTTGTAGGTTTTGCACTTGAGGTTCTTCACTGAGTGATCTTAGGATATAAATATAACCAGTCACTTGGTCATTGTTCGTCTCATCACTCCACTCCAAATCTGTTTGATAATTAGCGGGTACAATTCTCGCACCTTCTTTTGCTCGATAGAGCGTTCGTGCAAATGAACGAAGTAGAATATTAGACTCTGTGCCATTTTCATATATAACACGCAAGCGCGCGTTAACTTTGCCATTAACCTTGAAGTTATTATTACGACTTTCGACATACGCCAGCCGACCATTAAATACAAAATATCTGCCTGGTAATATCTGATATTCACTGCTGATACTACTACGCAATAGTTCACCAGACATTAACCCAGAATGAACATCCTTAAACCCTTGCTCATATTTAGCGAAGTCTCTGCTTTTACGTGCCCGCGCTATATTTTCAGCTTTCTTAATACTAGCTGGAACATTACGCATAGTTAATATACCAGTTTGGTCATTAAGTAAACCAAACCTGTCACCAGCAAATATCTCATCTAGAGTTTCGGGGGCTGGCACTGGCTTTAATAACCCATGGATATCTAGATCCTCTAGTATCTTAGTTTTATCATCATCCAAAATTAAAGCACGAAGCCGAACACCAAGTTTGCGCTCATATACGTCAGTGGTACTCACTTCTGGGATACGACCATATTCAGCATAGAAGTCGTTGATCTCTAGAAATGCATCAGCCAATCTATCATCAGGAGTGGACGACTGTGTTTGCGGACTAATTTTAAGTAAATCGTGCTCGTCACTATCAAAAATCCTTCTAAGCCTATCAGACATTACTATCTCCTGAAGCTATATCTTCACGTTTTTTGCGCTGTAAATAGGATAATACTTCGGCCATGCGCTTTTCTTGCTCATTTCGCGAATTAATATCTGGTTTACGGCCATGCAATTCATAGAATAAGTTGATTTTTGGCCAAAGCAACTCTGCTTCTTCTTCAGTTACATCAATTCGCGTTGCAGCGATAGCTTCTTGAATAACACGCAATACCTGAGCGGTTACAGATTTAGACAGAATCTCAAACGCTTTCTGGAACGGATTTACCGAGTCAATAAGATCAATGTTAATTTCATCAATATTGACGAACTTATCAGCCATCTTGATAAAACGACGATCGCCCACCTCTTTTGTCTCACCATTCTTAATTACTGAATCGACCACAACTTGCTGGCGAAGCTCTTCTATCTGTGTTTCGCTTAAATCCGGGTATCGTTCACGGATGATCTTTGGGATTAACACCTTGTTGGTAACCTGTGGATCAAGATTAGTAGCAGAGGCCTTAATGATGATTTCATCCTGTAATATATTAGCCTTTAAGTCGTTAAGGTCGGTTTCGATAATTTGTTTTACTCGATCGCTGCTTGGCTCCTTGAATCCACGAATACTGATAATCCCCTTAGAACGGGTTGAAGCATCATCGCCAGTCGTCTTTGTCTTGAACTTAAAATTTGGTGCGAGTACCTGCTCCATGAGTAATGATCCCGTGATAGCCTTTAGCATATTATTAACAGATAGCTTCACTTCATCGGTAGTAGCCTCGGGTTCAGCAATTAGGTTAGTAAACTGAGCCTGCGTTTTATTGGAACTATCACGTGTACAGCGACCAATAATTTGGATAATCTCTGTTAGTGACGCACGATAACCAACAGTTAGAGCATGTTCACAGAAAGGCCAATCAAAGCCTTCTTTAGCCATACCTAGAGCAATAATAATGTCGACAGCGCCTATATCCTTCTTAGCAACTTGACTCAGGTAAGTTAAGGTTTTCGCACGCTTTATTTGGTCAGTATCATCTACAAGATCAGCAGCCTTGATAATCTTACCATCCTCATGTCGCTTAACGTGGATAATGCCCGTATCATCGTCTTGATAAACCACCTCGCCAATAACACTAAGGATCTGACCAACTTCCTCTATTTTATCCTTAGTCGATTCACCGCTATTAACGTTTGGTATGTGTATAATAGTTTTTTTATCAGTGTTAAGCACTTCATGAATAGCTGAAGTGTATTGGCCTTGATAAAAATGGTAACCGATACCTAGTGATTTCAAATGCTCATAACCATTTAGTTGATCATAATAATTAAATGTCACTGGCGAGAACTTAGCTTCGTCTTCTGGCAGTAGAATAGGTACGGCATCACCGCGGAAATATGAACCAGTCATGGCGATAATATGTATATCACTACCACTCATAACATCTCGGAGTAGACTACCAAGCCGGCTAGAGCCAACATCTGATGATACATGATGAAACTCATCAATTGCTAATACACAACCATTGAATGCGTCTGGCGACAAAGCTTCAAAAGCAAGCCTCAGCGTAGCGTGCGTACAGATAAGGATAGGATCATTACTATTCATAAATGCCACAAATGCTTCAACTTTGCTTTTTTCAGCACCAGGAGTGCACAGATTATTCTTATCGTCAACTTCCCAATTAGCAAAAAAGCCGTGTGACTTCAGGGCAGTTGTCTCAAAAGAAGCACCTATAGAGCGTTCTGGTACTGATACGATGATCTTGCGACGATTTTGATTGAATAGCTTATCTAGACCAACAAACATCAAGGCACGAGATTTACCAGACGCTGGAGGCGCCTTTATGAGTAGATATTTAGAGTGACGTTGCTTATACACACGCTGCTGCATCTCGCGCATCCCCATGCTGTTAGTGCAGACACTATTGCCAGTCTGATTATATTCAATACTAACAACATTTACTGGCTGTTTTTTGATGTTCATGCAGACTTCTCCTTTGATGTTATAGTTTCATATAAGTTAAATAAGTATGCAAGGCGTTCCTCGTCATTTTCGAATGGTTTCTTGCGGTAGATTTTATCCACGACTCCATCGAGTGCCTGATGCGCAAGACGCAAATCATCGGGCATTTTATCTGGGTCGTACATTTCGGCAATAGTCTTTTCTGGATGATTCTCGCGAGCATCCAGAACAGCAAATGATTTTTCTTCGATATTAGCTTTTTCTATATCGGTTAATACTGGAACTGGAAAGTTGTTATATACGATAGCAGAAGAATATCGAAAATCTGTTTTAAGTCGACCAGCTACTGCACGTACCCACACCATATGTATGCGACTTGAGAGCAGCCCAAAAATGTATGGCTCAGCATCATAAATTGCATTAGCGGCATCAGATATGACAGTGCCTTTACTTAGATAGCCTATCGGCAAATACTCACGACGCTCTGACGAAACACGAGGGACGATTATTGAGCTGGTCGGTTTATAACTAATTTGTACAAAACGGTATGGCCGATTGGCATAGTTACGGGTGCTTTTAGCATCACTTCCAGCTCTGTTATTAGCTACTCTTTCTAGCCTCTGTTTGATACCAGGTATCATACTTGCTGAGTCGTATTGATCACTTGTAATCCATAGACAGTATCGGTCTATGCCACGAATATATTCTGCAGCTCCAAGATATTTCTTGATATATTTTGCAGACTCCTTTGACTCTGATAGTAGTGTCCTGCGGTCGGCTGGCGACAATACTAAGAATCCACCGTCTCTTGGCATAGAACCAAACACCATATCTGGTAGATTAGATATGGAGTGATTTCGCCGATTGATAAACAAATCTGATCGACCAGCAGCAAGATATCCGTTGATATTATCTACCTGAGTCTGGACTCCTTCAGTAAATATATACTTAGGTTTTGTACTTGGATTGCGTAAACTCACAACGCATACTGTTACCCCCGCGTTATGCTTGGCATTATTTTCCCATTTGAATGAGGTGTACGCAAAACCAATTTCTACACCATACTCAAAAACCTTTGGAAATATGAGCCCTACATGCTCACCTTGTGTCACAGAGTTAGTGGTGACAAATGCTAATTGAGCATTTGAGTCAGCAATATATCGAGCACCCTTAATAAACCATAACGCAATGTAATCAAGATTTTTGGAGTATGGCTCGTCATAAAACACATACTCATAATCTCGTTTTTGGGTAGAATTTTGTAATTTTGCACCAACATAAGGTGGATTACCAATAATATACACTTCATCATTGGCACTATTTGGACACACGTCCTGCCAATCAATTCGAGCCGCATTACCGTGTATGATATTTCCAGTTTCTTTCAGGGGTATGAGAGGCAAGTCGATGCCAAACTTTTCAGTAAACTCCATATTCATCTGGTGCTTAGCAAGCCAAAGTGAAAGGATTGCAACCTCGTGAGCGAAATCGTCAATCTCAATACCATAAAAATTTTCAATATCTACACGAGAGCCAAGCAGAGCCTGCTGCATCATACCTGTTAGCTCACCCTTCCGTTCAAGAATAGCATGCTCAAGTTTGCGTAATTCTTTGTAGGCGATAACTAAGAAATTGCCAGAACCACAGGCTGGGTCAAACACTTTTATGTTACCGATCCTCGCCAGTAGCCGCTCCAGCTTCTTATTGTCGTTAAATACTCTATCAAACTCTTCTTTTAATTCATCGAGAAATAATGGCTCAATTGTTTTCATGATATTAGGCACGCTAGTATAATGCTGACCCAGCCCAACTCGTTTTCCTGGGCGGATAACTGCCTGAAACATGCTACCAAAGATGTCAGGATTAATATCGCTCCAATCGAGTTTGCTCGAAGCTTCAATTAGCAGATCACGAGCCTGCTTATTAAACTGTGGTATCACAGCAAAGTCTTTGGAAAACAACCGACCGTTTACATACGGGAATGCTGCTAAATAAGCTGGGTAAACTGATTTATCCTCATCGTCTAATGCCTCAAATAACACCAATAAAAACTCATGCATGTCAGAGCCGTCTTCTTGCGTGTACGATCCAACAGCATTAACAAATTGGTTCTTTTGGAATATTCCAGTATCCTCTGCAAAGAAACAGAATAGTAAACGGGTAAAAAATATCGTAAGGTTATGCCACTCATCGGCAGTCTTGTAGTTGTTATGGGCAACGAGTATATCAAAAAGTTTTGCCATCTTCTCGGCAGCCCTAACATCGGCATGATTCTCAGCGATAAACTGTGTTTTCTCCATTCCTGCCCAGGGCAGAAAATATGTGTAGTGCTTGTCAATTTTCTGAAGCTCAATATCGAGTGGTTCGCTTGTCTTAGTATCTATTGCAAGGAGTTTTTTATAGTTAGTAACAATAACAAACCTAATACTATATCGAACGATAGTGGGGTTAGTCTTTAGGTCATCAATGACCGCATATAATTCATTGTCCGAAACGTCCACGGGTTTAAAATAGACAACTCCCTTCTGAGCGATCTCATTAACCCTATCGTCAGCAACATTGAGCTGACCATTGCGTAGACGTGTAATGTTGGCTGGTGCTCGACCGTAAGCAGCTAGCAAATCAAATATAAACTCTTTATTATAGATTAGCTTGTTACCAAGAGGTCTTACGTTATTTTCAATATCTTTTAATGTTATACGCATATTTAATACAAGTTCGAGTAGAAATATTACCTTATATTTTACACTGAATGAGGAAAATAAGCGATGGGCGTAGAGTGCAAAAATTGTGCAATATTAACAAACATTCGCAAGACTTTCCTATTTCTCTTTACCTCTCTTCGCTCTGTTATCTTAAATGCCACCTTAGATATATAGCCAAGTGGCCTCATGTCTCGGTTGTTGTGTGCCTGAATCTTAAAATATCTGTCTGGCCAGTTTCCTTATGTGTAAGTGATGTATACAATACGTTTACATTCTAGAAGAGGGAACAGATGCTATTCTTACCAAGAATATCTATTGCTATCAGTTAATGCCAAAGAATATACAAAACCAAGTTGACGTGCTTGCGACATCGTGCTAATTTAGTTCTAGAGAGGGCTATGATATACCATAATTCTCAGAGAGGCTTTTTGTCTAGATAGATCAATAATGTAATGGGAGCACATTATGACAAGGATGGTAGATGACGCAACACTTGATTTAATCACAAGCCTTCTCTTTCGGAAATGGACATTGCCAATTCTTCAATCACTTGGCACGACGACAAGGCGCTACTCAACCTTATCTCGTATGTTGCCAAAGATAACGCAGAAAGTGTTGACGGAGCGCCTCAAGCAGCTAGAACGCGGTGGCATAGTCCAGCGTGTGTTACACTCGACTAATCCACCACAGGTTGAATATCGGCTAACAGAGATGGGGATTAAACTATTAGATGTTGCTAATGATATTGAGTGTTATTTTCATGATCACAGCGAAGCGATTTGTCGGTCGCAAAAAATGTATGATCGACGCCAGAAGATGCTCGCGTGTTAGTCTTTGGATGACCGTTGGTGCTGCAATACATTAAGTAATTTGCGATGGCGGAGTGCTGCTTGCCGTTGTCTGTGTTTGCTTCGGCAGATAAGTCGAGAGGGAATAAAGAATGCACCAAAGAGTCCAATCATAATGAACAGCCATGCGCCAGCAACCAGGATGCTGGCGCTTAGTATAAGACGCAATTCTATAACGAAGGTGTCGTCCCCGTTGCGTGTTAACTCCCACAAATGCTGTGCTGCGCCGATAAAAGAGAATGGTGCTTGCGATACCACTATCTTCTGAAGGGAGCGGTTTTATTGTACTTACGTTGCTCAATAATGCTGCAAGAGTAACACAAAATATGAATTAATATATTGGAATAGTTGGACAATTATGTAATGCATGTATTGACAGATAACCTCTGATATCGTGCCGCACTATCAAGAAACTAACGCACACAGAGTATGGTACCTTCCCTAAAAGTACCGTCTTGTCACCTGTTGTATTGCTTGCTACCGTAAAACATGACAGAAACACACAAGATAGTTTTATTTCTGTCAAGGGAGGTAATTATGACACAAAAAAGTAGTTATTGCATTGCAGCTGGGGTTGCTGTAGGAGTGTCAATCGTGATGGGTGGTGCTGTGTATGCAGCACCAGTCGGAGTGAGTAATATCGAGAATTTCATTAGAAACATTATCCAGGTCGTGGCAGGATTAGCTGGCTTAATTGCGACTGGATTTTTTGTTATTGGTGGCCTGACGTATATTACGAGCTCGGGTAATCCAGAACAGCTTGATCGGGCAAAGCGCACTATCACCTGGTCGGCGGTCGGCTTGGTGGTTGTTATTGCCGCGTATGTCTTGACTAACCTTGTTACATCGTTGGCACATCAGTCGTTTGGAGGCTAGAGAGATGAGAAGCACTAGTTTATTCTTCTTTGCTGATACGGCGAGTGCGCTCAAGACGGTGCGTGACTTTGTAGCGCCAGCAATGCATGTCCTTACTGCTGTCGCCTCACTGATATGCGTGTTGTTTATTGTGTATGCTGGCTATCAATATATGATGAGCCGCGGCAAGCCAGACCAGCTGGAGCACGCAAAAGAGCTCGTCAAGAAAGCAATCCTTGGGCTCGTGCTTGTGCTTGCAGCGACGACACTGGTTGCTGTTCTGACACAGGCGTATGGTTCGCCACAGGCTGCTGAGCATGCAACATTGCCGTACCTTGAGGCTGTCCAGACAAAGTCGCAGCAAAATGGGCTTCTTGAGACAGTTATCGCAACGATAACAGGACTATGCTCAACCATCCTTAATACGCTCGCTGCACCAGTGCTGCATGCGCTTGAGTTTTTCACCACTACAACACCGCTGATGGCGACAAATAAGAGTGTCTTTAATCTATGGCTTGTCATGACGGGCATTGCTAATAGTCTATTAGTTCTTGTCCTTGGCCTACTTGGACTCCAGATAATGAGCGCGCAAAGCTTTGGGTTGGAAGAGGTTGATACAAAGCAGATATTGCCACAAGTTGGATTGATTTTCTTGCTCATGAATAGCTCAATCTTTCTTATCGATAGCGTGATTAGCTTATCGAATGTCCTTATAACGGCGATTGGACAGGTGTCTGGTGCGACACCAGTTTGGCGCACATTGACTGGCGTCGTAGAGAAGACTGCTGGCCAGGGCATTGCGGCGCTCTGTATTATGATTGTCTTTGTTATTTGTGCAGTCGTGCTCCTTGTTTATTACGTCATGCGACTTGTGACACTCTACATTGGTACAGTCCTATCGCCATTAGTGAGTTTGCTCTGGCTCGTGCCGGGGTTTCGTGATTTTGCTGAGACTGCCCTCAAAACATACCTGACAACGATATTCGTTATTTTTATTCATGTTGTTATTTTGCAGTTAGCCTCGTCGCTATTAGCTGGCCTTGCTCAAGCGCCACAAGAGAGCGGTGTCCTAATGGCAATTGTCACTGGAATTGCGACGATTGTGATGTTACTTAAAGTGCAAGGAGTGATGCTGCAATTGAGCTATGTCGGTATGGGTACTCGCTCGATGAAGCAGCTTGGCGGGCAGTTTATCAATGGTATGAACTATGTGGCTGGGCCTCATTCAATGCTTGCGCAGCGAACAATGGCGCGGGTGAGGCAGAAAACCTTTATGGCGAAGACGCGGATACGTACTGCATTACGGCCAAAGATGACACAAGTAACTGTACCGTCAACAAAAGCGCAACCAGTCCATCAGTCACTTCACACACCACCGTCTGTGTACACGACGAAACGAGTGCAGCGTGATACGCCATCGCATCAGCATGTATCGCCACAAGAAGAAGGGAGAAAATGATGAGAGTATCAGTTGTACCAGCTCAAGTTACTACGGTAGAGGATCGAATTATCGGTTGTCTTGGTTTTATGCAAATCCTTATTTTAGTGAGTGCCATATTATGTGGAGCTGGGGTGTTTGTCGTGTTGCCGCCAATGATGGGTGAAGCGTGGTATAAATATGGCATCATAGCGGCTGTGTTGACGGTTGGTAGTATATTGTCGATACGGGTTAGGGGAGTCGTTCTCGCTCACTGGGTGAGTATAATTGTTCGCTATAACCAGCGTCCAATGTATTATGTTGCGGATAAAAATACGACAGCATATCGTCAGAGAGATAAGGATAAAGATGACCAAGCGCATATGCCAGTACACACATCACCTGGTACAGTGAGTCGCCATCAGCCAGTTCTTCTTGATGCGTCAGCAAGAGCCAAAGCTCGTGCTGTAATTGATGACCCCGCAGCTCACATACGCATAGCAACTGATACAAAAGGAGGTGTTCATGTTCGGATTACACAAGTCAACTAAGAAAGCGAGTGCTCGCCAGCAAATTGCAATACAGGGTGTGCAGGATGGAGTGTTGGAATTACCGGGTAGACGGTATCGAATGATTTTATCGGTATCGGCCGTAAACTTTGAGCTACGGAGTGAGGAAGAACAAGATGTGATTATTGATACATATGAGAGTTTTCTCAACTCGATCAGCTGGCCAATTCAGATCCTTGTGCGAACCCGCAAGATCACGATGAATGCCTATCTTGCTGAATTGCATGCGCAGCAGCAAACTGAGACAGTACCAATGTATCAAGAGCAATTGCAACGCTACCGAGCATTCATCCGTTCTCTGATTGCGAATAATACCATTATGACACGTCGCTTTTATATCGTTATTCCATACCAGCCAACTGAGAAGGCTGATGACTCATTTATTTGTGAGCAACTCCTGCTTCGAGTTGATATCCTTGCAAAAGGCATGGCGCGCCTGGGTATGCGAGCATATCCGCTTGATAGTTTGGCAGTGCTTGAATTATTTTATAGCTTTTATAGCCCGATACAGGCAAAAACGCAGCCACTAACTGAGCAAGCGCTTCGTATGATTCACCAGACAATTGTGCAAAAGGAGAAAGTGTCATGACGAAGTGTTTTACAAAACTGGTTGGTTGGCTCCAAGCACAGGTGCAGCTCCAACCAAAGAAGCGTACCACGCAGCAACACGAACGAGACATTCTCTTTGGTGAACAAGATATGATTGATGTCATAACGTATGCTGGATTACAAGAACAGGCCGACTATGTATGTGTTGATGGTGTTTATATGCGCACGCTTGCTATTGTTGGCTATCCATTCGTTGCCAGCTCAGGCTGGATGGATAGCCTGATAACATTTCATCATGATAGCGATATGAGCTACCACCTCCACGAGGTTAATGCGCATGTCGCCTTGCCAAAGCTGCAGCGCAAGATTACCGAGCTTGAGTCGATGCGTCGAGCAATGGTGCGCGATGGCAAAATTGTTGGCTCCGAAATTAGTGATCCGCTTGAGTCGGCAATTGAGCTGCGCGATAAAATTCAGCGTGGGCAAGAGAAATTGTTTCAGCTTGCGGTGTATGTGTGTGTCCGAGCCGACAGTAAAGCGGAACTGGACAAAACAACACGGCTTCTCGAAGCAAATCTATCAGCGCAGCTGTTTTATGCAAAAGTGGCTCGCTACCAACAGCTTGAAGCGCTGCAGGCTATTATGCCTCGTGGTGATGACCAGCTGGCGCAAAGACGGAACCTCGATAGCTCAAGCGCAGCTCTGACGTTTCCGTTTATGTCGTCAGAATTAGTCCATGAGACGGGTATTTTGTATGGAGTGAATGCGTCAAATAACTCGCTGGTCATTGTTGATCGATTTTGCTTACCGAATGCAAATTCGATTACGTTTGCTCAATCTGGCGCAGGTAAAAGCTACACGACGAAGGTGGAAATCATTCGTCAGTTGATGCAGGGAACGCGAGTAATTGTGATTGACCCTGAGCGAGAATACCAGCGATTGACGGAGTCATGTCACGGCACATATATAAAGCTATCGACACGAAGTAAGCAAAAGATCAATCCATTTGATACGGCAACAACTTATCGCGACACCGACGGTAGTGCAGAGCATATGCAAGATGTGATGGAGATTATTAGTCTGATTGTTGAGGGTTTATCAGCTCGCGAAAAAGCAGCGGTTGATAAAGCACTTGTTGGAATTTATAAAAAGGCAAAGCAACACCCACCACTGCTTGCAGACCTCTATGCAGAGCTGCGCAAGCGTCGCCAAACAAAATTATGCGAGAAGCTTGAGAAGTATGTCTCTGGTTCGCTGGCCCATGTATTTAATGAACCCACGAATGTTACCCTTGATAATCGCTTAGTAGTATTTGATATCAAGGATATGCCAGAAAATCTTCGTCAGATCATGATGCTGATCATTGCTCATTTTGTTAATCACCGTGTGATGGCGCACCCTGCAAAGCATTTGCTGGTGATTGATGAAGGCTGGCTTCTGCTACAACATGAAGAGTCAGCACGATTTGTCGCTGGACTGGTGCGGCGTGCTCGCAAATACTACCTGGGCGTCTCGATAATTTCGCAGCAAGCGAACGACTTTCTCCATAATGAATACGGGCGTGCTATTGCGTCGCAAAGTGCAATGCGGATCTTGATGCGCCAAGATACAACAACAATCAAGGGTGTGGTTGACGAGTTTGGATTAAGTGAATATGAGCATAGTTTTTTATTAACGTGTGAGCGAGGTGATGCACTGCTGATTGCTGATCAACAACATGTTGCTGTCAGAATTGTCGCAGCTGAGCATGAGCATCCGTGTATTACGACTGACCCGGCAGAGGTATATGACACATGATTGGTGTGATTATGCAGGTACTTCGTTTTGGTGTTGACTTTCGAGTGTGGCGGTTGATTCTCCTCAGTATCGTGACGATTGCAGTGCTATTTCTTCTGCCAATCATCAGCGTACTTTCTTTGGGCGCGCCAACAGTATCTTTTCTTGCGCATACACCAAGCGCACATGCAGCTGAAAAACAGGGTTTTTATCGTGGCGAGGCAATGCCAGACAACACCTATGTATGGGGTAACTGTACCTGGTGGGCGTATGCAATGCGCAAGTGGGCTGGCAGCCCCATCCCAACAACATGGGGCAATGCTAACACCTGGGATGATTATGCGAGGCGCGATGGGTATGTTGTTGATCAGACGCCAGCAGTTGGTGCAGTCTACCAAACGGATGAGGGCGGCTATGGTCACGTTGCTTACGTCATTAACGTCGATGATGGAACAGGCGAATGGACAATTTCTGAGATGAATGCACCAACGCTGAATGTTGTCTCCCGGCGCACGTTCCCAAAAGATGCAGCCCAATCTGCTCGTTTTATTCATACTAAGACAGGAGCATCATCATGGACGCCACAGCTTCCATCGCACATGACATCGTATGGTATGCCACGCTAGGTGTTTGTGCACTTATCGGGGGAGGAGTGGTGTGGTGTCTTGTTATCATCCTGTGGTATATCAACAACCGCCGCTATCTGATGCGTCGATCGCTTGTGTGGCTCGAAATAACGCCACCAGCCACAGCAACAAAAACACCAGAAGCAGTTGAACAATTCTTTACTGTCATTCATGGATTCGCAGCGGCTCGGTCATATGGTGAGCGTATAATGCGCCGCATGTCAGTACTAAGTTGTGAGATTGTTGCGACGCGCCAGAGCGGTGTTCGCTATCTTGTACAGGTTGAGCATGCAAAAATGCAAGCCCTGCAGAAAGCTATCATGACACATCTCCCTGAAGCAAAAGTGCGCGAGATCACGCGAAGCATCACGAAGCCAACGATGGTGGTTGAATTTCGCGAGACTGGCCACTATATGCTACCACTAACACTTCTCACAACATCCCAACAAAGAGATCCACTGAGCTATGTGATTCATGCAATGACTGGTCTGAGCGACGACGAGGAGATTACCTTTCAGCTTGTTTTCTCGCCAACTCAGGTACGTGGAGCGGAGCGAGCGGCAGAGAGACTGATTCATAATGAAAATATTCTGCAGGATAATTATCGCGACAGGTTGAGTGGTGGAGGGAAGCTAATAGCGCTGCTTAAAATGATAACTGGTATAAGTGCAAGTATAGTGAGTGATATTACAAGCCATCTTACAGCGAGCCATCACTATACGGTGCAACGCTCCCAGCCACACGTTGACCGCGACCAGCCATGGGCACGTGGTACCTTTGAGCTTGCAATGATGCAAAGTATTTACCAGAAAGTGACCAAGCCACTCTTTCGTGCCAATTTGCGTATCTTAGTGACAAGCCCTGATGCAAAACGCCATGCCAAAGTGTTGAGAACCGCTATGGCTGGCTATAGTGCGCCGCCACATCAGCTGCTTAAAGCAACATACAACATACCTATTCTGGCAACAATACGGCGGTATAATGCAGTCAACCGATTACCATCGTTTATGCCGTGGAATACGCTCACACTTGCTTCAACCGAGCTGGCAAGCCTCTACCACTTTGTGCCGCATGACAGTAGTCAGGTAGACAACCGTATCGTATCATTGAGCCACACATTGCCAGCACCAATTTCTCTCAAAGACCATCCAGATTTTTCGGTTGTAATTGGTCTCAATCGTCATCATGGCATTGAGACGCCAATTGGTCTTACCGAGGCGGAACGTGCTCGCCACCAGTATATCGTTGGAGGAACAGGTAGTGGCAAGACAACCATGTTGCAATATCAGATTGTGCAGGATATGGAACAAGGTAAGGGGCTTGCAATTATTGATCCACATGGTGATATGGCAGAAACGATGCTGCGCTACGTTCCACCAAAACGCATAAAGGATGTTGTCTACGTTAACCCAGATGATCTGGACTATCCACTTGGTCTTAACCTTCTCGAGATACCACCAGGACTCGAGGGGACTGCCTTGCTTCGAGAAAAGGATCTCATTACTGAGTCAGTTGTTTCGGTGTTTCGCAAGCTTTTTAGCGATGATGACGCCGGAGGCCATCGTATCGAATATGTCTTGCGTAATGCAGTGCAGACCGCACTCACACAAAAGGACGCAACACTCTTTACTGTGTTTGAACTGCTGAATAATACTCAGTATCGACGGCGTGTCATCAAGACGCTTGCAGATAAGAATTTAGCCAGCTTTTGGGAGCAAGAATTTGGTAAAGCTGGTGGCATGCAAAAGGTAAAGATGACAGCGGGGATTACAGCAAAGATTGGTCGTTTCTTATTCTCCGCTTCAGCTAAGAGTATTCTTGAGCAACCGAAGTCGACGATAGATTTTGATGATATTATCAACTCCGGCAAAGTTCTCATATGTAATGTTTCGAAAGGACGACTCGGTGAAGATACTGCGGAACTCTTTGGTGTGACGATTCTTGCAAAACTCCAATTGGCGAGCTTGCGCCGAGCGCGTATGTCACAAATGCAGCGCCGCCCGTTTTATATTTATGTTGATGAATTTCAGAATTTTGCTACCACGTCTTTTGTGCAGATGCTGTCAGAAAGTCGCAAATACGGTGTTTTTATGATTATGGCAGAACAATCGACTGCACAACAACGCGACCAACAGACAGTAAATATTATCCTTGCAAATGTTGGTACGATCATTTGCTTTCGAACCGGCAGCCCACAAGATGAGCAGCGCCTGCTACCACTGTTTCGACCCTTTATTGAGCCGGGGGAGATTAGTCGTTTGCCAGCCCATCAGTACTATGCTTGCCTTGCAGCAGTGCACGCCCAGGAGCCCCTTTCTGGTGAGACGCTACTACTAACACGCTCTGGGAGTGATGCAGTGCAGCAGGCAGTGATTGCTCATTCACGCCGACAATACGCAGGAGAACGAGCAGACGATAGAAAGGATATCAACACACCACCAAAGCGCCACGATACAGAGCCTCAGCTGTCGAGTGAGCATGGTAAAACACAGGAAAAACTGATGATTGAGGTGATTGATAAGGAATGATGAGTAGGATGGAGACTGTTTATCGATGTGGCATCTAGACTGATATAGCGTATAAAAGGGAAAATCAGAAGTTCTATATTAGTGCTATAATAGTCACAGAGTAGAAAGTAGGGGGTAAGGGTAGAAAATATGCGCAAGAAGAAACTAAGTGACAACGGCACACTAAGCTTTCGCACTATCGTCTTCCGTGGTGTCCTCTATGTCATCATTATTCCAACAACTATTATGCTTCTCCTCGTTAGTGGATTTTATCTTAAGTTAGATATCGAGGCTGGCCAAGCTCAAGCGACAATGAAGACGTACTTACGTAACAAGTATAAAGAAGAATTTGTTGTCGAGAAGCCAATACGAAACGGAAGTGGGTTCGCGGTGCGGGGGTGGTTTGAGGCGGTAGCTTATCCTGTGGCGAACAAAAAACTTCCCTTTAAGGTGATGATGTCACTTTCAGACTCATGGGATGATTATGTAGATACACTATGGGGTATGCAAGAAATGGCAAGAATAAAACCGATGGTCGATAAAATAATGGCTGGATCGTACGCGTCTACGGTGGATATAGCAACGGGCGAAATTGGCAATGCTGTTACAGACACTAAGGCTTTGCCATTATTTCAAGAGGTAGCACATAAGCATAGCCAAAGTATACTCTATAAGCTAGAAGTAACTGCGCAAAACGATGCTCCTTCGTTGATGCACTATGAGCGAGTCAAGCAGTTGTTGCAGGTTATTAAGGATGTTCCTGCTGAGACTAAACTGATATACCGATGGTACGAAAATGGTACCAAGCACATCATAGTGCTCTTAGAAGATGAAATAGCAAAAATACTTCACGAAAACCAGGATATTCGTATATATGATAAAGAAATAATTAAGGAGAAAAAATGAATTTGAAAGTTGAGCAGTATCTTGCCTTGTCATCGCTTGTTTATCAAGTAACACCAAATAGTTTGTTAGATGATGCGTCAAAACAAACTCTTGAAGAGATTGTCTCTCACTTGACCGCAAGAACTGACTTGCTTGAACTTAAATCTCCTCTCCTCATGGCGCTTCATCAATTAAACAACTTTCAGAAGAGGAACAACCTGAAAGCCCTATATTAATGTAAGAATAGTCACAGAGTAGAAAGTGGGGGAGGGTAGAAAACATGCACAAGAAAGAACCAAGTGACAACAGTAAACTAAGCTTTCGCACCATCCTCTTCCGTGGTATCCTCCGCGTTATCATTATTCCGACATGCGTCATACTTTTATTAACTGGTACATTAATTGGTATATTTCATATTAAGTATCTTGTAGAGGCTCATCAAGCTCAGACTGAAATGCGCGCCTATCTAGAGAAAAAATATCATCAGCACTTTATTATCAAGAACTATCGAATTGAAGGAGGAGGATTTGCAAGAAGAGGCGGCAAAGTTGCAGATGCACATAGAGAGGGTAGCTCTTATACCTTTCGTGTTTTAGAGAAAGATCACCGGCTCTACCGCGATAACTACCTCTCGGCACTTTACAATGAGCAGGAAGAAAAGGATCTTACCAAGATGGTTAAAAAATTGTCTATACCTGCAGTAAAATATATACCAGATATTACAATTGCTCCTGACATAGCTGATGGGATACAGGGCACGCCAGCTTTTGCTGAGACGTTGCGAAAGTATGGGGACCATATTATATATGAAGTATCTATTGTTGTAGTAGGGGACCAGGTAAGAGAAGAAGATGTCCAAAACGTAAGAAGACTCATGGAGTATGTCCAATCAAAAAACCCGAAAAGTTATGCTGTGAGATACGTAGTAAATAGCAGAACTGAAGATGCGCGATATGTTTGTCAGGAGTATGGAGGTATAAGCGAGAAAACAGCGCAGGAAACTTCCAAGGATTGCTTTAAAAAGAGTAAAGGGAGGATATAGCCATGGTAAAAGATGAACAGTTTTTAACTTTGAGCTCATTGGCATATGAGCCGTTTTCTGATAATGATATCAACAAATCTTTAAAAGAAATCATTAAGAAAGTGCCTAAAAACAACCGTCTTGAGCTTAAACCTCTCTCACACCTTGACAACTCATCAACGCTACAACTTGCAGAATAAGAATAACTCAATAGTTCTTCATTTGTGCTATAATAGTTGCGTAGCCAAAAATAGGGGTTGTTGGGAGAAGGGAATATGTTCAAGAAGGAACTAAATAATAACACTAAACTAAGCTTCCGTACCATCCTTCTCCGTAGTATTCTCTATGTCATCATTATTCCAACAGCTGTTATATTTCTCCTCGTTGGTGGATTCTATCTCAAGGCTTATATTGAGGCGAATCAAGCTCAAGCAACAATGAAAACTTATTTACAAAACAAATATAATGAGGAATTCATCGTTGAGAAACCAGAGCGGAAGAGCAGTGGCCTCGGCGTAGAGGGAGTACTAGCTGCCAATGCTTACCCTATACGGGATCCTCATATACGATTTTCTGTAAACACCTCATCGAATGGCAATCAAGATAACTATCCAGGTGTAATATGGTCCCGCTCTCAGAATGATAAGTTAATAAAGGATCATATCATAAATAACTCGTGGGCGCAGACCGACATCACTGTCAGTCTTGCAGACAATACAGCACAGTCGCTGAGCGGTACACCTAAAACATACGAAGAAGCGATAGCGTCTTATGGAAAAGATATTCACTACATAATAAGTGTTAATCGTAATACAAATCAATTGGCTGTCGATAATCGGGATCGGTACTATCTCATGAGCCTTATTAGATATATCAATCAGCAAAAAGTTGGCTACCGTATTATACATTACGGCATACATGATACGAAGATGGACACAGACATAGTGTGTAATATACAGGTAGAAGGTACGCGTCTATTAGATGAAAAACAAGCCAATGAATGCTTTAGAAAGGAAGGGGTGTCAGATGAACGCTATTAATACAAATCAGCCATTAAAGGCTGAGCAATATCTAGCCTTAAGCTCGCTTGTATATTTTGAGGGGATAAGGCAATATAAAGGTGAAACAATTTCGGCTATACAGAATAAGGTTATTAGTAAAGAGATAAACTTTTCTGCTCTTGAACTCAAACCCCTCTCCTCCCTCGCATCCTGGCACCTCATTAACGCCACAACCACTCCATCTGGTATGTCGGCTATTGCTGTGCAAGATCCAGCCACCAAGGACATTGTCTTTGCCTACCGCGGGACAGATATTGATAAAAATATCTGGGAAGCGATGAAAGATATTGAGTCGGATATTGCGATTGCATCGAGTGGAAATGTTTTTGTGCAGGATGGGCTGAACCAATTCCACGATGCTTACACCTTCTATACCGAGACGATCAAGAAAGTTGGTGGCGGTGCTCATGTAGGCACCAAGAGCTTCACTGGCCATTCACTCGGTGGTGGACTAGATGGTTTGGCCATTTCTCAATATTGGTGCTTAGGCAAAATACTAGCTTCTATAACTTCCTAGAGGAAGAATAAGACAGCGAGAAATAATAAATGGGCTGATATGAGCACGTCGCCTCTGCAGGAGTCTCTTTAAGCTAGCTTTCATCTCTCTCCTGTAAAATCCTCATCAGCCCAAACGCAAACCACCCATCATCATGGTGGGCCGGGCGGCAACTCTGCTATCGCTACCTGGGCGGCGAGTGCTGGCACCAAGGTTGACTATGGTGGCACGCAATACACCGTGTAAGATCTCTCGCAGGCAGTTTAGATAGCATCGTAACAGAGATAAAGAGCCAGTCTTTGGGTCTGGCTCTTTATTATTTCTTCAATTAACGCAAAGCCTACTTGTGACGCATTGCCCGGCCAGCGCGAAGTGTCTCATGATAAAACGGTAGCAGTGGCAAGGCATCGATCTCGGTGAGTGGATACCACGCTGCTGTGCTATTTTCGGCATTAAGCCGAGGTGTTATGCGCTGCGCACATTCAACGAGCACCGGATACACATACCACTGGCGGCTATGCGCTGCATCAATCTGCATCAGGGGTTGCTGTGCCACCACGATAGTCGTATCTCGCGGGTCAATGCCCAGCTCTTCGGCCAATTCTTGCCCGGCCAGTACCGTAATGCTCGTATCAGTCCGATCAATGAAGCCAGAGACGCCATTGAGCATACGCGGCTGCTCCACCTCTTGCTGGCTACGCCGCGCCAGTAAAACTTCATCACCGTAGCATACCACGCAATTGAAGACAAAGCAGATGGGCTGGTCAGTGTAGTCGATCCTTCCATCGGGCAAGCGTGGATAGTCTTTGGTTTGGTAGGCAATCATTGCAAGCGGATTCATATGATTAGTATAGCATAAGAGGAATGAACAGAGGTAGAAAACACAGTATACAAGCTATAATATACCGTTATGTTTCACCTCTAATTCCCTAGGTGCAGCGTAATGGAGCAAAAAATCGAATTTTTAAGACTGCCCTAAGCCACGTCGTGCATACTACAGATACAATCATAAACAAGGAGTATACGACAATGGCACAGCAACCAACCCTCACCACAGACGAAGCTCTCGTTTTGCAGCAGATTAACGAGCATGGCGGCAAGATCAACGTCGACAGCACGCCCGGCATTGGCACAACCTTTACAGTTGCCTTGCGCCTTGCTGGCAGGCAGAGTACGCGGTAGATAACGTTCTGTGGTGGCAACATAAAGAGCGGATGCTTGATAAACAAGCAAAGACGCGTATCAAACTGGGTTTGGAGTAGCTGGAGTAGTAGGGCACATGAGTTGTATTACTTTTTGAGATCAGCTAAAAAATCTTCGGCAGAGTTAAAAGGCTTACTCAGGCCGTTGACTAGTTGGACTCTGCAAGATTTCACTTTAAGCTTCTTTTAACGCCTGCTCTCTATACTCGAACCATAATAACGAAAGGAGTATGCATGAACATAGAAGATGGTTTTGCGGCGGAGAAGAGAAGTATGTCGCCACCGGCCCAAGCAGGGCAGTCGGTGGGCAGCGATGCTCAGCCAAGCGCACCGTCAAATGGAGCAAATACCACTACGCAAACCCAGCAAGGTACCACCCAACAAACCACACAAGATACGACCAAGAATACCTAATACTAATAATAAAACCACCTCTGATATGAGGTGGTTTTTGGCTTACTAGAGCAAGGGCTATTGCGGCAAGGAGACACCCTTTTCTTTGAGGGCTGGCTCGATGACGAGCTTGCCAAAGGCATCGGCGTCGGCCCACACTTGGCGCGCATCTGAACTGCCTGAGGTGGTGAGCTTGCCGTCCTTGACGTATTGGTTGGTCACGTTCTTGCCGTTAACGAGGATGGCCGGTGTAGCGCTAGCGGCATTTTGAGCGCCAGCCAAGGATTTATCGAAGGCAATCTTTTTCTTAATCCGGGCACCTGAACGGTCGGCCTCAGCGAGGTCGGTCTTGAAACGGTCGACGTCAAGGCCCAGCCCCTGTGCAGTGGTAGCGAAGTAGTTGGTACGCTCTGTGCCATCGAGTGACTGCCACGAATTTTGTTCGGTGTAGACTTTGTCGTGCATCTCCCAATATTTACCTTGGAAGCCAGCCGACTCAACTGCCGCTGCTGCCGCGAGTGCATTGGGGTGGATGGACGAGAGAGGGTTGTTGCGGAAGATGAGCTGCACGTGATCCTTGTATTTCTCAGTGACTGCCTTGAGTGCGGGCGAGGCCTGCGAACAGCCAGGGCACTGGAAGTCTCCATATTCGATGATTGTTACTTTGGGTGATTTACTCCCGTGGGTATGGTCGGCGATATCGCCATTCTGGCTAGCGGCGCTTTGTACCTGCAACGGGTCGACGCCCGACAGATTGATCGACTCACCTTGGCGCGACAGCCACACGAGCCCACCTAAGATTGCGAGGCAGAGCACTGCAAAGATCAGCCATGATTTTTTTGTCATAAACGAAACATTCCTCCTTATTCTTGCATATTATATCGTGCTCGAGTAGCCGAATCAAGCTGACAGAGGTACTGCGCGCAGCCAAAGCATTGAGCCGATCAGGGGAGTGCGCTACAATGATGGCATGGAAATGCTCATGATCATCATCTTTGCTATCTTTGTGATTGCCCTCATTCTGGCTGGTAGTGCATGGCCTGATATACCGCCGGTGAGCCAATACGAGCTCGAGCGGCGTCGCCAGCAGAATAATCGCACAGCGATCCACCAGTTGCGGCGCATTGCTGTCTATGATGACCTTGTCTCGCTTCAGCGCTGCGTGGTGGCACTATTGCTGGTGCTGATGGTGATGGCAAGTATTGGGGCATTCGACTTTGGTGGTGGTGTGCTGGTTGCGCTCGCGGTGGCACTACTCTATGGTGGTGTAGGGCGGATTGGCTGGGTACATGCGATTGCCCAGCGCTTCTATAATGCAGTTGAGCCAAGCTTCGTGAGTTTTGCCGGGCGGTTCCCGCGAGTGGTGCGCATTGTCCGTTCGTTTGTGCCACCAGTAGAGACGAACCTTCGCCTAGGGTCGCGGGCTGAGCTTGAACATCTGGTGCGTCATGCTCGGCCATCAGTCTTGCCACCAGTCGAGCGTGAGCAAGCGCTGGGGAGCTTGACCTTTGCGCGTAAGACAGTCGAAACAGTCATGGTGCCGCGCAATGCTATCAAGACAGTCGAGCAAGATGCCATGGTGGGGCCGCTGTTACTCGATGAGTTGCATCGCACCGGGCATAGCCGCTTCCCAGTGGTGGATGGCGACATTGATCATATTATTGGCGTGCTACACACCCGCGACTTTATGTCGCTCAAGGAGGCAGTGTCGGCTCAGGTGCAAACGGTGATGGACCCAAATGTGTATTACATCGACGGGGCGCAGTCACTCGAGCAAGCCTTGGGTGCGTTTATTAAAACGCGTCAGCAGGTCTTCATTGTCGTCAATACCTATCGTGAGACGGTGGGGATGGTGACGCTGGATGATTGTATCGAGGCGCTGCTTGGCCATGCTCCCACAGCGGATGATGACGAGGTGTATAGCCAGCCAGTGGCCTTGCCCGAACCCACGCAGCCGCGCGCTCTCCCTATGGGCGAGCAGAATGATACCTGAAATTGTGGTATAATCTAACAGATATGACACAACGAATACTTGCCAACCAAACGCCGGATTACACCGGCCAAACCATCACTGTGGCCGGCTGGGTGCATGCACGGCGCGACCATGGTGGCCTGATTTTCATCGACCTACGCGACCACACCGGCCTGGTGCAACTGGTCGTTAGCCCTGAGCAAACCGCCGCCTTTGCCTTGGCAGAGCATGCCCGCGACGAGTACGTCCTGCGCGCCCATGGCGAGGTGCGCCAGCGTGGTGAGGGCCTGGCCAACCCCAATATTGCCAGCGGTAGCATCGAGCTTGTGGTAAGCGAGCTAGAGGTGCTGAACAAAGCCGAGACATTGCCCATCCAGCCCTTTAGCGAGACTAACCAAGCCAGTGAAGACCTGCGCTTTGCCTATCGCTACCTCGACCTGCGCCGCCCCAAGTTGCAAACGATGCTGCGCCGCCGCGCCGATATGTACCGCCGCATGCGCCAGTATATGGACGAGCGCGATTTTATCGAAATCCAAACACCAATCCTTGCAAATTCCAGCCCCGAGGGCGCGCGTGACTTCCTGATCCCTAGCCGCTTGCAAGAGGGCAAATTCTACGCCCTGCCACAAGCACCGCAGCAGTTTAAGCAGCTGCTGATGGTTGGCGGCGTGCCGCGCTACTACCAGCTGGCCGCTTGCTTCCGCGACGAAGACCCGCGCGCCGATCGCCTGTATGGTGAGTTTTACCAGCTGGATCTCGAGATGAGCTTTGTGGAGGATGGTGAGCAAGTCCGCCAGATGATGGAGCCACTAATGCAGCAGCTGGTGACGGATTTTGCTGGCAAAACACTGCTGGACCTCAGCAACCTCCCAGCTGGCGATGGCCACCCTATCCCGCGCATTCCGTACCAAACCGCCATGGAAACCTACGGCAGCGACAAGCCAGACCTGCGCTTTAGTATGGAGCTGGTTGAGCTAACGGACGTGTTTGCCGACACCGAATTTGGCGTGTTCAAAAACGCTGAATGTATTAAGGCAATCTGCGTCACAAACGGTGCGTCGCTCAGCCGCAAGCAAATCGATGGCTTTACCCACATCGCCAAAGCCGAGGGCGCAGGCGGCCTGGCCTACATTACCTACCAAGATGGCGCGGCCAAGAGCCCAATTGCCAAGTTCCTGCGTGAAGAAGAGCTGGCCGCTATCCAAGCCAAAACAGGGGCCAAGGACGGCGATGCAGTCTTCTTTGGGGCCGATAGGCGCCCGGTGGTCAATGCCGTGCTGGGGCGGCTGCGTAGTGAGTTTGCCGAGCACTTTGGGCTGAAGGATCCGCAGGCAGTGGCGCTGGCATGGATTATCGACTTCCCATTCTACGAGTGGGATGAGCACGCCCGCAAGCTCGACTTTGGCCACAATCCCTTTAGTATGCCAAAGGGTGGGCTCAGCACGCTACAAGCCGCCCAGACCGATGCCGAAAAGCTAGCTATTCTGGCCGACCAGTTCGATATGGTGATGAACGGCTACGAAATCTGCAGCGGCGGTGTGCGCAACCACAACCCGGCCGTGCTGTATGAAGTATTCGGGCTGCTCGGCTATAGCCGGCAGTACGTAGAAGAGAAGTTTGGCGCTATGCTGCGGGCCTTTACCTACGGTGCGCCGCCACACGCGGGCTGCGCCTTTGGCATTGACCGCATCCTGATGGAGCTAACCGGCGAGCACAACGTCCGCGAAACCCTCGCCTTCCCCAAAAACGGCAGCGGCGTCGATGTCATGATGGACTCACCCGCACAGGTAGAACCCGGGCAGCTGAAGGAGCTGGGGTTGTCGTGACAGCTTACCTCGTCACTGGTGTTGCAGGCTCTGGCAAGACAACATTGCGTAACATATTTCGCAGTCGAGGATACCAAACATACGACATCGACGAAGGCTTTGCGGGGTGGGTGCACAAAGAGACGAATATCCCAGCGGCAGAAACCGATAAGCCAGTAGAGCCGCTTAATTTACATCATGAATGGCGAGTTATCAGTGGTAGGCTGGAGAATATTATACGGCAGTCTCATGGACTGACGGGTGTCTTTGGCTCGGCTCATGATTTGTATCAGTATGCATATTTGTTTGACGCTATTTTTCTCCTTGAGTATCCGAGCGAGGAAGTCTTGCGGCAGCGAATCGCTCAGCGTCCAGCCGGTAGCTACGGTCAGGAACCTGGCGAGCTAGAAAATATCATTCGCTATTGGCCAGTCTACGAAGATAACTTTCGGGAGATTGGCGCAACAACCATAGATTGCACACAGCCGAGTGACACAGTGTTGCAGACAATCCTCACACAAGTAGATTCACAAGCAAAGGATGCTCTATGAGCTGGGGTCTCACCGCAATCAAAACAAAACGCCACATTCAGTCGGTTAGCGACCTGACGGAAGAAGACTGCGTGCCGCTCGAGCGTCAGCAGATGATTACCGAGCTCAAAAAGATTGCCAAAGCATGCGATGCGCAGCTAGACACGCGCGACCCGTCGTGGCTTGTTATGGAGAAGAAAGAGTGGCTGATCGAATTCAGCCTGAGCGAGCACAGGGAGCAACTCATCACTATGGGGCTGCGCGTCAGGGGTAGCAGGGAGCCAACGGAGGTGTTTGCGTATCTCATCCAGCAGCTTGGCATGCGGCTGGTGGAATGGAGCACCGGCGAGTTCCTAGATCTATCAAAGCAGAGCAGCTTCGGCCGCTGGCAGGAGTGGAGCGAGCGGGCGCTGCAAAATAGTGCAAAATTACCAAAAGCATAAGCGCGCGTGCGATTACGGGATCTGTGGGATAGCTAGTTACGATAGCTCTATTGTTTCTATCCGCTGATACTTCACTCCAGCCTCTGCTGCCGCTGCTGTGCACAGTGTATCAATCAATCCCTTGCCGGCGTCACTCAAGATGGCGTCATGAACAGGGAAGGCAAGACGTGGAGCCACGGCGTGCAAGAAGCTGCGCACTTCGGAGAACTTAAGCCATGGTGCAGCCACAGGTAAGGCAAGGACGTCGATGGGGCGCTGAGGCAAAGCGAAGGAATCGCCAGGGTAGTAGATACGATTGTTGATGAGCGCGGCAAGATTGTGGAGGCGCGGAATGTCTGGACTCACCACAGCATGCTCACCGCCAAAAAACTCAAGCGTGAATGGCCCAATCTGGTATGTATCACCAGGCACCGCGGCTATTGCATGGCGGACAGAGAGTGTGCCCTCTGGCAAAGATATCGTTGTGTTATCTACAATGATATCCTTAACACTTATAATTTCTGCCTCAGGAAATGCCTGTATAATACGCTTGATGAGCGCAGGGCTATAATGGTCGGGATGCGCATGAGTAATGAGAACTGCCGCTACCTGCTGCGGCATAGCAAAGTCGTCGGTGTATACACCTGGGTCGACGACCAAGCTTTGGCCGTTGATTGTAATAGTAAAGCAAGAGTGGGCGAATTTCGTCAGCGTTGTCATATATCTAGTATAGCGGAGAAGAGGGTGAAGTGATAGGTTGTTTTTGCCATGGTACTGGTTGAGAATATTTGACTGGTGTCAGTAACTAGAGGGCTCCCTATAGTAAAGATACATATGTACGCTCAAAAATCGCTTCCCAGTGTGAGAGCTGAAAAGCTTAACTATGGCGTAGTAGCAATTTCTGATATTTCACAGACAAAACAGTAGACAGGAGGGAGAAGGTCTTGAAAGCAAGCTAGGAAACTATTGTGTTACCACCAGAAATATGGCATCATAGCTGTATGAATAAAACCATTCTCTTTGTACCGGGCTTCCAAGAAGGGCGCGCCGACCGTGATTACGATACACTGATGAACCGCTGGCGAGCAATGGGCTACGCGGTAGAATTTGTGCCAATCCAGTGGCATCGCACTATGCAAAAACAGTGGTTGCAGACGCTACATGAGCGGTATCGGCAGCATGATCCAGCTGAGACTATTCTGGCTGGTTTCTCATTTGGGGCGTGCATTGCATTCTTAGCGGCGTGTGAGCAAGCACCAAGTGAGCTGTGGCTCTTCTCGCTGTCGCCATCATTTGCAGAGTGCGCAGAGTATTGGTCTAAGCGTGACTGGCGCGTGATCGGTAAGCGACGGCTCGAATATGCCAAGCAGGTGAGCTTGGTAGCGGCTGCGCAGCGTATCGCCTGCCCTGTGCAGATTTTCGTTGGCTCTGAGGAGTTTATTAAGTGGCCAGAGATGAAACTTGTCTTTGATACTGCTATGGAACACATTCCCACCGTCCATGGCACAGTGGTAGAAGGCGCTGGGCATGCGGTAGATGATCCGCGGTATGTGGCGGCGGTGTGCGACGCAATAGAGCGGTAGCTATGGTATAATATAGGTAATTATGACAAGAATACACGACACTTTACCGCAAAAACCTGAAGAACACTTTGACCTTCTAGGGGGGTAAAAGAGAAGGTTCGCCACTTTGGTGTGGCTGCAATCAAGTGGGCACTTCATCGTGTTGAGGATAGCTATTGGAAGCCTGGAGATCCGATAACGCGCTTCACTGTGTTTGATGATAATGCAATCTATGATTTGTCAGAAACTGATGGGATTATCCCGAATATCAGCAAGACGACACCTATTGATGTGATTGGCGGGACGATGACGGTATTTGCACCAGGTGAAGAAGAGAGGCTTTTGCAAGCACTACGTCAGGAAGATTAAGTAAGCAATAATAAGAGCTACGCTAGCCGTTTCTTGGCTGGCGTAGCGTGAGCTTTATCGTATGTGCTTTGTCTCTACGTCCTGCCAGTCGTTGTTGTGCCGAAGCTCGGCGTTGTCACCAGCGAAGACTGCTTTTGCTTCGGTGTTGTCGCTCAGCGTCCAGAGGAACCAGGCGGTCATGTAGGCGTCGCCATATTCCAGCACGTCTTTGTGACCAACGGTCTTGCGCCGCGCGATGACGCTGGGTTTATCTGTACTCAGGGCACGGAAGTTCTGTTGCAGGTCGCCCAGTGGGCTAATGGCGAGGTTGTCGCTTGGGCCGGTACCAGCCATCATGTAGGTGGCTGTTTTGAGCTTGCTGGTGTCGTAGTGCCAGTTGTTGCTGTTTGCGGTGCCATGGCCAACAGCGCTAGCAGTGTAGAGGGAGGCATAACGGCTACTGTTACCGTATTTTGTGGCGGCATTGATAGCACCAGCTCCGCCTTGGGAATGCCCGGCGATGCCGATTTTGCTTGTATTGACGAATCCCTTGATGGGGCTGCTCTCGGCAGTGTTGAGCTCTAGCGCAGTGTCAAGCATGGTCGATGTCGTTGCACCAGTGCCTGGCCAGCCGTCCTCATTGCCAATGACAACAAAACCCCAGCTGGCCAAATGCTCGAATATTGGCGCATAAGTAGATGCGTAGGTGGCGGTGCCATTGACCATCAGTACAAGCGGAAAAGTCTGGTTTGGAGAAGTGCGTTGCGGGGCATAGATATGATACTCTTTGATGGCTGTGCTATCGCTGCGATGAGTGTGGTGCGCGACGCGGTAGGGGCCTGGCTTAGTATAACGCTGCTCTAGCGTGCCACTGGGGCTTAGCTTTGCAGCGTAACCCTTTGCCACACCATCGTCGCCGGTGATGCTTTGGTTGAGGTAATTCATATAAAGCACAAGCAACACAAAGCATACTAAGAGTATTGCTATGATGATACCCAGAATTTTCAGAAGCTTTTTTGTCATTGCTTTATCCTCATTCGGTTAAAATAATACTAGTGATATTATCTACTATACACCGAGTGTATAGTAATGACAAGGGGAGAGTGATTACTTTTTCGCTGTATATTTTGGTTTTGCGGATAGGAGATAGCATGGCCGATATCCTTCCAGCTATGGTAATGGAGCGTCTCAGTATTGCACTCACAAGAGCCAACGGTATATACTGATGAGCATGTACGAACAAGAACTTCATACCGCGCAGCGGATTGCTCGCGAGGCGGGCGGTGTTATGCGCCGCTATTTTGATGGCGACCAACAGCGCCAGACCAAGGCGGATGGCACGCCAGTGACAATTGCCGATACAACAATCAACTCGCTGGTGATCCAACGCCTCCACGAGACCTTCCCGGACGATGGCGTCATTGGCGAAGAGGAGAGTACGACGGGCTATGGCCTCGGGCGGAAGTGGCTGTGCGACCCAGTCGACGGCACAAAGGCCTTTACCTGGGGTGTGCCCACAGCAATGTTTTCACTTGCGTTAGTGGTTGATGGTGTGCCAACCGTCGGTGTTGGCTATGAACCAATGACAGATCGGCTCTACTGGGCAGTGCGTGGCCATGATGCCTTTTGCAACGGTACGCGGCTGCAGGTGAATCACCAGACGCTTGCCGAGGGGATCTTTGCGGCGTCGTGCAGCTATGCGAATATCCGCCGCCATAAGTATTATGATGAGCTGATCGAACGCAAGGTGAGCACGGCAAGCATTAGTGGCGCAGTAGCCAAGAGTGTTCGCGTGGCTGAGGGGCGCTTCGTTGGGTATTATGCCGAGAAGGTGAATGCGTATGATATGGCAGCGGTGCACGTTATTGTTGAGGAGGCTGGCGGTAAGATTACGAGTGTATCGGGCCAGCCGCTTGATTATACGCGGCCGTTTTGTGGTGCACTTGTGTCTAATGGCGCTGTGCACGATGAGTTGATGGCAATAGTGCACAATGAGTGCTCATAAATACCGCACGCTACCAAACGGTATTTTGCGCTTCATCTGCGTGGCGATGCCGAGAGTATCGGCTGGCTGGACGGTGTGTGGGCCGTAGAATTGGTTGATCTCGTCGATTGCGACGGTGAGAGCCTGGCGAGCTGATGGGTCGTCGAAGAGCGCGAGCTGTGCGTCTGTCTCGCTTGTAAGAAGATAACACGACATACCAATCTCATAGGCGGGCAGTGGCATCGATTGGGTGAGTCGCTTGACGATCTGGAAGAGCGTAGTGCCATCACACAACGGATACTCGCGGCGCTCGTGGTTGTGCCAGCGGCCTATTTGATAGTTTTTGACATAGAGACGTACACCACGGGCGCGCACGTATTGTTGCCGGAGCGCAGCCGCGATGTCTTCGCACAGGACGTGGAAGCGGCGCAAGACTTGATCGTAATTGAGATTTGGCTGATCGAGGACGAACTGCCGCCCGACTGTCTTGAGTGGGCGCTCATCATTATCTACCTCCCAACCACGCAGCCGCTTATACCAGTCGCGCCCTGGCTTGCCATGAAATACCATGTGCTCGAGCGTTGCTTCGTCTGCGGTCAGAAAGTCCAGTGGTGTCTGGATACCAACCTGGTGGAGGCGCTTGCTGTAGCCAGTGGCAATACCAGTGAGGTCTTCGAGCGATAGCGTAGCGAGTACTGCGTGGAGATTATCTGCAGTGATGCAAGTCAGGCCATCGGGTTTATTGATACCGGCAGCAATCTTAGCTAGCCAGCGGTTGGTGCCGATGCCAACATTGCAGCGCATGTAGTCGCCAACTTCGCTACGGAGGCGCTGCTTGATCTCTTGGCCAATCGCCAGTGCGCCGCGTGCTCGGATGTCGGGTGGGCTTTGGCTGAGGTCGACTACCCCTTCGTCGATGCTTTTCATGGTGGCACTGGGTGAGTAGTCGCTGAGGATGGTTGCAAGTCGGTGGTAGACATAGCGATACTTGGGTGGATCGCTTTCTAGCGGGACGATATTGGGGCAGAGAAGCCGCGCTGCGGGTAAGCGCATGCCAGTGCGGACACCACGCGCTTTGGCTTCGTAGCTTGCGGTGACGATAGCCGCATGCTGGTTGCGCCGATTGACGATGACAACTGGGCGGTGGCGGAGCAACGGCCGAGATTGCTGCTCGATTGTGGCAAAGCAGCTATTGAGATCGATATGCATCATCAGTGGTGGGGCGGGATTGATATTGCTATGAGACATGATCGGCCTCGCGTGTGAGCCGCCATACCAGTGTGATGCTGTCAAACTCCAGGCGGTAATCAGCCTGCTCATCTGTTACATCGAAGATATGCACCGTGCGTGCACCGCGCTGATGCTCGAAGCCCAGGCCGATTCGCCTGATCGTCACTTCCTGGCCATTACTACGCCGAAATTTGACTGGTTGACATGGCTGGTGCCCACGCCGAAAAATCGCTACCACCTCCACGACTTCATCAAGATATAGTTCGTCATCCATTGTTCTTAGTATAGCGCATGAGCTAGGCACGGTCGACGAGTGAAAACATAGTAACAGAGGTGGAGTGTGCGTATACATCAAGTGATGTATTGCTATGCTAATACCCCATACTACTCTCGCTTTACAAGAAAACACCCTATGGGAGTGAAATAAAAACCAAACCTTTTACATAGGGCTAAAGGAAAATGACGCGCAGCTCTTACATACTGTATTGCCTTGCACAAGAGCATAGCGAAGACGAAGAAGGGGAAATTTTACAAAACGAACAATGCCAGCTGTTCTTGGCTAAGTTGTCATAATGAAGCTAATATAACAGAGCGGCGCAGCTCAAAAAATTATTTCTGCTTGCGGCTCTCAATAAACATCATAATGAGCCAGATAATGATGACAATTGCCGCCAGCGAAAGTAGCCCGTTGATAACCCATGCGGCTAGCTTTAGTACAACACCAAGCAGCCACGCGGCAACAATGACAATAGCGATTGTGAGAATAAGTCGAGATAGTTTCATCCTTCTAGTATACTATACTTATGGACACAGCACAATTCCAGGCCATGATATGGCACAAAGCCAAGCAGCTCTACCGCCCCATGCCGTGGCGTAGCCAGCCGACGCTGTACTATGTGCTGGTGAGTGAGCTGATGCTGCAGCAGACGCAGGTGGCGCGGGTGCTGCCTAAGTTTGCCGAGTTTACTGCGCAGTTCCCGACCATCGAGGCTTTGGCGGCCGCTCAGCTGCCAGCGGTGCTGCAGGCCTGGCAGGGCTTGGGGTATAACCGCCGGGCCAAGTACCTCCACAGCGCGGCGCAGGCGATTGCTGCTGGTGCACCTATTGCGACGCAGGCCGACCTTATGGCGTTGCCTGGTATTGGTGTAAATACCGCTGGAGCTATCATGAATTACGTGCATCAAACCCCAACCGCCTTTGTAGAGACCAATATTCGCACGGTGTATTTTAATCACTTTTTTGCTGGGCAGGAGTGCGTGGCGGATAAGGAGGTGTTGGCGCTGGTGGAGCAGACGATGGATAAAGAGCAGCCCCGCCAGTGGTTCTGGGCGCTGATGGACTACGGCGCTGAGCTCAAGGCGGCGGGCAAGGGTCAGCTTGGCACCAGCCGGCACTACACGCGGCAGTCGCGCTTTGCTGGCAGCCTGCGCCAAATGCGGGGCGAGATTGTACGGCGCATGGCGCAGGGGCAGCCACTGAGTGCCATTACCCAGGAGCTGCACGGTGACCCGCGTTTTGCTGCTGCGCTTAGTGGGCTGCAGAAGGATGGGCTGATATGAGTGAGCTAGCCCTCACGCGAGAAGAAGCCATCACACTGTGCCAGAATTGGGCGCGGATGCTTCGCCGCGAGTATACGATCGACATGCTGGTAAATGACTACGGCGATGGAGTGCTTATGTCTGACCAGCTAGCCTATCCGCTCGAGATGCAGCCATGGATCACGCCAGAGGCAGAGCCGCTCCTCTGGGCGATTCGCGACCATGCAGTAGATGTCGATATTGACCACACCCGGCGAGCTGATTGGGAGAAGCTACTGGAGCTGATCGACCAGTTGCCAAAGAATGGTGCGGCAAAATGAGCAGAGATACTAGCTTATTTCTAGGGTGTGACGAAACCAGCCACTATGATTTAATGGCTATGCCATAAACAATGATGAACATTCACTAAATATACTCATATCCATAAAACGTAGCAAGTTATAGAAGAAAGATAAATAACAGAGGTAGAATCACTAGAATTGTTTGCAGCTCTTACAGTTGCACACCCAGCCATCCAGCGAGCACTGTCCCAGCGCCATAAGCCAGGGCAGCAGCAATAGCACCGAGAGCGAGCGTTTGCAGAGCAGCAACGAGTGGATTCTCACCGCCAACTTTGCCCTTGATATAGCCAATTGCTACAAAGGTGAGTGCCGTAGCTCCCGAGCTGATATAAAACAGCAGAGGATGAGCCGCGCTCGAGCCGCGTGCCAGCACATGGGCAAGATAGGGGATAACAGGCACACTACCAACGACAACGAAGGCAGCAAAGGTCATGAAGCCGATGATTTTTGGTGAGGCGCGTTTGCTTGTACTCCGCGCTGACTCATCGTGCTCAGCACTGGCCGCGAGGTAGGCGCTAGCACCCATCGAGAAGCCATCGGCAATAAGGTTAGCTGCGCCCAGCACCAAGATAATTGCACTCGAGATACCCGCGCCAGCACTGGCTGCTACTACGGCAAAGGTTGTGACGGTACCATCGACTGCACCATAGACAAATTCAGAAATATAACGTTTGAGGACAGGTTTCATATTCATAACTTGGTTAGTATAGCATAGTAGGGTGCAAACACAAAAAATTGTGCTGTGGGTAGGTGAATGCTTTGGTGTTACAGCCTCCCGTACTATAGATTCTTCGTGCTATAAAATTGGTGATTGCTGAAGGTAGCTCCTTTGGAATGAGTGCGAAAATCATCAGTGCAATTGAATGAATAGTTAAAAAATATATCCAGCGTAATAAATACACAGAAAAAGAATTTAGCAAGAGATGAGATAGGAAACCGCTAGGGTCCAGCTGCTCACTCGTTTGGTTGCTTAGGCTTGAGGAGAAGCTGATTGCGCTCGGCAGTGCGCGTCCGCGCCTCATCTAGCAGAGTGATACCTTCTTGCGAGCTGAGGCTAACGATCCGCACATACTCGCTCTTGGTCTTCTTGTCGTAGCCCGAGACGGCGACGATGCCAAGCTGTTCATCGGCATAGATGACATTCTCTTCCTCGCCATCGTAGTCAATTTCGTTAAACAAGCTTACATCTAGCAGTGCCGTGCCACGGCCATTGTCCCACGTGGCAAACACACCAATGCGGCGCTGCACTGCATCTAGATCGGTTGAGTCAAATGGCGTATCTTTATCGATATACTCGATGATTGGCGCAAAGATCAGTGTATCGGCCTTGGGAAGGATCGTCTTGAGTGCGTGGTCAGCGGGTAGCGAGTACGCCAAGGCAAAGCGCTTGCGAAAGTCATACGAGAGCGGGTAGCGTCCATCGGTCGATGTGGTGCACTCGACTTGATGGCGCGAATCGAGGAAGGTAAGCTCGGCGGGCGAGTATATTGGTTTATGCTCCTCTGTCGCGGTGACCTCATTCGTTATTTGGCTCACCTTTGTATCTGCATCGGTATAGACCATAGAATTACCCATAACAGTGACGGGGGAGGCGTATTCATTCACGGCGTCAGACTTATCGCGCTTGCTGAGGCCGCAGCCCATAGCAAGCAGCTGCTGGATGGTATCGACAGCACAATACTGCGTTATATTGCCCTCGGCATCGGTAATGAGGCAGTCCATCACCATCTCATGCCCCATGCCTTTGCCGAACTGCTTTTCTTTGCTGGGGTCGCCGTTTTTCTCATCTCTCGAGAGTAGGTGTCCAATCTCATGGCTGTATACGTTGCCACCAGTCTTGTTGCTCAGCACAAGTACTATCGGGCCGTTGCCGCCCTTGGCTTTGTCTTCGTCTGTGCTCTGGAAGGCAAGGCCGAGTACATCATTCTCCACACCTGCTGTATTAACGGCCATCAGCATGAGTGAATGCTCACCATCCTGTACGTCTAGCTGCTCGCGGTATTCTTCGGCGATCTTTTTAATCTGGTCGTTGGAGTAGTAGTACTCAACTGTGCCATCGTCTTTGGTGCGGGTGCTATCTGGCGCAACGTTGCTTGCAAACTCGGTAACATGGAACTCGTACGCGCCACGAGTTGTATGAGTGATGCGGCCAGTGTGGACGCGCACTTCTTCATATATTTCTTCGTTGGTCTTGCCAGGCTCGAAGCCAGCGGCGTTGAGCGCCACAACACCAAGCCGGACAACAACCGGCTGGAATGAATCTTTCTCGTGGTCTTGGCACTGCTCTGCAGAAGGCTGAGAGGTGTCGCCGCTGAGTAGAGCACTCAGTGCTCCGAGGCAAGCTGCTGCCAACGCCTCACGACGCGAGAGATGTCGTGATGGTTTTTTGACTGAGCCATCTGGTACAGCCTCAGATTTTGAGCGAGTCATATTAGCAATATTATATCACTAAATAGTCAAAAATGTCAAACTATGTAGACCTGCGCTGCGTGGTTCTAGCCATCTGCAGCTTAAGACCCTTCTTTTGCAATGTTAGCTCATTCTCTTATTTTGCTATTTTCTCTTTTGTAAGCATAAATAAAGCTAGGCACTCTCTCTAAAATATTCAACTTTTCTACAGAGGTAGAAGCAGATTAGTAGAAAGCTAAAACTCGCTTGTTACTGAAGCGAGTTTTAGGTGTGCTACCAGCGTGAGGTACTATTGCTGCTCGGCTGGCGCTTGTGTTTGTTGTTGGTTCTCAGTGTCGTTATTGGTGGAGAAGAGCTGGAGTGATTCATCGCTCAGTACGTTAGGGTCAAAGGTACCATCGGCGACTTTACTGCGGCGCTGCTGGTACATTTTTTTAAACTCGTCGAGCGATTGCTTAGTAACGCTACCCTCAGTTTTGTATGTCTCGGGCTCAGCATCGCGAGCGGCTTGTTTGCGCACCTCCTGGAAGCCAGGCCGACTGAGATCAACCTGTGCTGCGCCACTGGTATTGTACATATCCATGGCGATCCACACCATGACGCCCGCAATAGCGATCACCCCACAGATCATCACCAAAAAACGGTGCTCGCGCATAGTGCTCAGCTGGCGCTCGAAGTCGAGTTTATTGGGCTGGTTGGGTTGGCTGCTGGGCACTCGGCGCCTCCTTCTTGGCAGGGAATTGCTTACTATAAAATACATCAAACTGCGAACCGTACTGGCTCAGTAGCTGGTTGAGCCGCAAGGCGACATCGGCCACTCGCTTGCGACGCTCACGCACTGGCTTGATGAGGTAGTAAAACTCGACGGGCTGATCGGTGCAATCAGTCCGTAGCAACTCGGACAGTTTCTCCTCATACTGGCGGTATTCGCTGCGGAAGGCGGCAAGCTGAGTATTGTATTCTACCGTTGTCTTGGCAAGCTCCACACCATCGAGTCGGTTGAGAGCGATGCGGCTATTGAGTGGTGCCATCAGACGGGTGGCAATTACCTCGTACTGCTGCCCTTGGTTGACCCGGACAAGCCCATCGTTGGCGTGAATGCGCCGCAGGTTAGACTTGACGCGGACGCAGTTTTGTTTTATTTGAGTGAGTTGATCGTTGCTGAGCGGTGCAGCAGGCTCGGCATAGGCCGGAGAGCCAAGTGCAGCAGTAGCAACTATAACAACAGCAAGAAAAGTGCGCTTCATAGCTCCCCATTATGACGCATCAGAGGAGATTGGTCAAATAGTTTGCCTAGATTGAATTAAATTCTTGTGTCGCTCCGGTTGGCCACTATCTTACGCAGATTTTGCGTTAGCACCTTCAAGCTCAGCACAAAACCCGGGAGTTCTTTAAGGGTGGTGTGATGCCATCTGTATAATAACTACAATAACTGCAAGAACAAAAGCCATGAAAGGTATTGCAAGACCAATAGCAACGCCAATCTTGAGTCCTTGGTCGTCACCATCAACGAATTTGGCAGATGGTGCGTATGTCTGAATATTCCACCACCACCAGTTGTAGTGATTATTGAGAGCATCTTGAACGGTATGAGAATAATAAAGGATTCCCATACCAGGTGACACACCGGCGCTCAAGGCGTTGAGTAATCGCGTGTTCGCTCCGGCAAAGTTAAATTGGTTGCGTTGACCGTTGACCCAGACAATGATAAAGCTTGACTCAGTTCTTGCTTTGGTAATCTGCTGTGGGTCGATGTCAAAGATAACACCGATTGATTGACCCATCGAAGCATCTACATCAATAGCACGGATACGGTTGGTGCTCGTCCATTCGAGAACACAGGGTGTCTCATTGAAATAACCAGTGCTATACCAGACAAATGTTGCTGCAATGAGTGGTGTGCCATCAAAGACGCTGCTATAACTAGCCTCAATAGTAGGTTGCAATGATTGGGCAGTAGGTAACTGCATTGGCTGCATAATGGGCTGAGGGAGAGGGTTTGCTGCAACAGGAGTCCGACCAATTGGTGGTGCGGGTTGCATAGCTGGTGTTGGTGGGTAGTATAAGGTGGTTTGCGGGTATACAGGTGTCGTGGGCTGCTGATTCATGGAAGTATTATACTATATAACTTGAGATCGGCAAGTACGAATATGTTTTACGGTATATATTTTTGGTTGTAGACTTCCTATAGAAGTAACAATGCAGGAGTATGTCTGCATTTGCTGTATCTATTATATGGTGTCTTGGGCGCTGTTGTTTATTAGAAAATACGTCAATCAGCTTGCTGGAGTCATCTGGTTTTATGATAATAATGCCATAATAAAGGCGATAAGTACTACTATGATTGGTGTCACAAAAGCCATGATGAGGCCAATGTTGACGCCATTGTTGATAATCATCGCGTCGCGCTCGAAGCCGTCAATAATTTTAGCATAGGGTGCGTAGGCTTGAATGGCAGCCCACCACCAGTCGTAGTCGTTGTCGAGCGCACGCTCGACATTGTGGCCATAGAGAACACCACCAATGCCAGGCGACACTGCAGCACCAAGGCCGGTTAGCAGCTGGGCGCTCGCCCCAGCAAAGTCGAACTGGATGCGCTGGCCATTGACCCATATGATGATAAAACTTGCCTCGACAGCTGCTTTGGTGATCTGCTGTGGATCGATATCGAGCACCACGCCGACCATTTGGTTTGTTTTGGAGTCGAAGTCGATGGCGCGGATACGATTGGCCGTCGTCCATTCGAGAATGCAGGGCACTTGGCTAAAGACGGTGCGGTTGTGATAGTGCGAGACGGGCGTTGCCATAACCAGTGGTGTGCCGTCAAAAACACTGCTGTAATTGGCATCCATCGCTGCCGGCGCCGGCTGGGCTGCTGGCTGGACAACGAGGGGTGCGGGCTGCTGAACGGGTAATTGCTCGGCTTGTTGCGCTGGGTTACTTGGGGGCGTTGGAGTTGCCGGTTGTGATATCTGAGCTGGTGCAGGCTCGGGCTGTTGGGCTGGCCATGCCGGTGGCTGTTGTGGCTGTGCCTGCACTGGCTGCTGTGGATAATATGGAGCTGGCGGCACAGGCTGAGCCTGAGGTGGAGCTGCCGGCTGTGATTGATAAGGATAAGAGGGAAATTGCTGATTCATGAGTGTATTATACTATACTGGTAAATACGCGATACGTCTTAACAGAGGTCATATACCTTGAGATCAGAGCTTCATTAAAGCATAATAGCCCAGCAGGAGATCCGCTACGCAGAATGAATTTTTGTTGTGGCGGGAGCAATGCATACGCAATAGAGGTTACTTGTGCTTGCCTGGCGAGGCTGCACCGAGCTCGATGTGCTCCTTCTCAAACTCACGCAGGATCCGCCGCCGCATCTCGGCCGTAAGGGCCCACTGGTCGGATGGTTGGGTCTTGCCGGAGACGACGAGGCTAATCGACGACGCATTGAAGTCGCCAAGAATGTCGAAATGCGGTGGCTCGATCACTTTGCGCTGCCATTTTTCTTCGCTGGAGATTTCCTCGCCGATCCGATTGATGATATTGCTCGCAGTACTAATGTTGGTATCAGGTGCAACGGTAATGGTGAAGTACACCTTGCTATAGCCCATCGTCTTGTTGATGACATGCTGCACCACACCATTGGGGAAGAAGTGGACGTTGCCCTCGACGTCGCGGATCACTGTGGAGCGTACACCAATTCGCTCGACCGTCCCACCAAAGCCATCGATCTCGATAATATCTCCCACCCGATACTGGTTTTCGCTAATAATAAATACCCCTGAAAGAAAATCCTTAACGAGTGATTGTGCGCCAAACCCAAAGGCGACACCAATAATCCCTGCGCTCGCAAACAGCGGCGCAAGAGCTTCACTATTGAAAAAATGGGTGAATATAGCATAGCCCGCAATCACCACGACAATAATGCGCCATACATTAGCAAAGAGCCCACCCAGTGTCTTGTGCCGCTTCTCGAGATCTTTCTTGGGCAGCGTACGCTGATATGTGGTAACGAAGGCATGACGCGTCAGCCACATCACCAGGCGTGGCCCCACCCAATACAGTGCAATCGCCACGACAATAATGATAATAATCTCTAGTGCAGTGAGCTCGGGTGAGGTAATTGGCTTCATAATATGGTAGTATAACAGATGTGAATGATGAATTAAACCAGCTTGTGCTTACCTTGCAGCGTGGTGGCGTGGCAGTACTCCGGACTGATACGCTGTATGGCATTGTTGCCCGGGCAGATGACGAAGCGGCAGTAGCGCGAGTGTATCGCCTTAAGCAGCGTGATAGTAATAAATCATCCATCATCCTCGTAGCTGATGCCAGCCAAACGTATGCCGATGTACCCACCTTACCGTCGCTTGATACCTCTCAGCCCACGAGTATCTTGCTCGACTCGCCCCATGCTCCGCAGTGGTTACGCCGCGCTAATGATATGCTGGCTTATCGTCAGCCGCAGCTGCCGTGGCTCCAGGCGGTCTTGCACCAGACTGGCCCGTTGATCGCCCCCAGTGCTAATCTCGAAGGGCAGCCGCCCGCCCGCACTATTGCCGAAGCTCGTGCCTACTTTGGTGATGGTGTCGATTGCTATTATGATGGCGGTACTGTGCCGACTGATACGCCACCATCGCGCTTGGTGCGGGTGCTATCTAATGGAGTAGTGGAACGACTCAGGTAGAGTATAATAACCTGAGAATAGTATAGAAGCTTACCTAGTGATGTAAGTATTACAACATTTTTTAGAGCGGTTCTCACTTCTCGAGTGAAAAACATGCTAGACCAATAGTGAGTTCTCATACCTCACCCAAATAACGTGGAGCGTGGAGCAACCCGCGAAAGAGGCCATGTGATTCAGGTATAATAGACTCATGACATATCTTGACCCTCAGCAATTTATCATCACTCGCAAGCGCAAGAAATATCGCTTTGCTAAGTTCCATAACGCCACCAACTGCTACGAGTACGACGAATGGTGCCAAGCAACGCCAGAGGTGCGGCAGAGTGCGACGGTGCTCGAGGTTGGCGCTGGTACCGGGATGTTTAGTGTGGAGCTGGCGGCGCAGCACCCGGATGAGGTGTTTGTGGCACTGGATGTTAAGGGTGATCGCTTGCAAAAAGGAGCGTACGCGGCGCTTGAGCGTGGCATCACCAATGTGTTGTTTGTGCGGGCTCGGGCCGATCAGATTGGCGAGCTCTTTGCCGCCCACTCACTTAAGCAGTTGTGGATAACCTTTCCTGATCCATTCCCCAAGCGGCGCAGTGCTGGCCGGCGTCTTACTCACCCAATATTCTTGCGCCAGTACGAGCAGCTGTTGCAGCCTGGTGGCTCGCTTTTGCTCAAGCATGACGATCGTGATTTCTTTTGCTGGAGCCTGGAGCAGCTCGTTGCCTGTCAGTGGTCGATTCGTGAATTATCTTTCGATCTCCACGAGTCGTCACTGCCTGATGAATACAAGACGCTTACCGCCTACGAACAGCGCTGGATGAGTGAAGGGAAAGCGATTGGCTGCGTGCGAGCGATGACCGGTAATGGCCAGTAGTACCGCTCCGTGGTAAGATTACATACTCACCTGACTAAGCTCTAGTATGCCGTGTTGCTGGCTCGCTAGTGCGTTATTTTTGTAGCGTTGATCATAACTAATATCTGTGCTGCACCACTCGGGAGGGCAGAATGTTTCAGCACGTAGTGTTGCCTCGGTCTCGCGGCCACGAAACTCAACTTCAGCAGTGACGAGCTTTCCTTCAAGGTCGCCGTGGTAGATATCAAGCTCGATTGTATGCTCGTTGCTATCAGGGTCGGTGTAGGGTACATAGTAGCGTGTTTTCTCGATGCGCTTGCCCTTGGTGAGTGGCCATAGCGAAGCAAAGGTTGCTTCATTAATAATGATATTTTGCTCATCTCGCACGACAGTACCGCCCGATTTTACTGTGAGCTCAAAACGTTGCCCATCACCAAAACGCCGGACGCGTGTCTCCGATCCATCACTGCTGTGCGCGAGATAGCCCTGACTGATGTCGATATGGTCATATGAGTCAATATCTGCTGGTATCTTATCAAGATTGACTAAAAATTTACGCTCAACTTCTTTGAGCTGATTGGGACGCTCAGGGACGTGAGAACTCATCATGTCGGCAGATTTTTCTTGTGCATAGCATGTCTCAAAATGATAAGCGAGGTTTGCATACAGCTCAGCAAGCTCAGGAAATTCTGTGCCAAATCGCTGAGTGAAGCTCTCGATGAGCTTGTCGTGTGCTGCTTGCAATTCAGCAAGATTTTTAATGCCATAGTCCTCTTCGACTACCCGCACCCCTTGCCCAACAATATCCATCGCTACTGGAAGAATCTTATCGACTGCTCGTACAAAACGTGCTTCGGGTGTGTTTTGTGCTTCGTAGCGCTCTAGCCCCTGACGCATAACGGGCGGAAGACGCTGTAATAATGTGTGGGCTGCTTGCTGCTCGTTTTGTTGTTTGATGGAAAGTTGCACAGGGGTAAGGTCGAACGTTGCGACATCGCCAGTGGCAATCTCGAGCAGCTCGTGGACAGTTGCAAATTGCTGCACCATATCATTATCCAGCTGCGGATAGAGACAGGCGCGTAATTCTGGCGCAAGGGCGGCAAGCGACCAGCTATGCTCTGCGTCATTCTCGCGCTCGCCACCGGGCCGGCGTGGCACGCGCACTACATCGGCCAGATCACAGCTTATCTCCATACTCTGCAGTGCAATATGGCACAGCTGACTTTGGACTGGTGATGGTGTGATACCTCGTTCGTGTGACGTGTGTAGTGGATAATTGTGTTCTGGCAGCCAAGTCGTTGACGTGTGATTATATTGGTTATTATTGTGGTGACTATTATATGGCAGGTTATTCATATCACTACCATAGCGTGCTATAGTAAATATGGATAGATAGGATAATTTGAGTCAAATATGTTTGAGCAAGATACGATTAACCACCACATCCAAAGACGTATTTTAAGTGTGCTGTGCTACCGCAAGATGGCTCGCTTTCGTGATCTGCGCCCGCCACGGGTGGATACCAATCTCTTTAGCTACCACCTCAAGGTATTGCTGCAGCACCAGCTTGTCCAAAAAGTGCCAGGTGGCTATAGCTTGGCACCACGTGGTTTGGCGTATGTCGATCGAGTTAGTACAGACACCATGCTGGTTCGGACCCAGCCCAAGATCGTAACCATGCTCGTGGTGCAAAATAGCAATGGAGACGTCTTACTCCAACAGCGCACCAAGCAGCCCTACATTGATACTTGGACGCTCCCTTACGGCAAACTCCACATCGATGACAGATCTATCCAAGCGGCAGCTCAGCGCGAAGCGGCGGAGAAGCTTGGCACTGTGGATCTCGCGCTGCAGCATGCGGGCGAATGCTATATTCGTGTTTGGGTAGACAAGGCAATTCTCTCAACCACACTGGCTCATGTGTTTTATGGGGCGACTGATGGTATTACTCCACACGAACGGCTCGTTTGGGCGCGCCCACACAAACTGGCGCAGTACACGCTTGCACCAGCAGTGGAGCAGATTGTAGCGCGGGCATTCTTTCGCGATCCATACTTTTTTGAGGAGTTTGACGACGTTTTAGATCAATAATAAGGAGGATATATGAAGATCGACGACTACGCACAGCAAGCAATCACTACCCTGAGCAGTGACTATGCCTATGGTGATGCCAATGCCCAACTAATGGGTATGGTGCTGGGTCTGGGTGGTGAATCGGGCGAGGTGCTCGAGAAGTTCAAGAAGATCCTGCGCGATCAGAAGGGTGAGATAACAGAGGTAGACAAGCAAGCGATTATCAAAGAGCTGGGCGATATCTTGTGGTATGTGACGGCGGTGGCGCACCTGCTTGGCTCGAGCCTTGAGGAGGTCGCTCAGCGCAACAACGCCAAACTGGCCAGCCGCCAGCAGCGCGGCCAACTGCGGGGTAGTGGGGATGACCGGTAGACTGTATATTGCTTGAGAATACTGCAGTCCACCAAGCCACTACCCGCAGGTAATAACGAGCGGCGTAGAAGCTTGCAAGCACCATTTGCAACGGATGTGGGACGCTTGAGTTAGTGTCTACCCCTGTTGTGCGAGCCGCTGCCGCACCCAGCCATCAATCGTGCCTGCGCCCATGCAGAGCACAAGCTTGCCCTCAGCGCGGGCAGTTTGGATGGCGCGCCACAGGGCATCATCGAGCTCGGCATAGTAAACGCTGCTGCGGTTTGTTAGCTGCTCGGTCAGTTGCTGTGGGGTGAGGATGGGTAGAGTTGGGTCTTCGCGGCTAAGGTAGGTTGGCAGCCAATAGATTTGCTCGGCGCGCTCCATACAGTCGGTGTATTGCTGGCGGATCTCATGCTGACGGACGTTTTGATGTGGCTGATACACCAGCACAACGTGGTCGGACAATTCTCGTGCCATTTGCAATGTTGCGGCGATTTCTACCGGGTGGTGGCCATAATCGCTATACAGCCCAGGCCCAAGCCGCTCAAAGCGTCGCTGCACTCCCGGGAAGGTATTGATAGCCGCTCGAATGTGCTCGGGCGAGCCGAGCCGTAGCTGCTTGCACGCCGTTGCCACCAGTGTTGCGTTTGCTCGGTTGTGGGCCCCTGCGAGGGTAAATTGCTGCACATCCTCATCTTCCAAGACACGCGCCCGTCGCCGTGGTGGCACAACGCCTGCGTCGGCATCGCGCTGCCACATGATGGTATATTCGCTCTGCTCGAGGAAGCGGCTGAAGGCATCGGTGTAATCCTGCTTGGTAGGGTAGGTGTCCGGGTGGTCGTAGTCAACAGAGGTAAGCAGCGTGAGATAAGGGTGGAATTGCAAAAAGTTGCGGTCAAACTCATCACACTCATACACAAAGTAGCGACTGCCTGGCACATAGTGGCCACTGGGACCAAAGCTTAGTGTTGTACCCACCGAGTAACTCACTGGCTCGCCCAGCTGACGCAGCGCCCACACCATCAGGCCAGTTGTTGTCGTCTTGCCGTGGGTACCAGCGATGGCGATGAGCTGGAGGTCTTTCTCGTTGATGAGATAAGTGAGGAGCTCGTCGCGCTTAGCGGTATAGATGCCAAGTCGGTGTGCTAAGACGAGCTCGGGGTGATCGGGTGGTAAAGCTGCAGTATAGATAAACCAATCGATGGGGGTTTGTTGATGGCGATAGGCCAGGTATTCGCCTGTTTGGTCTTGTGAGACGGAGATGCCACGCCGCTCGAGTTCTTGTGTCTCGAGTCCAATGTAGCTATCCGAGCCAAGCACACGGTGCCCTGCATCGTGCGCCAACTCAGCCAATGGCCCCAGGCCCACACCGCCGATTCCAGAGAAGTAGATATTCATACCCTCCATTGTACCGCCTCTGGCACAAAACCACCAGAGGTAGCTAGTGAGTGTAATTACTTCACTTTGCGCCACTGGGTTCAATATTGAGGTTATGCTATACTAGACCCAAAGCATAAGTGGGCATACGTAGGGTACATAGCATGGCAAACAAACAGCAAGTCAAGCGGTCGATGAAGCGACTCCGGCGCATCAAGATGTGGCACCTGGTGCTACTGCTTATGGTGCTGCTCGTGCTGTCGGCAACCTTTTTGCGGCTCAATAATGTGGGGATGACTGAGCGGCGACGAGCAGTTCTCTCGGCAGATAAGGCGGGCAATATGGAGCAGATCCGCCAGCGCATTGCCGACCTGCAGCAGTATTCCTCTGCCCACATGAATGCCGATACTGGCCCTATCTACCTGCAGGAGCAATACAATCGCGACGCCAAGGCTGCGCTTAACGCCTCGATGAGCACCACCAACCGCGCTGGCCAAACCGCCAACGCCAAGGCCGATGCAGTGTGTAAGCCACGCTTCCATAGCTGGTCGATCGACTATGTACGCTGCGTCTACGAAGAGCTCGGCAAGCTCAGTAGCACCAATGCCGGCCTCCAGACTGCCAAAATGCCCGACACCAGCCTCTATCACTACAACTTCAGCGCACCACTATGGTCGCCCGATTTTGCCGGCTGGACGATTCTCCTCACTGGCGTGGTCATCTCAGCCATTCTTGGGCGTATTGTGGGGATGATTATTTTGCGGATTATGCTACGCATTCAGTATCGAGCAGCAAAATAAATAGCAAAAAAATAAAAAACTACAACATAATTTACAACACGTACAACACGCAAGATGGCCGTGAGCGGGCGTTCGCTAGACGCTCCATAAAATTTATGCTTGACCCCTGTTTATCGTACAAAAATAGTACCAACATCTATCATACACAATAACCATAAGCAAAAAACAAAATTGCTTACCCTTGGCCGTCATCTCTGTAAAAAATCGCCGCCAAAGTGTTGACATCCATTTTATGAGCATGTAGGCTAGGTTTTGTAAGATCAAATAGGAGGAGCACTATGGCTTACAAATATACTAGTTCGAATGGTACTACATACTACTTGCATACGCAAAAAGATGCGGTATTGCGCGGTGGCGTAAAGCGGACGATTTACTACTTTTGCAAATCACCAAACAACGGCAAGGGTAAGCCGTGTGACATGCCTGAGGGCTACTATGTGAAGGAGCACTCACGCAATAAGTTCCCCTTTGCTGCCAAGAAAGACGCGGCAAAGCCCGCCAAGAAGGCTGCTAAAGCAACCAAATAACCCGGACACGTGTATATGAAAAAGACCTTTCTATAACGGAGGGGTCTTTTTGTTGGTTTGGTATATGCGAAGTTACAAAGTAAGCGGAGTATGAGATGGAGTGAGCTGCGAGTCTATACCGCATGACGATAACTAAGTTTGTATAGAGAAGTACGCTCTCGCACTACTCAGAGCGCTAGAGAGCGATGTTTGGCATGAATTGTGGCTTTTCTCTCATTTTGTATCTATCACGGCGAGAGGGGTACGAGAGGATACTAAAAACACGCCACTATGGGCGTGCTATGACTAATCTTTGCAATGGTGGGGGCGGCTGGACTTGAACCAGCGGCCAACAGGTTATGAGCCCGCTGCTCTGACCACTGAGCTACGCCCCCAGATCCACTTGCCACATTATACCGTATTGTTGGCGTATATGCTACTAGTAGTCGAGCTTCTTAGGGGTTTTTGGTAGTTTTGGACGCACTACATATTCTCCAGCGGCGGCATCCTGGGGGCTGAATAATCTTTCTGGTGCGCTTCGCTGTGGCCTATTGCTGTGCTGAGCGGCAGTTTGGGATGGGTGAGAGGCTTTAGTAGCATCACGTACTTTTCGGCGGTATGCAACGATTGCATAGAATTGCTCCGTCGCCTCAGTGCGGCACTTTTCATATTCTTGTGGTGACATGCCAAAGAGATGGTTGGCAATGGCGTGATCAAGCTCTCGCCAAGCATTGACAAGTTCGGGGGTGGGATGACGAGTGCGTTTGCGCTCAAGCGCATTAACAGAGCGTTGTCGGGCAAGGAGATCATCGAATGTAGGCTTCTTTGGCTGCATTTCAGAGGTAGAACCATCTGTGGTATGAGTGTTGGGGTGTATTGCGGGTATAGGCTCGGTTTGTTCATGATCGGCCGAATGAGGAATGGTGCTGTCATCAAATAACTTGCCTTGTATCGCTAGTTTGCCTACCCGTGCTGCTGCATGTGTCGCAGCACGAACTACTGTTTCTGGTGTTACTAGTAAAACTGAGCTGCTCTCAAGCACAGCCCTATGAGAAGGTTGTTTGTATGTCATCTTGCATTGGTTATAGCACAGAGGTCGACACCTGGCAAGTCTATGAGCGATTTTTAACCAAAATTGTGGTGCGCAGCGTGTTTTTTGCTGGCCCGCAGCTTTTGCAACAACTACGCGACCTACGGTATAATAGAAGCCTATGAAGTTTGTATTCAGCGACACTACCAAGCGCCACATCATCTACAAGATCAAGCATGATTATCTCCAGCTCAATACCGTTGTGCTGGCGCTGGCGCTTGTAATTGCGACATACCTTGCCTGGCAATCGGTGGCGCGCCTCCAGCAGAACTACACGCAGCAGCGCGAGCTAGAGACGAAACGGCGGCAACTTGTCCTCACCGAGCTCGAGACGCAAACGCTGCAATACCAAAAGAACTTCCGCGAGAGTGACGAATATAAAGAGCTTGCTGCTCGTGAGAAACTTGGCTTAGTGGCACCTGGCGAGAAGGTGATTGTCCTGCCCAAGAACAGCCCCGAGGCGCACGACCCGCCAACCGATAAGCCCACCAACCCCGATGCGCAGAGCAGCAACCTCGAGCAGTGGATCACCTTCCTCTTTGGTGGTGCAGCCGAGCAGGCCCAGCAAAAGGATAAATAACAAGCGGGGGAGCGGAAATCTTGACATTCAGGTGGTAAATCATTGACAATCGGCATTCATCACTGGTAAAATAAGAACCGTAGCGCGGGGTGGAGCAGCCCGGTTAGCTCGGTTGGCTCATAACCAACAGGTCGCAGGTTCAAATCCTGCCCCCGCAACCAAGGTAAGAACCCTACCACACGGTAGGGTTTTTGCTTTGGACTATCTTGGGAGGGTAGAGAAGAATAAGTCTAGCCTTTATCTTAGCACACCATTAGTCCCGCTACCACTGATGTTTAGCAGTATGCCATGAGTGCTATGCGAGTTGGTGGAGTCTCACCTCAGGCATGAACTGGTGAGCGCTGTTCACCTGCCCTAGAATGGTGAGAGATACCGAGATAACAGGGATAAATATGAAAAAACTAAAATAAGAAACAATTTGTTTGTATTTTGTTCGTATATATGCTAGGATCGAGGTAGGTCGATAATGACAACACAAAAAAGAGGGTAGATATGCGAAAAAAGACGAAAGAAACCATACTCGCCACCTGGAATCGGTCGCGTAGTATGGCAGAGCTGCGGGCATTCATTGCCGCGCGCCACAGCAAATTAGCAGAGGTCGAGCTCTAAACGATCGAAAGCACCTTGGGTAATACGCCTGAGGTGCTTTAAATATATCCCTACTGCTATTCATCCTCGCACATATAGCCTTGGATAAAAAAGCAAAACGGCGTACTCATCGCACGCCGCCTATCATATCTGGTAGCACCGACTGGGATCGAACCAGTGACCTCAGGCTTATGAGTCCTGCGCTCTAACCGGCTGAGCTACGGTGCCAAACATGACGCATTATAGCAGAGAATTGGCAAGAAGGCTAGGGCTCAGACGAGTGTTTTGGCGTTCTTTTTTGCCCAGGCCAGTGGTATAATAGAGAAAACGCCCAATCAGGAGTTAAGGAGAACCACCACATGATACGACGACCACGCTACGATTATGATTTGTTGGTGCTGGGTAGTGGTGCAGCTGGCAGTACTGCAGCTTTGGTGGCGGCCCGGGCAGATAAGAAGGTGGGGTTGATTGAGGCAGACACCTTTGGTGGTGGTGCGCCTAATTGGGGTGATATCCCCGTTAAGACGTTGCTGGGCGTGGCACAACTCTACAATCGCATCCAACGCGGTCACCAGTTTGGGCTCGATACATCGCGGGTGGATTTTGACTACCCAGCCATCCAGCACTGGAAAAATACAGTGGTAGAGCGGACTGGTGCGGGCGATAACGAGCACTATTATAACCAACAAGGGATTGATACATTCTACGGCAAAGGTGTCTTACGCGACCAGCACACTGTAACGATTGGTGATCATGAAGTAACGGCAGGGCATATTTTGATCGCAACAGGGGCACACGTGACCCAGCCAGCGATTGCGGGTATCGAGACGATTGATTGGCTGACACCACGCACCGCCCTCAAGCTGAGCCGCCCGCCACGTAGCCTATTGATCATTGGTGCGACGACGACGGCGATTGAGCTCGCGCATTTCTTTGCGACCTTTGGTAGCACGGTGTCGGTGGCAGAGCAGTCATCGCGCATTTTGCCGACTGAGGATGAAGAGGTAAGTGAGGCGGTGAGCAGCCTCTTGCAGCGCGACCAACCATTGTCAGTCCTCACGCAAACGACGATTCGCTCCCTCATGCGTGGCCCAAGTGGCAACGTGATCGTCCAATACATCCGTGGTGGTATTGAGCGGACGATGGAGGTAGAGCGTGTCCTGGTGGCAACCAAGCCAGAGCCGACCATCGATATTGGGCTTGATAATGCTGAGGTAACGTATTCGCCCGATGGTGGTGTTGAGGTCAATCAATTCTTCCAAACCAACGTGCGGCATATCTATGCGGCGGGACACGTGCTAGGTAATGATGTGCCAACCCACACCGTCTTGAGCGAGGGCCGGCTAACAGCGCACAACATCCTCCACCCCAAATCGCAAATGACGCTTGACTACGAGCTAGTGCCGCGCGCTACCTTCATTTATCCAGAGGTAGCCAGTGTGGGCTTTAATGAAGATGACTGTATTAAGCGCGATCTCAAGATTAATAAGGTGTTGGTGCCGCTCGGTATGATTGCTCGCAGCAATACAAGTGACTTCCGCGAGGGGTTCGTCAAGCTCATTAGCGACAAACAAGGGGTATTGCTCGGCGGGACGATCGTCGCTCCGCGTGCTAGTGAGCTCATCCAAGAGGTCACGCTCGCCATCAAGCACGACCTCACTGCTGAGCAACTAGCAGAGCTCCCGCACGTTTTCTTAACGTGGAGCGAAGCAGTGCGAACGGCGGCAAGTAAGCTGTCGCGTAAGTAGAGAGATCTGTTTTGTAGCTGAGGTATTTTCGTCTTCTTAATAACCTAGGAGTTTGAGCTTATAGCTCGACACCATCGGATTAGTCTTGCTACTTTTGAGAGTAGAACAGTGTAGAATAAAAGAGTGGAAATTACTGAATCCTGAGCAATGAGGCAAAAAAGAAAAAAATTGAATATACTACTGTATTTTTCATAAAAACAGAGAATATTATGATGCAGACCGTACAAAATGTAGCCGATTGCTTTGCTGCATACTAAGAGAAATTATGACTATATTGCGAGACGCTGGAGTCAGTAATAAGCCCACCTATGAATAATGTGACGCATTACTTTATACAATTATAAGACACGGCGTATTGCTAAAATGGCAAAAGTACCCACTTTCAGCTCCATTTAAGCAAGGCGGGGCATACTACCTGTAGTAGCACACGCTACCTCCTCCTCTATTATGCAAGCTGCCGTTCCTCCTCCCGGGCGGCTTGTTTTGTGTCTTGCGCCTAGCATATTGCGCATAATAAAACTAGTATTTACTCCTCTTGGCAAAATGAATATACTATTGCCATGGCATATCTTGTTGCAGTGTCTGGTGGTGTGGATAGTGTAGTGCTCTTGGATGTGATGGCAGCGCAGGCAGCGGAGCCATTGATTGTGGCGCATGTCGATCATGGGATCCGGGGTGAAGCATCGGCGGCGGATGCGCGATTTGTGGCAGCACTGGCGGCGCACTATGGACTGCCCTTTGTGTCTACTCAGCTTAAGCTTGGGCCGAATGCGAGCGAGGCAGCAGCGCGAGAGGCTCGGTATGATTTTTTGCTCGATGCAGCAGCGCAGTACCAAGCACCAGTGGTAACGGCGCATCATTTGGACGATTTAGTAGAAACGGTGGCGCTTAACCTGGTGCGTGGGACGGGCTGGCGTGGGCTGGCTGTGCTGAACCGCCCTGGGGTGGAGCGGCCACTACTGGGCTGGCGCAAGGCAGATATCCGTGCCTATGCACTGGCTCGTCGCCTGGAATGGGTGGAGGATGAGACAAATGTGAGTGACCGCTACACACGCAATCGGCTGCGGCGCTGCATTCAGCGGCTCCTCACGGCAGAGCAGGCGGCGCAGATTACCTCGTTGCGGGATCGGCAACTTGCGCTCCGCCATACGATTAATGATGAAGTGCAACACCTCTTACCACAGTTTGCGGCTGAGCGCCATGGATTGATTATGATCGACGAGGCAAGTGCTCAGGAGCTATTGGGTGCGATGATCATGTGGGCGGGTGCGCCGCGCCCAACCCGCCCGCGGCTCGAGCGTGCGGTGCTGGCCATCAAGACTGCTCGTCCGGGTAGCCGCTACGTGGTGGGCGATGGCGTGTATTTGCAGTTTGGCCCTCGGCAATTCACTGTAGAAGTGGTACAATAGATCAGATTACTGTGTGAGAATGCAAGCGAACGAAAGGAGTGAGTTCCCTGATGAATAAAAAACCGTCGAAAGCGACCAATGCCCTGCGCCTGGGGCTGTTTTGGGCGATTGTGGTACTGGGTGTGCTGGCATTTTGGGCGATTAATTCGCCGCAGGCCAACCTTAAGGAGGTGCCGCTCTCGGATGTAGTGAACCGGGCAAATAATGGCAAAATTGCCAAGATTGAGATCCAAGGCAATGAGCTGACTGTCACACCCAAAGGCCAGTCTAAACCAACCGAGCGCAGCCTCAAAGAGAATGGCACTATCTATACCCAAGGGCTCAAGCACGACAAGACTGAGGTAAAAGTGCAAAATGAGTCACAGACGGGCCTATTGTTTTGGAATCTCGCACCAATTGTCCTGTCGGTCGTATTGTTTGGCGTTCTCTTTATGTTTATGATGCGCCAAGCCCAGGGGCAGAACAGCCAAGCAATGGGCTTTGGCAAGAGTAAGGCCAAGCTGTATGGCCTTGATAAAGAGCGGGTAGTATTTGATGACATTGCTGGTAACGAAAACGCCAAGCAAGATTTACAAGAGGTGGTGGATTTCCTCAAGCACCCCAAGAAATATCAGAGCCTCGGCGCTAAGATTCCTAAAGGGATTCTCCTTGTTGGTAACCCTGGTACTGGTAAAACAATGTTGGCGCGAGCGGTTGCAGGCGAAGCTAACGTACCGTTCTTTTCCATTAGTGGCTCAGAGTTTGTGGAAATGTTTGTTGGTGTGGGGGCAAGCCGGGTACGTGACCTCTTTGCTAAGGCCAAGAAGAATGCGCCAGCCATTATCTTCATTGATGAGATTGACGCCGTGGGACGTAAACGTGGCTCTGGCATGGGCGGCGGTCACGACGAGCGCGAGCAGACGCTGAACCAGATTTTGGTAGAAATGGACGGCTTTGAGGCTGATACAAACGTGATTATCCTAGCGGCAACCAACCGGGCTGATGTGCTCGACCCAGCACTGTTGCGCCCAGGCCGCTTTGATCGCCATACGACGATTAGTCTGCCCGAGCGCAAAGACCGTGAGGCAATCCTCAAGGTGCACTTCAAGAACAAACCAACCGATGCATCGGTCGACCTCGACAAGCTTGCTGCCAAGACAGCCGGTAGCAGTGGTGCCGACCTCGCGAACATGGCCAACGAAGCAGCGATTATTGCAGCGCGCCGCGGTAAGAAAATGATTACCAACCAAGACCTGACCGAGGCCTTTGAGAAGGTGGCGATTGGCCCCGAGCGCAAAGCCAAGGTAATGACCGACCATGAGAAAGAACTCACGGCGTATCACGAGGCGGGTCATGCTATTGTGGGGCACGTCTTGCCGGATAGTGATCCAGTGCATAAGGTGACCATCATTCCGCGTGGTGGCACGGGCGGCGTGACATGGTTCTTGCCACCAGAAGACAAAAGCTACACCAATGTATACGAGTTTAAGGATATTCTGGCTCGAGCAATGGGTGGGCGCATTGCCGAGAAACTAATCTATGGCGATGACGGCATTACAACTGGGGCAGGGAGCGACTTGCGCAAAGCGACGGAGATTGCCCGTGATATGGTGATCGAGCAGGGTATGGGCGCAAAGCTCCGCGACCAGGTCTTCCATGAAGATAACGGTGGTATGGTGTTCGACAAGATCACTCACGAGCGGCCATATAGCGATGCGACTGCTGAGGCGATTGACCATGAGGTAGAGGCGCTTATTAAAGAAGCTTCTCGCCGTGCTGAGATTGTCCTCTCGCACAACCGTCCAGCGCTTGAGAAGCTCAAAGATGAGCTGCTTGTTCACGAAACACTAGAAGAAGACGAAGCTAAGGCTGCGATGGCAGATGCCACTTTGCCAACGGAGGCCAAGCTCCACTAGGAGCAGGGAGGTACCAGTGGCACATGGAGCAAATCGTCGGCGTGTCCGCTCAGTCGTCGCCAAAGCAAATAGCAAACTAAACATCAAGAATGCTGCTGCCCTCCTGGCAGGCTCGACGTTACTATCGAGCGTCTTAGGGATGTATCGCGAGCGGCTCATTAATGGCATGTATTACGATACCTACAAAGTAGGTGCCGATGCCTATACTGTGGCCTTTACTATCCCCGACTTCATGTTCTTTGTGTTGGTGTCTGGGGCGCTGAGTGTGTCATTTATACCGGTGTTTAACCAGCGCTTGGCATCGGGCAATAAGCAATCTGCCTGGGATTTGAGCTCGAGCTTGATCAACTTCTTGGCACTCACCACCTTAGCGGCGAGTATTTTGATTATGATCTTTGCTGAGCCGCTTGTGAATGTTGTGGTGGGGCCGGGGCTCAGCGAATCAGGGCGGAGCCTGGCGGTGAGTATGATGCGCGTGATTGCGGTCAATCCATTCCTCTTTTCTATCTCCACCGTCATTGCGAGCATGCAGCAGGCGATTGGGCGCTTTACCTTCTATGCGCTGGCGCCAACGATCTACAATATTGGCATCATCATTGGTGCAACCTTCTTTACGAACGGTATTAATATCTTTGGCTGGCAAGTGTTTGAGGGTGGCATTATGGGTGTGGCGCTGGGTGTGGTGCTGGGCTCGGTGCTGCAGTTGATTGTGAGCTCGATTGGTCTGCTTGGCTTAGACTTTGACTATCGCTTTATGATCAAGCGCAAGAACAAGAGCTTTCGCCAGGTGCTACGCCTGCTGCGGACGCGCTCGCTCGACCAAGGGATTGACTACCTCAATGGCCTTGTGGAGACAAACCTCGCCTCGCGTATGGCTGATGGGACGGTGCGGGCTTACCAGCAGGCGTCGGCATTGTCATTGATGCCAGTGAACTTGATTGGTGTGGCAATTAGCAACGCAGCCTTTCCGCAAATGACGGAGCACCTGGGGGCAGGGCGCGAGGATCTCTTCCGCAAGGAGTTGCAGGTGATGATCCGGGTGATTATTTGGCTGGCGTTGCCGGTGGCGGTCATTACTTACTTTGCACGGGGCTATGTGGTGAGCTTTATCCACAACGGGGGTGACCCGGTGATATCGGGCTTTCTTGGGGTACTTGTTTTGACGATATTTTTCCGCACGATTTATCATATTGCAGCCCGTAGCTTCTACGCGCAGCAGGATACCAAGACGCCGCTTTATATCTCGTTCTTTGCGATTGGGTTTAATATTATCCTGGCGATCATCTTGGTGAATCTCTGGTCGAAGAACCAAAATCCAGGCTATGGCTTGGCTTGGGCGCAGTCTATCACCGCCGTGGTGGAGGTGATTGTCCTCTTCTTCTTCATGGGGCGGCGCATGCCGAGGCTGTTTGACCGCAGCTTCGTCAACAGTATCTACAAGATGGTCATTGCTGCAGTGCCAACCGGTTTGGCTGCTTATCTGAGTGTGGTGATGATCCCCTTTGGTACGAACGATAAGAGTTTCTTCCTTGCCTTCCCGAAATTTATTATGATCACAGTAGTGAGCTTTGCGGTTTATATATGGTTCAGCCGGCGACTGCGGCTTAAAGAGGCCGAGCCAGTGCTCAATCGGCTGCGGCAGATCTTCTTTGGGCGGATTAACCTTGGCTGGAACTGGAAACGCTAGTGTATGGAACATATCCGTAATTTCTGCATCATCGCCCATATCGACCACGGCAAGAGCACCCTGGCCGACCGCATGATGGAGCTAACGGGCACCGTTACCAAGCGGGATATGAAGCAGCAGTTGCTCGATAGTATGGATCTGGAGCGCGAGAAGGGGATTACCATTAAGCTCGCTCCGGTGCGGATGAAGTATGAGTACGTAACTTCTTCAGAAGCGGGTGCCGCCCCGTCGACTGCCACCCGCTTAGTATCGCCTGTTGGTTCAATTGACGGGGACAGAAACACCGTGCCCCAATCTGGCACCTACGACCTCAACCTGATCGACACCCCCGGCCATGTGGATTTTAGCTACGAAGTATCGCGTAGCTTGCAGGCCTGCGAAGGCGCGGTGCTGGTGGTGGATGCCAGCCAGGGGATTCAGGCGCAGACGCTGGCCAATGTGTACTTGGCGATGGAGCAGGATCTCACCATCATCCCGGTGCTCAACAAAGTTGACCTGCCAGCAGCCGATGTGCCACGCGTCTCCAAGCAGGTGATTAATCTGCTGGGCTGTGATGAGAGCGACATTATTCATATTTCGGCCAAGACTGGCCAGAATGTACCGCAGGTGCTGCGGGCTATCGTCGAGCGTATCCCAGCGCCAGTGTCACCACTGGCGGTGCAGGCTGAGCACATGGCTGCGCAGGGTGGTGATAGGCCGAGCATACCAACCCGCGCCCTGATTTTTGATAGTTACTACGATGACTACCGGGGGGTTATCCTCTACGTGCGCGTGGTAGACGGCACGATACCGAAAGGCGCGGACATTACCATGATGGCCACCGGAGCCCGCGGCCTTGCGCTGGAAGTAGGGCACCTCAGCCCAACCATGCAGCCTGACCCACTGCTTGGCACCGGCGAGATTGGCTACATCGTCACCAACCTCAAGACAACGCGCGAGGCACGGGTGGGGGATACGGTGACACTCAAGAAATACTTTGAGTAGTTATAATATAAGTGATATAGTTTATCGTATGATGGCTGCGATAAAAAAGTACGACACATTCATCGCTGTCTTATTTGCTGGGTTGATTATGCTATTCATCGCCGTGGCATTTACTACTCCGAGTTTTTGGGATTGGCTGTGGCAGCGGCACCATAATCAGCTAAGCTGGTATATCCGTCCGTTATTCTTGATACCGTTTTGTTGGTTCGCCTATCGGCGGAGCTGGGCAGGGATAATGATGGTGATATTACTCACCTTGACCAGCATGGGATGGTTTGCCCTGCCCAGTGAAACGAATTTACAGGTGCAACAGTTTTTGCAAGTTGAACAGCAGTATCTGCAGAGTGAATGGACATTTGGTAAGATTTTCCTCACATTGCTTATACCATTATCCTTTAGTGCTTTAGCAGCGGCATTGTGGTGGCGAAATATCTGGCTGGGTGTGGCAGTCATGGCGTTCATGGCTGCCGGTAAATTGCTATGGAGTGTAACTTTTTCTGGTGAAGCTGGTCTGGCGGTGATTGCCCCTGCAACAATTGGATTTGTTCTATGTAGTGGCTGTTTGTGGTTGGCTATGATGTTGTCTCGTCGTCGTATTCCTAGGGTTAAGAAAAATGAATTTCATTAAGAAAGGGCCAAATAGGTAAAGCTATTATTCATATCTTATCAACCATGTCGTCACACCAACTGCAAAAATGGCGCATGCTATCGTCGCGGACGCTCGTCGACCACCCTCGGCTCACTGTCGCAGAAGATACAGTGGAGCTACCAAATGGAAAGACCATCCAATATGTCCATTACCCCTACCATGGGCATGGTGGAGTAATCGTGGTGTGTCGCCGAGGTGACAATATCTTGGTGCAGCAAGAGTATTCGTACCCGGTGGATGAGGTGTTGTATCAGTTCCCGGGCGGGAAGATCGAAGCGGGCGAGGATGTGTGTGCGGCGGCGCAGCGAGAGCTGGCTGAGGAGTCGGGCATTGCTATGACGAATGTGCGGGAATGTGGCTGGCTCTATGCCGACAATCGTCGCACCAGCGCGAAGCTCCACGTGGTTTACGGCGAATATGCTGGGACAAACCATCAACACCAGCCAGATGACACAGAGCAAATTATCTCGGAGTGGCTGCCCATTGCCACCATCCACCATATGGTCGCTACTGGTGTAATCACCAACTACGCCATGCTCGCTGCCTGGGCTTTGCTCGCCAGCACTCTCCAGCCAGCAGGAGATTCTTGTGCGGACGAGTAGTGTGGAATTACCATCAGCCAGTGAATTACGTGCGATGATACGCCAAGAATCACCACGTTAGCTCGGCAGCGGGATTATCTTGACGCACGGCCATGGTTGTTTGCGGAACTGAAATGGATTGCACATCACGCTGGTATCGATACAGCTGTTTTTGATCATTATGCGGTGTACGATTTTGATGATACTATATCGAAGCTTTATCGGTTTACAGTGCAATTCGCTGATTACTTGGCTCAACATGCTCATCACAGCGAAGCTGCTACACTCTATGAGGTGCTCGCAAAGGGTAACCCACCAAGGCAGTCGGATGTCATGCTGGTATTTGGCTCGGCAGAAAATCGGCGAATTGCCACTGCAGTGGAGCTGTATCATGCTGGTGTTGCCCCCAAAATAACGATTGCTGGCGCCTCACCGCGCTGGGCAGTTGCCTACGGCAAAGATACTCCTATGGCCGAAGCTTGGCGCATGGCGGAGTATGCTCAAGACCATGGTGTCCCGGCAAGAGATATCATCATCGAAGATCAATCGATATCTATCCCAGACAATGTGAAGCGCAGTATTGACTGCTGGGAAGCGACCTCGCGAATGACACTCGCAAACACTGCGTAAGCTGATATATTAATCTGATTATAGTGCCGTGGGTTTCCGTAGAATTAAGGAGATAGCATCAGCAAGCTCACTTTCTGTCGACACCACCCCTGCTATCGGTAAACCATCAAAAGCACTGTCACTATTGCAACCATTCAATAAACCAAGCACTGGTATTCCTGCGTTAATTGCGGCCTGGGCTCCAATTGCTGAATCTTCGACTGCAATACATTGTGACTTATGCACATTTAATTTATCGATCACCTTCAAATACGCGGATGGATCTGGTTTTTTCTTACATACATCTTCTCGAGTAATGATACATGAGAAAAAATTAATGATGTCAAATTTCTTGAGAATCGCCTCTACATTGATAATGGTATTCGTTGATGCAATCGCAAAGGTGTATTCGGCGTTGTGTTTCTTAATGAAGTTGGTCACCGACTTGACCTCTTTGCTGTACTGCAGGATATTACTTCTATATATTTTTGTGTAGTTTTCAATTATGCTATGAGTGGTGTCAGGATTTAGGTGAGAGAAGTGCTTTTTGAAGAAGTTGATAGTTGTTTGCCCAACGGTTTCTTCGTATAAAGAATCTGGCATTACGACGTTGTAGCGTAAAGCCTGTTCTTTAAGGATTTTGAATCGTGCATCATCGCTGACTGAAATGACGCCGTCAAAGTCGAAGATTACTACGTTCTTTGATCTACACATAAATTTATTACGATGATATCATAATTGTATGGTATTAGCATGCGATGTTGGTTCTACCAATTTAAAAATCCAAAAATTTAAGAAATATCAAGGTAAGATCATTCCGGATGGAGAAACTGTAATAATCTCCCATAATCAGGAATGGCTGGATTCGTACGAACCTATTACATCTCTAAAACGTTGGTTTGATGATGTCGCAACGGTGATCGTTGAGTTTATGAAGACTAATGGTGTTAGTAGTCTTGGCATATCAACATTTAGAGAAGGTATCGTTGGGGTTGATAGCACGGGTGATATTGTATTTGCAGGAACGAATCTACAAAATAAACCCATTGGCGATATATTTGCCGTCCACACAATGACTACCTTTGCTGGATGGATAATGTACCTACTGAATGGCCAGCACGCAACAACTAAAGGGCAGAGAGATGCAGGCGAGCATTATTTGAAACGCTGTTTTCCTGCCGGTCTCCCGAATGTTAACTGGGCTAGGGATGTCAAACCTGGTGTTTATTCTAATGGTATGTCACATACAAATATATATCTGGGTGGTACTGATGAACAACTCGGATATATGGGAACAGGAATTTTTGATAAATACTCAGCAGATATTGTTATGGCAACTGGCACCTTCTGGTCTATATCCTTCCTTTCGAATGGAGAAAAATCGAACAATATGCGTCACACACGAGAGGATGGACCGTTTTTAGCGGTAGATTCACTGGTTATGTATCGTTGGGGCCCTATGATTCGTAGTATATCTGATCTTGAAGACAATAACACATTGCAGCATAAAGTTTCAGAACGATACTTTGGAGATGCAGCTAAGCTGTGGTTTGAGAATGGAGCTAGTTCAGGGGTTGTACGGGACGCTGTATTGCGTGATTTGCGCAGGGCCATTATGAACCTACCGAACAGTGTTAAACCTAAAAATGTTGTTGTGTATGGTGGCGGGGTGAATATTAAATTTGCCAGAGATGTGATACGTAATGCCTGCAAGGGTATGAATGTCTTATTTATGGACGGCGACGCGACACTGCTTGGCTGTGCAAAATTAGGATATACTAATGTTGCGGGGTGGTGTTAAGTCTGAGAATGTACTACAATAATACTATGAATCAAGAATGGAACGTTATAAGTCAAAAGAAGTTAGTCGACTCACCGTGGTACAAGCTCAATATTGAAACCGTCAGGCTCCCGTCAGGCAAAGTCCTCGATGATTATTACGTGCGAGAGGGTATGAACGCCGTTTTGATCGTTCCACGCACTCATGAAGGCAAATTTTTACTGGTGCGTCAGTACAAACACGGAGCACAGCAAAGTGTTATAGAATTTCCTGCGGGTAAGATTGATGCGGGTGAATCTGCTTTAATTGCTGCAAAAAGGGAATTATATGAAGAGACTGGAGGCACCTCCAGTCTTTTTGTAGAGGGACCTACATTTTTTGAGGACCCTACGAATAGCCGTGTCAAGATAGCGATCGTCTTTGCTGATAATGTCACTATAAAGCACAGGCAACATCTTGACGATAATGAGGATATTGAAGTAATACAGCCAACAACTGACGAGCTACGAACTATGCTCATGAACAATGATCTATCTGTGGCAGCATCCGTAGCAGCAGGTTGGATAGCGCTAGAGAGGAGATGGTAACATGAATACATACGAGTCTGGGACAATAACCCGAGTGTCTGTTAAGGGTGGCCTACCTGACAATGCAAAAGTAACTCGTTTCGGCGACTTAAAACATCTCTTTGGTGATGTAGAAAATACTAGCTATAGAGATGATGATATTGTGTATTTTGTGGAGAGGGTTGCAGCTGCGGATAGTCAAACTCCTGAGTTTTCTATTACAACGATTATGCCGGGTAATGTTAGCGGAGAGTGCTTCTTTACACGAGGACACGACCATAAGCCTGAAAAGGGAGAGACGTATTTTTGTATAGCCGGACAAGGTGGATTGATTGTTGAGAAAGATGGTGGTTCCGAATGGCTACCTATGTCTCCTGGTGATGTTATTCAGCTAAAGTCTGGATGGGCGCATAGGACTGTAAACACGGGAGATACCCCATTGATCTTTGTTGGCCAGTATATCACGCCATTTGAAGTTGATTATGGTATTAGTGAAAGGGGCTTTAATATGAAAGTGTTCAAGAATGAGTCTAATAATGTTAAGCTCACTGTACAGGGTAGAGAGGTCGGATAAACATGCAGGCAACAGATAGCGACCCTAGACTTGCAGCAGTTAATCTGAGATTATCAATTCTCGATATGGTTGAAACTGCGTTATCTGGTCATATTGACAGTTCATTTTCTTGTGTTGAGATCATAGTAGCGCTTTATAGGGATATTATGAGGTATGATGTGTCAAACCCGCTCATGCCCGAAAGAGATAGGTTTATTTTGGCCAAGGGCCACGCTGCACCAGCTCTTTATGGGATGTTGTCTGAAGTTGGCTACTTTGACAAACAGGAATTGGCTACACTGCGCAAGTTGGGTTCACGGCTCCAAGGTCATCCAAAAGTCGGCCTTCCTGGAGTTGAGGTAAGCACTGGTTCGCTTGGACAAGGACTTTCAGTCGCAGCTGGTGCGGCTTTGGCCCTCAAACGCGTATACGGTAATGGTGGGCCACGAGTCTTTGCACTTATGGGTGACGGAGAGATTGATGAAGGTCAGGTGTGGGAGGCAGTTATGTTTGCTGGTTACCAAAAAATTAGCAATCTCGTCGCCATAGTTGATGGAAACAAGCTACAATACACTGGTACAGTTGGAGATGTCGTTACGCCAGCAGATTTGTCTTGTGCTGTTCGTTCTTTTGGTTGGGACTATATGGAGATTGATGGTCACGATCACAATAGTATACTTACCGCGCTTCAATCTGCAGGTCATACAGCAAAGATGCCGCTGTTTGTTTATGCCCATACAATTAAGGGAAAAGACGGACTATTTATGGAAAATAACCTAGCTTGGCATGGTAAAGTGCCTTCGACTAGTGAAATCCAGAGAATTCGAGATAGCCTTGTGGAGAAAAAACGAATGATGGAGGTGGCAAAAAATGCGTGATGTGACTGGACCTGCTCTGTTAGCTTTAGGCAAACGTAGAAAAGATTTCTTTGTTGTGGATGCTGATAATGGTCCTGCTACCCGAGTGCAGGCATTTGGTGATGTGTATCAAGACAGATATGTTAATGTGGGATGCGCTGAGCAGAATTTGCTTGGTATTGCTGCGGGTATCGCGAGCACTGGTCGTCCTGTGATTGCGGCTACTTTTTCTATTTTTCTACTCGGAAGGGCATTTGAGCAGGCAAGAAATACGATAGCAGCTTCACGCCTACCGGTAGTACTTTTGGGTACACATGCAGGGCTGAGTACTGGGGCGGACGGTGGTTCACACTGTTGTCCTGAAGATATAGCACTTGCTCGATCTATTCCTGGCATGAGCGTGTATATACCCGCATGTGATGATGACATACCCATCCTGTTATTACGAGCTCTGGAATCAGGCGCACCGTGCTATATAAGAGTGCCTCGTAGTGGAATATGGCCAGAGGAGTCAAGCAGTAGCGTCCCAAAGCTACCGATAGGAAGCGGCTTAAGATGCTGGAAGAGTGGTGAAAAGACTGCCCTTGTAACTACCGGGCTTATGCTCCCAAGGGTGTTACAAGTAGCGGACAATCTAGAAGCAATAGGGTGTCCGTCGATTGCTGTTTATGATATGCCAGTGTTAACTTGTTCCGAAGAGTATATTGCCGAGACACTATACGAGTTTGATAATATAGTCACTATAGAGGATCACTGGCCGGTAGGAGGGCTGGGTGACTTAATTTCTTATATTGTCGCAAGCCGTTTAAATAAGGTTGTGCTGCAAATATCCGCGAATCATGTGTTTCCATCAAGCGGTAAGCCGGAGGACGTATTGGATGACATGGGGCTCGGTGTTAATTATATGGCGCATAAGATTGGTAAGAGCCTGGAGATTGAGAAAGCGTTATGAGACTAGAAAGTCACTATGGCTCTCTGCAACGACTAATGGAGAAAGACAGGGATCTGTTGGGAGAATCTATCCCGGTTTTACCTATTCCATCGTTGATGCCCCGAAGCGATAAGGCGCCTATTCAGGAGGGAGAGAAGTTTAGCGGCAACGTATTTCTTGGTGAAGCGGCAGTTAGTTTGACCTTGGCGGCGTCCCCGCATTTCCCTCCCGAGCATAAGCTATCAGATTTATTGCAGGACGCACAACTGGCTTTCGGTAAGAAGCCGGAGTTGCTCGTTGATATAGCCCACGATCAGCCTGTGGCTCCGCATATGATAGTCTGGTGGAGGTCGGCTTATGGGGCTAGCGATAATGCGGTTGACATGTTTGACCTGTTCGCGATGAAAGATGATGTGCGATCAAACTACCTACAAGGCATTTCGGAGCAAGTCATGCGCGGATTTAAGTCGCTGAGTAATTTTGAAGGTGTACCGTTAATTTACGGATCTTGGGGTTTTAGCGAGGTCGATCAGAGGAATCAATATGGATTAGGTAGGGGTGCTCCGACAATGCCATTCGGCCACCTACATATTGCCAAGGCAAGGCCTTCCAATGAGCGTGTGACTATGTTGAGCGAACTCGACCTGCCACCCGCAGACACATTGAAGTATCGCCAACCGTGGAACCGTCTTTTAAATAATGAGCTTCATAATGAAATCGAGAATATAATAAGTGGAGCAATTAGCAACCAGGATATTGATATAGCCAAGAAAGTTATTTTTTATGACAAAATAAAAGATTTTGATGGACATCATCTTGCGCGAGAACAGGGTTATAAAATCAACTATTCGAAGTATGTTCCAGTTTCACTTGCATTAGAAGACTGTACTAAAATTGCTGGAACTACAGAAAAAATTTATAGCAACCTTGCTTTCTTGCACGAGGTCTTTTATAAGAATATAGCGGATGACCAGAGCCAAGCTCGATACATTGAAGAAGTTTGCCAAGTAGGTTTAGACAATAGTCTAAGTAAGGTGGCCACAGCTAAGCTTGTAGATTTTGCTTTGAGAATTCAACCCACGACTGCACAACTAAGGGAATGGCTACAGCAGATATCTGAAGAAAGTACTCCAAACGATCAGTCAGCACAACTTCTACAAGAAGAAATAGCTAAGAGAAAGAATAGGACACAAGAGCGATATAGGAGACCGCTGTCGTTGTTAGTTGATGATACGCACACTGATTTAGGTAATAATCCAAAGTTGACTTGGCCAATTCACTCTAGTGCAATTTATTGCATGGATGACATTGTCTTCCATAATAATACTGCTCTAACTAGTGGTTTTCATATTTTTCCTGCGTTTGTTGCCGAATCTGGCGCTCCTGAAATGATGTATGGTGCACTACTAACTCGTAATATGGGGGAGATTTTATCTTCATCTACGCCACATCGTGTCAACTCTGTACGCGATAGCCAAAACACGCTATTATAGCTATATGCCACACATTACCCTTGAGCCCCTCCCTGGCTACAAAGAGGTCAAGCCCTTCGTCTATGCGGGGTTTTTCCCGGTGAGCAACGAAGATTACAATGACCTCAAGGAGGCGATTGAGAAGCTGAGCCTGAGCGATAGTGCGCTGCAGTTCGAGCCAGAGAATTCGCCGGTGTTGGGTTATGGCGTGCGGATTGGCTTCCTTGGCCTCTTGCATATGGATATCATTCGTGAGCGGCTCGAGCGCGAGTACAATTTAGATCTGATCGTCACCAACCCAAGTACCGACTACCAAGTGAGCTTAACCAATGGCGACGAGCTGGATATCAAGTCTGCCAGCGAATTGCCCGACCCAGCCCAGATCAAGGAGATTCGCGAGCCGTGGATTGATGGTGAGATCGTTGTGCCCCAAGATTACATCGGCGCAGTAATCCAGCTCATCGTTAGCAAGCGCGGTCGGCAAAAGAACCTCAGTTACATCGACGAGCGTGCCCTCATCTCCTTTGCGGCACCACTGGCTAATCTCTTGACGGATTTTTATGACCAACTTAAGTCGGTGACCAGTGGCTACGGGTCGTTTAATTATGAACTGCGGGGCTACCAAGCGGAGGATTTGGTGCGCGTGGATTTCTACGTGGCAGGTGAGATGGTCGATGCGCTGAGTGTGATGTGCCACCGCTCGGAGTCGCAACGGTTGGGGCGCGAGGTGGTGAAGAAGCTCAAGGATGTCGTGCCGCGCCAGAGTTTTGAGGTGGCACTGCAGGCGGCGATCGGTGGAAAGTTTATTGCCCGCGAAAATATTGGTGCCTACCGCAAAGATGTGACGGGCTATCTCTACGGCGGTGATGTGAGCCGCAAGAAGAAGCTCCTCGCCAAGCAAGCTCGCGGCAAGAAGCGCATGAAACGTTTTGGTAAAGTCGACATCCCCAGCGAAGCCTTTACAGTAATGCTCAAGCGAGATTAACAACTAACAGGAGCTGTGTGCAAGTGCAGATACGTTATGACCGATTGGTGGCCGATATAGACAGAGCACTCGTGTATGACAATGTGCCACCTGCAGAGAGAGAGAGCGATTATCGGTATTGGCGAGCAGTGAGCTTAGCGCGGCTTGCGCTAGAACTGAGCAATGGCAACGATATGCTTACTCTTGATGGCATGCCAGTGCATTTTACTCGTCACTATGCAGATGCACGGCGCACGGCACAGTCAATTGCCCGTGGCCAGTGGGTATACCAAACGCGCGGTAGAGAAGAGGAGATTGCAGCAATGATTCATCATGAGTTTCGACCTGAGCAGCAGCTCCAACCGTCGTTGATTATTGCGCATCGGCAATATCACGCTGCAACGAAGCCAGATTATATGGGGATGCCTGATTGTGTGCGTATCGGAGGACATATGACAGATATCGATCAGTACTCCCAAGAGTTCCTGGAAGACTACTTTCAGATAGACCTAGACAATATCAAGAATAATAGCTAGCTTCTTACGCCACGGGTGAGAAACCACTCTCTATGATGTGCTATCATAAATATGATATGACTATGACGAATCTTCAATCACTTATCGAACAATATCAGCCAACCGAGGCAGTGCGCCAGCTTGTATGCGACACAAGGATTGTGTTGCTCGTTGGTATCTCTGGGGCAGGCAAGGATACGACGAAGCAGCGGTTGCTCGCGAGCACCGAGTTTGCCGATATCGTCTCGTACACCACCCGTCAGCCTCGCCAAAACAAAGGTGTGTGGGAGCAAAAGGGAGTCGACTATCATTATATTGATGAAGCAACTGCCGCAGAGTTGTTGCAGAGCCGTGCCTTTGTAGAGGCGAAGTTTGTCCATGGAACGCTCTATGGTACAGGGGTCAGACAGATTCAGGATATTCGCGATGCAGGTAAGATTGCTGTGACGGACATTGACGTGCAGGGCGTTGATGAGTATAAAAAGCTCTCCCCAGGTGTGGTCGCGATATTTCTCTTGCCGCCGAACTTCCAAGAGTGGCAGCGACGCCTCAGTGTGCGCTATACCTCGCAGGCGGAGTTTGATCGTGAGTGGCCCAAGCGCTACACCAGTGCAATCCGCGAGATCACTCACGCACTCGAAGTCCCATACTACCACTTCGTCATCAACGATGATATCGACGAGACGGCGCGCATTGTGCGGGCGATTGCCTCCAAGCCAGATGTGTATAACCGCAAGGATGACGAAGCTCGCTTGGCGGCGCGAGACTTGCTCGATAGCCTCTTGCGCGAGCACCCGGAGCATGTATGAGTAAGCCAGCCACGCATGCTGCCGCTGAGCCAGGTGATGCCGAGCACAAGCAGCGCTCATCTCTGGCGCTGCGCCGGCCAGTGTGGTCGCCCACGGCGTTGGTCGATCAAGGATTCTTTATTTTTGCGGGGGTGGCATCGTTTTGGTTTGTGTGGTTGGTGTGGCGCGAGGGCTGGCACACTGGTGGCTGGTGGCTGGTAGGGTTCTTTGCTGTGGTGTGGGTGATTACGGCGTATTTTGCGTTGCCACGCTTGCACCGCATCTTGAGTAGTATTTATGTGCCCAATTATTTCATTGGCCGGACGCGCACCCCAGATGGTCTCCTTGGCGACCCAGTCAATCTCGCCTTTCGCGGCAGCGAAGCTCAGCTCCACCGTGCCATGACGGCCGCTGGCTGGGCGCTGGCCGATGACGTAACGGTGCGCTCATCGTGGCGGATCATCCTCGCCACACTGACCCGCCGCAGCTACCCTAATGCACCAGTCTCGCCCCTAGTGCTGTTTGGCCGGCAGCAGGACTTTGCCTACCAGCAGGAGATCGATGGCAACCCGGGCAAGCGCCATCACGTGCGCTTTTGGCGCTGCCCCCAGGGGTGGTTGCTGCCCGGTGGGCATCAGGTGGACTGGCTTGCGGCTGGTACGTACGACAAGAGTGTGGGGTTATCAATTTTTACCTTGCAAGTGACGCACAAGATCGACGAAAATACCGACATTGAGCGCGACTATGTCGTCAAGACAGTCACGCGCGCGCTTCGCTCGATTGAGCTAACGGTGCTGGAGGATTTCTCGACGGGCTACCACTCGCGCAATGGGGGTGGAGACAACATTATTACCGATGGCGACCTGCCCGTTATCGAGCTTGGCCGCGTCCGTGCCAAGGCAAGCGAAGACGAAGACGCACCCTCCGATCTAATCCTCGATGCAACGACGCACGAGACCATGCCCGATGAGCACGCCACTCTCATGTCGCAATTTTTGAGCCGCCGCCCACCACAGATCGCCCTTGGGATTATTATGATTGGCCTGGCGATTGCTGTGGCCACGATGAGCACCTTCTTCGAGATTCTCAACTTTAGCCACTTGCGCATGGAGGTGGTGCGGATCTTTCACGACAGTGGACTGCCGCTGCGGAGCATTGAGAGTACCACGCATATCGTGGCGACTATCTCAGCCATTGTATCTACAACGTGGATTGGCATCGTGATTTTTCTTGCGGGGCTGACCTTCCGCGGCAGCGATCGCTCGCGGATTTTGCTGATGAGCATCGCCAGCCTTGCAGCGGTGATTAGTTCATTTGGGCTGACTATCGGCAGGGTCACGTGGTCGGCCGCTGGCACACTACTCTTCATTGGTGTCAACATCGTCATCGTGCTCATGTTCTCCACCGACGCTGCCCGGCGCTTCACGCGGGCACGCAGCGGGAAGTAATGGCGTAGATTTGTAGGTTGTATCCGGTACTGTTGCGCTGTTTCTACTCTGGTATGGTGAGAGGGGATAGATTAATTTATCTGATGGAGCTGTTATCGATCGCAATAATTAACCCCGACCTCAGGGACAAGAGCTGAATACTCACGAATAATATTCATCCTTACCAATCTTCCAGGAAAGGGATGATAACAACGAGAGGTGTGAGAACCGACAAAGCTTTGGAAGCTCAATTTTACTTAGATTGACAACAGAGCAAAAAATCGCTACACTACCTGATATTGTGAAAGAGCAATTTGGTGATTTTGATGGTATTATTAGTGGGCTGAGTACGGATCCTGATCTTGATAGCAATATTCCTGAACAATGTCGAGAGTGTCCACAGTTGGCAGAGATAAGAAAGGCGCTCGAAACGGCATGGGCACAGAAGAAAGCGCTGGAGCGTACAGCGCTGGAGACGGCAGACAATATTACAACATGGCTACGAGTGCAAGGCATGTCTGAGAAAGAGATAGAGCAGATCCTAGAAGACCCAGAGCGGCTAGAAAAAGCACGAGCTGAGTATAGGAAAATCGTAGAGGTGAATCTTGCTATAGGGGGTGCCGCGTTCAATCAGCTGCTGCCAGGAATAGAAAAGCAAACAGCAGGCTGCCCTGGAATTATAAAATGCATAAGTCCAGATGAAAAAACGGTTGCAGAGGTGTGTGGTTCACCTACTGTGCCCAATGGGAAAAGTAAAGAAGCAGCGACAATCTATCGTACTGGCGGAGATGAGCAGGACTTATCCGAATGAGGCACCTCCGACTAATAGCAGTCTATTTACGCCAATAAATAACTACAGAGGGATATAAAAACACGCTAATGGCATCAGACAAAGAACGAGAATTTTATGGCATTGTGGAGGGGCTTGATGAGCCAGAGATATCTGCGGCTTCTTATATCCCCAAGCAGTGCTATGGCTGCCCGCGAGCAGCCGAGTTGCGCCGCGGGATAGCGATGACGGCTTGGACGTATAGTGAGCTCTGGAAAAATTGTTTTGATATTGCAGATGGCGACCCCGACCTGGGCAAAGCCATCGTGCGTGCTATGGATCGGCTCAAGCAGCAGAATCAGCAGGCAAGAGATGAACTGAGCCAGCTCATTGCTCAGTGTAAGGAGTGCTAGTTGTGATAGGCAAAATAGTAAAAAGAAATGGCAAAGTGACAGAGGTAGCAACTACCGCATGTATGTTGCTATCACTTTCGCGCTGTAAAACAATTGAGAGCGCAATGGTCGAGCGGCGCGATATCGACGACCAAGGAGCGGAGGATGGTTTACTGTGATGTGTCTCGCTAGAAGACGAGGTCAAGCAGCAAGGAATAGGCTACATCTTTCACTAGCTCATTAGCACTCTATTGACGAGAGTGCCAAACCTACGCTATAATGCGGCTATGACCGAACGGCAACAAGCGATTCTTTCTGCCATCATCGAGCAATACGCCGAGATCGCTGCCCCTGTGGGGAGTGTGACGCTAGCGAAGCTATTTGGTGTGTCTAGTGCAACTATCCGCAGCGAGATGGCCAAGCTCGAGGAGATGGGTTTCGTCAAGGCGCCGCACACCAGTGCTGGGCGTATCCCCACCAGCAAGGGCTACCGCTTCTACGTCAATGGCATCACCAACGCTCAGATGAGTGAGCTCCCCAGTGGAATTGACCGCAGCACCAAGGCTATCGAAGCGCACGTCAACTCACATCTCGATGCAGCCGACCGAGCCATTCGCAGTGCGGTGGATAGCCTCGTTGAGCTCACGGGTAACCTGGGCTTTGCTACCATCGGCAGTGAGCTCTATATGAATGGTATTAGCCGGCTCTTTAGCCAGCCAGAATTTCTTGAGGGTAAGCATGTCCAATCGGTAGCACATTTGATTGACAATATCGAGCCATGGCTACGCGAAGCTCGGCCCAATGAGCCACTTAACGTCTATATTGGCAGCGAGAACCCCATTGGCAAGAGCAGCGATGCAACGCTCATCATTAGCAAATTTCGCTCACCCTATAGCGACCGCAGCTACATTGGTGTGATAGGCCCGATGCGCCAGCACTATCGCCGTACCATCGAACTGGTCAAGCGCACCGGGGTAATGTTGGAGGAGATATTATAATGACACGACCACTGTTATTTGTGCCGCAGCCGTGCTATACTATGAAGGATAATGACGACTGAGCAGCCTGCTCAGTACCACAGGCAACACCACTAGGCAGGAGGAATGATATCGATGACAAAACACAAGAAAGCGCCAAATATAGCCGAGCTCGAGCAGCAGATTGGTGAGCTGACGCAGGATTTGCAGCGCACCAGAGCAGACTTTGAGAATTATCGCAAGCGCGTTGATGCAGAGAAGGCCCAAGCTAAGGCGGTGGGCACTCAGCAAGCAATTCGCAAGCTCCTACCCGTGATTGATACGATCGAGCGCGCCACCGCCAACGTCCCTAAGAAGCTCCAGAATGACACCTGGGCGAGTGGGGTGGTGGCAATGTCGAAGAAGCTCGATGGCTTGATGGCAGAGTTCAAGCTTGAGCCGATCGTGATTGAGCTTGGCACGACCGAGTTTGATCCAGACCTCCACGAGGCCGTCTCGATGGACGACGAGGGTGGTGACAAAGAAATTATTAGCGAAGAGCTGCAGCGCGGCTATAAGCTCGACGGCCATGTCCTGCGCCATGCTATGGTGCGGGTCAGCCGGCAGCCGTAGGAGTGAGCGAGATGAGGCGTTGGCTGCTTGCAGGAACACTCATCATATTAGCAGCACTTAGTGTTGGCAGTGCTCAGGCTCATGCAACGCCACTGGCCAACCAAGCCGACATTACAGTGGTTAAGCAAGCGAGCACAGCCTACCAAGCCTTCACGCGCGAACTCTACGCCGCCCAGCCCAAGAAGGATTCCATTGACGAACGAGCCAAGCAGGCCGCAGCAGCCTTTGCGGTAGTAGCAGAGCATTCATTTTCGGCGCAGCTTGGCGATGAGTATAGCCGTCATGCGGCAGCAGTGAAGGAAAAATCCTCAGTCGTCAAGACGCTTCTTGGGCGTGCTCCACAAGCCTTTGCTAGCAAAGATACGCAGGCTGCAGCAGTCTATTTGACAGATGTAGAAACAGCGGTGAGTCAGTACGACTCAGCCGTTGGTGTGCTCAATACAACAGTAGACGATGCCAACCAAGCGACGAATCGCCTCTACTTGCTTATGGTGATTGGTGCTGGACTCGTGGCGGCCCTTGCTGCAGTCTGGGCACGGCACCAGTATACTCGGACATTTGCTAGTAAGCGTGTAGTACGGGCACGCTGGGCGGTGGTTGCAGCAGCGGTAGCACCACTAGTGGGAGCAGTTGCGCTCTATATGATATTTATCCAAGGGAGTGACACACGGGTTGTGCGCGGCGTGGGCTACGCGGTGCTGACCGGTGGTGTGGCGGTCTTTGCCTATGCAGTAATGGCGTATTGGCGTCTCCGGCGAGCTGAGACACTAGCCGCAGCAATTGCTGCAGGTGATGAGATCTATCAGTGGTGAGCAAAATCTATTAGCACTCTTGACAGCCGAGTGCTAGCTCGCTATACTAAACCTATTGGCACTCGCTACTAAAGAGTGCTAGAATAAACAAGATGTTAATAACCGAAACAATAAACTAACAACGTTGCGTCGTTGCCGGCAGGGCAGGCGCACTAGGAGGAAACATATGGGTAAAACTATCGGCATCGACCTCGGTACAACCAACAGTGCCTTTGCATACTTGCTTGCGGGCAAGCCGGAGGTTATCGCCAATGCTGAAGGCAATCGCACAACGCCATCAGTGGTAGCAATCAACAAAAAAGGTGAGCGCCTTGTGGGGCAGGTGGCGCAGCGCCAGCGCGTGACCAACCCTAAGAACACAATCTATGGCGTTAAGCGCTTGATTGGCCGCAAATTCACCGACAAAGAAGTCCAGAAAGATCTCGACATCATGCCATACGAGATCGTCAAAAAGGGCAATGCCGTTGCCGTCAAGCTGGGCGATAAAGAATATACACCAGAAGAAGTGAGCGCCATGATTCTGAGCAAGATCAAGGCTGATGCCGAAGCCTTCTTGGGCGAGAAGGTGACGAAGGCGGTCATTACTGTGCCAGCCTACTTCGACGATTCGCAGCGCCAAGCTACCAAGGATGCTGGTAAAATTGCTGGCCTAGAAGTCGAGCGTATCATCAATGAGCCAACGGCGGCTGCTCTTGCTTATGGTCTCGATAAGGGCAAAGAAGAGAATATCGTTGTCTTTGACCTTGGTGGTGGTACTTTCGACGTGTCGGTGCTGGAGATCGCTGATGACTTCTTCCAAGTGAAGTCGACCAATGGCGATACCCACCTTGGTGGTGAGGACTTCGACAACGCCATCGTCAACTACTTCCTCGACGACTTCAAGGCCAAAGAAGGTATTGATCTGCGCAAAGACAACGCTGCCATGCAGCGCCTCAAGGACGAAGCCGAGAAGGCAAAGAAGGAGCTCTCGACAGTTACTGAGTATGATGTCAATATTCCATTCATCACCGCTGATGCTGACGGGCCAAAGCACTTTGAGATGAGCTTGACGCGCGCTAAGCTTGAGGACTTGGTGAAGGATCTACTCGACCGCCTCGATGGTCCAGTCGAGAAGGCGCTTAAAGACGCCAAGCTGAGCAAGTCTGATATCAACAACATCGTCATGGTTGGCGGTATGACCCGCATGCCAGCAGTGGTCGAGCGGGTGAAGAAACTGTTTGGCAAAGACCCGATGCAGGGCGTCAACCCAGACGAAGTGGTGGCCGTAGGTGCGGCCATTCAGGGTGGTGTGCTGGCCGGTGACGTCAAGAGTGTGCTACTGCTAGATGTGACGCCGCTGTCCCTCGGCATTGAGACAATGGGCGGTGTGTCGACCAAGCTAATTGAGCGCAACACCACTGTGCCAACCAGCAAGAGCGAAGTATTCTCAACCGCAGCAGATAACCAGCCACAGGTGGAGATCCACGTCTTGCAGGGTGAGCGCGAGTTTGCCAACGACAACAAGAGCCTGGGCCGCTTCGTGCTAGATGGCATTGCACCAGCACCGCGCGGTGTGCCGCAGATTGAAGTGACCTTCAACATTGACGCCAATGGTATTCTCAGTGTTACTGCTAAGGACAAAGGCACAGGCAAAGAGCAGTCGATCACCATCCAAAACTCTGGCAACATGAGCAAGGAAGATATTGAGAAGGCGCAGAAGGAAGCTGAGCTCCACGCCGACGAAGACAAGAAAAAGCGTGAAGTAATTGATGCCAAGAACCACCTCGAGAATGCCATCTACCAGGCAAAGAAAATGCCCGATGAGTTTAAGGACAAGATCTCGAGCGACGACAAGAAGACGCTGGAAGATGCCGTTGCCGAAGCTGAGAAGCATAAGAATGCAGAAGACAAAGACGAGCTTGAGGCTGCCACCAAGGCGCTGGGCGACGTGACGATGTCTATCGGGGCTAAGCTCTATCAGCAGCAAGCTGAGGACAAAAAAGCCGAAGAAGAGGCTGATGCCAAGGCGAAAGCGACCGACAAGAAGCCTGGCAAAGACGAACCCGTCGAAGGCGAAGTCGTTGACGAGAAGTAGTAGGCGATAAGATTAAGTAAAATGATGAGCACCTGTTATAGGTGCTCATCATTTTGGAGAGGAATGATTATGTTTGGAAAAATAAATGAAACAGTTGATTTAGTAAAAAACGGGCTTGATATAACGATAGATCTAGTGACAGTGGAGCAAAAAGGGAAACTGTTAGATGCAAAGAAAGCGTTGATAGATCTCAAGAGTGCGTACTTAGAATTATCAGAAGAGAATATAAGACTCAAGGAAAAGATTAAGAATAATAAAAAGATGAAGTATGACAAGTCTGGTGTGATTATACTAGATGGTGGGTTATGGTGTAGTGCCTGCTATGGGGCGCAGGATAAACTGATTCATTTGGCGCCGTATGGGGATTATCATTATCAATGCCCTAATTGTGAGTATACTTATAAAAAACAAGAAGCTCACCTAGTATGAGCTTCTTGTTGCGGTCTTACCTCTGTTATTTGATATCCATCAACTCAATGTCGAACACGAGATCGCTATTAGGCGGAATGTTAGCAGCAGCGCGAACGGAGCCGTAGGCCATGTCGCTTGGGATGATGAGCCGGCGCATACCACCAACCTTCATGCCAGGCACGCCTTCTGTCCAGCCACGGATGACTTGGTCGAGGCCGAAGGTAACGGGCTGGCTAAAGTCGTGGCTGCTCTGAAAGATGATGCCATTTTTACACAGTGCACCAGTATAGTGTGCGGTGATGGTTGCGCCAGCTGGTACCTCGGCACCAGTGCCAGGGATAATGTCGATGATTTGCAATGTGTCGACTTTAGCTATAGGCGAAAAGTCGGCGAGTTTGGTTCCTTCGTATTGTGTCATGGCTCTATTATACCATTATGCATATTCCGCCGCGCCACGCAGTTGAGCGGTGGGATGGCTGTGCTCGATGGGGTGCGATCGACGACTATGACCTGCTGTAGCTGTGGATAGCGTGCGAAGAGACAACCAAGCGCGCGCGTCATGGTGCTGGTGTAGCGTTTTTCATCTGGCGCTGCGGCATAGCGAGCTCCCTCCTCGAGCGGTGTCGCCCAGCAGCAGCTGGCGTGGATGGCACGAGTGTCTTGGGGGAGTTTGGGGTATTGGGGGTATTGCATGCCATAACCCACTAGATCGGCACACACAGCAGATAATGTGCGGGTGCACCGCTGCTGCAATGTGTTGCTTGCGGTGAATGTCCCCCACTCGGCTGAGCTAAAAATCGTGCGTTTGCGCTCAAGTATGCGGCGTGTACCATTTTGGATAATAACAAGTGAGTTGTAAATTCCATCTGGGTGGTACTCTGGTGTGCCTACCACAAGCTCCGCTGTGGGCATAGGGGTAGAGAGTTCCTCCAGCTCGGCGAGGCGATCATTTACTACAGCATCTTGGTCTGGGATTTCAGCCAGCTCCATGTCTGCCGTCGTCATGAGTTCGGGGCTGATGAAGCGATGGGCGGGGTGATCGGCAGGGTGATCGGCAGCTGCTTGGCGTATCAGATTTATGTACTCGCGCCAGGTATTGGCAGAAACACCAACAGTTGGTGTTTCTGATGATAGTTGCTCAGGGTAAAACACGCCGGTTTGGCGGTACCACTGGATGTCATAATGGTGGGCTTGTTCGCGTGGTGGTGTATTATACATAAATATATCATACGATATACCAGTCTGCAGAGCAAACATACGCAAAATATCCCAATAGTATAGAGGGATTGGTGGGTGTTGATGAGTAAAGTGAGGAGTGTGGTAGCTCTGACGGGTTAGTTTTGGCTAGACTATATACCTGCACATGATGAATTGTGATTATAGATTGATATCAGGGAAGAGGGTTAGGCTCCACACAAAGTGCTCTTTATTGATACCGCCACTGCGCCATATCACGGTTATAGACGTCGATGATCCGTGGCGTTAGCAGGGTCGAGGTGCCGGCTGGGGGTAGGCTAGCAGGGCGTTGGCGCAGGGCGTAGTCGAGCAGTTTGGTATCGGTGTAGCTGAGCCCAGGCGGCAGCGGCTGGCTCAGCAGGCTGGCTTTATCCTTGGTCGAGAGCACAAAACCCCACTCGCCAAAGGAAGGCACATTAATGCTAAAGGGCGTGATATGCCGCTGGGGCTGGGCGGATGCGACGGTGCTAGCCACCATCGCGAAGGCGTGTGGCGAAAAGTACGACGACGTCGCTTGGGTGATCATTACGCCACTGGGGCTGAGGATGCGCGCGGCCTGGCGGTAGAATTGCTGCGAGTAGAGCTTGGCCAGGCGGTCGTTCGATGGGTCGACCAGGTCGATCAGAATGGCGTCGTAGGTTTGGTGCGTTTTGAAGGCAAATAAAAACGCGTCTTCGTTGACGACGCGCACCTTGGGGCTAGCAAGCGAGCGCTGGTTTTGCTCGGCGAGCAGGGGGTTGGTGCGCGCCAGCTGCGTCATAGCCGGGTCGATATCCACCAGGGTGATGTGCTCCACACTGGGGTACTTAAGGATCTCGCGCGCGAGTAGCCCGTCGCCACCACCCATAATCAACACGTTTTTGGGCTGCTTGACGGCCGTCATAGCCGCACCAGCCAGCGTTTCGTGGTAGCGGGCTTCGTCCAGGCTCGAAAACTGCAGGTTATTATTCAGATACAGGCGTAAATCCTGCTTGTACTTGGTGAGGACGATCTTTTGGTAAGCCGATTGCTGATACAGAATCACCGGGTCTTTATAGGCCTTGGTATCGATGCGGTGCTCCAGCCAGCTGGCACCAAAGAACAGCCCCAGCAGCAGAATGGTTGCTACCACACTGGCGGCCAGGAGCCTGCGCGAAGTCTTCAGCTGCAGTAGAATCAGTACCGCCACGGCGATATTAAGCGTAGCAATCAAGTAGGTGCTGCGCATCAGACCAAGACTTGGTAATAGGAAGAGCGGGAAGATCAGTGAGGCTACCAGCGCGCCAAAGTAGTCGATCGCCAGCACCTTGCTAAGCAGTTCCACCGAAGACGGCCGGCCGTAGCGGGTAAACATCTTGACCAGCAGCGGGATCTCCAGCCCAATCAGCACACCAATCACCAGGCTAATCAGCGCAAACACCGGCCAGTGCAGCTTGCTCAAGCTAAAGGCGCTGTATAGTAGGAGTACCGAATTACCACCCACCAGCCCGAGCAGGATTTCATTAACGGCAAAGCTGGTGGCGGGGTGCCAGCGAATATGCCGCACCAGCAGCGACCCCACCCCCATACCAAAGAGGGTAATACCAGTTGCCAGGCTAAAACTCAGGATTGAATCGCCCACCAGGTACGAGGCAGCCGTGCCCAGGATGAGCTCGTAGATAAGCCCGCCAATTGCCACCAGCAGCGCCGCCGCAAACAGTGCGATATTTTCCTTGCTGGTGATGTGCTTGGTGCCCGGTGGCGTGACGCGTGTATGTGCCATAGTGTCTGTGTGCCTTTCGCGCCTAGATTACTTGCCTACGCCACCACTGCCGCCGCCATAGACGCTGCGCCCGTGGTAGGTGCCGCTGCCGTGCGAATCATCGTGGCCAAAGAACTCATCGTAAATAGCAAAGAGCAGCGCCCCAACAAAGCTGATGATCATTACCCAGCGCCAAAATAGTGGCCAGTTGCGTGGGCGGATGAGGCGGCCAAATAATTCCTTCTGCTGCGCGTCGGACAGGGGTGTTTTGCGGTAGACATCGTATTCGCGCCGGTTGTATTTTTCGACCGTGTAGGTGGTGGTAGCGCCGGTCTCGGCGTCGGTGTAGTGCAGGCTGGCGTAGGCCATTGGCTCACCCTCGAAGACCTGGTAGGCGTTCTTGCCGCGGATAGCCATAATGGTGCCCTCGCCGGCCTCGGCAACGGTGATGGTCTGTGCGGTGCCGTCCTCCAGCGTGATGCTAAACTCATTACCCGCCGCGAGCGTCTCTGGCTCAAGCCGCTGGGCAAACCGCACCGGCTCGTAGAGCGACACAACCTTGCTATCGTGGTCGTACTCCACCCAGCTATCGTAATTTTCGAGGCCCGTCAGCTCCCATTCTTCCCAGTAGGAAGCCTGCTTGGTCTCGGGGTTGTCTTCTTTAAACAATAGGCAACCCACCGCGCGGAAGTTGGTTCGCTTGCCGCGCAGGACGTCATTGATTTTGAGGCGAGCTTTGGTGCGTTTGGTCATAAGATAGCGCTTTCGATCGTTATAGTATTGGTATAAAATGCGTCTGCAATGGCTTGGTGGAGAGTCTCAATTGTATCCTCGCTCAGTGGTCGGCACGTGGCAATACTGAGATATGCCCCGCAGCTCTCGGGCCAGGTGTGGATGGTGGCGTGCGACTCCGCGAGCAGCAACGACACACTCACGCCCTGCGGTGAGAACTGATGCGAGACGGACTCGAGCGCGTGCAGGCCAGCCAGCTCGGCAAGTGTGTGCACCGTCTTTTCGGCGTACGCAAGGTCATCCAGCCGCGTGGCATCCGCCTGGCGAATCGTAAAAATTAGTGCTTGCACCTGCTCCATTTGCATCGTATATGTTATTATACCACTCTTGATGAGAGAGAGTGAACTAGCTATGCTTATACCAAAAACCAGCCAGGTTGGCTGGCCGGTCTGCTGTAGCGTGCGAATAGTTATGGCTCGAGAGTGTGCTGTGGCACGCCGGAGCTTGGCTCGTGCGAGTTGATTGCCAGCGGCACAACAAAACCCTGGCATTGCGTGAGTGTTACGATGTCGCCAGGCTGCAGCTCGTCGTGGGTGTCGCCATTAGTCAGGTAGAGCTCAGCAACGCGGGCCGATGCAGCATTAGTCACGCCATCTTGCTCGGGCTTGGTATGGAATGTATCTGCTTCGGCGAGTGTGGCGATGTGCCGGTCTACCACAGTGCCGATGCTGTCGCCAGCCTCGACGGCTAGAGTAGCAATACTATCTAGGTTGGCTGGTAGTTGAGGTTCTTCTGTGGTTTTGCCTGCCTCGTAGGCTTCGCGCTGGCTGAGGTAAGCGCTATAGGCATCGACTAGCCGGGTAGCTTGCTCTTCGGGGGTGGGTTGATGCTCGGCTTGTGTGTTTGAGTCCTCCTTTCCACCTAGATGGCGATACCCAACTAGCGCAGCAGCCAAGCCAAAGCCGAGAGCACCCAGTGCAGTGCGCCGTGGAATTGTTGGTAGCTCAGTAACTTCATGCGATGTAGGCTCTACCACGTGAGGGTACTCGCCATCACCATATTTTTTATAATTGGGTGTTGGTGAAGAATCTGGGGCTTCTTTACCCCTGTTTGTTCTCTGTTGTGTATGCATAGTCCATTCACTATACAACAGAGGTCGCAAAAAGGGAAGAGGAAAATGGCAAAATAGCGCACATTATTGCATAATGTGCCCAAAAACAGGGGTAATAACATATAATACACAATATTGTACATGATGATGCAATAATATTATCTTACTGTAAATATCGAGACGCCCTCATTTTATAGCCCAGTAGCTCACTTCACACGCTTTCTGACGCTAGTTCAGCTGCATAAAATGAATGCTTTTCTAGAACATTCACCCTCTTAGTGCGAGGACGCAGCACTTATTATAGCGGCGAACCATCATATTTCATTGAATAAAACTGCAGGCATAAATGAGAGTATACCAGAGGTCGTGAGTCAAAAATAGAACAAATACCATAAATTTGCTGTTTTTGAGGTATTTCTGCCGCAGATGCCATGCTACAATAGAGGGTATGAGATCTACTCGAACCATCCAAATTGTGAATATTACTGGGCGAGAACTCGCCGGCAAATCATCAACAATTCGTGAGCTAATGCCGCGGCTAGGTGCCGGGGTTGTTTTGTTTCGCCCGAGCGATGTCTTGCGCGAATATGCCGCGAGCCATCATATGACACTGCGCAAGCGGAGCGATTATTTGCGCGTGCTGCAAATCATGACGGAGTCTGCACCGAGCTTGCTGGCCGACCGGGCACTGGAGCTACTTGAGCGGCCTGGTGTGGAGCTAGTGGTGCTCGATGGCCTGCGTGACTACCGCAGTGCCTGTCGCCTCAAGGAGCGGCTGGGTGATCGCTACCGGACAGTGGTGCTTACAGCGCCAGATGAACTCCGCTACGAGCGCTTTAAGGGAGTGGCCGAGGCGAGGCGGCGTGCTGGGCGTGATGCAGCGGTGATTCAGAGCTTCGAAGAATTTATGCGTGATGGCGAGGATGACATGGACAGCATGCAGCAATTCCCAGCGGTGCTGGCCAGTCACGACCTAACACCTGGTGGCCCGATTGACACGAGCACCTATCCATCGGCTATTGCGGTGGCAGATGAGATCATCAGCTACTTGGTATAGAGTAATCCAAAGCAGGCAGCGAGTGCGCCATAATATGAAGAACGCTTCGTGTGTATCGACAAAATACGAGCAGTACTCTCTGTACACTCTATAACGCTTATGCTATCATGAAGGCATGAATAAGCGAGGGTTTACGCTGGTTGAGATTCTGGTCGTGGTGGCAGTGTTGGCTATTTTGGTGTCGGCATCGGTCGTAGGATATGGTGCGTGGCGTCAGCGTGCAGCCCAGACGGAGCTCGTGAGCGATCTGCGGGCTGCTGCCGCGGCCATGACAGCCTACCGGACATTTTATAATGGCTACCCAACGTCGCTACCAGCTGATTATCACAAGAGTGAGAATATTACGGCGACGCTCAAGTACGTCGCGTCGGCAACCTACTGCATAGAGGCAACGACGCGCACCACCCGAGGGCTTGTCTATCACACAAAGGGTTCAGAGAGCGAACCCAAAGAGGGCGGATGTGATGCCTACCAGGCGCAATCTGGCGAGAATGAATCGCGAGCGACCGATGGTGTGCTGCGCTACTGCCATGTGATCCGCGCCGTTGAGCCAACCCAACCGGCAGTGTGTGAGCCGGAGTTGCAGAGGTAAAATTAGCATCATAAAGATCTAAGCCCAGATGTTACTCTCTGCGAGCCGTATACTCTGCCAGCTAAAATAGCAATGAATGGGGCAAGGCTAAGGTAGTACGGCCTCAAGCCTAGCCCTTTTCTATACTAGCCGCATTTTCCTTGCTGCGTTATGAAATTTCGTTGCAATAACCGGTATTTAGCTCTATCTAGTGGTGCGAGATCGGTGCTTTCGAGATACTAGCCCTGAGTGTGTGCGGCAGGGCAAAAAGCAACATATTTTGATAGATAAATATTGCAATCTATGCTACAGGTCGATCACCTTATTCCGGTCGATTGGCTTGTTGGCTGTGCGATACCCAGGCATACGACGGCGCACGGTGCGGCGCAGCTCGATAGCATTGGCGAGGAGAATGATACCATTGACCAGTGCATAGCCACCAACGATTTGGACGAAAAGCTGAGCACTGCCGACAGGGAAGAGCCAGAGGATGAAGCTCACGATCACACCGATCACGCCAGACATTAGCCAGAGCGCTCGCGTACGGCTCCCGGCAGGGAAGATGCGGCTGAGTATAAGGTCGATGAGGCTGCGTAGCATCACTACCCAGCCAAGCACAAAGCTGAGTGTTGCTACACTGACCCGAGGGTTAGCAAGCATCACCGCGCCAAGCAGAATAAGCAGCGCACTTGCCACCACGAGAAACGTCTTCGCTTGACCATCTGCTACCTGCAGCCCGCGCACCAGCTGCGACAGACCCCAGATGATGATCAAAATAGCGAGGAGTGTCATCAAAACAGTGAGCGTCACTGCTGGCATAACAAGTGATACTCCACCAAAGATAATCAATGACAGGCTCATGATAATAATCACCCACCACGCACCAATAAGCTGTCTTTTGAGTTGTTCGATCATATATGCCTCCTTGTCTTTCTAGTGTAGATGATGGCGGGGTAATCTGCAATTATAGGTGAGACTATGAACTATCCACCACTGCAGAGATGGTATAATGCTCGAGTACTAGTCACGGGCAAACTGCATCAGCACGAGTGGGTCACCAGTGACGGAGCGCAGAGTGTAAGCGCTGGGTAGTGTTGGGGTGGTGGTTGCGGTCGAGCTGCTATAGTAGAGAACGTTGATTTTTTTGGCATTGGTAAAGGGCTGAGTGGTGTCGGCTACCTTGTGGTACGTGGTACTCCCTTCGAGCGGTGCGTAGCCGCCCATCAGTGGGCCACCCACATAGGCCATGTAGATGGGGCAATGCGACTGCGCTTGCTCGAGATAATAGCTTATCTCTATGGCGATGTACGGGTCGGCTGCAAGGATGACACTCCCATCATGGCAGGTGCCGAGCTGGGTGGCAATTTGCTTTACATTGGGTCGCTCATCACGCTGGAAGTTGAAGTTGCCCTGCAGTGATAACTGCACCATGCCATACAACATAACCACTGGCAGAAGTGCCAAGAGAGCGGTTGACACAGCCTTGTGCCAGCGCAATGGCGAACGATGCAGGGCTACGCAGGCCGTATAGAGGACAACACTTGCAATAGTGATACCACTAATTACCACATGAACAAGATAGCGCTCGACATACATTGGAGCAGATAGTGACACAACGATCAGTGCTGCGACTGGCACGCCCACATGAGCAAGCAATAGCCAGGCAAGCTCGGGATGCGGCAACGAACGCATTGCACGAGGCCACGCCCACGCAACGGCACAGATAATAATAAGGACAAGTTGCGACGACACAACGCCTAGCAACCAAGATGGCTTATAAATCATGTTGAAGGATGCGATGCCAAGCAAATTCTGCAGGTTCATCGGCTGGCCAATCTCGGCTAAAGCACCATTGCCAATTTGCCCCAAGAAGGTTGGTAGCCACGGTAAGAATAGCATGAAGCTCACTACATACGCCCAGAGCCACGGCAGTTTCCACCACTGTTGTAGACCTTGGCGACGGTAGGTCATAACCATGAGCCAGAGCAGCTGGGCTAGCCAGAGTAAGGCGCTATAATACAGCGTCCCCATGCCAAAAGCGACAAGCACCGCATAGAGCATCCAGTCGCGCCAGCGATCATCGTGCCAAGCGCGTGCCAGTACGGCGGTTGCACTTACACCAATCAACGACCCCAGTGCATACATTCGTATCTCGAAGCCGTAGCGCATGAGTAGGGGCGTGCCAATCAGGGTGAGGAGTGTATACCCCGCAGCGCGCTTACCAAACCAGCGCCGCACGAAACACCCCATACCAACCATCGTGCCGCCATAGCAGAGGATACTAAAGGCACGCAGGGCTGGCTCACTATAACCCCACACGCTGGCCCAGAGCTTGAGGATGAGATAGTAGAGCGGCGGGTGTGTATCGATACTGGTGAGGCGAATGAGCTCACTGATTGGCTGCTTGGCGAGCCACACCGAATATGCCTCATCAAACCACACACTTTGCTGGCTGCCAATCCACCAGCACAGCGCCATTGCCACCAGTGGTGCTAGTACAATGGCAATGCGAAACCAGTGGCGTCGCATCTTACAGACAAGGGGAAATAGTTGATTTGCAAGAATAAGGGCGGAATTCTTGACCCGAGCGGCAGATTGTTGCCGCGCTAGTTGTTTACTCATATCTTTTATAGTACCGATTTGTTGGCAAAAAATCCACTAGCAAAGCCATAATCATCCGTGGTACAATACCACTATACGTACCCGTAGCTCAGCTGGATAGAGCGTTGGTTTCCGGAACCAAAGGTCGCAGGTTCGAACCCTGCCGGGTATACCATATATAATTGAGGCTCGTGCGGCCTCTGTTTTTTTATGGGAGATGTATAGTAAGACGAGTTAATTAATGGGATAGATTAATGAAACAAAAGAAAGTCTATCTCTCTAGCTGATCCCTGTTAGCGTGGAATAATCTTCATCAAAAACTTTGTCTTGACGGCAAGGTAGATAAGCGCAAGTGCACTGACGGATAAGGCGAAGTTGGCCGGGATCTCGTGGAAACGATCGACCGACGTAAAATAAAAATCGCTAATATAATAATCTGGTGCCACAAAGAGATGTATGACGAGAATAACGAATGCATGCACCGTATACACATAGAGCGAATTATGGCCAAACGGCAGCAAAATCCAGCCTAGCCACCGCTTGATGCGATCCTCGAATCGCCGAAACAGCATAAAGAACCCAGCAAACCAGAGCCACGACAGAGCAAGGCGAGGCAGTGGTAGGTCGAGCTTAAGGAACTGATTGTCGAGTGCGGTATCGGCCGCGGCAAGCGCTTGATGAAAGCCATCGCCCAGCCCATGTGCCACAAAAGTGACGTATGCGTCGGTAAAGAGTGTGAGGATGAAGAGCGTTGCAATACCGCGCTTGATGATGCGTCGACGGCGCAGCGGCCACGATTGCCAGCGTGCAGTAATCTCTGGTAGGTGGTAGCCTAGAGCAAAGGCCATAAAGAATAACACCTGCCAGGTGAGCGGCTGGTATAGTTCACTGACTGGCCGTGGTGTTAGCGCCCACACTAGTAGGCTGAGCCCTAGCACGATATACCACTTGCCGCGCCGCAGTAGCCAGAGTGCGCCTGGTGCTACTGCAATAAACAGTGCATACAGGCGCAGATAGTCCGCCCAGCCGTAGAATTGCTGTAAGGTAATAATATCCCACGCCAGGCCAAGCCAATTACCGTCGGGCAGTGGTAGTGGCAACTTGACGCCTTTATTATCAATAAAGAACCAGCTAATCAGGAGCGATAGTATCGTCACGATGATGCTCGTGAGGTAGAGCGTACCAGCTCGCTTCCAGAGCAAGCGCGTCGCCGTCATGAGGGGCTGTGTGCGGAGCTTGGCACCACGCACAATGCCCAAGACAAGGCCGGATATAATGAAGAACCCTTCGGCTGCCGAGACAGCGAGACGACTGTCGCCAGTGAGGAAAGTGAGACCATTAGGGAAGTAGGTGAGATGGTCGAGAATAATGATAACCAAAAACCACCCGCGCATGAGGTCGAGACTAACGATGCGCCCAACAGAGGACGCGCTGGCTTTTGGTTGGGTTGTCACAATGATCTAGTATAGCAGGTTTGCTAAAAGTATGCTTAAGATTGTCTAATGTTGTGGTAAAAAATATAGACCCGGAGTTTGAGCACCCAACATTGATGACTCTATGGTCTAAAAAACTGAGGGGCATAGCGACACGCTAGCGTGGTCGCTTGCTCGCAACAGTGCGTGCCTTGGTGGCAAAAGTGTCATCGATGAGGACAGAGGGCGCAAATTCACCATAGCGCCGCGATACTGCTTGCTCGATCAGGAAGTCGGCAATGCGTGGATTCTTAGGTAGAATCGAGCCATGCAGGTAGGTGCCGATCACATTGCGGTAGCGCGCACCCTCGGTTTGGTCGGTACCATTGTTGCCCGCCCCGCGCGATACGATGCCCAGGGGTGGCACGCTGTGCCCAAGGGTTGTGAGGCCGCTGTGGTTCTCATAACCAATGACTTCGCCAAAGTCGCTGCTGGCAGTGACGATATTGCCAATCAGGCGCTGCTCGCCAGCGACTGTCTCGATATCAAAGAGACCAATTCCACGAATGATCGCTCCCTGAGTGGTCTTAAAGAATCGCCCAAATAGCTGGTAGAGCCCACACACCACCAGCATTGGCACACCATCATCAGCCAGGCGCTGCAGGGTGGGGCCAATTGCTAGTAAATCATCCTGAATGGTAGCTTGGCCAGAGTCTTGGCCACCACCGCCCACGATGATATCAACATCAGCTGGGAAGGTGTCGCCTGGGTTGTATTCAACGAGCCGTACGTTGTAGCCATACCACTCGAGCCGTCGCTTGAGCGTGAGGGTATTACCCCAGTCACCATAGATATTCATGGCGTGAGGGTAGAGTTGGAGGATGGTGATAGTGTTGTCTTTCATACAGCATTTACCTCTGTGTAATGAGCTAATTCGCGCCGCAAGGCAAGCATGGCGGTATAAGTGCAGTAGATGCGCAAGGGGGTGCCGCGGTTGGCCTGGACAAACTCTGCCAGAGCTTGCTTGAGGCCAGGTACAACGCGCCGAGCTTCTACCTCATCATACTGGAGGCGCAGCGCCATATCGTAGGCGCGCACACCACTCACCATTGCCACGCCAGTGGGCCGAAGCGTGTCGAAGTCGACATCCCATAGCCAACTCATATCGCGGCCATCGGCGTACTGGTCGTTGATGGCAATCATTGTAGCAGTCTTGTGAGGGTCAAACGATGCCAGGCTCAGGCGGAAACCGCTCGGGTTCTTGACGAGGACAAGCTCACAGGGCTGGCCATTGACGGTCAGAGCTTCGCCGCGGCCAAAGGCTGGCTCGACCTGAGCTAGGGCAGCGAGCATGGCGGGCGTATCGAGTTTATCTTGCAGAATAGTACGGACGAGGGTAAGTGCTCCTGCAGCGTTTTGGGCATTGTAGCTGCCTTTGAGCTTAAGTGGGACAGGATGATCAGAATCGTCGAAGCGGAAAGTGGCAGCTTGGTCAGATAAGTGGCATAGCGTCACATCAGCATCGGTGGTGGCTGTAGCCTGACCTGGGGCGCTTCGCATGGTATCGTCGCTTGGGAAGAGGTGGGCAAGTGATGGATCGACGCTGTAGCGGCTTATTGGTGCTGTGAGATCAGCGATAAATTCTTGCCGCGTCAGCCGTGGGTCGTCGCCATTGAGAACAATGCCATTTGTGGTACGCATGGCAATGGTGTGAAGCAGCTGCGCCGTGTAGTCGATCTCGCCAAAGCGATCGAGCTGGTCGCGCAGGACGTTGAGCAGCAGGCAATAGCGCGGAGCAACTTGCTTGACGAAGTGCACGGCATGCGCTTCGTCCAGCTCCAGCACGGCAATATCCGCTGGCAAAACACCATGGGTATCAACCGCCTCAAGCAATGCTGCTGCCACACCACGAGTAAAGTTGCTCCCCGTGCGATTAGTAAAGACGCGGAGGCCTTGGCTCTCCAGTAAGGCTACAACCATCTTGGTAGTGGTTGTCTTACCATTAGTGCCACTTACTACCACCACACCATGCGGTAGAGCATCAAGCGTACGGGCAAGAAAGTGCCGATCGAGTTTCTCGACGACGAGGCCTGGCAATGCCGAACCACCACCGCGCAACCGAGCTGCGCGCTGCACCCCTTTGCCCACAAGAGTTGTAATACGAATCATGGTGTTTATTATAGCATGAATCACCCTTTATTTTATGATGCGATATATAGCACAAATCACGCTAGTGCGCTACAATGCATAGTATGATAGTGGTTGGATTTTTTGCGTGGTGGTATGGCGCTGGGTGGTGGCAGCGGATCACGATGGTGTGGGGGAAGCTGGTGAGTGTATTTGACTATTTTTCAATTGATCTCCTGGTGCGAACGTGGTTTGCGCCGTTTCGACAGATATCGGCAGGAGCGGTGGATGGGCCGATTGGCGTGCAAATTCGGGCATTTTTTGACCGTCTCATCTCGCGGACGATTGGCGGCATCGTGCGGAGCTTTATGATTATCTTTGGTATCGTGACACTGGTGATAACCGCTGCGGCGGGGCTTGTCTTTATTATTGCGTGGGCGCTTGTACCTGTGTTGCCGCTGCTGGGTGCTGGGCTTGCGGTAGTGGGGTGGCTGCCATGGTAAGCGACTTTCATTATGATAGCTTGCGTGCTAAGAAGGCTCGCCTGGGTGTGCAGATGGGCCGCTTCGATCACTGGTGGTGGGCACCATTTGTGCTATTCTTAGCAGGGGCAGGAGCATTGCTGGCGATTGAGCTGCCACTAGGGTGGTTTGTCGCGAGCTTGGCTGTGGTGCCATATGGACTGCATCGGTGGTATCAGGGTGAGATTGCCCATTTGCCCATCAGTGGTAGCACGGCTGACGGTTTGCTCACTGGTGACGTCCTGGGCCGATTACCCGCTACGCCGACGCCGCGCGATATCGCCTGGGCGCTGCGTTCGGTGAATGATGGGCTGTTTATGGCATTGCGGCTCGGCCTCAGCCCGGCGCTCATGCAGGATCTCGTGAGTGACGACCCGAGCATTATGCCCGAGTTTTGGCAATTTGCTGATCGCATCCGCCAGTACAACCAGCTCGAGCAAATCACGGGTAGTGTACTTATGGTGGCTTTGGTGCGCAGTGTGCCTGGTTACCAGAATATCCTGGCGGAGCTCCAGCTTGACGACGAAGATCTCGATGGCGCTGTGCAGTGGCAGCACCACTTGCGCCAGTTGGTAGCGCAGATCCATCAGCCGCGGCGTACTGGTGGGGTGGCGCGCGATTGGTCGTTTGGTTATATCCCACTGTTACGTCGCTTCGGGCAGAATATTAGCGAGCAAATTAGCCGTGGCGGCGGGATGTTCTCTGTTGATGTTGCGTCGCACACCAAAGCGATTGATCAGCTCATCGACATCTTCGGTACCCGTGGGCGGCAGAATGCCGTGCTGGTAGGGCAGGCTGGCACAGGCAAGACGACCATCATCCACGCCTTTGCCGAGCGGCTCCTCGATGCCTCGGCGCATTTGCCTAGTAGTCTCAAGTTTCGGCAGGTGTTTATCCTCGACTCATCATCACTCATCGCTGCGGCGCCAGGCCGAGGTGAGCTCGAGAACCTCGTTATGCGCGTCCTAGGCGAGGCATATACTGCCAAGAATATCATCATTTGCCTGGATAATGCTCAATTGTTCTTTGAGGAAGGGATTGGTGCAGTGGATCTCACCAATGTGCTGCTACCTATTCTCGAGGCAGGGCGCCTGAGGGTTATTCTGAGCATGGATGAGCAGCGGTTTTTGCAGATTGGCCGGCGCAACCCATCGCTTGCTAATGCGCTCAATCGCATTTCCATAGCACCCACAAACGAAGCTGAGACACTGCGCGTTTTGCAAGAGCAAGCCGTCATTACCGAGGGGCAGCGCCATGTGGCCTACCGCTATCAAGCGCTGCGCGAGGCGTATCGGCTCAGTGCGCGCTATATTCATGATCTTGCCATGCCAGGCCAAGCCATCAAGCTGCTCGAGTCGGCCGCGAGCTACCACGAGGATGGTATTGTGACAAAGCAATCGGTACAGCAAGCCATCGAGCAGACGATGGATGTAAAGATAAGTGTGGCGAGTACTGCCGATGATCGCGAGCGACTGCTCAATATGGAGGCGCTCATCCACCAGCGAATGGTCAACCAAACACGAGCAGTCAGTGTAGTGAGCGACGCCCTGCGCCGGGCACGAGCTGGTGTGCGCAACCAAAATCGGCCAATTGGCACCTTTCTCTTTCTTGGGCCAACAGGAGTGGGTAAGACGGAACTGAGCAAGGCTCTGGCTGACGTGTACTTTGGTGGCGAGGGCAAGATTGTCCGGATTGACCTCAACGAATACGTCCGGCCTGAGGATGTATCGCGCCTGATTGCTGATGGCGCTGATGACCCAGCCAGCTTAACTGCCCAGGTGATGAGACAGCCCTTTAGCGTGGTATTGCTGGATGAAATTGAGAAAGCCGCGCCAGAGGTATTGGCAACCTTGCTGCAGCTGCTAGATGAGGGGATCCTGCGCGATATTAAGAACCGTGAGGTGAGCTTCCGTGATGCGATTGTCATTGCTACGAGCAACGCTGGGGCCGACCGCATCCGCGAATATATTGAGCATGGCTATAAGCTTGAGCAATTCGAACAGCAGTTTACCGACGAGCTCATTAACAGTGGTCAGTTCCGCCCCGAGTTCCTCAATCGCTTTGACGAAATCGTCCTCTTCCGGCCGTTTACTAAGGAAGAGCTGGTGCAAGTGCTTGACCTTATCCTCGAGGGGGTCAATGCCACGCTCGCCCAGCAAAAGGTCTCGGTTGCGGTAGAGTATGATGCTAAGCTCTTTCTCGTCGAACGTGGCTATGATCCACGGCTTGGTGCTCGCCCAATGCGCCGCGTGGTGCAAAAAGCGGTGGAAAATACTGTGGCGCGCCAGATGCTCAGCGGCAGTGTGGTGCCTGGCAGTACCATTACTGTTACGCTTGAGCAAGCCCGCCAAGCTTTCCAGACCGATGGCGCACCAGAGGTTGTAACAGCAGATGAAATCATCCCACCAGAGTATAAGCGGTAAGAGTATGGCACTTTCGAACAATCAGCCTTAGCTCTATAAGGGAATGATAGTAAGAAAGTGCTCATTCTATTGATGGGCCACGCATTGGAATAAGAAGAGCGAAGATATGAAGGGGTTCTCGAGGACGCTTGAAAGCGCAGGCTCGCCATCCTTAGGAGAAAATTTAAGAGCAAGAAGTGGCACTCTTACAGTGCTAGAAGTATTTTGTAGAATATAACCTCTAGCAATGCGAGCCAAAGCCGCGTGATTGCTGACCTTGGTTTGGTTGCATAAATCCTGGGCGGAAGTTTGGTTTCATGGCTGGTTTGCTATAGGCTGGTTGTGATTGTCGCGGCGTGTGCACGGTGTTGTCGCGCCGGCGGGCGTAGGTGGCAGTGCCTGGCCGCGATCCTGATGGGTCGCGTGGCCCACCGCAAGCACCTCGGAGGCGCTCGTTGTTCATATAAGGTGCTTCGTCGTCAGCGCTACTATCAGCTGCGACTGGCCGGCAGCCCATCATAGTATGCGAGCTTTGGTAGCGTAAGTGGTTGGCGCGGCGTTCTTGGATGGATTGATGTTGGCGCTGGTCGACGCGTAGTGACGACGTCTTCGCGCCATTGACGATGGTTCGGGTATTGCGCGCGACGCCATTGGTGTGTATGCTCGATCCGCGCAAGCGATGGAGTCCTCGGGTCATACCTTTATTATACACAAAAAAGTGATATAATGGATAGCGCATGCGGGTGTCGTACAGCGGCTAGTATACAAGTTTTCCAAACTTGGGATCGGAGTTCGATTCTCCGCACCCGCACCATTTCGGAACAAAATTGGAAACGGTCGCCCTGTAGGGTGGCTTTTTCTAGACTTTGGCGGAGCCAAAGCTCGAACCTATTTCGAGCGTAAAAGCTGAACCTGTGCAGGCTCGGCTGCTGGTCAAGTAGACCCGCGTCGAATCGCTGAGTCTATACTACCTTGGTATCTTATGCGGGCTGTTACATACCTGGAGGATAATAGTAACGCAGATGAAGCTACCGACGAAGTACAGCAACAATTTACGTTAGCCATGAGACAATGGAACCATGAAGCTTCTCATCACTAGGCATGGCCAAGCTGATGGTAATGCCTGCGGCATTACCATGGGTCAACGCGATAGCAAGCTGACTGTTCTTGGCGTTCGGCAGGCGGAGCGTAAGGCTCTAAAAATTAAGAAGCTATCTCAGAAAATTGATCGTGTCTACACATCTGATCTTGGAAGGTCTGTGCAGACTGCGCAGATCATCTCGGACATACTTGGTCTACAGAAGGCTACTTCTGACAAGGATCTGCGAGAAATTAGTTTTGGAAAATACGAGGGGTTGCCCTACGATGCCATTCCGCATATAGAGGGTGGTTATATGAAAGTGCGATTTCCTGATGGAGAATCAAACGAGATAATGGCCACACGAGTTATCAATGTGGTAAATCGTATATACGAAGCCGGCAAGGACGCATGCGTATTAATCGTAACGCACTCGGGTCCGATCACTGTAATTCTCGCGAGCTATTATGGTAGGGACTTACAGGCGATGTTAGATGACAAGATTGGGAACGAAGAGATAGTTGAGCTGCAAGTTGATAGAAAATTAGCCAATCCTATTGGCAACAAGGAGTAAAACAAGATGGAAAAGGCGCATATCGCAGAATTTGAATATGATAAGCACGAAATAGAACGAGCCTTATTCTTTCTGTCGAATGCTTTGCAAGACTCTGGACATAACACCAAACCAGTATTGCTTCATTCGATTCAAGTTGCAGAGATGCTCTGGGAGAGAGGTTTCCCGCAAGATGTCGTGATTGCTGCGGTTCTTCATGATGTTGTTGAAGATACAGATATTACTATCGACGATGTCGAGCAAAGCTTTGGACATCAGGTTGCAGTGTATGTCGATGCTCTCACAGTTTCAGATACTCAAGACATCATGCAGTCTTTTGCTCGCACGGCTGAGCTTGGTAGCGAGGCCCTATCAATCCGCGCAGCAGACCTCATTCAGAATAGTTACTACTATCACTTGGCTTCGACTGATATGCAAAAGCGACTCCGTGATAAGTTTGTATATTTTATGGAGCTATCTGGTGAGCTACTGGATGAAGCTCTAGTAAGTGAACTTAGCAAAGCTTATAGGCGGAATGTTGAAACTATTTGATCTAGAGCTTTCTGTGAAATACGGTTTATAAGGCTAGCTATAAGGCTAGCTTTGGGTCGAGGGCTGAGCCTGCACGGGTTCAGCTTTTACGTTCGAAATAGGTTCGAGCTTTGGTGCATATTGCCACCACAGATGCAAGAAATGAGCATTGCTCCGCAAATGGAGCGATGTTTTTGTTGAGAGCATAGCGAGCCAGGCTGAATGAGAAGAGGTTTATCCTCTTCTCTAGTTTGGCGTGGCCTTCATAGGGTGGGGTTTTATCATAATCAAATTAGATCGGCTAGAGAAGAAAGGAGCGGGCACGATACTGTTGACATATATGCAACATTGTGCTACCATCGAACAGATGTCGCAAAAAACAAGAACAAAACACGGCAAAGCCTATAACGAAAGTCCTGAGAAGCGCTGGTTTGACCGAGTAGTGGCGGTTCCTTTGCTGGTTTGTATGGGCTCGGCTGCTCTCGTTGCCGCTGCGGCGATGCATAAGGAGCTCGGCGATGGCCCAACGCTCTTCGTGCAGGAGCGCTATGGCAGTGATCTTGATAACCTCGTTAAGGTGCCAAAGTTGCGGACACTCCGTGGTGCAGTGCGCAACACTGCCTCGGCTAATGGCTATAACCACAGTAGCGCGGGGCCAGTTGGTAAGCTTGTGCGCAAAGCACATGTAGACGAAGCACCGCAGCTATTGCAAGTATTGCGTGGCAAGATGGCAATTGTAGGGCCAAGGCCGCTAGCCACAGGCGAAGTATATAATGACATTCTTGCTAACCCCGACATTCCTGAAGGCCTTAAGCAGCAGTGGATTGAGGCGCGCAAGACGGCTCGCCCAGGCATTATGGCACCTTATAGCAAAGAACAGCATGAGCCTGGCTACGAGCTAGATACCATTCATATGATGGAGCAGGATGTTGTATACGCTGAGAGAGCCTCGCTAAAGAAGGATGCTAAAGTAGTTGCTGCAACGCTCGGTATGGTGGCAACAGACCTTGTACAAAAGCTTATGCCGCGGTCTGCCCGCACGTGGCTGCAGGCTAAAACAGGGTTGATGTCACATTCAGCAGGCCAAGAGTGTGCGGAGAGCGATGTTGTGGTGGCGCTGCAGCAAGCGCATACTCAGCCTACACGGCGCGCTGCGTAACGTGTGGATCCACAAGCTTTCACTTTCTCTGCCAGAATAGGCTATTTTTGCTCACTATTCTACCTGAAGAAGCAGTGATGTATTGCTGGCATTATAGTAAGTATTTTTGGAAATGTTTCTGCTATGTCACCCGTAAAGTCCTCTATTTCCTCAAGTAGTGGTCTTCCGAAATAACGGTGGAGCAGTGACCGCAGCAGATGCGTATGCTCTATGTATTTAGAGCGATAAAAGGGAAGAGAACACGCATCATACCATTGAGCCCTTGTGGTACAATAGAGGAAGATTTTTGCGAGAGGGAGCTTTTCTCCTTGCACGAAGCACGATTATTTTAATGTAAAGTACCCCTAGGGGTATGGGGAACGCAATCATACTATGCCAGCACCATTCTCATTTACCATTACTCACCGCATGCCGCAGACGTTGGCGCGGACGGGCGTGATTCACACTCCACATGGTGATATCAAGACACCAGCCTTCATTGTGGTGGGCACAAAGGCGAATGTGAAGGCAATGGTGCCCGAGATGGTAGCTAGCGTGGGTGCACAGGCTGTCTTGGCTAATGCCTATCACCTCTACCTGCAGCCAGGACACGAGCTAATAGAGAAGGCCGGGTACTTAGGTAAATTTATGCACTGGAGCGGCCCGACCTTTACCGACAGCGGTGGCTTCCAGGTGCTGAGCCTTGGCTCGGGCTTTAAGAAGGTATTAGCGATGAGTACTGATGTTGATGAAGAGATTGCGATTGCTAAGAAGTCGAGCCGGCACGCCTGGGTGGATGATAATGGTGTGATGTTTAAGTCACACCTCGATGGCTCATTACATAAGTTTACGCCAGAGCTGTCGATGCAAATCCAGGCAGGGATTGGGGCGGATATTACCTTTGCCTTTGATGAGCTGACGTCGCTGATTGACCCGTATGAATACCAAGTAGAGGCACTGGCGCGTACCCATGCGTGGGCGGAGCGCAGCCTAGCAGAGGTCGAGCGTCTTCGGGCTGCTCGGCCAGATAAGCCATATCAAGCGCTCTTTGGTGTCTTGCAAGGGGCGAATTATGAGGACCTGCGTAAGCAAACCGCAGCACGCCTTGGCGCGATGGACTTCGATGGCTATGGTATTGGCGGGGCACTAGAGAAAGAGACGATGGCTCAGACTATCCAATGGGTAAACGAGATCTTGCCCGAGAGCCGCCCACGGCATTTGCTTGGTATCTCGGAGCCAGATGACATCTTTGCGGCGATCGAGCAGGGTATTGATACCTTCGATTGCGTAAGCCCAACTCGTGTAGCACGCAATGGTGCGGCTTACACACCGCATGGGCGGGTGAATATGCGTGGGACGAAATACCGCGAGCTGTTTGCACCTATTATGGCGGAGTGTGACTGCTACACCTGCCAGCACTACACTGCGGCCTACATCTGTCACCTGCTTCGCGCCAAGGAGAGCCTGGCAGGGACACTGCTGTCGATCCACAACGAGCGCTTTATCATCAAGCTTGTCGACGACATCCGCCATAGCCTCGAAGATGGCACATTCTACGCCTTTCGAGATCATTTCTTGGCGCAGTATTATCGCCAGTAGCGACTGATGAGAGCTCCGTAGGTTATAGTATGCATTCACATAACAACTAGGGAAAAGAGTTTGCATAGTCAATATTCTCTCCGTTATTAGCCCTTTCTCTCGCCACTGTCTCTTTAAAGGGTCTTAGTATTTTCCTAACACACGAGGCTCTTCAATGATCACGCTGCAATAATCACCACGGGCAACTTTTTGTCCTACCAGGATGAAAGTACTGCGTCCTTCATATTCTGAGAGAGATGCAAATCTATTGCAGTGAGCAACTCGCCTACTAGACACGCAAACGAAATGGTGTGAAGTTGGTGGTGGTGTCGTAGGCATCGACGGATTCGCGTCGCTTAAGCACGGCAATGACGCGGTAGGTAAGTGGCAAGCAGACGACCTCAACGGCAAGCTTGAAGCCAAGCCCGACGGCGATATAGTTGAGCAGTGCCCCCCCCGTGAGCTGCCCGCCAAAAGCAACGACGCAGAATATAACGGTATCAAATAAGCTCCCCACTACTGTCGATCCAAGTAGGCGCAGCCATAGCTGTCGACCCTTCATGATAACCTTGAGTTTAGCAACGATGTACGAGTTGAGGAAGCTCCCCGTTAGGAAGGCAAGCAAGCTCGCCACGACGATCTGCGGGAAGAAGCCGAGTACTGCCTCGTAAGCGGCTTGGTCGTGGTACTCTGCCGCCGCGGGCAGATAGCGTACTAGTGTAAAGCAGCCAATCGCTAGCAGCATGACCCCAAAGGCCGTCCAAATAGCGCGGCGTGCCCGGCGATAGCCATAGACCTCTGTCATGACATCATCAAAGATATACACGAGTGGGAAGAGTACTGCACCACCATCAAGGATAAGTGGGCCGAGTGCCACCAGCTTGGTGGCGGCAATGTTGGAGATGAGTAGCGCCGCAACATAGACTGCGAGAATAACGCTAAAGTATCGATAATTTTCGTTCGTGTGTTTCATGCTTCGTTTATCATACCACACCTGCCAAGAAACCTGCTATAATAAACCCATGCCCCGATAGCTCAGCTGGATAGAGCAGAGGACTTCTAAGCCTAAGGCCGTAGGTTCGAATCCTACTCGGGGCGCCATTTTATTGTCATATCCCCATCTCGATGGGGTTGTTTTTATTACATACAAAATGCATTTACATGCTGCGCGAGGCTATGCTATAGTACAGCGAGATTTATGCAAGATGTGACCAATCACGACCTCCTCAAGCGCAACATTATCAAATATTCGTGGTTTCGGATTTTTACCAAGCGTGTCTACTTGCCGCTTATCACGGTGCAGCTGGTGAATGTTGGTAAAGTGAGTTTGGATGAGCTCGCACTGATGGTCGTTATCTCGTCTATCGTTCAGGCGGCGCTGCAGATGCCAGCGGGTTATGTGGCCGATAAGTTTGGCAATCGGCGGGCGATTATCCTTGGTGCGAGCATCGCTGTGGTGTCACCACTGTTGTATGCTGTATGGCCGAGCTTTTGGGGTGGGCTGATTGCCTCAGTTTTGTTCTTTGGTGGCTATGCGTTTCAGTCTGGTGCGGTCGAGGCCTTTATGCACGATTCTTTGACGGCGCTGGGGCGAGCCCGCGACTATACCAAGGTGATGGGCCGCGCCCAGACGTATGGATTGATTGGTAATACCGTGCTCATTATTGTAGTGCCACTCACATACCGTATTCATCATACACTCCCGTTTTTGATTGGCTTTTTGTCGCTTGCTGTGACAGTGTGGTTGGCACTGAGCTTTGCTCACCCACCGCGCCGCACGACTGCCCAGGCTCAGCGGCCACGGCAGGCTGCTCGCGCAATCATTACCGCGAAAAATCTTGCTCTCTTTACCTTTGCTGGTTTCTTAGCTGGTGTGTCCAATAAGGGGCTAGAATATCGCGAGCTCCTCTTCCAGCACGTTGGTATTGCCGTGGAGTGGTTTGGGGTAATTGCGGCGGTCGGGAGCCTGGGTGGAGCGTTACTAGGCTGGTATGTGCATTGGTTTGACCGCCTGCGGCCACTGGCATTTTATTGGGTCGATGCGTGGATTATGGCGCTGTGTATTGTCTTGATGGGTGTGACGCAAAGCCCAATTATCGCGGTCATTGCTGTTGTGCTATTTACTGCATATACGCGAGTGCGACCGATTGTTTTGCAGTCAAAGATTCTCAGCGAGCTGCAGCATACATACAAAGCGACGCTCCTCTCTGCGCTCAATATGTTTACGTTGCTTGGTGACGTTGTGGCGATTAGCTTGCTCACCCGGATGGTTAATCAGCATGGCTATAGTGCGGGGCATGTGTGGTTTGGTGGGGCAGTTGGGGTGATTGCGCTTGGTCTGTGGCTGGTGATGTGCGTTGAGGCACTGTGGCGTCGCAAGAAGGCGCGCTAAATTAGTTAACTTCAGTATTTACCTACCCTATCCATTCGTCATTTTTTAATCATCTGCTCTACCCAATGAAATATAGTGATAACCCCTATCATAGATAGGAAGACTCACTATAGAAGCGGTGATAAGCCTGAGGAGAAGCAAGTAACCTGGTAGTATTCAGAGAAGAGAGAAATATAAGGTAGTAAAGTTTTGAGATTGAGAATGAATGGCCGCAGGTAATAGACAAACTGCGCTATCTCTGCTACAATACAGCATGTCAGCAGCACAGTAAGGTTTGCTGTGCAATTGTCTGGTGGATATAGCTCAGTTTGGTTAGAGCGCTGGTTTGTGGCACCGGAGGCCGTGAGTTCAAGTCTCATTATCCACCCCAAAATAAATTCCCGGATGATTCCGGGATTTTATTTTGGTTATCACCAGAAGATCAAAGCGTGTGCCTGACATGTCTGTTTTGTGTACTCTTGCTTTTTGTACTCTTTTTCTCATGCTATGCGAGATAAGAATTGATCTTCGCAGCTCAACAGGCAAAACACTGGTGGATGGGAGCTGATACTGAGAAGGTAGACTTTCTAAGACTTAGGTTCTATTTATGTAAAGTCTGCGCAAAAGACCTCTCATTATGAGAGGTCTCTCTATTGGTGTGGTAAGACAAGCTAAGAAGCGGCTAATATTCCCATGTTGTTTCGATATCCGCCCCGAGAGTGTTGAGTCGGTTAGCAAAGTCTTCGTAGCCTCGGTTAATATTGTACACGTCACGCAGGATGGAGTGCCCAGGAGCTGCGAGCATAGCTAGCATCACGACGACGCTGGGGCGCAAGGCTGGTGGTGCGACGACATCGGCAGGCTTCCAGCGGGTAGGTCCACTGATGTAGACGCGGTGTGGATCGACCATCTCTACTTGTGCGCCAAGGCGAGTGAGGTCGGTGAAGTAAATGGCGCGGTTATCGTAGCTCCAGTCGTGCACTAGAGTGCGACCCGTTGCTACCGTGGCGATGAGACCAAGGAAGGGGAGGTTATCCATATTGATGCCTGGGAAGGGCATACTGTGGAGCTTGTCTTGTGGAGCGGTGAGAGTCGATTTGTGCAGGCTAATATCGACCAGGCGAGTCTGACCATTGCGCGCTGGGTACTCGCTGGAGAGCTCATATTGTAAGCCCATACCGCGCAGCACTGCTAGCTCGAGCTCGAGGAATTCGATTGGTGCCCGGCGGATGGTAATAGCAGAGTCCGTCACTACACCCGCTGCGATGAAGCTCATTGCCTCGATAGGGTCTTCGCTTGGACAATATTCGACTGTTTGGTTGATTTCGCTGACGCCATGGATAGTAAGGGTTGTTGTGCCGATGCCATCGATCTGCACCCCAAGCTTTTGCAAGAAGAAACAGAGGTCTTGCACCATGTAGTTGGGGCTGGCGTTGCGAATCGTCACGACGCCTGGGTGGAGCGCTGCCGCCATGATAACATTCTCAGTGACGGTGTCGCCGCGCTCGGTGAGGACGATAGCATGCTCAACCATATGCGGGTTGGCTGTTGCTTGGTAATAATCAGTCGTTGCCTCGACAGTCAGGCCAAAGGGTGCGAGGCCCGCCATGTGTGGCCCAACCGTCCGTGTGCCAAGGTTGCACCCACCGGCGAAGGGAATTTGGAATGACTCATATTGATGGAGCAATGGCCCAAGGAACATAATAATGCTGCGGGTGCGCTTGGCTGCGGCGATATCCATCTCGTCTAGATGGAGAGTGCGTGGTGGGGTGATCTCGAGGTCGTTATGCTCAAGCCAGCGGCAGCGCACGCCAATGCTTTCTAGCACCTCGATGATGCGATTAACTTCCTCGATCCGGGCCACTCGGCGTAGTGTCGTCTTGCCTTTGTTAAGGAGGCTGGCGCAGAGTAGAGCGACAGCGGCATTTTTGCTCGTCTTCACCTCAATCTCGCCATGGAGTGAGCCACCACCATTGATAACGAAGTTTGTTTTGCCAGCTTTGTTGATGCGGACAATCTCACTGCTCAGCACTTCGCCAATGCGAGCAATCATTTCTAGGCTGATGTTTTGGCCACCCTTTTCAATGCGGTTGATGGCCGACTGGCTCGTGCCAAGTGCTGTAGCGAGCTCGGCTTGCGTCATACCGCGCGCTTGGCGGGTTTCTTGGATGAGTGTTCCGATATTACGGAGATATTTTGCTGTTCCCATGCTTGTACAATATATCATCGGTGATATATTGTCAAACACAAGCATCTCGTGTTGCAAAAAGAAATGCGGAGGTTAGGCTGCGAAGTTTTCCTAATAGCCCACCAGCTTCTTTCTGTTATTTCAACTAGCCATGTGTAAGACCTATATTGCTACACGAGCAAGCGTCTAATTCTCACACAAGAGATAATGTCAAAGAGATGCGATAGCATGTCAATACTACTGGAGAAAAAGAGAGCTATCACAAGCTAAAGACGCACGTAGTCAAGTACTGCAACTCCCCACATTGAGTAGCTGTGCTATACTACACATATGATCTGATGAAAAGTGCATAGCGAATCCTAAGATATAACCAACAAACAAGGAGTATTACCCATGCACGAAACAACTATTGCTACTCTTATCACCCGTGAGCAGCAGCGCCAGCGCGAAGGTTTGGAGCTCATCCCGAGCGAGAATTATGTCTCTGGTGATGTACTATGGGCGCTTGGGAGCGTCTTTACCAACAAATATAGCGAGGGTTACCCGGGCCGGCGCTATTATGGGGGGCAACAGTATACCGACCAAGTAGAGCAGCTGGCAATCGACCGTGCCAAGCAGCTCTTCCGGGCTGACCATGCCAATGTTCAGCCACATAGTGGCGCTCAGGCGAATGAAGCAGTGTATTTTGCATGGTGCGAGCCAGGCGATACCATCCTCGCGATGGATCTGGGCCATGGCGGACACCTGACGCATGGTGCGCCTGTGACGCATAGTGCTCGTGAGTATAACTTCGTCCGCTACAAGATGAAGGACGTGAGGACGGGCGAGATTGACTACGATGAGCTACATCGGGTGGCGCAAGAACATCGACCAAAGATCATCCTGGCGGGTTTTAGTGCCTATCCGCGCCAGCTAGATTTTGCACGCTTTGCGGCGATCGGCCACGAGGTTGGTGCGTTGCTCATGGCTGATATGGCACATGTCGCGGGGCTGATTGCTGGTGGAGTGGCGGAGAACCCCCTCGACTATGGCTTCCATGTTATGACGACGACGACGCACAAGACGCTGCGTGGGCCGCGTGGTGGGCTCATCGTTAGTAAGGGAGTGGTGAGCAACCCACTCAAGCGCCCAGCCAAGATGCTCGAGAATATTCCGACGCTGATCGATCGGGCGGTCTTTCCTGGTATCCAAGGTGGGCCGCATATGCATACGATTGCTGCCAAGGCAGTGGCCTTTGGCGAGGCGCTCCAACCAGCCTTTCGTGCCTATGCTCAGCAGGTGGTGGCTAATGCCGCTGCTTTGGCGCAGGAGCTGCAACAGCGCGGCTTTGTGCTTGTGACGGGTGGCACAAGTAATCACCTGATCTTGGCAGATGTCCACGCGAGCTTTGGGATTGACGGCAAAATGGCGGAGATTGCGATGGATAAGATTGGCTTGACACTCAATGCCAATGCCATCCCTGATGATCCACTGCCGCCATTTCGCCCTAGTGGCATTCGCCTTGGTACGCCAGCGGCAACAACGCGCGGCTTAGAGCCGCAGCATATGCCGCAGATTGCTGAGTGGATGCGGCTAGCCATCGACCACCGTGATGATGAGACAGAGCTAGCTAAGCTCCGCACCGATGTTGCAGAGTTCTTGGTGGACTTCCCGGTGCCGACGGAATAGACAAAAAGTCAGAGGTTTGTCGCTGTCATTGATAATCGTATCTCGCTAGACGCAGTAGTAATACATCCGTATACATCCGTATATCTAAAACACCCGCCAGAGAGCGGGTGTTTTTGTTGATTGGGAGGATAAGCTTAGCAGCTGCCTCGGACGATATCCTCGGTTTTGTCGCCCTTCTTGTAGGTGATTTTTGCACCCTTACCACTACCACACTGGGTATACAAGACAGGGGTGTCGTTGTTTGGTGTGCCAGATGTGATGATCTTCTTCTTAAGGTCAGGATCGATCTTTGCTTCAGTTACTTTATCGTCAACAAGATTGCTACTGACTTGCGCGGCTGTTGGGTATTCACCCTTCTGGCTGTTCCATGCCTCTACCTTGGTCGAGAGCTGCGATGCAGCGCCAGCGGCTGCAGAGTCACGAGCGCGTTGCTGGATACCGTTGTAAGCGACGATGGTAATAGCCGCTAGGATGGCGATGATCACAATCACGATGAGAAGCTCGACAATTGTGAAACCGCGCAGGTTACGTTGAGTTTTTGTTGTCATACAGAGTTACCCCTCCTTGTTACTGATTATATTACGATCATACTACGAACATTCATTAAACACAAGCTTTTTGAGCACAGATGTATAACGAAATTTTTAGATAGTATGATGGTGGTGATACGGGCAAAAGAGCTAGGGTATTTGCCAAAATAACAATATACTGCGCACCGCCACCTCGGTTGATCGTGTGATACGGTGATAATAACCGGGCAGTGCAATACCTTTCTCTCGATTGTGGCTAATTATTAATCCGCCGAGCCTGCATCGACCCCCGGGCGTGAATGGTCTGGCCAGTGCTGAGGGCGGCAATATCCACTGTGGCAGAGACGACGGTGGTGCTATCGTTTGGTGTGGTGCTGGCCGCTTGATTAAAACCCGTTGCATAGCCAAAGCGAACACTCGATACATTATTCGCGACGCGTGTATCGAGCGCTTTGCAGGGGCCGCCAGTGTAGTTGCAAGTGCTCTGCTGCCAGGGTTGGCCACACATCGTGTTGTTGCTGGGGTTGGTAGCATTGAATTCGTATTGGCTTGGCACGATAGTTCGCCGCCAAAGGGTAGTACCTTGCACAAAGTAGACAACCTTGACGGTAAGTGGGTTATTTGTGCGGTAGAGCTTGGCGGCTAGGTCAGCTTGAGTGCGGCAGGGGTTGGCTTGGCTGTTGAGGTAGATGAGCTCACGCTGGGTGTCGGAGGGATTGCGGTCGGTAGCGTATTGGGTGAGAATCAAGACGTTATCGCCTGCGAAGTGCTGTGCCCAGTTAGCTGCGATGGCCTTGCTCTCGACTTTTGTCGCTAGGCGGACATCTTGCTCGATTTGGTCAAGTGCATCTTCCATACTATACGTCAGTGCACCGCGCTGGTTGGAAATAACAATCGAGCTCAGCAGCCCCACCAAAGCAGCAACCAACACACCAACCACTACCACAATAATCGGAATCACCACCAGCATTTCCACCACAGTAAAGCCACGCTGTTGGTGCCGCGCAGGGTAGATACGGCGGATGAGCTGCTGCATCCGCTCGCGTATATTAGTGGCTGCTGAGAATCGCATGGCGAACCTCCGATTGGCTAGAGCCTTGCCCGTAGCGTACCGTTACCGATACACGGCTTATCTGTGGCGCGGTAGTGCTATAGGGGCAATCAACGACAATAGTAGCACTAACAGGCTGAGGTAAGCCATCGGTATCGAGCGAGTGGTCGGTCGTGAGGTTGCGATTGGCCGCGCGGTTTGTGCACGGCGTTGGTGTGCCATCGCCAACTTCGCGGCGGAGCAGCTCATACCCGACAATACTCGCCTTGGCATCACGATTGGCCTCCGTTGCGCTCTGGATCGTCACAATATACAGCTGATAGAGCGTCCCAACAAAGAGCACGCCCAGCACCATCGTCACTAACATCTCTACCAGAGTAAAGCCAGCGTCTGGACTATGCTTCATTGGTGGTTGCTCGTGATGGTTATCGTTACTGTTGGTGCGCGCTCTAGCCGGTAGTAGAGGAAGAAACGGCTGCACTCTTGGCTGGCAGTGACGCAGAGCGAACCATCGCGGGCGCGCGGCTCGTAGACGAAGCGATCGACTGTGGCACTATCTTTGCTAATACCATTGCTTGGCGACTGGACGAAGAGCGCTTGCTGCCCACTGTGCGATGGATATTGGTAGCTATCCTCAGATAGTCCAGGGAGGATATGGCGAATTGCCGTGCCATTAAGCGAGGTCAAAAACTGCTCGGCCGATGGGTAGCGGTGGCCTTGCTCGCCCGATGTACCAGTCGCGTCGCCGTTATAGAAGGATTCAAGGCTGCGTGCTACCGTCTCTACAGTGGTCGTGCGGGCTGTATCGCGCGAGGAGCGCTGCGCATTATTGAGTGTCACGACACCCAGCACTAGCAGCACCAGCATAATTGCCAGCACAATAATAATTTCCACGATTGTATACCCGCGTTGTACCCTCATGCAATTAGCATAAGGGTTTTGGGGTAAAAGTGCAAGAGGTGAGAAGGTGAATTGAGGTGATTATGGCTTGCTTTGCCTCACATTGTGCCCCATGATTTATCGACGAAAGAATGAGAAGGAATGTCTAAAGGAATAGTATTCGAGATTCTTTGGCATTCTTTCGTTATGCAGGTGCAATGTCAATCGTCATCCTTATATCAAGGAGTGCTTTGGCTAATATGAGAACGAACACCTCGTTAGATTATATATTTTAGCACAGAACTCCTAGCCTAATGAGGTGAAATTCCGTGACTGTTTGAGAGGAAAGAAAGTGTGAAGCTGGCAGAGAATAGAGCAAATGCAGTCAAAAAAATACTCAAGAATACGTATCTACCTTGCCTGCTTGACTACATCTATATCACAAAAACTATTGATTAACAGGGGTAAATAGATAAGATTATATGCAGATGTTACACACTATTTGACTCATCACGCCGCTGGCATCTCGAGTGGTTCTTGCACAATGGTGATGCCGAATTTTTCCTCTACCGTGCGAATAATCTCCTCGCGAGCGGCAGCAAGATCGTGGTAGCTGGTAGCCGATTGATTAATGAGCACGACTGCATTCTTATCGTGTACTTTTATGCCGTGGAGAACACTGCCTCTGAGCCCCGCTTGCTCAATGAGCCAGCCCGATGGCACCTTGATGCGCCCATCGGCCAGGGCATAGTGTGGCACCGTGGGGTAGTGCTGCTGAAGCTGAGTAAATGCCTCGTTGGAAATAATCGCGTTTTTGAAGAACGAGCCAGTATTGGGGAGCTTGGCTGGGTCGGGTAGCTTATTAGCGCGGATCGTCATGACGGCCTGGCGAATGTCTTGCGGGGTAGGCTCTGCTATAGCGTGGGAGGTGAGATAATCCTGGACGGCTTGGTAGAAGGGTGGCTGCGGCAAACCCTTGCGTAGGCGGAGCGTTATGCTTGTGATGATATATCGCCCCATCTCGCGGCCCCGGAAAATGCTGTGCCGGTACGAAAACTCGCAGTCGGCGGCACTCAGCGACACAAACCGCTCTTGCTGGCGATCATATGCCTCAAGCGAGACAAGTGTATCGGCAATCTCCTGCCCATACGCACCAACGTTTTGCACTGGCGCAGCGCCTGCTGTGCCTGGGATGGCCGATAACGCCTCAATGCCACTCAGGCCACTGGCCACTGTTCTTGCTACGACATCATCGAGAATCTCTCCTGCACCAATGGTGATTGTTGTCGATTCGGTATCCTCAGCAATGACCGAGAAGCCCGGGATACGGTTGCGCGCTACAATGCCAGCAAAGCCGCTGTCTTGAGTCAGAGTGTTGCTCCCGCCGCCAAGGACAAAGAGCTCGGCCTGCTGCTGGCGGGCCATCGTGCATGCCGCCACGATATCATCGTTGGTATAGAGGTCGACCATAGTGTGGGCGTTGCCGCCAAGCTGCATCGTCAAATATGGTTTGAGTGAAACGTCAGTACGAATATCCATAGGTATAATATATCACCCATGATATATATCTGCAAGCCGAGCTAGCCAAAATCTGTATAATAAAAAATGACGCCACCCGAGGTTTAGACATATTGCAAGCGATGATACTACCGAAGCCGGTAGATTGAGGCATTTATAAGGAGTATATCCAAGAGCAGGGTTAGCCCTTATAATATAAACGAACAAAGAGACTGTGTACCAATAAAAGTAACACAAGAGAGCGATGAGGCAAATTCGGCTAGGCCACAGAGCCCAGCAATGGCTAGTTCTTGCTAGACTCGACTGTTGCCTGCGCTGCCTGGATAACATGGTCGATCATCACGGCGATGGTGAGAGGGCCGACGCCGCCTTTTTCTGGGGTGAGAGTGACATCGCTGCGCTCGCGCAGGCTTGGGTCAACGTCGCCAACGATAACGCCACCTTCGCTTGCTGTGCCAGCATCAACGACCACTGCACCTGTTTTGACCATATCCGCTGTAATGAGATGGGGCTGGCCAGTGGCGGTGACGATGACGTCACTTGCAGCGATGATCTCTGTAGTATTAGGCGTTTGGCGGTCGCACACTGTTACAGTCAAGCCGCGGTCGCGCCACAGCCGCTCTAGTGGTGCGCCTACTAATCGCCCTCGCCCGATGATGGCGAGCTGCTTATCGTCGAGGCTAATGTTGTAACCTGCCAGTAGCCAATCGATCGCCTGTGCCGTTGCTGGTGTATAGGCGGCTTGCGGGCCACTCAAGCCATCGACGTCCTTGGCGGGGGCAATGCGCCGGACGATGGCGTCTGTTTGCGATGGGTCGTTGAGCGGCAGTTGGATGATAATACCGTGAATGTGTGGGTCGTTGTTTGCTCGGTCGATCGCAGCTGGCATATCTATTTCGGCGGTTGGCGCTACCTCTGTCTCAACGAGAATATCGGCGGCGTAGGCTTGCTTGTAGTGCACGTAGGCATTGATTGGCCCCGATGCATTGAGCGGGGTAATGATGAGCAACTTGGGGGTGATACCATGCGCTTGGCGTAGGTGGCGCACTTGGCGGGCTTGGCGCTGCTTGATGAAACTTGCGAGCTCGCGGCCGTTGAGCGATGGAGTGGGCATAAGGTGTAGTCCTTTCGTAAATATAATGGTTAATACTTGTAATAGGTATCTCTATAGCAAACAGTCCTCTGGCAATACCGAGGACTACATACTATGGAGGGCCAGGAGGGGCTCGAACCCTCGACACCCTGCTTAAGAGGCAGGTGCTCTAACCAGCTGAGCTACTGGCCCATATCGCGCTTGCACTACCCGTGCAAAGCCCTTTTACTATAGCGGATAGCCCGGGGTTCTGTCAAGAGGCGGCGAGGTGAATTAAAAAGCTCTTTTGCTGCGGCGTGTGCGCTTGCTTGTCTTTTTGCCAAAAACGCATTACCATGGAGAGAGAGTTTAATCGGGAGAATAGCAATGGCAAACGAACAACCTACAGCACAACCAACACCACCAACTGAGGCAGCATCGCACACAGCTCCAGCTGCTAGCCAACCAGTCGTACCAGCCGCTGCGCCTGCACCAGTCGATACTTCGCCGCGCAACTACTTGGCGGTTGTCGCTCTCGCTGCGTTTATGGGGCAGTATGGCTTGGCTCGTTGGTATCGTGGCGACGAGCTGGGTAAAATCCGCTTTTGGATTGCGGTGGGCTGTACGGTGACATCAGTTGTGCCGTATGTTAATATTGTTTCGATGTTGGGGCTGTCTGTCTTGTCTGTCTGGGGTATCGTCGACTTTTTCTTGCTGACGAGTACCACAGCAGATGCAAATGGTACGCCATACGTTGCGACCGAGCGCGACAAGACGTGGGCGCAGGGGCTTAAGATCGCCTATATTGTTGGCCTTATCTTGGCGGCAGTGGCGATTGTTGTCTTCTTGATTTTGCTGGCAGCTGGGGTGGTTGCGTGGCATAATACAATGACCACAACAGAATCCTTGCAGTCATCGAAGATTTATTATCCTCGCTAATAGCGGTTGTGGCAGTAGTGTAACAAAAAGGGTTGGCAGTGCGCTAACCCCTTTTTGTATGGTGCGGCCACAAAATGAATAGCAAATAGTACTATATAAAGAAACCCAGACAAGCTGGGTAATATAGAACAAAACTGGTACACCCGGCAGGATTCGAACCTGCGACCACTTGGTTCGAAGCCAAGTACTCTAATCCGCTGAGCTACGGGTGCTTACTAGCCTTATTGTACCACCACTGACGTGAGAATCCAAACTGCCTCCAATTTGTGAGACTGATAGCATAAGGTTTATATGATATGTAATGTAGAAAAGTGAATAAGAGACTCAACAGTAACATACATGTCACGTATATAGAGATGAGAATAGGGGGTGATGAGGAATTACTGGTGAGATGATTCACAAAGATAGCACATACGCCAAATGTAGTCATTAATCTGTTGATCGTTGAAGAATGCGCGGACTGGTTATTGTTGGTTGAGCTGAAGTTTTTTGCAATTGCACAAGGAAAATGATGTGATAGAATTAAGTAAAATAATAAAAGATCTGTGAAAACAATGGAGGTAAAAATGCCAAGCATTTTATATCAAAAATGGGTAAGTGAATCTGGGCTCACTCCTGACGATTGGTTTAAAAGTACTGTCGTCAAATCTAAGGACTCGTGCGACGACCTTGTCTATCAAGAAGTGCTACGACTGTTCACCTTAGCCTATGGAGCGAGTTACTTTTCAGTACTTGAGTACGAAGAAGGTGAACCGATGGCGCGTGAGCATTATATCGATGCGCTATCGTACTGCCTGGAGTATAAAGCGGACTGAACGCCTAAATGACGATGTAGCACCCCGAGCTCCCGATACCTTCGATGCACAGTCATTGCGCGACGGCGCAGACATCATTGTCGAAATTCTGAAACCTACAATCAATACAGGATTCTGCCGAGATGCTGTTCGTCATACGATGGAGTATGCCACCGAAACAGCACTTCCTCGCCTTGCCAAGGACATGAGTCAAGATTCAGTAGAATGGCTTCGTGAAGACTACGAGTGGTTCCATTACAATAGCTATTCTGATGAGTTCGATCGTGTACATAACGTGCTTGCAACACTCGAGTGGTTTGTCGACAAAGGACTGCTAACAGACGCGGAGCAAATACAGCAGCTGCAAGACTACCGCACACAGCTCGCGGCTTTTGATGAACAGATACGTCCTTTACTGCCACGACTCCGGGGCTTGCAATTTGATGGTTTTCAACTTGACGAGTTGGCCGCCGAGCGGTGTTGGTGGCTTCACTAGTAGTTTAGTTTTGTTACTGTTCCGTTATCACCCCACGCTCCGCCAAAGCCTCCTCTACTCGCTTGACGACTTGGCTGGGGGTAAGCTCGGCTTTGACGATGTAGCTGTGGACGCCAAGGTGCTGGAGCTTTTTGGGGGCTTCTTCGTGACCGAGGTTAGTGAGGACGATAACTGGGATGGCTTTGCCCCATGAGTAAGCGCGGATATGCTCGAGCGTGTCGGCGCCATTGAGGTGGGGCATTTGGAGGTCGAGCAGGATGATATCGGGGTGAGCCCGTTGCACCAGCATGATGCCAGCTTTGCCATCGCCCGCGACTTCCACCGCAAAGCCAGCCGCTTCGAACTTCATGCGGTACATTTGGCTGATGGTTTGATCGTCTTCGATGATGGCAATTTTAACCATTTGCTTTATAATAGCAGGTGTAGCATGAAAATGGAACAAAATCGCCCAAAATCAAGCACGGCACCTATATCAGCTGAGCCCCTGGTGGCACTGGGTAGCGCGCTGGCCACCGCGACCGACTTTGCAGAAGTGATAGTAGCGGTGCGCACAGCGCTAAGGGCAGTTGCTCGGCCGACCTGGTGCGGGGTGATGGTGACGGTGGATGGAGCGCTGCCGCTAATTGACTTGCCAGATGAATGCGCTACCTCTGTTGACACACTCTTGCCGCTATGTAAAGAAGCAACGGTGCGCACAATGACCGCCATGCTACCCAAGCGCCACGCACTTCGCCGCTACAACATTGCTGTAGTGCTGCGGCTGGTGTGGCAGGGCAATCACTGTGGATATATCGTGCTTGGCCCGCCAGCTGGGCGAGCCACGTATACTGCTGCGCAGCGAGCCACTCTTGCAATGATAGCCCAGCAATGTGCACTGACACTGATGGCGCAGCAGTGTCACAATACCACGCAGCAATTCCAGCAGCAACTCACCCAAGCGGTAGACCGCGCGACGCGCCAACTGCGCGCCTCTAACCGTCGCCTGCGCGAACTCGATGCCGCGAAGGATGAGTTCGTCAGTATGGCGAGCCACCAGCTGCGTACACCGCTCACTAGTGTGAAGGGCTATATATCGATGGTACTGGAGGGTGATGCTGGTGAGATTAATGCCACGCAGCGCACCTTCCTTACTGAGGCTTTTACCAGCAGTGAGCGAATGGTGCAGCTAATTGGCAACTTCCTTAATGTGTCGCGCATCCGCACTGGCAACTTCACAATCGACTTCCACCCGGGTGATGTTGCTGCGCTGGTGGCAGAGAGCATTGAGTCCATCCAGCTCATCGCCGAGCGCCACCATTTGCGGGTGGATTATTGGCCGCGTGGGGTTATTCCACCTCTGTTAATCGATGAAAATAAGCTCCGGCAAGTCATCGTTAATTATATCGATAATGCTATTTACTACTCGCCTGGTGCTGATGTTATTACGGTGCGACTCTACCGTAAGGATGGCTGGGTGGTGTGCACGGTGCAAGACCATGGCATTGGAGTGCCGCAGGGTGAGCAGCGCAAGATCTTTACGAAGTTCTTCCGGGCGCACAATGCCCAGCTGCAGCGGCCCGACGGCACGGGGATTGGGCTATTCTTGGCAAAGAAGATCGTGCTGGGGCACCATGGCGAATTGATCTTTCATTCGCGGGAGGGGCAGGGGAGTACCTTTGGCTTCCGCCTGCCGATCGATCGCCTCACACCACCAAACGAAAATCACTCCCCGCGTGGGAAGTGAAAATCGCACATCTCCTGGGCTGGGTAAGATGCCCGAGGAGTCCTCCTTTGCTTGGCACCTCTCGCACGGGTGCCAAGTGTGATATTTGCACAGTTATAGCACGGACAAACCAGACAGACGCAGTATGGGTTCTCCTGCATCTCGTGGCTTGCGGTGGCTGTATCGAGTGCTGTTTGTGTTAGTTGTCTCCACCATGCAAGTGCATGACACGATCAGTGTAGCATCACGCCTAGGGTATGTCAAGCCTTTTTTACAACATTATCGCTAGACAAGGGCCGATTTTTTTGCTATAGTGACTAAGCGGCCTCATCGTCTAGCGGTTAGGACACTGGGTTCTCATCCCAGCAACCGGGGTTCGATTCCCCGTGAGGTCACCAAGGATTTATTATGATGGCTCGTTGGAGCCATTTTTTTAATGGAGCATTTACTACCACTTTGCCCAACTCAGCTTCTCCCAATCAGCCTTTGCCAGTGTGTACACCCTCCATTTCACTGCCTCGCCCGCAACTTCACCTTGCTCGATTCCTGTGTACCGGTAGCCAAGCCTCTCGAGCGCATTCCAGCTGCGGATATTTTGTACGTATGCCTTTGCCTCAATTATTGCAAATCCACCCTCAGAAAACGCCCAATTGCAAACTGCTTGCTTGGCAGAACTCCCAAGGCCTTGACCCCAGTTTTTCGGATCACCAATCAGTGTACAAAATGCCCCCGCTGTGGCGCCGTATTTGTGGCTAAGTTTTCTTATCTCGTTAAGCTCAATATTGCCAACGATTTCGCCATCACGCTCAATCATCCAGCTATACCGATCGTCATCGTCAAGCATATTTTGGAGGTGTGCTACTTCGTCTTCCTCGGTCATCTGCGAAAAATCTGCACCTAAATACTGTGTCACCTCTGGCCGATGAATCCACTGGATGGTAATTGGCGCATAAGCTGGGTTTGGCTTAACCAGGCGCAGTGTTTGAGTCTGGCTGGAGGATGGTATGGTGATGGTGTGGGTGTACATACTAGTCATTATAGTTTAGCTCTATACTTTGTTATAATAAAGCATATGCATAAACCATTACGCGGTGTTAACTTGGGTGGGTGGCTGGTGCTTGAGCGCTGGATGACGCCATCGGTCTTTGCGGATACAGACGCGAGCAACGAGCATCAGCTGATGATGCAACCAGACGGCCCGGAGCGCATTGCCAAGCACCGGCAGGAATTTATGACCGAAGCGGACTTTGCCTGGCTGCATGCGCACGGTATCGAGGCACTGCGTGTGCCGGTTGGTTACTGGGTGCTAGAAAGCCAGGATGGTTACCTCGAGGCTACCAAGCAGTTGGACTGGTGCTTTGCAATGGCCAAAAAATACCATATGCGCGTCTTGCTTGATTTACACGCAGCGCCGGGTGCGCAGAACTTGGGTGACCACAGTGGGAGTGGCAACCGCATGCCGCAAACCGGCTGGTACCAGGCCAAAAACCGCCGGGCGACCCGCCGCATCCTCATGCAGCTTGCCGAGCGCTATAGTGCAAGCCCGCAGCTCTGGGGGATTGAGCTCCTGAACGAACCCTTTACCAAGAACTGGCTGCAGCACTGGCTGCTGCGGCTATGGTCGCGCCGCACAACCCGCCGGTTGCGCCGCATTGTACCGGGCACAACGCGCATTATTATTAGTGATGCCTACCAGTTGCCGCGGTGGCGCCGGGCGCAGCCCAGTGATTGGCTGGATATTCACCACTACCAGTGCTTTGGGGCGGCCAACTTGACGCTGGTGGATTATGATCAGCACGCGAGTATTGTGGATGAATTTACCCAGATGCACCAGTCGTTGCAGCGCCCAACCATCATTGGCGAGTGGAGTGCGATTTTGCCGCCCGCTATTGCCATGACCCCGCCGACCATCACCGCCTACATACTGGCGCAGCAAACGGCTTTTGCCAGCGCTGATGCCCACTTTTTCTGGAGTTATAAAACCGAATCGAACGATGGCTGGAACTACCGTTGGCTGGTAGAGCAGGGTATTATGTCGTAGAAGCTCGGCTTGTGTGCATGCTGAGTTGTGTGTAGTGTCTGGACGAGTAATCGATTCGAGACGGATATCATGGTGTGCTTGTTGCTCTGGGTATCGTTGAATCATGTGTGTTGAACTGTGAGGCGTGTCATCCTCATCACGCTCGAAGCGTGCGTGGTGGTTGATGACTTCTCATTTGGTGGTAATCCCCCAATAATGGGCATAAGAGGTACTGGGCGAACAGGTATCCCTTCCAGCCATCCACCAAATCATGTATAATAAATCGAGTACGACAGCCAAGAAACGGAGGAAATGAAGAAGTATGGCAATGGGTATGAACCAAATGAAGATGCTGAATGACTTGCGCAAGGCGCAGAAATCGCTGGCGAAGGAGATCGTGGAGGTCGAGGCGGGTGATGGCGCAGTGATTGTGCAGATTACCGGCGAGCTGAAGATCAAGAGTGTGAAGATCGACCCAACTAAGGTAGACCTAGATAACATCCACCAGCTGGAGCACTGGATCGAGATTGCAATCCGCGATGGCATGGCCAAGGCGCAAGAGATTGCTGCCAAGAAAATGCAGCCACTGATGGGTGGGCTTGGCAACCTCGGGTTCTAGCTAGTATGGCAGATATTCTGCCTCAGGCTCTGCAGCGGGCGATAGATGAGCTAGGGCGCTTGCCAGGGGTAGGTGCGCGTACGGCGGAGCGCTATGCGTATTTTTTGCTACGGGCTGATGGACGGACGAGCCAGGGGATTGCTCAGGCGATTACACAGCTTCACACTGCTGTTGCAACCTGCCCCGTTACCTTTGCTCTGATGGATCCTGACCAAGATATTTCGCCACTCTATAGCAGCCCAGAACGCAATCGCAAACAGATTGCTGTGGTGGAGGAGCCGCTCGACATCGTGGCGCTGGAGCGTACTGGCCACTACAAAGGGACGTACCACGTGCTAGGCGGCGTGATCTCGCCGATTGATGGGGTGGGGCCAGAGCAATTGCACATCCCCGAGCTGCTGGAGCGGATTACTCATGATGCAGTAGAAGAGGTGATCATTGCTACCAATGCAAGTGTGGAGGGCGAGTCGACCGCGCTCTTCTTGCAGCGGCACATTGCCGAGGCAGGCCTAACGGTGCGGATGACACGCTTGGCCCGTGGCATCCCCGTTGGCGTTGACCTTGAATATGCCGACCAAATAACCCTCGGCCACGCGCTCGAGGGGCGGCGCGCGGTGTAGTGAAGAGACTATTGTGCTGATTCTGCGTGGAGACGTCGCTGCTCTTCGGCGGCTTCTTGCTTCTCGACGAAGTCGTAAAGACAGTCGCTGACAGTACTTTCGAGTGTAGTAAGATTCTCGACTTGTTGAGCAAGTGCCTTCATCGGTGAGTCTGCTTCGCGTGCGGTGGCCTCTTGCAAAAAGCGAAATACATCATGATCATAGCCAACACATTCAAAATAAAGCGTAGCGAGTTCGGCGCTTGGGTTGTCGCGCAGCTGTTGCGCGATCCACTGCTTGACTTTCTCACCTTCTCCTAGCTCGTCTTTGAGCAAAAGCACATAGAAATGAATCTCCTCTATATCATCTGTTTGGTAGAAATAATAGTTCACCATGTCCCAGGCGGCCTTCCGAGCGACCGCTTGCTCGCCATGCTTGGCACAGAGCTTTACAAGATAGTAGTCGTCAAATAACCGTGAAGAAGATCGCTCTGATGGGTGCTTGGTAATGATGGCAATGTAAGCATCACGAATCCGCTGATCGAATATAAAGCGCCGGTCGTTCAATGAATTAACAACAGGGTGGAGTGTATACCCTTCATCCTCGGGTGCAATAACATAAGCGGAGGCGCGGGCTTGGCGTGTGCCGTCCGGATCTTTGCCATGTATGGCATACTCGGCATCGATTTCTGCCTTGATGTAGGGGCTGATGACATAATGCTCGAGTTGCTGGGCCTTCGCTACACCATCATCATCGAATTTGAGAAGGAGCTCGATGATCATGCCCAGTTCTTGCTGAGCTGATGAAATATATTGACTAACTTCTCGATCCTGCGAGGGTGTTGTTGTCGCAGGGTTATATCCAAAGTGCCGATAGGCCATTTCTTGGCAACGGCTCGCAATCGTGCACATGCGAGTAAAATCATCAGCGTCTCGAGTGCGCAAGTGGAGGGTATTGGCATCACTAAGAAGGCGATAAAAAGGCAAATTGATATCATCGCGCTGCATATCTCTGGCGGCAGCGGTGCGGGCATCGAGCGATTCGCGTAGCTCCTGCAAGCGAGCTGCTCCATCTGGTGTATCGCTCATTCTAATATACTCACAATATTGCTGATGAAAGAGCTCATGTGGCTCAAGATCGGCAGGGATGGTCTGGAGTGATACAGTGCCAGACTCATCGCGCTGGAGCTCAAGAGTGCTCGACCGCATTGCTTGTGTCGGCTGCGAATTTGGCAAAATGACATCTAGAAACTCCCAGACATCCTGCTTAATCTTGGGGAGCTCTGCGGCAAGATCAGGAATACCCTTGCTGATCTTCTGTAGGTCGCGCAGGAGATCGGTTGCGAAGCGTCTACACTCGGTAATGGCCTGTCTATCAAAATAATTATCAGCGTAGGGATCGCAATCAGAGAATCGCATAATGTGAATCAGGCTAGTAATTACCCGCCATACACTGCTACGCCAGAATAATTCATCATCTGCTATCGCCTGCTCGAGCAAATCTCTATCGAGTAACTGCTCGCGATACTCCACAATGTAGTAGTCTATCATTGCTTTTATCTTGACTGGGTCGATTGGGAGCTGGCTTGCCTGTGGCCTTTGTTGCTGGGTAGCAGTGGTATCATCTGGAGAATTTGTCATGATATATACCATAGTGGAGGAAGAGGGAGTTGTCAACCAAAAGAAACCTCATCCTTCCAGAATCTAGCTTTGTCACATTCTCGGAGTGGACGCGATAACTACAGAGGTTTAAAAAGAAAACAAAAGATGGCCTCATCAAGAGAAGAAACAACACGCGTTTATTTGCTATACTAAAACAATGGCAAAATCAAAGAAATGGACGAAAAAGCTAACGCGCTGGGCGCAGAGTAATCGCTGGGGGCTGATGAGCGCTGCGTTAGTGCTTGTGCTGGTGGGTGGTGTGTATCTCGCGTGGCAGCGCGGTATGCTGGCGAAGCTTATCAAAACACCGCAGGACACGGCAAATGTAGCGCTCACGAGCCAAGACAACACCCTCCCTGCCTGGATGCCAGATACCGTTAAGCGCTGGCAGGGCGAGATTACCAAGCAGGCTCGGCAGTATAACATTTCGCCGCAGCTGGTGGCGATTATCATGACGCTGGAATCCGGCGGGTACCCCAAGGCGCACAGTGGTGTGGCCAGTGGTTTGATGCAGGTGACGGATAGCACGGGCAAGGAGATTGCGGCTAAATTCGTGAAGCCGGCGCGCACGAACTATGATTTATTTGATCCTGCAACGAGCATCGCCTTTGGCGCGGCCTATCTGGCGCATCTGCGCGATCAGCTGTGTGTGCCGCTTGGCAATCTATCCGAAAATGAGTGCGTTGAGCTCGTTGCTGCTGGCTACAATGGTGGCCCGGGTGCGGCGGGCAACTTATACCGTGGCCGTGGGCTGGAGGCGATCGAGACCCTCAGCTACAGTCGCGATGCCATGAACCTATGGCGCGAGCGGGTAAGCGGCAGCAGCCCCACCTATACACGCTGGTTTGAGCGCGGCGGCAAGAAGCTGGTAGAGAAGGCACAGACAGGTAGCTAAGAAGCGTTAGTGCTGATATAGATTCTGGTATTTTGCTTGGTTATTTCTCTGAATCATTCCTCCAAGAGGCAGTGAAGGTGAACATTTTTTGATGCTATTCATACCTTGCATGGGGGTGTGAAAAATACCAAGAAGCTACTCACTCGTTAATCTTCAGGTGATACAATGGTGCTTTGCTGATTAGTCTCAGGTTTTTGGCGCAGCATACGCGCATATAATTGAGGAAACGTCTGTGTTTCGATGAGCTCTCCATCGTAGTAAATATGGGTTTTTAGTGAAGGTGCGTCATCCTGTGTATCGCTCTTGTGAAGTGTTTGTTTAGTGCGTTCGAGAGATTTCACACCGAGTCCCCATAAGGTTGTGATTAGCCCATTCTCATGTGATTGAGGGGTCTCGCCTGTGCTTGGCCGGTGTTGAGTATTCTCATGGTTTGTCATAAAAGCCTCCTGTGTTAGTGCAACTAAAACTGCCATACCATATTCATGTCATACTATGCAAACAAAAACACCCCACTTCCATCCAGAAGAGGGGCGTTATGCTGATGTTTATTTAGCAAAACAGCAATTCGTATTTTGTGCCCTTAAAAGCTTCGCAATAATAATGCATAGTTTTGATCCTTTCTTGATTAGCTACGACGCATACTGCCAAATGCGGTAGTACCATACCTCGCTAATTACCCAGTGGAACTATCTTACCACCGGAAAATCTTCCGAAGCAGATCCCATTCGCTCATGGTGCTTCCTCATAACCCATTATTGTTGATTGTTAGTGTATGACCTGCCGCGGTTTGTATACCAGGCCATAAATCCACCGCACCATACCTCGCACCTATTGGCAAATTCTGCTACACTAAAGAGGATGTTTGACGAAGTGATACGCGCGGTCCAACGCGCAGACAAAATTATTATTATCCAAGCTGAAAACCCCGATGGTGACAGTGTCGGCAGTAGCCTCGCGCTGGAGGAAATCCTGGGCGATTTGGGCAAGCAGGTAACGCTCTATTGCCCGGTGGCAGTGCCCAAATATTTGCGATACATTCGCGGCTGGGATCGCATTACTGATGAGTTTGACAGCAGTGCTGAGCTGGCGATTATTGTTGATACCAGTGCAGATATCTTGCTTAGTAAAGTGCTCGAAGCACCGAGTGCTCGTGCCTTCCTCACGACGCACCCAGTGCTCGTGCTGGACCACCACGCGACGGAGAGTACCCTAAGCTTTGACCATACACTTATCAATCAAGATGTGGTGGCGACTGGCGAGCTTATCTACAATCTTGCGCAGCATGCTCAGTGGGCGATCAACCCACAAGCGGCAGAGAATCTCCTCATCGCAATCATGAGCGACAGCCTGGGCCTTACAACGCAAAACACCACGGCCGACTCCATCCAGACCGTCGCAGAGCTGACCCGGCTGGGCGCAAGCAATGCCGCCATTGAGGTGCGCCGCCGTGACTTTATGAAAAAAGCGCCAGAGATCCTCCGCTACAAAGGGCGCTTGATCGAGCGGATCGAGTATATGCTAGATGGCCGCTTGGCACTCATCCATATCCCGTGGGAGGAGATCCAGGAATATAGCGACCAATATAACCCCAGTATGCTTGTGCTAGACGAGATGCGTCTGGTGGAAGGAGTAGATGTGGCGATTGCTATCAAGACCTACCCCGATGGCAAGCTAACTGGCAAGATCCGCAGCAATGCGCCAGTAGCGGCAATGATCGCTGGCTACTTTGGTGGTGGTGGCCATGCCTATGCAGCGGGTTGGCGGATGTATGAGGATTACCAGCTGGCGATGCGTGAGATCGTCGAGGCAGCCAGCCGGGCCTTCGTTGAGTATGATGAGAGTGAGGCAGCCCATGGCGATTAAGTTTGCTAATACACTGACCCGTCACCTCGATACATTTGTACCGCTCCAGCCTGGCAAGGTGTCGCTCTACACCTGTGGGCCAACAGTGTATAGCTATTTACATGTTGGCAACTGGGCAGCGTATATCTACTGGGATATCCTGGTGCGCATGCTTCAGGCGGAGGGCTACGAGGTGGAGCGTGTAATGAATATCACCGATGTCGGCCACCTAACGAGCGATGCCGATGAAGGCGAAGACAAGCTCGAGAAGGGTGCGCGCCGCGAGGGTAAGACTGCTTGGCAGATTGCTAAATTCTACGCTGATGACTTCATCCGCGGGATGAACGCGCTGCGCTTAACGCCACCAAGCCAACTGGCCCGTGCCACCGACTATATTGACGAGCAAATCCAGCTTGCCATTACTCTCAAGCGTAAGGGGCACACCTACCAGACGAGTGATGGGATTTATTTTGACACCAGTACCTTCCCAGCCTATGCAGACTTTGCCCGGCTCGATCTGCGAGCCTTGCGGGCGGGGGCACGGATTGGCCCCAATAGCGAGAAGCGCCACGCGAGCGACTTTGCCTTGTGGAAGTTCTCGCCAACTGGCGTCAAGCGCGATATGGAGTGGCCCACGCCGCCCGAGTTGCTCGACCAGCCATCAACGGATGGTACGCCAGTGATGGGCTTCCCGGGGTGGCACTTGGAATGCTCGGCAATTGCAATGCACTTCCTTGGCGCGACGCTCGACATCCACACTGGTGGGATTGATCATATCCCTGTGCACCACAGCAACGAGATTGCTCAGAGCGAAGCTGCGACGGGCCAACCCTTTGCCCACTACTGGCTGCACTGCAACCACCTCAAGGTCAATGGCACGAAGATCAGCAAGAGCCTGGGCAATGGTTACACCTTGACCGACCTCGCCGAGCGGGGCTACACCCCCATGGAGTACAAGCTGTTCGTCTTGCAGAGCCACTACTCGCACGAGGGAAACTTTAGCTGGGAGAACCTCAGTGCAGCGCGCAATCGCCTGCGCAAGTGGTATGAAGTGGCGTGCCTGCGCCACCAGACGTATGAGAGCCTGGATGATGACCAGCGCAAGAGTGACGAGCAATCGGGCCACGTATCGCTCTTGGCAGCGAGCGGGGCAGTGCGCGAAGCGCTCGCAAATGACCTGAATACCCCCGAGGCGCTACGGCTTATCGACGAAGCATTTGATCGGGTGCTAGCGCGGCCACTGGCAGCAGTGTATCATCGTGGATTGGAGGAGTTGCTAGCGGCGATTGATCAGCTACTTGGTCTCGATCTCCGTGAGTCGACGCCAGACATTACAGATGAGGCAAAGCAGCTCATCCTCCAGCGCCAGCGTGCTCGCGAAGCCCGCGACTGGCCCACAGCCGATCGCCTGCGTACTGATCTCACCGCGCTACACATCGCCGTGCGCGACACACCGCAAGGGCCAGTGTGGTGGTGGGCGGAGAAATAACGTGAATCACGAGACCGCACCACGCGCTCCATTAGTGGAACAAAAACTACGTACAGATTACAAGATATACGCGCTACGTGCAGTTTTTGATGCAGTAAACCGTTGGGGGTGGGAGCATGATGATACCTATAGCAATAATATTGCTCGGCATGAAGCCATTATTACCCTGAGCAACCTTATTGCCTGCGAGTCATCCCTGAGCAGCGGGGAGCTGCCCAGAGATCTGCCACTGACTGAGCGGACGGGCTATGACATAGGCAAAACTCTACCCAAGAATATCGACCTTGCCATCGCGGCGTACCTGCCAGACTATGCCGAGAAGCTACCAGGCCTTGGCTACGACGGTGGTGGCTTGGCTGTGAGCTACGATAGATATAACGCATCCGAGGAGATGCCCGACGCAGCATGGCAAGCACTGGAGCTCGGCGTGGCCGATGAGCCAATGGCAACCGCGCCGCTTGTCGATCCGCTACGTGCGCTGGTGCTGATGCGGCATTATTACAATCTAATTGTTGCGCCGATTGAATATGGTAATAAAGGGAGACCACGCTACGATTGGTCGTTGCCCGATACGCTCGAGAAGACAGGCGTTATTGCACCAGTTGTGCAGCTGTGTATGCGAGACCAAACAGTGGTGTATCGCTGCGTGCCGAGATAGTATTATGACGCAATGAACTATGCATAGGATAGAAGTGTAATAGTATAAAATGGCGATGGTGTATATAAGATGATAATGGTATACTATCACCATGACATGGAACAGCATTACCCCACAAAAATTTGTCGAACTTGTAAATTACTGGGTCAACCAAGATTGGCCACTCACAGAAGATAAGTTGACAGCGGCTATGGAAAAACTGGGTTGGGATGAAAGTGATCCAAGTACTATCGCAAAGGATATTCCAGTTAGTCAGCCGAGACTGAGGGCAACCACATCCGATCCGGTTAGAGGACTTGACATGATCTCATGGAGCCTAACAGATATTGATACAACAAAATCAATTGAACAAGACAGATTTATGAACGACGCTTTTGTCGGCTATGTAGAGGCAGGAACTGCCGTTTGGGGTAGACCTCGAATCAAGCGTGACGCTGAGCGTGAAATTGCATACTGGAAGGCAGAAAATGGTTGTGAGTTTCAAATATCCAATCGGCGTTCAGCTATCGCAGTATATATCCATTCCCCACAGTATGCGAATGTATTGAATAGCATTTAACACGGTGGTTTCAGCATGTACCAATTCTCCTGGACACAGTTTGAGAATAGACTTGCGCGCGCACTCATGCGCGCTGGCGATCGAGTACACATTGTACTGATCCCCGAAGTGTCTACAGAATATATGACACAGTACCTTCATTACGCCGTTAGCGACACGGCTATTGTCTGTGAACTACGTCTGTCTCCACAGACGCGGAATGTATTGAGTGCGTACAAGTCCAGTGCTATCAGCACTATGGTCAATCAAGGGTGGCAGCAAAGTAATGAAAATGAAGTTTACTCGCGTCATCTCCTGCTGCCGACGTACAGTTCGGCGTATGCCTCACTCACAGCACAATCGATCCACATCCTGCGTGACTTCCTTCAGATCAGTGAACCAACTTCATTGACTTACTACGCATGGCGTGCTCCTGAAGAACTAGAAGATGGTCGTTACTACTCCGCAGAAGAAGTAGATGAGCTGGACGTGGGTGAGGATCCGCTTGAGGTTGATCTGGGGATTGAGATGGCGTTGAGGCGACCAGAGTTATAATAGATTATTACATAGCAGGAAAATAATATGCCAACGAATCCAGACAATAATACCCAATCAGATAGTCAACGCGAGCTTGCAGCATACACACAGAAGCATGCACAGTATTTCATCGACTATATGTCAAAAGCACTGGGGCATGACCTTCATGGTATGCTTGATTATTCAGTAAAGAGTCTTGCAGTGGTGGATGATGTGCTTGATGTACTCTATCGAGAAGCTGCCGATACTACAGCAAAGAACCATATGTTTATTCTTGAGACAAAAGATGCGGTAGCGATGGATGCAGGTTGTTATATCCTTGAGGTTGCCAAGCGAAACTTCGGTGGACGCTACGCGTGGATTACTGAGTGGAATGAGCCGACAATCGTGACAGGAGAGCCAGAGTATAGTGTTTCTCTTGGTGCGTGCAGTAAGGCTAAGGGGCGGATTGATAATGGTGATGAGGACAATATCCCCTTTTTCTTTGATGGGTATGTCGAGAGGGTTACACGTCCACGGCCTGGACAGGAAATATTTATTAGTTAGAAGTGTTTAAATCTCTATTCTTCTCTAACTTATATGTAGATGTATCTATCGTAAGATTCTTACTGGCGTGGCTCTCGCTGTGAGGTTTCTATCCCTCGCCCTTAATCTTCTCCACCAGCTTGGCCAGTGGCTTGGTGGATTCTTCGCGGGCGCGGGCGTTGTGCTCGAGGTAGTCGTCTAGCAGAACTTTGCAGCAGCCAGCGATGGGGATGGAGATGAGACCACCGATGATGCCGAAGATGTAAAGGCCAATGGTGATGGCAACAAGGACAACTAGTGGCGTGAGATCAATTTTGCGCGACTGAATGGTGGGCGAGATGAAGTTATTCTCGATCTGCTGGTAGATGATGAAAAATGCCGCAAAGATGAGGCCACCTGGCAAGGCATTAAAGGCAAGCAAGAGGGAGATCATTACCCCAGCGATCGTGGCACCAAACATAGGGATAAGTGCCAAGACGAAGGTGACGGCAATGGTAACGAGTGCAAGGTTACTCGGAATAGCCGAGAAAAAGAGGCTCAGCACAAAGACCGCCGCCCCAGCAAAGAGGGCGCCAATGCCCGAGATGGTGAGCTGTCCCGTCACATAGCCTGCTACCACAGCATGCATGCGATGGGCGACCTTCTTGTGGCGTTCCATTGTAGATTGGTCGCGGTAGAGCCCCCAAAAGCGCTCTGCCCAGGCCGGCCCTTCCGTCAGCATCAAGAAGGTGAGGACGAGCACCAAGAACCCTGAGCCGACTGCAGAGAAGACGGAGCTAATGCCGGCAAGGAGGTTGCCACTAAGGCCACGCGTCCAGGACTCGACACTGCTGCGAGCACTCTCTACTACTTGATCTACCTGCGCTTGGATATGATACTGCTCGGCAAAGGCACCAAAGCTATGCCACTGCTCGCCCGCTGTATGGACCATCCCCGGCAGGGCATCGACAAACTTGCTCGTCTGCTGGACGATGGGTGGTACCACGAGCACAAGAACCACTCCAAGTAGCGCCACAATGCTAATGAAGGCGAGTGCAGTGCTGAGTGTGCGACTCCGATTTGGCAAGCGCTCGACGATGGCATTGACTGGCCCATTGAGTGCCAGCGCGAGGAACCCCGCCGTGCCAATCATAATCAAGGCGGTCTGCGCTAGATAAATCGCGAGGATTGCAAATGCAAAACCAATTACTACCAGCCAAAACCGCACAAAGGTCTTTGTGTCTATCTCTATCCGTACTCTCATGGTCTTTAGTATACCACAATTTGCTGGTGGCCGACGCTATCATTACTCGAATGGAGCGGGAGTAGATGACTCAGTCGGTGCTGAGGGTTGAGTAGCCTGCGGCTGCTGTGGTGGTAGTGGATCAGTTGGTGATGAAGACTGTATTGCTGGCTGCACCATAGGCGCCTGCGCTGGTGTAACTTGCTGAGCTGGTGGATATGGCTGAGGTTGAGACTGGGGCGGATAATATGGTTGCTGGACGGGTGGTTGTGGCTGACTTGTGTAGCCAACGGGTGGTTGCCCAGGCTGCGCTGTTGGCCCTAATGGGTAGGGATAACGCGGCTGAGTAGAGTTCTTCTTGCGGGTGCCAGCCCAGATAGCGAAGCCAATTACTGCAATCGCAATCACGACAATCACCATGAAGCAGATGATAAGTATGACAATCGTGCTGTGTTCGCTTGATGTGAGCGGAGTGTAGGAGTAATTGATGCTAGTATCAGGGTTTGTACTTGGGTCTGTATTGCGAGCATCTGGGCTAGGTGTTGTAGTCTGGTCGGTTTCATCTCGTGGTTGATTCTGAGCGGTTGATAGGAATTTTGTTACAAGATAGTTACCTGGGTATTTGCTATTGAGGCTACTAAATGACCGTGCTGCAGTGCTGTAGCGCCCAGCAACAAATTCATCGATACCCATCTGCCATAGTTTGGTGAGTTCACCATTGGTGGCAATGGAGACACGCTGCTTGGTTGCCATAGTTTGTGCGTCTTGTGCATCTCGGGCAATACCGCTACCAAAGCACGATTCTTCTTTCGTGCATGATTCTCGCGCATATGTTGTGATACCAACTTGCTCACCCTTCGCATTAAAAGCAGGGCCGCCACTACTGCCAGAAGAGATCTCGGTAGTAGTCAAAATAAGCGAGTGCCCGCCGCCATCACGCAGTGTCCTGCTTGTCGTACCAGTAGAAACGGTGGGTATGGTGCGAGACTGCTTAGTGCTAATGCCACCATCAACAAGCGCTGGGTACCCTACTGCAGTAATGCGGTCGCCGTTTTTGACTGAGCTGAGCGACGACAGCTGTTGGATCGTTGGGAAAGTACCGCTCATCTTGAGGAGTGCAACGTCGGTATATCGAGACGAGAGATCGACATCACCTGTATCAACTTCTTTGTCAATGAGTGTCGCAGTTTTGTTGGTGGCAGATTTTTGCCAGGTATTTTCTTCTGTAAGGCGGATTGGATCATCAGATGTCTGGATAACGTAGTCGGTGCGACTGTTACTTACTGTAATGTTAGATTTTGGCACAAGCTGCAGATAGGCTATAAGCTTTTGGGCGGCAGCCATATCATCGTTTTCGACTTGGCTGATAAGCTCGCGTATCTGCGTCTCAGTTGCATAACCCGCTCCAGTGACAAATTGGACATAGTTATCCCACTCTTGTTGGGAGGTTGGGAAGGCGTTGGCAAGGAGATCAGTATCGGTTGTTTCGACAACGTGACCATTAGTGACAACAACGCCATCCGATGACACAATCGACCCACTCCCAATACCACCATTACAGGCCTTTGCTAGTGTGAGCGTATTACTCTGGACACGAAAGGTGAGGCGAGCACAGCGCATTGCACCAACTCTAACTGTTGCTAACTGATTTTTTGCTACCACACTGAGCATAATGTCGTCGCCGACTGTGCCGTGGATGTTAGCTGTGTCGGTTGGTGTATTGGCTGCAGCTAGGCGTGCGATCACGGGCTGGCTAGAAGATAGCGCACCGTCCTGTGGCTGCGTGTAGGAGACGCGAGAGATTACATTTTGCCAGGTAGTGAGCGCATCGCGGTCATTGGCAGGTAGGTTGGTTACGGCAAGCCAGTATGGTCGGTCGTGCTGGACGGTTAGGTAGTAGTAGGATTGTCGCCAGATAGTGAGCTGACCATTAAGAGCTTTGAGGCGATGTTTGACGTGAAGCTCACGATATTTTTTGCCTGCGATAGTAATAGCGCGTTCGTTGATCTCATCATCACGTCCAGCATGAGCAAGGCTTTTGCGTTTCTCTTGCGTGATGATATCAAGGTTAGACTTCCCCTTGTACTCAGGGATGCTGTCTTTGCTACCGAAGTAATTTTTGTTACGGTTAGCGGTAATAGTAAGTTGTGACTGCTGCGCAGCGGCTGGCTGTGGTGTACTAGACGTCTTGTTAGTGAGGTGTAGGGTAATGATGCCGTAGTTGCGTGCCTCTTGGAGTTGATTGCCATTATATGTTTGCCCCTGAAATGTTCCTGGCTCACTGTTGGGATTTTGGACAATTCCCTCTGCTGTCATAACTCCTGGGTCGTACTCTAGACTAAAACCCAACTGTGAGGTGATGCGACGCTGCTGCGTTTGGGTATTTGTCTTGGTAAGAAGGTCGATTGTTTTTTTGCGGCCATTGGGTGACTGAGCACTTGGCTGCGATACTAAATAGAGAGCAATAATACTCCCTACAAGCAGGGTAATACTGACCCAAGTGCAACAAAAAGCACAGGCCGCCGCCCCTGAAAAATAGAAAAACGATGTGTCATAATGACACACTATAGCATACTATAACACACTGTGCCATAACCGAGAGAGCTTTAATTATTAATCGGCCGGGTTATCAACTCTTGCCTGTAAAAAGTGTGGTATTTATCATTGAAAATGAAATATCACTACGGGTGGCCTGGTTAGTTTAGTGTGCTTACTCCACAATCACCGTCATCCGCACCATCAAACACAGCAAGACAAGTCCTGTGCCAGCCAGCACTGAGACGGCGATGGTCATGCGGTTGGGGTAGTAGTCAATGGTCTTGGGTTGCTTGGCGTGGTGTGATGAGGGGTGAGTGGCTGATGCGCTGGTGCGCTTCGATGATTTTTTGGCTACTGCCTTGGTTTTGGTTACAGTGGTGTGTGGAGCTTTTGTCATGGCTCTAGTATACGCCGATGCGTGGTAATTTGTCCAGAACGCTTATGCTTGGTGTGCTATAATAGATCTATTATGACATACCATGCCAAGACTCCTCAGCAGACGATGGCCGACCTATCGTCTAGCGTCCGTGGCCTCGATGACACTGTTGTGGCTGAGCGGCTGGAGCGCTACGGCCCGAATATCATCCGCGTTGTGCACGAACCACTGTGGCGGCGGCTCATCAAGCCATTTTGCTCGGTGTTTATGCTGGTGCTGTTTGCGGCAGCGGCGATTAGTTTCTTCCACCAGGCGATGGTGGATGGGTTAATTATCTTGGCGATTATTGTGGTAAGTGCACTGATCGATTACATGCAGCAGCTCTCTACCGAGCGCATCATTCGCTCGTTGCAAAAGAAAGCTCCGCTGCAGGTGCGCGTCCGTCGGCACGAAGGGGAGCAATCGCTCGATGCCGAACAGCTTGTGCCAGGTGATGTGATCATCGTGGAAGAGGGTGATAAGATCCCGGCCGATGCGCGGGTGCTCGAGGCGCGCTCGCTCCGGGTGGACGAATCACAGCTGACGGGTGAGTCGCTCCCGATCGAAAAAAATAGTGCGACTCTACCGATGGCAACGGCGCTCTATGAGCGGCGGAATTGTTTGTATCAGGGGTCATTTGTGATTGGTGGCAGTGCGCTTGCTATTGTAACGGCAACTGGGAATGCGACTGAGTATGGCAAACTGGCCGCCCTCTCGAGCCATCCGCGCGAGGCGAGCCCGGTGGAGCGGACGATTGATAAGCTGGTGAGCCAAATCGTCATTGTTGTGTTGGTGGCGTCAGTGGTAGCGCTGGGGCTGGCGCTGTGGCGTGGTATGGAATTCACCGCAGCGCTGCAGTTTGTGATTGCGCTTGCCGTTAGCGCAGTGCCGGAGGGGTTGCCAGTGGCAATCTCGGTGATTTTGGCTATTGGTATGCAGCGGATGGCGCGGCGCAAGGCACTAGTGCGGACGATGGCGGCAATTGAGACAATTGGCGTTGTGACGACAATCGCCACAGACAAGACGGGTACCCTCACGCGCAACAAACTCACTGTCCAGGCCGTCTGGGCACCGGGCAACCGTACTGAGCCACTACTCCAGACACTAGCTGGCAGCACTTTGCCGAATAGCCGGAGCAAAATGTACGATCCACTCGATCGAGCCTTTGCCGCTTATTGCAACGAGCAGCGCGTCTCGCGGCCGCAGCGCCGAGCAGGTCTGACACTCTTTCCCTTTGAACACAAGCTGGCGATGAGTGGCACACTCCAGGCAGTTGGCACTGGGCAATATCGCCTGTGTGTAAAGGGCGCGCCAGAGGTGATCATTCGTCATGCGCGGCTTTCTAGTGCGGATAAGCGCGCGACGATCCAGGCTTTGCAGCAGCTCACGGGGCAGGGGTATAGGGTGATTGCCTTGGCGTATACGGCGCTTCGCACGCCAATTGATTCGCTGGAGCAGCTGCCAGCGCGCCAGGGGTTGCAGTTTGTGGGGCTGGTTGGTGTGGCAGACAGTGTGCGGCCAGAGGCTCGGCCGTCGATTGCTCGGGCACGCCAAGCGGGTATCACAGTGCGGATGATTACTGGCGATCATTTCGAGACGGCGTATCAGATTGGGCGGCAACTCGGCCTCGTGCGGGGGCGCGATGAGGTGTATGATTGCCGACGGCTTGACCACTTGAGCGATGGTGAGTTGGCTACAGTGGTGGCCCGGGCACGCGTCTTCTCGCGGGTCATACCAGAGCACAAGCATCGCATTCTCACAGCGCTTAATGCGACGGACATTACTGCCATGACGGGTGATGGTGTTAATGACATTCCCGCCCTGACTAATGCTAACGTCGGCATCGCGATGGGCTCGGGGGCGCAGATAGCACGCGATGCTGGTGATATTATCCTGCTTGATAACAACTTCCGTTCCATCATCAGTGCCGTGCATGAGGGGCGGACGATCTACGCTAATATCAAGCGTATGGTGGTGTATTTGCTTGCAACGAACCTTGGTGAGGTGCTGGTGTCGATTGGCTCACTGCTGGTGGGCTTGCCTATCCCGCTTTTGCCGGTGCAGATCTTGTGGGTCAATTTGGTGACGGATACAACGATGGTTATTCCATTGGGTGTTGAGCCAGGCTCACCCCAAGCAATGCGTCGATCGCCATACCATCCCAAAGCACCACTGCTCAGTCGCTTTATGCTGAGCCGGGTTGGGCTCATCGCGGTGGTGATGGCGGTTATCACATTGGGGCTCTACAGTATGTATTATCACTCGCACGGCGAAGGATATGCGCGCACTATTGCCTTCTGTGCACTGGTGGTGATGCAGTGGGCGAGCGCTCTTGCTGCCCGCAGCGATTACGAACCTGTCTGGCAGCGCGCTCGGCGGTGGAGCACAGCATTTTATGGTGGCTTGGCAGTGTCGATTGTGCTCCAGCTGGTCGCGCTGTTTGGGCCGCTCGAGCAGTGGCTCCATGTGGCATCTATCTCGTGGAGCGATGGCGTCTTCGTCTGGATCGTGGCGTTCTTCGTCCCACTGGCGATTATCGAAGGGCACAAGTGGCTTGGGCGCACCTATTTTGGCAAAGGACGCGCTGTGGTGCGTTCGCGTCGACGGCGGTAAGGCGTCATTTTGTACCCTTGCTATTGCTTTATGGCGAGTGATGTAGTTTCATACACATATGACAGCACACTATGAAACTACCCCCCCTCGATTGCTGACGTCTACGACCAGCAGCCGACACCTACACCAATGACGCGCCTGGAGGCGATCGAGTATATAGTAAGTAGAACAGATTTCGATTATCCTGAGACACCATTTCGACGGAGGGATCCATATACAGTAACGGCTTCTGAGATTAGCCAGATGACAGATGACGAGCTGAGGGATTATACGAAAGCTTTGCAAATCGTCGAGATTTTTGAGGCAACAGTGCCGCGTGAACGCCGCGCTGACGAACAGAACTAAGCTGTATCAGCTTGAAAGCAAACTGCCTTTCTACATGGTGAGTTTTTCTTGCTAATTTTTGATAAATCACAAGGTAGCCTTCACTAGTGTGTGATAGGTGGCGTGAGAATACCACGCAAGAGAGCTTGTAATTTTCTTATGCTCTCAGATGGTCGTGGTGGTAATAAAAAATAGCCTGCCTCTGCAGACTAAAAACGCTATATGGCTGGGGTGGAGGGATTCGAACCCCCGCATGACGGGACCAGAACCCGTTGCCTTACCACTTGGCGACACCCCATCGCTGTAGATACTGTAGCACAGGCAGGGGTGGTTTTCAAGTTGTTTGCATTGAAACTGCTCGGCTTTATAGTATTGCCCACTCGCCCTCTTTCTTGTTGTTCATTCGAAGAGTGGTAGCTTGTCGCCAGGCAAACAAGTTCTCTGATTTCGTACGTGAAATGAATAACTCAATAGAGACATTCATTCTCTCATTGCACGAGCGAGGAGTGTGGGGAGTAATAGAGGGTGTAAACCCATGGCGCTATTGACTAAGATAACAGGTGTATAATCTACGAACGCTGAAACTCATCCTTCACTTCGTGCGCAACATACAGCGCTGCCAGTGCAAACAGCAGCGACACGAGCGACACCAGCACGGCCATTGGCATCATAAATATATTGAGAATAAGGCCAATCACCGCAAAGAGACCAGTCACTAGCATACTACACACCGCAAGCACCCACCCCTGTTTGCGCCGTTCGCGCAAGGGGAGCACCGCAACACCAGCCATGACTGCCTGGGTAATAACACACAGCAATGCCACCACGAGATAAACCCGTCGCGTAGTCAGCGACGAAGATGCTTGTGGTGCAACCATCATCAGCCAAGTACTCACCTTTGATGTAAAAGCCTGATATAGTTGGATAAGCAAGGATATTCCGTACCCAGCATTAACAACCGCAACCAGCAGCATCATAACCCAGAGGTTATCACGAAACCACTGCTTCATGGCAGCGCTCATGCGGGGGAGGGGTTGGCAAATTTTGGTGAGGGTATTCGCGAGTGTATCAATCATAATGCTAGTATAGCATTGCAGGACAAATCGTCAATTTTGATGTTTGGGGTGTGGAATATCTCCTCACACAGCAATCTCCCGGAGCCAGCGCAAAATGCTTGTTGATACCAGTGAGCTTTTGCACTTTGTCCAAATGAAGTAATATAGGAAGAGCTACTGCTAAAGGTGGTTCTGAAGTATATTATTTGGTGGCCGTCTTTGCTATTGTCTCCTGCTATGATTCTCCCCAGAAATAGCCGCAAATATGATAAAATATCTCCATGAAAGCAGAGCAGCTGCAAACAATGACGTTTAAAATCACCGGTGGGAGCGCAGTATGTCTCAATAGCCGGATTGTTGTGCAGCAAGCCCTGCGCGAGATTGCCTGGCGAGCGGGGCTCTCGGCGGTACGCTCGGTGAGCCACGACTATGTACCGTATGGCATTGGTGTGGCCCTTCTCTTGCCCGAAGCACATATCGCAGCGCGTACTTGGCCCGAGACTGGCTTGGCATACGTGACGATGACGACCTGCCAACCGGTCAAAAACGAGATGATCTCCAGTCTTGAGCGCGTCCTGGGTGCCGCCTTTGTGGCGGAGCAGGTTGAGACGGGCGTGGTGAATTTGTAGCAATAGGGCAATTGCTAAAATATCAAAGCGTCGTTGCTCTCTTTGCTTATCCAATAGCTCAGTTATCTGATGAGGTATGAGATATAGTTGCTGCTCTGTATACTAAAGCAGCTATGAGGCGTCATGAGTCCAGTGGCCGTGTAGCTAAAGAGTTGTTTCTCGCCGCTCTCGCAAATCTATTGAACAAATTGGGTACATACCTTGTCAAAACACATGTCCCATGCTATAATCAAAGCGCGTCATTATGGCATTTTTTACGACGTTTTTCACGATTATTCTGCAGTGGTATGTGTGGGTACCAGTGGTGATCCTCCTCGGTTATTTGACGTGGCGCAACAATCGACAGGTTGATGTGCTGCGCGAGGTCGAGAGTGAGCTGCTTATCCTCGAGATCCCCCGTGCCAATGACAAGTCTGAGCTCGCAGCTGAGCAAATGTTTGCCAGCCTCCATGGTATTTTGCGCGATGCGCGTGAGCTCAAGATTAATGATGGCTACCAGGAGCATCTCAGCTTTGAGATTGCGTCAGTCGGTGGACAGATTCAGTTTTATGTCTGGACGCCGCGTGCACTACGCAATTTCGTTGAGAGTCAGATTTATTCGCAGTATCCCACGGTGCAAATCCGCACCGCTACAGCCGACTATACGGCGCACGAGCAGCAGCATCATGTTGTCTATACAGCAGAGGTTGTGCTGGCAGAGAGTGAGTTTTTGCCGATCAAGACTTTTCAGAGCTTTGAGGTTGATCCGCTGGCGGGCATTACAGGTACATTAGCCAAGTTGGAGGATACGGATGACGAGATTTGGATCCAAATTTTAGTACGCCCTGTGGCAGATGACTGGCACAAAGCATCCGATGCGTGGGTCAAGCGCGTGCGCGGCGGTGGGCTCTTTGGCGACGCATTTCACCCCAAGGCGCGGTGGTTTAGCCAGTTCCTCATGGCGCTGTGGCAACCACCTGAAGGCAACATGACGACAGTAACGGAGCTCTCCGATCGCGACAAAACCCGCATCGCCGAGGCCGAAAAAAAGGCTGCTAAGTTGGGTTACCAGGTTAAGATTCGCGTTGCATATCTTGGCGATAGCACCACTGATGCGCGGCTGCGTATGCAGGCAATCATCGGTACCTTCAAGCAGTATAACAGTACCAACCTTAATGGCTTCACCATGAGTCACGATAGCTTCCGCAAGGAAGACCTCAACCGCTATAAGCTGCGTCTCTTTGCTGACCGCGGCTTTTTGCTCAATATTGAGGAGATGGCGAGTGTCTTTCACCTGCCACATACCAATGTTGAGACGCCCAATATCGTTTGGGCAAGTAATAAAACTGCCGAACCGCCCAACCGTCTGCCTGTCCTCACTGGTCATGTAGCTGACGACGAGAAGATCTCGGCCTTTGGTCTGACCAACTTTCGGGGGATCAATCACCAGTTTGGTATGCTGCGGAGCGATCGCTCGCGCCACGTCTATATCATCGGCCAGACGGGGGCGGGGAAGAGTGGCCTGCTGGAGCTCTTTGCCTTGAGTGATATTTATCATAATCAAGGCTATGCCATTATTGACCCGCATGGCGATTTTGCCATCGAGAATATGAAGTTCATCCCCGAGGCACGACTAGATGACGTCGTGTACTTTAACCCTGCAGACGTCGAGCACCCGATTGGCTTTAACCCACTGGAGGTTACCAACCCAGCGCAGAAATCGACGATCTCATCAGAGGTGATTGGTGTGCTCAAGCGGATGTTTGGTGACAGTTGGGGGCCGCGGCTGGAATATATTTTGCGCTATACTATTTTGGCACTACTCGATCGGCCTGAGCCTACCATGCTTGATATCACCCGTATGCTGACGGATAAAAAATTCCGCAAAGAGACGATCGGCTACTGCAACGATGTGGTGGTGCGGCAGTTCTGGAATGTGGAATTTGCCAGCTGGTCGGAGAAGTTCCAGACGGAGGCCATCGCGCCAGTACTCAACAAGGTGGGAGCTTTTACGGCGAATCCCATTATCCGCAATATTATTGGTCAGACGCACTCGTCATTTAATATTCGCCAGATTATGGACGAGGGCAAGATCTTGGTGGTGAATTTGTCGAAGGGGTTGATTGGCGAGGATAATGCGGGAATTCTTGGTTCATTCTTGGTCACGAAGATCCAGCTGGCGGCGATGAGCCGTAGCGATATCCTCGATATTCATGACAGGCGGCCATTTTATCTCTATGTCGATGAGTTCCAAAACTTCGCAACTGATAGCTTTGCCACTATCCTGAGTGAGGCACGCAAGTATGGGCTTAACCTCACCGTGGCTAATCAATATATCTCGCAGATGGAGCCAACGGTGCGTGATGCGGTCTTTGGTAATGTCGGGACGATGATTAGCTTCCGCGTCTCGCCAGACGACAGCCCGATTCTTGCCAAACAGTTTGAACCGCAGTTTGAGGAGAACGATCTCACACAGATGCATAATCGCAACTTCATCATCAACATGGTGATCAATGGCGAGAAGGCACCAGCCTTTAGTGCTACTACGCTTAATTTGCCTGAGGCCAAGCGGAGCCATTTGTCGCGTATTATTGAGCATAGCCGCGAGCTGTATAGCCAGTCGCGCCAAACAGTAGAGGATACCATCAATGAGCGGATTCACCCAGGCAGTACAGGGGTGAGTGTAACGTTGGCAGGTCAGGCGGGGACTTCGGCATCATCAGCCACCGCTACAGGCGAAGGTGCGACCAAGCGCCGCCGACGTCGTCGACGCAAGCCAGTGAATGGCGAAGCACGCGATGAGCAGGCGACTACTGGACAATCAAGTGCTCAATCTAGTAAGCAGGTGAAGAAGTCCGCTGCTCCCAGTAAAGCTGCCAAGCCAGCCACTCCTTCTCCAGGCAAAAAACCAGCGAGCACCACGCCTAAGTCAGCTGCGCCACGCGATCCATCACTTCTCTCCATTCAGCATGCCAAGCCACGCACCACAATCCCGGCGCAGCTCTTACACAACCAGCCGCATACTGTGCAGCCTCAGCCAGATGGCCCGGTGCCACTGGCCAAGCAGCCTGATAGTGCAACCTCAGCGCATACACACGATGAGCTTGATGACCCAACCTTCTTTGCTTTGCGTTAGATATGTAACACTAATTTCTCCTAGGTCACTATTGCGTTACCTCACTCTAGAGCAAGGTGAGGGGTGTAGCGAATTTTCTTCTCAACACGAAGGTATAATATGATCAGACTTAAGAAAACCCTCGAGTGGGTAGCATAGTGAAGTAGCGCGAGGTAGGCCTTGGGTAGCCAATGTAAACACCACAGAGGTAATCACGCGAAAAAGCCTCCTTATCCTGTGTATAACTCTGTTACCTCGCCTCACTAACCAATGTGGGTTATGCTATAATGGAGAGGATAAACGGAAATACGGGACATGACGGCAGTAATTTGTGTAACAAATCAAAAAGGTGGTGTTGGTAAAACGACAACGGCGATTAATGTTGCCTACTATTTGGCAAAGGCTGGCAAAAAAACCCTCGTCGTTGACTTCGACCCACAGGGCAATGCCACAAGCGGCCTTGGCATTGATAAGCAGCTGCTTGATGTTACCATGACAGAGGTCGTCAAGAGCGAGAAGAAGCTTGCCGATATCATCCAGCCTACCGAGCACAAGAATCTTTTCATCGCGCCCGCTCTGCCGCAGCTGGCCAATGCCGAGGTAGAACTGGCCAAGGCGCAGCACCGTTTTAGCCGTCTCAAAGGGGCGATTGACGAGCTGACTGGCTACGACTATATCATCATCGACAGCCCACCAAGCCTCAGCCTTCTCACTGTCAATGGGCTCATTGCAGCACGATATGTGCTATTGCCAGTCCAGGCGGAATTCTATGCGTTGGAAGGGCTCGGGCAGCTGCTCGAGACAATGAAGCTGGTGCGCAAAAATATGAACCCAACACTTGATCTTATTGGGGTGCTGCCCACCATGGTAGATGGTCGCACATCGCTCTCGAGCCAGGTCTTGGCTGAGATTGCGAAGCATTTTCCAGCAAAGGTGTTTGCGGAGTCTATCCCGCGCAATGTCCGCCTGGCTGAGGCTCCGAGCCATGGTGCGCCGATTGGGGCATATGACCGCTTTAGTCGAGGCGCACGGGCGTACAAAGCTGTGACGAAAGAAATAATCGAACGAACGGGGGTATAAATGGCAAAACGAGGTTTAGGGCGGGGGTTTGATTCGCTGATTCCGGCGGAGCTACTGGACGAATCGTTCGACCCAACCGCCGACCAAGACGACCGGATTAGTGACCTGCGCCAGATCAAGCTTGCAGAAATTATGCCTGACCCTACTCAGCCGCGTCGGGTGTTTGACGAAACGCTGCTCGATGAGCTCGCTGAGTCTATCCGTGTTCATGGTGTGCTGCAGCCTATCGTTGTTACCCCTGATAACAAAGGCAAATATGTCATTGTGGCTGGTGAGCGGCGCTACCGAGCTGCTACCAAGGCAGGGCTGGAGAAGATCCCGGCATTGGTGCGCACGCTGTCTGATCAGCATAAGCTCGAGCTCTCGCTTATCGAAAATATCCAACGCCAAAACCTCAACGCCATCGAAACTGCCACGGCGTATCTCAAGCTGCGCGATCAATTCAACCTTACGCTCGAGCAGATTGGCCAGCGCGTTGGCGGTAAGTCACCTAGTGCAGTGAGTAATACACTACGCCTCTTGCGCTTGCCTGAGGTAGTGCGCCAAGCAGTAGTCGATGGCAAGCTGAGCGAGGGGCAAGTCCGGCCGCTGATTAGCTTGGATGAAGCGCAGATTGCAGATATTTTGCCCAAGATTATTCAGGAAGAGTGGAGCGCGCGGCGGATCGAGCAGTACCTGGCCATTCTTAAGCGCACCGAGGCAAGTGACTCTGCTCAAAAGACCACCAAGGCCCAGCGCCCAGCACCGCCACCGCAGTATACGGCTGCCAGCCAGCGCTTTGAGCAGCAGCTGAGTGCACCAGTCCAGATCCGCGGCAACCGCCGCGGGGCGGGGCAGATCGTTATCCGCTTCACTAGCGACGATGACTTCGAGCGGATCATTGGCCTGCTTGAGCATACGCAGGATGAGAAGTAGCGAAATAAAGTGTAATATACAATAAACCTTCCTAGAGTAGAAGGTTTATTTATTGTGGTCAAAGACTGCTGATGAATGCAATACAAGTTCTCTGTAATAGTGAATGTATATCTAGAATATTCATATCCTGAACGAAAAGGTCTGGAGATAATAGTCAGTTTCAGTTTGTGGCTGGCTAGGCTATGATGGGGCTCAAACCAAACGAAGAACAAGAGGAAATCTAAATACTAAACTAACCATTTCCTATACAAGAGTAAAGGCAACAAGATGAGTTAGTAATATTATACCTGGAACCCCTGAACCTTCGTCAGTGGCCAGAGGCGCAGGCTAACGGGGCCAATCACATCATAGAGTGGCACAGTGCCGAGGCCATTGCGTGAGTCGAGCGAGTAGCTGCCTTGACGGTGATCACCCGCTACAAAAACCGATCCTTCGGGCACCGTCACCTCTGTGTCGCCACTGGTGGGAGAGCCAGGGCCATCCCAGCTGTCGTCTGGGCGGAAGCCCTGCGGGTGTTCTTTGTTATAGACAGTCAGCGTCCCATCCTTGACGGTGACGCGCTCGCCTGCAAAGGCAATGACGCGCTTAACGAGGTTCATATCCTCGCTGCCTGGACTGTAGAGTGGGTTCTTGAAGACGATAATTTGTCCCCGCTTGGGTGTGTATGAGTTGTTTTGCAAATGCGCCATCGTGACGGGCAGGCGATTAACAATCAGCCGGTCGCCGGTGTAGAGCGTCTGCTCCATGCTTGGGCCAGTCACGCTAAAGCTACGAAATACAAAGGTGTTGATAAGGAGTGTGCCAACGATGACGCACACCACAAAAATTACAAAGCCACCGATATCCTTGAGCCTGGGGTGGCGGGTCAAAAAACTTGCTTCCATCATGAAGTATTATATCACTAATTGCGGGCGGAGGGGAGGAATAATTGCAATGTATGCGCTCCGCCACCGACCTAGCGGAGCGCATACTGTGAGGCTCGACGATAGATCAAGATGACGGAGCGGGGTTTCCGCCCTGGAGGAGCAAATTGTATTGCTCGGGAGAAAGGGTGATAGTGACGTGAGTGTCGCTGGACTTGCTAAACACCGTCTGGAGGAGAGCGGGCAGCTCGCTATTCACACGAGCCGTCGTCTCTGTCTTGAGGTGGTGGTTCTCACACACCCACCAGCCATAGTGAATACGCTTCTTGCAAGCGCTGTATGTATCGCGGATTGTATACTTACCAGCGGGCCAGGGGTAACCTATGTGTACTTTCATAGAAGGCTTAGCGGTCTCAGACTGAATAAAAGTTATATGAGACATTGGAATCTCGAAGATATAACTTTTTCCATTGGCTGTGAAGCCAACCGAGAGGCTCGAAGCTGGTGACCAGCTGCTTGTATTGTAGAGGTAAAAGTAACCACCTCTCGTTGTTGTACTACCGGCAGTACCAGCAATACGATTGCCGAGATCAAAAGGATACTCGGCGTCGCTCTCGAGGCCATATAACGCTGTAGCCTCGGCAAGTGTCATGTCCTTTTCTCTTTCCGATATTTTGCTGTTGCCCGTCCAGTGATAGACGGTGAAGTTGGCAACAACGTACATTACGGTGACCGTCGCTATAGCCTTTGCAAGATTGGCGAGCAGACGCCTTCCAAGGTGTTCATCATCAACATCAACATTCGCAGTAGTGTAAATGAAGACGTACAATGCAACAAGAAGGCCAACAATAGTCGCGAGAACAGCCATGAACAGAGCCATGATAATCACTTTCTTCCAAATACTCTGGGTGGAAACGTACCATCTCCTGCGGGTCGGCGCAAAAGATTAATATATATATCAATATATGACAGGCGTGTCAAGACTATGGCAAAATATTGTTTGGGCGAGGCAGGGCCTTGTTGCTTGTGCGAAATACTTCTTTTTGCAGATGCTTGCAGCATGATGCCGCTCGACCACAGTCTCTCGCGGCATTTTTGGCTTGCAAAGTGCAAGTTTGGGTGCGGCTTTGTATTTATTTTTTGAGGCAGATCCAGTATAGTAGAGAGAGTTTATGGCGAGTCGCAATTCGATAGATGGTTTTCGGTCGCAAAGTAGCGGGGCGGTGGATAGGCGCCCCCGCTCGCTTCGGCGTGCCGATGGCTCGATGCCGCGGATGGGCCGCTCGATGACGGGCACGGCCGGCTCTGGCCGCAGCCTGGCCGCAGCGGAGCAGCCGAGGAATTATACACCGCGCCGCAGTGCGTCTATTAGCACCAACAACCCCAGCAGTAGCCTAACCGACTTCGACATCAATCCGAGTGATAATATATTTGCTGACCTCGAGCAGGGCAGTGGCAAGCGAGACCGCAAAGGTCGCAAGAAGCCGCAATCGACGCGGCGCAAATGGATCAAGCGTGTTATTATCGCTCTCGTCATCATTGGTGTGGGCTTTGGTGCGATGCTGCTGTGGCGGGCCTTTATGGCGAGCTCGCATATCTTTAAGGGTGATATCTTTGGCTTGATTCAACAAAAGGAGCTCAAGGCAGATAGCAATGGCCGGAGTAATATCCTCTTGCTTGGTACATCGGAGGACGACCCAGGCCACGAGGGCTCGTACCTGACTGATTCCATCATGATCCTGAGCGTTAGCCAGAGCAAGAATGATGCCTATATGATTAGCATCCCGCGCGACCTCTATGTCAAATATCGCCGGTCGTGTAACTCGGGCAATGCAGGTAAGATTAATGAGTACTTCAACTGCGTCAATAGCGATTGGTCGAGCACTGAGGCAGAGGATGAGCGCCAAGCGGCTTCGCGCAAGTTCTTTGGCAATATTGTGGGGCTGGACTTGCAATACAGTGTGCACGTGAACTACACCGTATTGCGCGACTTAGTCTCGGCCTTGGGTGGCATCAAAGTGACGATCGAGAGTCGTGACCCCCGTGGCCAGATGGATGGTAACTTCGACTGGAAGTGTCGGGGTGGAAACCCTCGCGCAAGCCATGCTACGATGGTCAAGAATTGCCCGCCGAATGGTCACTTTATCGACTACCCCAATGGGCCAGTTGATCTCGACGCTGAGCACGCACTCTACCTAGCGCAGGCACGCGGTGCTTCGGGTATATCCTACGGCTTCGAGCAGTCTAACTTCGACCGCGAGAAGAACCAACAGAAGGTGCTCGTGGCTATCAAAGAAAAGGCAACGAGCGCTGGTACCCTGGCGAACTTTGGTGCGGTGACGGGGATCATTGATGCACTAGGCAAGAACCTCCGGACTAACTTTGAGACAAGTGAGATCCGTACACTGATGTCGCTGGGGCAAAATATTAAGAGTGATGCTATTAAGAGTGTGAGCCTGCTAAACACAACCGTTGGTGACCTAGTGGTGGCGCAGACGGTTGGTGGTATTAGCTCGGTCGTACCCGCAGCTGGCACATACGATTATAGCCAGATCCAAGCGTACATCAACAAGACACTCAATGCCACAGATGTATCTAAGGAGTCGGCCCATGTTGTCGTCCTCAATGCATCAGGCACATCAGGGGTAGCCAAGCGCGAGGCAGACAAGCTAGAGAAGCTTGGCATGGTCATTGACAGCATTGATAATGCTCCAAGCAGCGGCAGCGCAGGGAGTAACAAGATCTACCAAGTGGCTGGGAGAGCTAGCGCGCCACACACGAAGGCCAAGCTAGAGTCGATCTATCATGCTCAGGCTACTACTGGCACACCACCAGTGACTACTGGCAGCCACACGCAGTTTGTTGTCGTGGTTGGCCAGTCCACGACGGGTACTTCGTCGGCGATTAGTGATTAGTGAGTGCGCAATGGTAGTGTTTGCACGGTTTTACATTACCCAGCCTTAGCTTTACCTACGACGAGTTGTGCGGCTAAGCTGCGAGATACGAAAATACCTACTATCTATCGCCCATGCCAAAACTGTTGCGTCTTCGTCCATTCGGAGTCCTGGGTGGAGAGCTTTGCGTTATTGAGTTCATTCCAGCATCGCTCAATGCTGGTACGAAAGAGTGATTCCTGGACCTGGATAGATGAGTTCTTTATGATGCGATGTGGCAACCCGCGGCCAGCAAAGCACTGAGCAGCTGCATCGAATAGCTTGCGATCTGTCACTTGCCGTACATTCAACACCTCTTTGTATGAACCTGATGGGAAGTGCAGTGGTATCTCACTGCTAATGTAGCCAGTCAAAGCAAAGGCAGTCACCGGTACAGTTATAACAAGGAGAGGTGCGAGGATGGCGGCGGCCACCCAATGTTGCTTGGTGTTGCGAAAATGGAGTTTGTGTGCCATATATACCCACTATAGAACCATAGTGCTGTTGGGTCAAGCAAAGACCGTCTGATTTTTAGAGTCTTTCTTGAGCAGTATTCTCCTCACCTCGCCATATTACCCTGATAAATTGCGACACGAGCTAACGCCCTTCGCGCACCAACTTGTTCACGCTTATCTAAACGTATCATTAATAATTTCTTTATGCTCTAGCAGAGGAAGAGTGGGGGAAAGCAGCATACGATCTTATCGTGAGGTTCTGTAACTTAGGCGTAGCAAGACAAACTGCGGAATTAGCACAGCCAGTACAGTAGAGAGTAGAATGTTCTCGCCCTAGGCTCTTATTTTTTCGCCCAAAATGGTATAATAAAAGGCAATGGATTTTTTGCATGGTACACATCGTCAGTCTCGAGTCAGTGAGGTCGTTTATGTGGCGCTCAATCTTGGGCTCGCGACGCTGCTATTTTTGATCGTTCTAGAGGTCCAGTCTCCTTGGCTGGCATTGGCACTGGTGATTGCGAGTAAGTGGCGCGCGCTCGCAGTGCGGCCACGCTTTTGGCTTGCCAATATTGTGGCAAATATGATCGACCTCACGGTGGGCATTAGCGTCGTGATGCTGATGTATGCTGCTAGTGGAGTGATCTGGCTGCAGGTTGTCTTGGCGGTGCTGCATGCGTTGTGGCTCGTAGTGCTCAAGCCACGATCAGATCGCCGCTCGGTGGCTATTCAGGCGGGTGTTGGTGTCTTTGTTGGGGCGACGGCTCTTGCTATGAGCTCCTATCGGTGGGATGCCGCCCTGGTTGTGCTACCGCTGTGGGTACTGGGGTACTGTGCTGCGCGGCATATTCTCGGTAGCTACGAAGAACCACTCACGCGTACCTACGCGCTCATTACCGCGACGATCTTTGCGGAGCTTGGCTGGGTGAGCTATCACTGGATGTTTGCTTATACTATCTCTGGCCTAGGGGCGATCAAGCTCGCGCAGTTGCCACTCTTTTTGGTGCTCTTTGGCTTTGTGTGTGAGCGTGCCTATAATAGCTACTATCAGCATGGTGTGGTGCGCGGGGCAGATATTGTCTTGCCATCGACACTGGCGGTTGGGCTTGTGCTGACGCTTTTGCTGTTGTTTAACAGCCTGAGCGCCACTGGCCTTGCGTAGCCGAGGCAAGTGAGAAAAAGGGTAAGGGGAAAAGAGGTTATGAATCAACAACCGCAGATGACAGCGCAAGACCAGCGAGCGGCGCGTGCTATGCGCCAATCAAAAATTATGTCTATTATTGCAGCGGGTGCGCTTGCCCTCGTTTTCGTCGTGGCGATGGCGATGTGGGTTTATTTGCGAACAATTGACCGCAATGCGACCGTCACTGAGCGCGATCAGGTTAGCACCGATGGTAACCTCGCTCCCACCGCCGATGAATCTGCAGTAGCTAATGTAGCCGACAAAGCATCAAAGAGCGTCGTGTCTATCATCACCAATATCGAAGAATCATCATCGCTCCGCACGACCACTCGCCAATCAGCTGCAGCGGGCACTGGCATTATTGTCAGCAAAGATGGTTATATCGTCACAAACAAACATGTTGTGTCTAAGGCGAGCTCTATCCGTGTCATTGCTTCGGACGGCACGCGGTATGATGACGTTCGGGTGGTGGGTGAGGACCCGCTCAATGACATTGCCTACCTCAAGCTTGAGGTAGGCAATACGGTGCTCACGCCACTGTCGCTCGGTGACTCAGCAACGGTGCGGGTAGGGCAGTCAGTTGTGGCAATCGGCAACGCACTGGGCCGCTACCAAAACACCGTCACCAGCGGTATCATCTCTGGCAAAGGGCGACCTGTGACAGCCTCTACATCGGGCAATAGTACCCAGCGAACGGAAAGCCTAACTGATCTTATCCAAACCGATGCTGCCGTGAATTCTGGTAATTCTGGTGGGCCATTGCTTAACCGCTCGGGGCAGGTGATTGGCATCAATGTAGCAGTGGCAACAAACGCTCAGGGCATTAGCTTTGCTATTCCTGTCAATGCGATGAAGGGGACGCTCAAGTCGGTCCTGGCGGGTAAGGGAGTGCGCCGGGCCTACCTTGGGGCGCGCTATGTGATGCTCACGCCAGATATTGCTAAGCAGGTTGGTACTTCGGCGAAGGAAGGCGCGTATGTGATGACAAGTGGCGACAAAAGCGCGATTGTAGCAGGTAGTCCAGCTGATAAAGCTGGCCTCCGTGAGAAGGATGTCATTACCAAGATCAATAGCCTCGTCGTGGGTAAGCAAGGCGACGTCTCGAGCCTGATTGGCGAGTACCAGCCTGGCGACGTCCTCGCCCTCACCATCCTCCGTGACGGCAAAGAGCGCGTCGTACGCGTGACCCTGAGCGAGTATCAGGGTGGAGAGAGTGGGGAGTAGAGTAGAAGGGCTATAGAAGGCGCAGTACACGCTTATTGTCCTCACTACGTCGTATTTCGCCAGTTAGTAGATTAATATCAAACGTTCCGTATTCCATTTCCGATTGAGGTCTGCAGTTGGCCCAGTCACCAGTGATACCTTCAATAGTGATGCCGTCAAGAGCGATTCGCTTTGTTTTCCAGCGCACGCCAGTAGAGTCAAGCGCGAGCATGCCTATGTGAGTAATGAATAGAATAATACCCTGGTCAACGATTGGCTTTATGGCGACAATACCATCATATAGTTCATCTATTTTTGCGAACGACTGAGGATATCGTACATCGCAAACATAGAGATCTCCTTGCTCAATGATGCACAACTGCCATGGGTTGGGAGCTGTAATTATGTCAGTAACAAGACCAGGTGATGTATCACTAGAATGTATACCAAGCGTATAGCTTAGTGTCTCGTCGACCGTGATTCGGTATGGCGTCATATAGTCTAAGCCTGTTGGCCCAACCTCATAATCAACACCAGATGAAGGAAGGTCGATTGATTCGATAGTGTAGATTACAGGGAAGAGGGTATTGAGAGTCATTTTTATCTTTTCTAGCGATTCTTTATATTCTTAGAATTACATATAAGCATGCTTTATTAATTTATTGTAGCACCTTTGCAGTACGCAAATCTGCTGAATTTTCCACAACGATTTATGGTATAACCTCTGTTCTATAAATGTATGATCGCCATAAGTTGCAAGATATGCTTGGAGCTCGGCAAAATGTATGCTATAGTCGAACATAGGTGGGACAAACAATATGAGAACATAACACACAGGGGGCATTGTGGAAACAATCAACTTTTACCAACTAACACGATATTATGCACGAAAGTGGCCGATGATGATTGTTGCCATTCTCGTTGGTGTCGGGCTGGGTGCAGCCTATGTACTGTCTATCCAGCAGCCGCAGTACAAAAGCTCGGCAACGTTGCTCCTAACAGGGGTAGAGCAGGGTCAAAACACCATTACGCTTACTAACTATACGACGCTCTTTACCTCACGGCGGGTGCTCGACCCAGTGATCGACCGCGCCCAATACAAGGGGAGCTACGAGACATTGCTAGCCAACACAACTGCCAAGCACGTAAAGAACACCGACATCATCACTGTCTCGATGAATGCTGGCGAGCCCAAGATGAGCGAAACCTTGCTCAAGCAGGCAATTACCGAGTTTGAAAAGCAGACGAAAGCATTGTATGGCAAAACCAAAGTTAGCATCAAAACAGTCGACGCTGTCAATACACCAAGCGCACCAGCAAGCATAGGGCTGTGGCAGGCGATGGCACTTGGCGGTGGCGGTGCACTGCTGCTTGCCATTGTAGGATTGTTCTTTGCCTATGACTATGCGCAGTCGCAGCGCGTGGCCGAAGCAGCCGCTGCAGCTACATCCGCGGCGACCAAGACTAAGCGCTAGCCGCGCTACCTACACAGAACTTATTTTGCTGAAGCATGCAGCCGCACGGGTACGCGGCACGATAACAACACAGGGTAACAAGGGGGTATACCATGTATCGGGAATACGGAAAACGCATCGAAGATGTGAGCATTGCGCTGGCTGCGCTGGTGATTCTAGGACTACCAATGCTGCTGGTTGCAGCAGCAATTCGCCTCACATCGAAAGGGCCGGCCTTGTTCCGCCAGAAGCGCTTCGGCAAAGATAAGCAGCTATTTACAGTTTATAAATTCCGCACTATGTCTACGAAAGCACCAAAGAATATGCCAACCAATAGTTTTACCAACGCAGATAGCTATATTACACCACTCGGTGGGGTGCTGCGCAAGCTCTCCATTGACGAGCTACCACAGCTACTCAACGTCATCAAAGGCGAGATGAGTATCGTTGGGCCGCGGCCCGTCATTAAGACAGAGAAAAAGCTTATTAACCTGCGCCAAAAATACCAGGCTAATTCCGTCAAGCCAGGCATCACTGGCTGGGCGCAGGTAAATGGCCGCGACGACCTAGATGACCAGCGCAAAGCCGAGATGGACGGTGAGTATGTGCAGCGGCTGAGCTTCCTGACCGATGTTAAGATCATGATAAAGACGATTGGAGCGGTTTTGATGATGAGTGGCCACACAGAGGGAAGTGAGCGGACAGTAACAGGAGTCGATAATGCCCTCGAATAAGAAAAAAGTCCTCTTCACCTCACACACTGCCAATTTCCAGAAGTTCAACCGGCCCTTCATGCGGATGCTGCGCGAACAGGGGTACGAGGTACATTATGCCTCAATGGGCGAGGAGCAGATCGAGGATTGCGACAAGCAGTTCGTTGTGCCATTTACGCGCAGTCCCTTCACGCTGAGCAATATCCGGGCCTATCGCCAACTCAAGGAGATTATCGACCGCGAGCAGTACGACCTCATCCATACCCATACACCGGTGGGGAGTGTGGTAACGCGCCTCGCCGCTCGGCAGGCTCGGCAGCGCGGCACGCGGGTGATCTACACTGCACATGGCTTCCACTTCTTTACGGGTGCGCCGCTGCTTAATTGGCTGGTGTACTATCCCATCGAGCGTCTGATGGCGCACTACACCGACGTCCTCATCACGATCAATGCTGAGGACTACGCCCGAGCTAACCGCCATTTTGCTACCAGTGTGGTGTATGTGCCGGGTGTGGGGGTGGATCCAAAGCGGTTTGATATTACAATCAATAAGGACTCGCGGCAGGCAATACGTGCGAAGCTGGGCATTAAGCCGAATGATTTCGTCATAATCTACGTCGCTGAGCTGTCAAAAAGAAAGAACCAGTCTTGGCTGCTCAGTGCGCTTAAAACAACCTTACAGCAAGACACATCGATGCATCTTTTGCTGGTTGGTGCAGATAGTCTACAGGGGAAGATCCACAAGCAGTCTGTTCGCTACGGTATACAGAATCAAGTCCATTTCCTCGGATATAGAAAGGATATACCAGAGCTACTCCAAGCGTCGGATCTATACGTTTCTACGTCAAAGCAAGAGGGGCTTCCTGTTAATATTCTTGAGGCGATGATGGGTCGCATGCCAATTGTCGCCCTGGAATGCCGAGGGGTTGCCGAGCTCCTCTCATTGGTGGGTGCCACGCCAGCGCAAGATAGGCAGACATTCCGCGCGGCTGTTCAGCACCACAAAAAGCACCGCTCCTTGCACCGCGAGAAAGACGCAATCCAATCCGCACTATCACGATACACAACACCAAATATTATGAAAAACATGCGCCAACTGTATGAATATGAGGGAGAGGCTGCTCGATGAACCAAGAAGGAACTATAGCGATCATAACGACTGGCCTCTTGCCAGTGCCTTCGGTGATGGGGGGTGCGGTAGAGAATCTGGTGCAGAATTTTATCGATGAGAATGAGCGGCAAGGCGGCCCTCGCCTCACGGTATATAGCACCGCAACGCCAGATGCTATAGAAAAGGCTCAGGCGTACACGCATACAGACTTTGTCTTTATACACACCCCATGGGTTATCAGAACGGCTGATTCTATACTCTACAGTGTATTCCGGCGCCTTGTCGATACAAATAAGAGTGCGTCTTTGCGGGCAATCCTGCAGCGGCTGTATTTTTTGAGGAAGGTGTCAAAGCATATTGCTCGCAAAAACCATCGCAAAATACTGTTTGAGAATGCGATCATCCAGACGCACATCCTACGGTGGCACAAAAATCAGGAGCGATACAAAGGTAGAGTTTATGTGCATATTCATAATGAAATAACTAACTTTTATAAGACATATGGGTATCTAGCGGGTGCAAAAATTATCGTTGTGAGCAAGTTCATCAAAGATAGCTTGATCGCTAAATCGGCGCAAAGTAATGAAGGCAGCGGCCCACTACAAAACGTATCTGTGCTCAAGAATGCAGTTGACAATACCCGGTTTACTGCAATGACGAGAAAGCGCGCATCGAAGCTACTGCATCAACAATATGCCATCGATGCTTCAAAAAAGATCGTATTATTCAGCGGTAGACTGACTCCGGAGAAGGGGATTGATGTGTTGCTGCGGGCGCTTGATCGGGTGAAAGAACAAAATTACCAGTTGCTTGTGGTTGGCAGCTCGTTCTTTGGGACTGATATCAAAAACCCATTTTTGAAGGAGCTGCGCGACCTTACCGAAGCGCATCGGGAGCACGTAACATTTACCGGATATATCGACTATGACAACATGCCGCTACTCTACCGCGGGTGTGACTTTGCCGTGTTGCCGTCGGTGTGTAATGATGCTGCGCCGCTAACGGTTATAGAATCGATTACGGCAGGCTTGCCGATGATCACGACAAACAGGGGTGGCATACCAGAATATGCATCAGACAGAGCGGCTATTCTCCTTGATACAGACGAGACCCTTGAGCAGTCTATAGCAAAAAATATAGAAAAACTTCTCAGAGAGGATGACACATTGCAAGCCATGAGCAAAGCAGGCCAAAGAGTTGCCAAAGATATGACACTATACAATTATTATAGAGAGCTCCTCGAGAAGCTGGGAGAAGAATAAAAAACTTATGAGCACACTACAAAAACTAAATATAAATCTAAAAAAGATACTCGCGACCACGCTTGTGTTTGTGATGATCACGTACTATTACCTCTACGTGGTATCACCACAGTTGACGGCATGGCTGCCTCTAGTGCTTATAATTGGCATTGTTCTATCGGGGATTATTCTGGTAGATTTTGCCATAACAAACAAGCTTACCAGGTGGCATTGTAAATACCTGCTCTTTTATATTGCGGTGCTGGGAGTTTCAGTTATTTTTCAATGGCCAAATGTCGCCTGGCTCGCACTAACTTCGAGCGCGCTTTTGATTCTCAAGAGAGGTGAGTTCATTAAGATATTTTTCTACACCTCTGTGGGGTTTTATCTACTCGTCATTGTTTTGGCACTCTTTGGAGTGTTACCCATGGTATATGTTGGGTTTGATGGTAATGAATCGCAGCGATATGGATTTGCAAAATACTCGCTTGGGTTTGATGGGCCAAACCAAGCGTCGTTGTCGTTCTTCCCAATACTGCTCAGTGGTATGTATCTCTATGGTACTCGCCGGGTGTTTACGGGTATTGCTTTGATTGCTTGTATTGCTGTTGGTATTCTGACTGGTAGTCGCACGGGCTTCTTGCTGAGCCTTGCCTTCATTCCAGCATATAGGCTGCTACTCCACAAGCATGGTGAGCGCAAGAAAAGTACCATAGCACCATATTTGTTTGTGATCGGCCTTCTTGTGTCGTGCATAGGGGCGGCAGTGCTCGTCGATAATGATCTAGCAAATAGGGTTATGTCTGGCAGGCCTAAATTGATCGACCAATACCTGCAATCAGAGTACACTCCGTCGGTATTTGGATCGGACGAGGTGTACAATAAAGCCCAGTACGGAACAGCTCCAGTCGATAATTTCCCTGTGTATATATATGCTCGCTATGGAATTGTTGGCTTTATCATATTTGCCTTCGTCTTTTGGCAGGGGATGCGGCGAGAACGCTCAACGAAGCTGTACATTCTATTCTTGTTTATCATCCTGTATGGGTTTGCAGAAGCCTTCTTCGATATTGCAGCAAAGAACTTCATCTTGCCGATTCTCATGGTTTCACTATTTCAGAAAGGAGCTTTGTATGAGCAGCAAAACGCTCGTTAGCATTGTCGTACCTGTCTACAACATGGAGCACTACCTCAGCCAATGCATTGAGAGTATTATTGCCCAAACGCATCGGGCGCTCGAGATTATCATCGTCAATGATGGCTCATCAGATAGATCGCTTGAGATTGCTCATGATCTTGCCCGCAAGGACTTGAGGATTATCGTTATTGATAAGCCAAATGGTGGCGTAAGCTCGGCCCGCAACGAAGGTATTAAGCGAATGCAGGGGAGTTACGTTACTTTCGTTGATGCAGATGATTCAATCCACCCAACCTATATTGAGAATCTCCTGGCTGATGCACGGGCAACTGATGCCGACATAGTGAGTACACCAAAGCACCTGCTTGGCGATGCAGAGCGGCAGGATTTCTTGGATGCGACTATCCCAGTTGCTGCGTCGGCGTCGGTCTTTACGCGCACCGAGGCACTGACCGCGCTGTATAATGGACGGCTCGAGAAGGGTAATAATGGCTGTCAATTGTACAAAACCGATATCATCAAGCGTAATAATATCCGGTTTGATTCTCAGATGGCGATAGGGGAGGACTTCGACTTCTTGGCCCGCGCAATTATATCGGCGCGCTGTATTGCGGTTGACAATCGCAGACTCTATTACTATCGGGCTAACCCGACGAGTGCCGTGCATCAGGAATTTAACATTCGGCACTACCAAGCGATTGAGAATATGCAAAAGACAGGCAGAGCACTCCACAACCCGCCGAAGAAACTCGTCCAGGCAATGGATAACAACCTATTTGTCGCCTCGGCATCATACGGTGCATTGATGTATGCAAGCCGCAAAAAATTCCCAAGAGAGTTTGACGAAATCAAATGTACCGTCCGGCGGCTCAAGTGGGGCACACTATTGAGTCGAGACGTCAAGCGCAGTGGTCGAATACGCGCGGCACTGATTATTTGTCTTGGTATCAACCTTGGGTTTATTGTAATTAGAAAATTGATAAAAATCTAAAAGACGAGGATATTCTTATGAAAAAAGTCGGCATTATCACCTTTCATCGCTCGCATAATTGTGGGTCTATTATGCAAGCATACGCACTGCAAAAAGTCTTGCAGACGCGGTATGGCATTGCGCCCGAATTCATCGACTTCTCGAGTCCTGGCCAGCAGAAGCTCTATTCGGTCTTTAGTGGAGACAATAGTGCAAAGGGTATGCTGCGTAATATCGGGCGGGCATTTATCTACAACCGGCTCAAGAATAATCAGGCGAGCTACGATAGGTACATCAAGAAGCACCTGAGGCTATCTAGCCGTACATTTACCACTAACAAAGAATTGCAAGAAGCTCACTTTGGGTACGATGCGTATATTGCGGGGAGTGACCAGGTGTGGAATATAATGATCGATGATTATGACCCTGCCTACTTCTTGAATTTTGTTGAAGAAAATAAGCCAAAGATATCATACGCGGCCTCATTTGGCGCACGGCGAATAAGTAGCAACACTAATCACCCCGAAGTCATTCGCGACATGATACAAGATTTTGATCATATTTCGGTCAGAGAGCCAAATGGCCAAAAATGGCTAGCCGAAGATTTTGCAATCAAGAGCACTGTGGTGCTCGATCCAACGCTGCTCATTGATGGGGGTGATTATCGCGATGGAGAGGAGTCGCCCACAGAGCATATCAAGAAGGATTATATCTTTATTTACGCAGTGAGTGTGTCGCGTAAGTTTGAGCAACGGATACAGCAACTCGCTCGAGAAGAGGGGCTCAAGATCGTTATATGGCAGCCTGATACGTGGCTCAAAATGAAAGGGGCAGCAAAGGGTTATATCCTACCAAAAGATGAGAACCCAGGGAAATACCTGTGGTATATACGTCATGCCAAATATGTATTTACGGCGTCTTTCCATGGTGTGATATTTTGTGCCCAATATAGAAAGAACTTCTGGATCTTGTACAATAAAGGAATGAATTATGACAAAGATGATCGGATTCTTTCGCTCGTGGATAGCCTTGCGTTGTCAGATCGGCTTCTGGCAGAAGATGATACGGAAAAGAATTTACGATCTGCCGTTGATTATACAACCTACGAAAAAAACCTTGCCAAGAGGCGTCAGCAATCATTTGAGTTTCTTGACAAGGCGGTAAAAAACATATGAGCAGATCTGCCGAGCTCATAAAAAACACCGCCCTCCTCACGATTAGCAAGATCACGACGCAGGCCGTAGCATTCTTACTTGTTCCTCTGTATACATTTTATTTGTCCGCAAGTGACTATGGGCAGGTTGACCTTATCTTGACGTATATTGCTTTGTTTGCGCCAATACTATCGGTTCAACTGGAGTTTGCAGCATTTCGGTTTGCGATCGATTCGCGCAATGATGCGGACAGACTTAGTAGCATCCTATCGACGATATTCAAAATAGTGTTACCTATCACAGGGGTAGCCATCGCTCTGTTGGCTATTGTATCGCTGTTTGTTGCTATCCCGTACTTAGCTCTTGTGTGTCTCAATATTGTGCTCTCTGTCGTGTCGGCAGTGCTACTGCAATTTACGCGAGGAGTTGGTGATGCAAAGCATTTTTCCATCGCGAGCATACTCATTGGTGTGGTGAGTACACTATGCTCCTTTATCTTTGTTGCGGTCATGCGGCTACCTGCCTTTAGCTTGATGATATCGTTAGTGCTCGCGAATTTAGTAGGCATAGGCTACCTATTAGTGATTATTCGGCGCAAGAAACACATTCGCTTGCTACACGGCGAGACGCACCAATCGTTGCGTTCGGATATGCTGCGGTATGCTATTCCACTTTTGCCAAATAATATCGCATGGTGGGTGCTCAATGTCTCAGACAGGACTATTATTTCGATGTTTATTGGTGCAGCCGCAAATGGTATGTATGCGATTGCGAATAAATTTGCATTTGTCCCGAGTATACTATTTGGCATATTTAATATGAGCTGGAGCGAATCTGCCTCGATTCATATTACTTCGCGAGATAGAGATGCATTCTTTTCGAAGGTGTCCGACATGTGCTTGCGGCTATACTCATTTGCAACTGTGGTGTATGTGTTGGTAATAGATATATTCTATTCACGAATCGTTGGTGCAGAATATGCGGATGCGCATGGCTTAATACCCATTTTGGCGATAGGGGCGTTCTTCCAGGCGATCCTTGGCAATTACTCTGCGATATACATTGCTAAGAAAAAGACAAAAGAGGTTGCCAATAGCTCCCTTGCAGCTGCAGTAATTAACATCGTCGTCAACCTTGCTTTGGTAGGTGTTATTGGTGTGTATGCTTCGGCGCTCTCGACTGCTATAGCCTTTGCCTGCATGGCAGTGATACGGCATATTCATGTCCAACGGTATGTTAAGGTGCGCTACCACGTGCAAAGCATCGTATGCTCTGGCACCATGTTAGTAGCTGGAGGTCTCATATATTATGCTCATGTGCCGAAAATTATTTCTATCATAGCCTGTATAGTGATTATGGCAGTAGGTATTATCTTGATGAAGGATCTCTTCGCCAAGATACCCGTCAAAAAATACCTAGACAAAATGCCTCACCATAAATAATATATGCTATATGACAAATACAAAGCAAAAAACAGCCATCATACGTAATTACGTAATTGTTTGTGGCTGGGCCTTGGTCATCTTCATCCTCTCCAATCAGCCCGCCGCCGTCTCGAGTGGGCAGAGCGGGGTGATCGTTGGCCATTTGCAGCAGGCTATGCCAGGGGTAAGCACGGCTCTCTTGACGTTTCTTGTACGCAAGAGCGCTCATATTATTGCTTATTTTATCCTTGGTATACTGATGTATCGCGCGCTGCGCGTCAGTATTCACCGCTGGCGAGCGCGCACCGTGGTGAGCCTTGCCCTGCTGAGCTGCAGTCTCTATGCGGTGACAGATGAGATACATCAGCTCTTCGTGCCAGGGCGTAGCGGCGAACTACGCGATGTCATGATCGATAGCATAGCGGCACTGGTGGGAGTAGGGCTATGCGCGTGGATGATGCGCAAGAGCACTGCCACGAACGATTGATGACGACATAATGGGTATACCTACTCGTAGTTTTTGCGAGAAACCCGGGCGTATTTAATGTCATATTCTGCTGCAAGTCAGGTAGTAGATGAGATGATGGCTATGGTTGTAAGCAATGAGTAGTGTGATGCACAGTTTGGTTACAAATATATAACATTCGGTACAAAATCTCGAACAAAATTCTCAAAAAATGAAACAAACGTTTGCTAATTGTTCGATATAGTGCTACACTGTCGTAGGGGGTACTAATAAGGTACTTCGAACACATGTTAGCACAGAGGTAGCTATGGGTTAGGCTACTGGTGCAGCGATCAGCCGTGGGCGCTATCGCCAGTTGGCAACAGATTTGCCAGAGGTCTCCACCAAGGTGGATAGGCGCGATGGGTGATCATTCCTCCTCTTTTGCTCATGAGCGAGCCATTATGTTTGCGTTTCTCTCGGAGAGAAAACGCTTTATTCTAAGCCAAGCTTAGCGTTATTTCCTTTTTCGCTAGCAAGATACCGCAGCCGATGACGCTGCGGTATTGCTATATGTATACTATATGGTCTTGTCTTTGGGAAGCTCTTTTGCGAGAGATAGATAATCTTACTTGCCCTGGTAGCGCCGGACAATTGGTGCTACAGCATACAATGCCATAGGCAGGACGAGGAGCTCACCATCTTGCCCCAGCCAGTACAATATGCCAGCCGCCACAAGATGAAGCGCGATGACCCCTGCCGTCAGCCACGGCAAGAAAGCTCGTGGTATGCGCGGTGCAAACAAGAGATAGAGAATACCGCCAAAGCAGTCGAGTGCCAACGCGAGATGTAAGAGGGATGGTGCCATAGTGCAAGACTCCTTATAGTAAAGTGATGTTATATCTTAGCATACTGTGATTATACAGTACTGTCAAATGTTCGACACGTATATACTGTATCCCCTCCTATGTCTACCTCAATCTATCCACCTACCTCTCACCATTTCATATAGGTAGTATATGATGGCAGATTGCCATAATCTATGTTTAGTTCTGGTATAAGGGTATATGACAGAGAATGACCCTTATCGTGCTAGAGGACAAGGAATAGCGAGCGACAAGGTGTGAGAAATGAATGAAACTCCGAATTTATTGCTCAATACACCTCGGCAAGCAATATTGCTTGTGTTTCACTATTTGGCATTATGCTGCTATAATATGTACGCAATGAATAACTCTACAAAACGTACAAAGATACTGGCTACTCTGGGGCCAGCCACCAACACACCAGAGAAAATAGAAGCTTTGATCCGGGCGGGTGCCAATGGCTTTCGTCTCAACTTTAGCCACGGCTCGTACGAAGAGCGACTTGACCAAATTGCGTGGATTCGCAAGGCAAGCGCTACTGTTGGTCGGACTGTTGCGATTTTGCAAGACTTGCAAGGGCCAAAGATTCGCCTCGGCGCGCTGAAGGACAATCACTTCGACATTGCGGCAGGTGATGAAATCATTCTCGACCACGCGGTAGAAGAGCACGATGGCAGCAATCGTCTGCCTATTCAGTATAACCTTGCTGATAAGGTCAAGGTGGGTGAGCCTGTCTACCTCTTCGACGGCAAACTACGCGGTGAAATGACCGAGCGCGTCAGCGATACTGCCATTAAGGTGCGTCTGAGCAACGATGGTTTCTTGATGAGTCGTAAGGGGCTCAACCTGCCCGACACCGACTTTGGCGGTGACATTCTGACACCAAAGGACTTGGCCGATGTCGAATTTGGGGCAGACAAAGATATTGACTTTGTAGCGCTGAGCTTTATCCAGAGCGCGGAAGATATCAACAACCTACGCCAGATTTTGCTGAGCCATGGTTCGACTGCCCAGATTATTGCCAAGGTAGAGACCAAAGCAGCCATCGAGCCAGAGACACTCAAGGCAATCGTCAAGGCCGCCGATGGTGTGATGGTTGCTCGTGGTGACCTTGCAGTCGAGACGAGCCCAGAGATTGTGCCAATCGTCGAGCGCGAAATCATCCGCCTCTGCCGCAAGTATGGCAAGCTCTCGATTGTTGCCACGCAGATGCTAGCTAGTATGGTGGATAACCCCGAGCCAACCCGGGCTGAGGTGAGCGACGTTGCAACTGCTGCTATCCTTGGGACAGATGTCGTGATGCTTTCTGACGAGACAGCCAATGGTGACTACCCAGTTGAGGCCGTTAAAATGATGGCTGACACCGTGCGCTACACTCAGTCGCGTTGGCCGATGAATGACATGCCCATCGAGGAGGGCCGCACCAACCGCCGGCTCAATGCGATCGCCCACGCTGCCGTTGACGTGGCACACAAGGTTGACGCAACAGTGATCGTTGCCGAGACGCATTCTGGTGCGACAGCAGCACGTATCGCTGCGTGTCGACCGGAGTTGCCAATTATTGCGGTGGCACCAGACCCCCGTGTGGCGCAGCAGCTTGCCTTGTCGTATGCAACGCGTAGCTTCGTCCGGCCTGACAGCCAACAGCTTGGGAGTGACCTCACGCGCGAGTTGCTCAGCCAAGGTGCCTTTGGTGATGTATCGTCGGTTACAGCCGTCATTATCAGTGGTCGCCAGCCTGGCGCGACTGGTGGGACAGATACGCTGAGCGTCCGCACTTTCGAGCGCTAGACCCGCTGGAGCACCCTATAGAAACACCCACCTATCACTACGGTGGGTGTTTTTTGTTGGTGAAATAGAGGCAATCTGTGTATGCATCACCTGCCGATTGCAAGAGGGTATAGGTAGAGTACGAAGTATGTCGAGCTGTTTGTCACGAAAATTTGGTGTATTCTATAAGGATAAAGAGTAGCAGTAGGCCGTTTGAAGTAACTTCACATGCTCTGTCGTTGTATATAATACATCGTATATGAAAAAAGTAGTGTAAAAATAACATCACACAGCATGAGCACTCCTTGTGAAGTCATCGACTAATCGACCAGAGGTAGGCTATTGCCGAGAGTGCAACACGATGGTGTGAATATAGCAATTGATGGATCGATACTTCGCACCAAATGAGCAAGGTGAGTTGCACCACAATGTCAAATAAGCTACACTAGAGAAAACAACATAAGCGATACATTGTGGGCATACGATTGATCAACAACCGAGGTAGTATCCAAAACTCGATACGAGGCTTCGGTTCGCTGTATCAGGGTGTGGACTGGTGTGCACCACACAAAAATTGTAGCGCTTATATAAAAACAAACAAAGGAAACCGTTCATGCCAGATATAGACTTCGACGAACTCGACCGCGCGGTGCACGATTTGATGCGCCAGTCTGGTCAGCTGCCAACAACGCCAGACAAACCGTCTGAAGCACCTGCCACCACACCAAGCAAGGATTCGGCCTCATCAAGCACCCAAACTGCAACGCCCCAGCAAACAATAGCAGCAGATTCGGCTCGTCCTGAGGAAAGCGACGACATGCAAGACGCAAGCACCTCAAGTGTCCAGGATAATAACACCTCAACAGGTTCAGTGCAGCAGGCAGACTCACCAGATACTGCAACGCCAGCTAAGCAGTCACCTGCATTAGCACCTCGAGATAATACTAATAGCACTGATGAAACAGTGCAGACTGATGATAGCACTACCGTCACTGATGCTACCTCTGATACTAATACTGACAGTATGCCTGTGCGCCGCCGCGGGGTGACGATCATGCCGCTGTCGCAACAAGCGGACGGGGCGGAGCCGGCAGGGGAATCGTATGAGCTGGTTGAGCCTGAGCCAGCCGTTGATCGTGCCCGAGCGCTGTCGGAATCGGTCGTTGCATCAGAACGCGAACCGGCATCGATGCCTGCCAATCTAGAGCAAACTGATGCGGTGGATGATGCAGAATCAACTCAAGCGACCTCTGTTGATACAGCAACACCAATGCAGACGACGACAGATGACATGCCGTCTCAATCTCAGCCTGCAGCAGTTGTGACGGTTGACCCTGACGATATTATTACCCCAGCCAGCGATGACGACGATGAGGATGATGACGTATATGCCGATCGAGCGCAGTTCTTCGGCCGGTCGGCAGCGCGGCCGTTTGTTGCACCGCCAGCCCGCGAGGCGACACCGGTAGATGATGTAGTATCTACAACAGATTCAGATACACCAGCATCTGCAGCAGAAACAGATAATGCAGCATCATCAATATCGAGCGACAACGTAGCGAGCGAGGAAACATCTGCTGCGGCTACAGAGGAAGAGACGCCAGCGACAATTGAGCAAATTGAGTCGGAGACACCAACGATGCCGTACCAATTTGCGGGCGAAGACACCGAGGGTGATGACGAGGATGAAGCACTCGTTCGCCATCTCAATGAAGTGAATCAAGCACAAGATGATGAGACTGAGCCAGCGCAAACATCCGTCGTTGATGATCTTGATGATGCTTTTGCTCCGCAACCACTTGTTATCCCACCACCAACAGAGGAGGAGAGTGATACTTCGCTACCCCCTGCCGAGGTGGTAGTGGAGCCAGCGGATGATGCGTATACGGCTAATGATGCACCTGCCGCCGCACCACAGGATGAGCCTGATGATATAACCAACACGAGCAGCACTGATGACGCTGGTGATGATCACTTGCTCTATGCGCCAGAAACACCGACAAGCATAGATATGCCAGCAGTGTTGAGTAGTAGCGATACTTCTGATACTGAGACAGTGCAGCCACTGAACCAGTCGCTCAACGAGCCTGCTTGGCCCGAATTACAATACGATGAGCCGGATGATACGCCAGATGTGCAAGCCCCTGATGGAGACCACGCTGCACCTGCGTGGCCAGAGGCGGCAACAGACAGTACGAGTGTTGCAGATGATAGCCAGACGGCGGCTCAGGTGGCTGACGTGAGTGTGCCAAGCGAGTATGAATCGTTTGATAGTGAGAGTAGCTCCTGGGTTGAGCCCACCACTGTGCCACCCCAACCACAGGCAGGCGATATCGCTCCTGCAGAGTTGTTGACGGCCGAGCACGCTATACCTGATGCGGTAGCAGGCAATGACAGTCCATTACCACAGCAAGAGGAAGCGCTTGCTGAGGACACTATGCCAGAAGCTCGCGTCGATCGCCCATTGCCACTCCTTAGTACGTATAATGAGCACCGGGCAGCTTCTGAGCCACACGTTGATACTCTACCGTTGTCTGATTCGCAAGAGGAAGCGAATACCATTGATGTAACCAATGCCGCTCAGCATACGAATGATATCGCGCAAAGCACGACAGATATGCAATTGCCGGACACTCCTGATGACCAAGCAGAGCAGCCATATGCACCCGCTACACCACTGTTTGCCCCAGCCGATGATGTTGTAGCCAAGGCGCAGCAGATTATTGCTGCTCGCCCTGAGGTGTCCACCAATGATACACCAACACCTCCGCAAGAAGAGGAGGATACGCCAAAGAATGCGCCCGATGTCGTGCCAATTACGCTTTCTCGGCCAGCCGACCAACAGACTAAACCGTCAGTTGCCAGCGCATCGCCCGCACATACTGCAGACGAGACAGCGTCAGCCGAGCCGGATAATGATCAAGCAGCCGCTCCAGCTATACAGCGTCCGCGTGGTCGCTTTATGGATATCGTGGGTGGGGCAGCCCCAGTTGCTGCAGCTGCCCAAACGGCCCGCCCACGAGTACGCCGCCAGGGTGCGGTGGTTGAGCCGCTGACAAGTGGCGCACCAGTGGTTGGCATGGATATTCGCCCTGCGCCTGGGCATGAGCCAGCGCAGCATCACGTCGGAGCCGTGCAGAGTACTCCTCCGACAGGTGATGAGGTTAAAGCATCTGATGTAGTAACGCCTGATGGAACGCCATCCGCAGAGACGCTCGACCTCCAGCCTGGCGATGAAAAGCCGCTTGGCTACACACCATTCTTGCCTGATGCTGAGACGAAGGTCGATAAGCGTCCACTGGGCGGTGCTGACACGCTAGTGGGTGATGCGCCGACATTGGCCGATACTACTCCGACGGGGATGTATCATGATGAACCTGGTGTATTTGGCACAGCTTCGACTGATAATAACGAGCCAGTGGTACCGTCGCATCTCTTTGCGCCGCATGATGAACATGCCTCAGCTGAGCAATTCATCGATGCACTGACAGACACGAGCGAGAATGCGCCATCACTTTATCCGACGGATGATCACTACCCACTACCCGAGCAAGATACACCAGAGGCTGCTACGGCGGATGATGAGCCCATGTATCAGCTAGAGGATCACTATGGCGCCGACCGGTCGCTCTACCCAGATGAGCCAGCTGACTCTCATGAGGTGTCAGCCGATGGAGCAGGACCGCAGTTTGCAGAAGATGAGATTGACCTGAGTTTGCCTGTGCCTGGCCCTGGTGAGCCGGATATCGACTACTACGGCGAAGCAGAGCGAGTCGAAGCCGAGCCAATGACGGTGGAGACTGAGTGGGATGATGAGCCAGACACGAGCGACCAAGCACACGTCAATACCATCGAGGAAGCGGCTGCCGCCACCCAAAACGGCGATACCGCGCTTGCTCTCCACCAAGCACTCCAAGAAGAGAACGAAGGCAATGTGGTTGCACCAATCTACAGTGCTGAAGAATTTACTCGCGCACCAAAGAAGTCGCGCCGCCGTCCCGAACAAGCTGCTGGCTGGATTTGGCTGCTGTGGATCGTCATGCTATTGGCACTTGGTGCTGGTCTTGGCGCGGTCTATTACACACTCTTTGGCTAGCGCCAGTGTGGCGGCATCCGGTATAATAGGCTACTATGGATATACTCGATGGATTAAATGACGCTCAGCGTTCGGCAGTGGTTGCATCTGATGGCCCGGTCCTAATTCTTGCAGGGGCGGGCAGTGGCAAGACAAAAACGCTCACACACCGCATTGCTTACCTCCTGACCGAGCAGGGCGTTTGGCCGAATGAAGTCTTAGCTGTTACCTTTACCAACAAAGCAGCCCGCGAAATGCGCCAGCGCCTCTGGCAGATTGCTGGGCCTACTCAAGCAAGCTCGCCTCACACACCGCCACCCGACCAACCGCCCCGCTCCTTCATGCCGTGGATGGGGACATTCCATGGTATTTGTGTGCGGATCTTGCGGCGTGATGGTGCGGCTATCAGCATTCCATCTAATTTCGTGATTTATGACGAAGATGACCGTCAAGGGCTCATCAAACAAGCGATGAAGCAGCTCTCCATTGGTACAGACAGGCTCAAACCGCGTGCTGCTAGTGCAGCAATTAGCAAAGCCAAAAATCAACTCCTCTCGCCCAGTGACTATGCGGCTAGTGCGCGGTTTCCCTTCCAGCAGGCAGTGGCAGAGATCTATCAGCTGTATGAGCAGCTGCTGGCTGATGCAGGTGCGCTCGATTTTGATGATCTCTTGCTCGAGACGGTGCGTCTCCTACGCGACCACTCGGCAGTGCGTCAGCGCTACCAGACGCAGTTTAAGCATATTCTCGTTGACGAATATCAGGACACGAATGCTGCGCAATATCAGATCATCAAGCTGCTGGTAAACTCACGCCGCAATATCTGCGTGGTAGGAGATGACTGGCAGTCGATCTATAGCTGGCGTGGCGCAGATTTTACGAATATTCTCAACTTCGAGCGCGATTTCCCAGGGGCGCTGGTGGTGAAGCTTGAGCAAAATTATCGCTCGACAGGGGCCATTCTCGAAGCTGCTGGCAATGTGATTAACAAAAATCAGCAGCGGACGGATAAAACCCTCTGGACGGCAGCAGGCCCAGGTGCACCAGTGCAAGTACAAGCTGCCTATGATGAGGCAGAGGAGGCATATATCATTGCGAGCCAGATTGCTACACAGGTGGCGACCGGTGAGCGCGACTATAGCGACTTTGCTGTCCTGTACCGCACCAATGCACAGAGCTATGCCTTTGAGCGAGCGTTCAACCAGCACCGCGTGCCGTACCAGTTGGTTGGTGGAGTGCGATTTTATGATCGTAAGGAGATTAAGGATATCTTGGCCTATCTGCGCCTTATCTACCAGCCAAATGACCGCGTGAGTTTTAGCCGGATCGCTAATGTACCAACGCGGGGGATTGGAGCAACAAGCCTGGAGAAATTCCTCATCTGGCAGGGCACTAGTGGGCTCGATATCATTAGTGCGCTGGTTAATGCCAGCCAGGCAGCGACACTGACGAAGCGGGCGCAGACTACCCTGACGCAGCTGGGTCAGTTGTTACGCGGCTTCCAAGCGCAGGTCGAGGCTGCGGCTGATCCAAGTCAACTGATTGATGATGTGATTACTAAGACGGGCTACCGCAATTATATCCTTGATGGCTCGCCTCAGGCTGATGATCGCGAGGCTAACCTCAGTGCGTTATTGTCTGACGCGCGGGCCTTTGCCAGCATGTCAGACTTTCTTGAGGAAGTTGCGCTTATGTCTTCGGTCGACCAAGCGACGGGTGCGCACAGCGTGACGCTTATGACGCTCCATGCTGCCAAGGGGCTGGAGTTTCCGGTGGTGTATATGGTGGGGCTTGAGGATGGGCTATTTCCCAGTGCCAGGGCACTCGAGGAGGGGCCAGCCGCACTCGAAGAGGAGCGTCGTCTCTGTTATGTCGGGATGACGCGCGCTCGGCAGGAGCTCTATATGAGCTATGCGCAGAGTCGCTTGCAATTTGGTAGCCGCAGCTACAACAGCCCATCACGCTTTCTTGACGATATGGGCATGAGCCTGTCGATGGTGCATACCGAACCAGCTACACCAGTGTATAACGACGCGTTAGATGAGGTCATGCCGTATGAGGTTGGCGATATGGTACGGTCGCTCCAGTTTGGTGATGGTGAGGTGATCGACATCGATGGCATGGCAGTGAGTGTGCGCTTCGCAAATGGCTCTACCAAGAAGCTCAATGTGCAATATGCTCGCCTTGAGAAAATTACTCCCTAGAACTACCCGCCATCGGCCAAAAAATGCTATACTAAAAAAATGAAAAACACACTTGTAAAGCAGCTGCGCCGCCTCTTGCCCGCAGCGATGATCCACACTCTCGAAGAAGCATATCGGCGGAGCCGTATTGCCCTGGTAGCGGCCCGCTATGGCAACCCGGCTAAGCATCTGCGCGTTATCGCCGTGACGGGTACGAATGGTAAAACGACCACTGTTAATTACATCAATGAAATCCTCAAAGCCGGTGGCCGCCACACAGCAATGTTCTCCACGGCACTAATCGAGGTGGCAGGTCAGCGCCAGCTCAACGATCTCAATGCGACAGTCGGCTCTACCGCGCGGATGCAGCAGTTCTTTGCCGAGGCTAAGCGAGCCAATGTGGACTTCGTCGTGTTAGAAATTACCAGTCACGCACTTGATCAGCATAAGCTTGATGGTGTGCCAATTGACGTTGCAGTTATGACCAACCTCACCCAAGATCACCTCGACTACCACAAGACGATGGAGCGCTATGCCGCCGCCAAGGGCAAACTCTTTGCCCGGAAGCCGCGCTTTATTGTCCTCAACCGTGATGACGAGTGGTTTCCATTCTTTGACAAATACACGGCGCGTGAGCAGAAGATCACCTATGGCCAAGACGCAGCTGCCACAGCCCGCATCACGCAGGCAGCGACTCGTAAAGCGGGTGGTAGCGCAACGGTGCTTCTTGGTGATGCAACAAAGCTACCACTGACAACACATCTTCCGGGGATATTTAATATTTACAACATGACAGCTGCAGCGGCTGCTTGCCAATTGCTGGGCGTGGTGCCAGCGGACATTGCTCGAGGCGTGGCTAACCTAACTGGCGTGCCAGGGCGCTTCGAGCGTGTACCGGTGGATACGCCATACGATGTGGTAGTCGATTATGCCCACACCCCTGATGCACTTGAGAAGCTACTGACCTCAGCACGGGCCATCACCAAGCAGCGTATCATCCTGGTCTTTGGTGCGACGGGCGATCGCGACAAAGCGAAGCGACCCATCATGGGTGAGATTGCTGCTCGCCTGGCTGACCAAATCATCGTCACCGACGAAGAGAGTTATAACGAAGAGCCAGCTGGTATCCGCCAGGCAATCCTGCGCGGCATCCACCAGGCTGGCGGGGCAAACCACACCAAGGAGATTGCCGACCGGCGCGAGGCTATTGCCCAGGCGCTGGCCACTGCGCAGGCGGGCGATACCATTCTTATCACTGGCATGGGCCACGAGCAATTCCGTATCATTAATGGCCAGCGCCAACCATGGAATGACGCGGCAGTGGTGCGAAGTTTGGTTGCTGAGCATAAGCAGTAGCGGTATCTTTACCCCTGATATGACGAGGATTCAAGGAGGGCTTTTGTAGGCTATCCACTAGCTTTTTTACCCCCATTTTGCTATACTACATCGTAGCGTACATTGCTACGCAGATTATGATACAGTCTATTCCATTTTTGAAATTTTTCTCGCCACGCAATCTTGCTATCGCTGGTATGGTTGCACTAGTTGGTGTTGGCCTGTGGCGGATTCCGTCCGTCCATGCAGCGTCGCGCCAGCCAGGTAGTGGCGAGCATATCATCACGCTGCACGAAGGCACAGCCAAGCGCGGGTTCTACACCAAGGCAACTACCTTGCGTGATGCGCTGCGTGAGGCAAATGTGCGGCTTGACAGCAAAGATCGCACCGAGCCTGAGCTTGATACACCACTAGAGAGCGCCTCGTACGAAGTAAATATCTATCGAGCGCGACCAGTGGTGATCCGCGATGGCGGAGCAGATACGAAGCTTATTACCGCTTATCGCACAGGCAAGCAGATTGCAGAGCAGGCGGGTATTCCACTGCACGATGAAGACCAAGCGGTGCTGGCTCGCTCGCGCGATATCATTGCTGATGGGGCGGCAGAGGTGATGACAATCCGCCGCGCAACGCCCTTTACGCTCGTATTTTATGGCAAAACCATCCAGGCATATACGATGGAGAAGACGGTCGGTGCAATGCTTAAGGCTAAGAAAATCACTCTAGGCGCTGATGATACACTATCAGTGCCGGCTAGCGTACCACTGACAGCTGGTATGACGGTAGAGCTCTGGCGTAATGGCAAGCAGACGGTCACAGTAGAGGAAGAAGTCGACTTCAAGACGGAGGAGATTAAGGATGCCGACCGCGAGCGCGGCAAAAAAGAAGTCAAGACCGAGGGTAAAAAAGGCAAGAAGGCCGTGACGTACGAGATTATTATGAAAAATGGCCGCGAAGAGTCGCGCAAGCAGCTCAGCAGTGTGGTAACGCAAGAGCCAGTCAACCGGGTCGAGATCGTTGGGACGAAGAAGAAGTCGGTCGATACCACCTTTAGCGGTGATTTTGCAGGGGCACTAGCAAAACTACGTAGCTGTGAAGGAGGCTATACTTCCAACACTGGCAATGGTTACTACGGTGCGTACCAATTTGACATCAAGACCTGGGGTGGCTTTGGTGGCTATGCCAATGCAGCAGAAGCACCACCAGAGGTCCAAGACCAAAAAGCCTGGGAAACGTACCAGCGTCGTGGCTGGCAACCCTGGCCAACCTGTAAGAATAAGATGGGGCTGCAAGACATCTACCGCTAGCAGCCTAGCTAAGAGAACGAGATGATTACGAAGAGCCTCTATCGTCTGTGGCAGCATCGTCAACCAATGATTGCCTGCTTGCTGGGGCTGAGTGTCATAAGCGGCCTTGTTGTGGCAAGCTATGCTTCGGCCCAGAGCCCAGCAGCGGTGCCAGCTCGACTGGTTACTGTAGTAGAGAATGGTCGAGAGCGTGCTGTGTACTCGACTGCTTCGTCTGTGCGGGAGCTCATCGCTACCTCGGGTATGAAGATCGATACCTCGCATGATTCCGTCTCTCCCCACCTTGATGCGTCGCTTACGCAAGCAGCACCAACAGTGACAATCCAGCGCGCTCGGTTAGTCACTGTGATAGATGGTAAGAAACGTTCTCGTGTGCTCACCGCAGCACAGACGCCGCAGGATATTGCTAAGGCAGCTGGTATGGTACTCTACCGCGAGGATAGAGTCAGCTTCCAGACACCTGGCAACGTTGCACTGGACGGGCCAAGTGAGATGATGACCATCCATCGCGCACCAACACATACGGTGACGGCGGAGGAGCCGATTGCATTTGCGACCGAGACGATCAAAGACAAGCAGCAGTTCATCGGTAGCAAAACAATCAAGCGAGCTGGCCAGCCAGGTATACGCCGCATGACCTATACGGTTGAGATGAAGGATGGCGCTGAAGTGCAACGCCGCTTGACAGCGCAAACAGTGGTAAAGCAGCCGACTACGCAAGTAGAAGTAGTTGGAACGAAGCCCAAGAATCCATTGACGAAGAGCAAGGGTGCGCACCACTTTACTGACAGCAAAGGGGTGAGGCACCGCGAGACATACTACGATTTGCCGATGAACGTCGCCATGCGTAACTGTGGTGGTGGCGCTTACACCATTCGCGATGACGGTGCCAAGGTCGATAAAGACGGCTATATCCTCGTGGCGGCGAATTATAGCAACTACCCACGCTGCTCGGTAGTTGAGACAAGCATGGGCCCAGGCAAAGTGTACGATACTGGCAGCTTTGCCACCAAGCATCCGCACGGCTTTGACCTCGCGACGGACTGGACGAAGGCGGACGGCAAGTAGATACCGATACCGCGTAGAATCCTGATATATTTATTGTGCTGCTGCGATGGTCTCAGCGTATAGTTGTTCGAACGTCTTCTTTTTACCCTGACCTCGTCCACCAAGTCGTTTGCTACTCCGTCGACGTAAGTTTTTGCCATAGTGTCACAGTATATTGGTTTGCACAATATTATTTCACTTTAGCTACTATTTTTTATATTTTTTCATCCCAACTATAGTACAAATCGATTTGTACTATAGTTACCCTGTTTTTTCTCTGTTGCAGCGGTTCTTTTTCTCTTCTTTTATATATTTATATATAATAGGAGAGAAATCGATATGGGTATATGGATGTATGGATATATAAAGATAGAGAATAGTATGGATATAGAGAGTAGAGATAAAGATAAAGTAAATAGAGATAGAAATAAAGAGATATAAAGATATAAGAATAAATAAAGATAGATAAATAAATTAAATAGAAATAGATAGAGATATAGATATAGAAATATAGAGAAAGAAAGTTATAAAGATATAAATAGATAAAGAAGGAGAAGATAGAATATAAGAATTATGACAAAAAAGTTATGGTTATAGAAGGCATCAGTCAGTTATGCAGAACATACTATTGCTAACCCTGGTATAATACAACTATGGCATTACAAAATAAAAAATCTCTAGGGCAGCATTGGCTCAAAGACCCGGATATGCTAGCGGCGATTGCCGATGCAGCGGCACTAACCCCTGACGATACAGTATTGGAAATTGGTCCTGGGCTTGGCACATTGACGAGCCGGCTTCTTGCTCGGGCAGGCAGGGTAACCGCGGTAGAATACGATGCTGATCTAGCGCGCAAACTACCAGGGCAATTCCCTGGCAAGCAATTAACAGTCGTACATGAGGATATTCTGCAGTTTGACCTTAGCCAGCTTCCTACTGGCTATGTCGTGGTAGCAAATGTGCCGTATTACATTACGAGCAAGATTATCCAAAAGCTGCTGACGGCGGAGAATAAGCCGCGCCGCACAGTACTGCTGGTGCAGAAGGAGGTGGCTGAGCGAATTGCTGCTGAGCCTGGTGCAATGAGCCTATTGGGAGTGAGCGCTCAGCTCTATGCTGAGGCGAAGCAAGGCTCAGTGGTACCGCGCCAATTCTTTGTGCCACCGCCCAAGGTAGATTCGCAGGTAGTGGTGCTCGAGACGCGTGCTCAGCCTCTCGTGTCGCCAGCAGACGAAAAGGATTTCTTCCGCGTGGTACGGGCGGGCTTTGTAGCTAAGCGCAAGAAGCTGCGCAGTGCACTTGCGGCGGGCCTTGCACTAGACAAGACAGAAGTCGAGACGATGCTGCAACACGCTGGTATATCGCCAGACTGGCGGGCGGAGGATGTGTCGATCGCCCAATGGCTCGCTATTATGCAGGAGTGGCGCGCGCGATGATCCAGGCTGATCAGCCTCCATGCTTCCCGCCAGAACTCCTCGTTAGCGTGTCATCGAGCAGTGATAGCACAATGCTCGATCGCACACTAAGTGAAATACATCACCCGCAGGTAGTGGCACACCGACAGGCCTTTTGCCAGGCGAGCGGGGCCGCATATACGGATGTGGTGTATCAGCGGGTTGTCTATGGCGCAGGCCGCAGCTATGACCAGCTCTGCGAGGTCGATAGCGCTGCGACGACTCGCCATACTGCCGAGATGGTAGCAGACGGCCTCGTGACGTGCTCGCCTGGAGTGGGGCTATTGTTACCAGTGGCCGATTGCGTGGCGACGGTGCTGTATGATCCAGTGCAGCGGGTGCTCGCGCTATTACATCTGGGGCGGCATTCGACACTCTCACCACTACTTGTCCGGACAATTGATCGCCTCGTCCACGAAGGCTCTCGGGCAGAGGATATCATTGTCTGGATGAGCCCGAGCGCGCAGCGGCAGAGCTACGCCATGCAATATCCATATCTCGCCGATTGATACAGTAACAAGCCCTGACTACTTCTCGCACGCAGCGGGTGACACTGGTGGGCGGTTTGCAGTGCTGGCAATGATGCGAGAAAAGTAACGGCAATCTGCAGATAGCCGAACGTCAAATTCCTCCGCGGTATGGCTGTGTCGGCTACTCCCATATACCTTGCAATATATAATTACATCAGCTATTCTGTGATAAGAAAAGGTTTGCCCATCAATCGACCGTGGGTGGATGCAAGAGAAGGAGCGTGATTATGGGATGGTTTAAGAATTCGTTTGGCATTGGAGCTGGCGTAACGCTCGGGGATATGGCAGCTCAGACCGGTGTTGCTATGGCAGTTGATATTATTGATGGATCGACCAAGAAGCTGCAGGACGACTATCGCATAGAGCATTTTGACCCAATTGTCCGCGATGATATTTCGCACATTATTGCGCGAAGTGCGCTGAGTGAGATATCATATCCCTTTCCTACCGAGCTCGATTCTAATGCGAAGGCCGCGCAGCAGCCAGGGGAGCGGAAGAGCTTCGTGCAGCGGCATAAAATCGCCGTTGGCATAACTGGTGCGTTTGTGCTGGTGGCGATATGCAACCCCAAGCAAAGCGCTATCGTGTTGCTTATTGGGCTGTGGCTGCTGATTGTTGCCGTCGGCATCGCTATATTCAAAAAAGCAAGCCACACCGCCACAGGCATGATGGTTGGTGCGCTCAGTGCACCAAGGGAGCAGCTTATCAAGGATGGTCAGCAGTATTGGCGTATTCGCGAATATGTGCGCCAAGCCCTGGCTGCATCTGAGCTCAGCCCACAAGATGCTGTACTAAAACTTAGTCGCACCCAACTTGGGCAGCAATTCCCAGACACAGTGGAAGAGATCGAGGCAAACGCCTTTTACTATAAGCAAAAACTGCAGCAATAAGTAAATAGAAGGAGCAACCCCATGCGCATTATCAAACGTCCAGCAACCACCATCCCCAAAGAATCTGCCCACGGTGGCAGTGGGGCACGCAAAGTCTATGTGTCGGCTGAGCACGCCAGGAGCCCATATTGCGAGGCGATCACCCATGGTTGGCTGCCTGCAGGCGCGACCTTTGACTGGCATGATCACCCTGGTGTCGAGGAAACAATGATCGTCCTCAAAGGTAGTGGTGAGGTGTCTGACGCAGATGGTACATACACCTACAATCCAGGCGACGTCTTTATCTTTCCACCCGATACGCAGCACAAGATCCACAACCCAGGGCCAGACGAACATGAGATGATATTTGTGCGCATCACGGGGAAGTAGTTGCTATACCACGTAAGTTAGTGATATCCCGGCCGATTTCTTAACTGCTTCAATGTTGCATATAAATCCAGTGGTGTTGGTGTATGAGAGACGGCTGTTGGTTCTGGGATATTTCTGGGTTGCATTTGTGTCGCGCTGAGTCGTACAGTCATACTAGCTATTATTGTAGCATTTTTAATCTTTATGCGTGAGGTCTTCGCCCAGCTTGTCACGTAGCTTTGCTGGCACAGAATAGCCTTTCTCTCGGAGCTGAGCGAGGATACGTGCCTGCTGCTCAGGTGAATAATATACAGTTGGGCGTCGACCCTGCTCTTTGCGCGTTATGCCGGTCAGATTATCCTCGCCTTCGGATTTTTCTTGATTAAGGGTAGCAATAGCTCGTCGCACTGTTATGTCGTGCACACCAAGTGCTCTGGCGAGTTGCGGGCAGGTCATTTCTTCTTCCTGTGGAGGGAGGAGTGTATGAGTATCGGCGTTGTGGGGACGAAAATGCTTTTGGAGGCTCAGAAGTTGTTTGGGTGTGATGAATGGGCGCATCGATTTGCCGCGTGGAGCGACAATGATCTCGCCGATCTTCTTGATAACCCGATGATCTCTTAAAGCTTTCTCTACCATATGCGGTGTTATACCAAGGTGGCGAGAAGCCCGGCCAACAGATATAAGTGGCTCTGGGCTATGATGATAGACGCCATGGAGCCAGTTGTTGTTCGTCTGGTCGGCAGCGATACGCTGATGCACATCAGCAAGTGGGCTCGTGAGTGCATCATACATATACCAGGCAAAATGATGATCGGTTGATAGAGCAACACCACACGTCTCATTTTGCACGAGCTCAGCAAGATCGTGTTTTCTATACTCGTGCAATGGTTGATAGCTATTGCCCTGAGTCTGCGTGGCTTGTTCTACAGCTGGAGTATCAAAAACAAAAGCAACATCTGGATAGGTGATAACGGTGCGAGCAGGCTGGGTGTCGTGTGGTTGGATGGTTGCAATAAAGCGAAGGGGTTGCTGTGATGCAGATGTTTCTTGAATATGTTGCGATATATATGCCTGCGCTGGGTCGTGAGTAGAAAGGCCGAGATCATTCTCAAGCAAAAAGCGCAGAAGTTTGTGCAAGTCGTTGAGCTTTTCTACTTGAGCAGTATGATTATCGAATGTCTCGGGTAATTGTGCTGGTTGCTGGGGTTTTTCCATACGCATTACCATACTATAGCATAGGTAGTGGGAGCGTGTGTCGAGCCTAAGTGCTTAGCGAACCGTCGCACCAAGCGATCGCCCCAGGTAAGCTGCCACTTGCTCGGCTTGCTCAGGCGAGAGGTGGTAGCCTCGCTTGTGAGATGGCTGGCCATTTTGACGTCGTACGCGGTATTGCTCGAGTGCTATACCAAGAGATTCAATAGCGTGATTAATCGTCGCGTGCGTCACATGGAGTCGCTTGGCAACAGCCGTGCGGAGCAGATACCCCGCCGGCGCAGGAGTAAAGAGCCCTTTTTCACGCGCCCAGATCTCGATCTCTCGCTGGTCGGTGGGTGAATAGTGCTCGGGAGAGTAGGATGATGGGTGGTATTCCATAGTAGAGTAGTGTGTTATATAAAATAGATTGCAGCTTTGTCAATAACATGACTGAATGGTAGCACGTTATACCAAAACGTGGTACGATACGAGTACTCTTGTCTTCTAAAGAGATATACCATAAGTAAAAATACGAGGTACTATGCAGGCAAACCAATCATCAGCTCAGTCATCTGACAAGCCCACGCCGATTGATGGCGCACGTCTTGTTTCGCTCATTAATGCACTCCGCAAACTCCCCTGGCCAATGACGTATGAGGTGTATGATAGTCTCGTCCAAGAATTTGGTTGGCAGCTCGTCAAACCACGTGAGCAAGAGCCGCAGACGGGGCACGAGCAGTGTATGTACTACGATGGTCGCATGCCATTGCTTGCCACAATAGAAAATGACGTTGTAACGTCGGTAGCGAGTAGCCCAGTTATCGATATGATTCACCGATTACCAGCAGACGAGTGCCGCACACTCTACGATGAATACTGCGCAGCCGGCATGGCGGCCTGGGGCTGGCCGACCGATGTACGACACACAGGTCATCTCACTGGTACGATGTGGAAGGGTTTTGCTCCACAAACACCAGCTTCGCGGGAGCACGTTAGTATCAATCTCAATGAGGAAGACAAGACAATCATGTTTGTCCTTGTCAGTGAGCAAACTGGTGCACCGTCCGATGGTGCCCGCCGCCCGCGCACGATTCGTCCCTATCCTGGCCCTGATCCATTGCCGCGCCTGGAGAGCGAGCTACATGAGGAGGCATACTTCGCTCCAGAGAAATTCACCGCCTGGATCGATCGCATCCTGCACCAGCCATGGCCTCTGTCTTTGCAGCAGCTTGATACCACAATGCAGAGCCAGGGTTGGCAGCTCATGAAGCAAGAGGAGAATACCTAGTGGTATTATGATGGGCCACTGCGGGTTATGGTGTCTGGCGAGGGCAGCACTGTATCTATGGTAGTGGCATGGTTTGCTAATGGTTCACCCACGGCAGCCTGTCTTGATCTCTATCGCCAATACGCGCAGGCTGGGAAGGAAGCTTGGGGTGAGCCAGGCGACGAGGTGGACGAAGCCGAGCATGCCGCAGAAGGTCTCGCTATCTCAACCGTCTGGATGACCGACCAGGACGATACCATTACCCTGATGCAGAGCACAGATAAGCTCTATGTGCTGATTACTGTTGCTGCTCGGTCGTAGGGTGCTCCATGATACTCGTGCGATAGAACCAAAAGTGATATAGTATAAGGCACCTCATAAGATATAGACAGTAGTACAAGGATGATATATGAAGAAAAAACAATCATCGCAAATACGGAAAAAGCCTCCAGTAGCGTCATTGGAGAGTTCCACAGCGCTTATCGAGTGGATTGATGCGATTAGAGCTATGCCATGGTCATCAGCTTGGTCTGAGATAGCGGCACTGGCCTCTTCGTATGGATGGAAGGCAAAGCTGGATGATGAGAGAAGTGAAGACCATTCGCTTGTTTTTGAAGATGATACCGGTCATACAGTCATCGTTCAATGTAATGACGACGAAAGCCGCTATAGTATCACGCGTACTGTCGCTCAAGCAAAGAATAAACGGTTGCAGCGCAAATCCTACGACGAATACCTCCAAGCGGCCCATGCCGCGTGGGGCAAGCCAAAGGAGTATACCGATTACGGCAAATGGGGTCAATATGCACCGCGTGAGCCAGTGACGTATCAGTGGCGATTCTTTCCTATTAAAGATGAGATTTCTTGTGCCAGAGATATCGATATCATACAGCAAATATGCACGATTGATTTTAGCCCAGTAGACACAAAAGCAAAGCAGTGGGACATCAAGGTATCGTTGCATGTTGAGAGGAATCTCTCCACGCAGCAGTCACCACCGTACATGACAGGGCGTGGCTGGGTGGCAGCACTGAGCTGGCTCGCGGCATTGCCATGGCCATTGTTTGAATATGAGCTTGATGCTGTGCGATCATCACTGGGGTGGGAGTGGTATAGAGATGCTGCTGATAGTGACTGGCAAAGTGATGTCCTCATAAAAGATAAAGCGGAGGACGAGGACAATACAGGAGGAAAAAGGCCTGTACGTCATCTGACTCTTGAGTACTGTTTGCCTGGCGACGCACGCAAAAATGAGATACTCGGTCTGCTCGTCGAATATCGTCAAGCAGGGACCAATGTATGGGGTATTGCAACACCCCAACAGTCATCATTTGACTCATCACTATGCTGGCAGTGGAAAGTGTCAACAGGTATCGTCATTACGCTTGGCATGCGACCAGCAACCCTTGACGATAACGATCATGGACTGCGTTCGAGTTACATCTTGTATACAATCATCACCGTAGATACCGAGCAGCAACGTCATCGAATGAATGACCCGTATGGTGTTGTACCGCCTCCAGTAGCACCTCAACAATCCACCGCGACTCATCAGATATGGGATGTATTTGAAGAAGAGCTCTACCAAACGCTCTGTCAGATCAACGTGCAGCCACGCCAATACACATTGCTATTTGATAGTGATGAAGCAGAGCTCCAGCGGGGGAATACTATTATCAAGTTTGCCGGCCGAGGAACTGAATGCCCGACAGAGATGGTGATTAGCATGGTTGACTTCTTCTGCGAGGCAGAAAAGGATCAACTACAAGCGTGTGGCTTCGTCGAGGATGATGAGGCGTTTCGCTTGGAGTGTCGATTACCACAATCGGCTCGTAAAGAGCAGTTGCGTGCGGCGGCCCATGGGTGTGTAGTTTGGCTACGTGATAGCCAGGGTGTGAGCGAGCCAAGCCGCCTTCTGGTATGGACAGTACGCACCCCAGAGATTGAGATGGATATCTGGTGGCAGCAGCGAAAGGATGCAATTGATCCTGGTCAGCTCTCTATTGCCAACGATCATTTACTGCACGCGGGTGTGCGCAGTGTCAATCTGCATCCCGATCATCAAGCGGTTTATCGCCAGTATAGCGAGAAGTTCTCCACACTTGATCTCACGCAAATACCCAGGGATTATGGCCTCTCATCCCGTCTCGAGAGCGATGTGTTAGGGTGGTTTTATGGTATCGGGTCGCTATCGTGGCCCATGACAAAACATGAGGTATTAGATGCTATTCGACAGGAGCTTGATTGGGAGATAGATACGCAGCCAGGATGTGTCAATAACGTTATTCACCTTGTATCTCCAGCGCAGCACCGTCGAAGCATTACTTGTGAAGACAAGCGGAATGTGATTAACTTTTCCGTTGATGGGCTATCACCTGCTGAGGCGCAGGCGCTCTATGCTTACTGCACTGAGTATGGCGCGACTGTCTGGGGTGGAGTAGACTCATCGTACAGTACACCCCGGCAAAATATGATCACGTGGTGCCGTCATTACATGAAGGACAAGCAGATTATTCGTGAGTCTTGCACGCTGTGGCACAGTAAAACAGAACAGCAGCAAAGTGTCTCTATAACACTTAATATACAACAAGTTGCACAAGCGCACGACCATGACTACATGACCTCGCGTAGTTTTATCAACGTTATGAACTGGTTTGATGAATTGACTAAGTCGTCAGTTCAGCTCAACTTTGAGGCAGTGAGCAACATATTTGGTTGGCGCAATGATCGGATTACCGAGTCAAGCCAGGTTGGTGTGCTTGCCGCGATCGATTGGCCAAATGAGAATAACTCTCAGGAATATACCCTTTCGTTTACCTTCCAGTTGCCAGATGGTATGAACACTGATGATGTTCGTGTATTGTGGCAGACGTATGTTGAGGCGGGCAATCGCATCTGGGGCACGGCACAGCTACAACAAGATCGTCATGTCGCGCACTGGATTATGCCATCTCAGGATATGCCATCGTATAAGCGTCTGACGCTTGGCATCAGGCCAGCCACCGAAGCAGATCATAAAAGGCAGCTGTTCTCGGAGTCTATCTTATATGCAACGTTTGAGGTTGTGTGGTATGAGTGGTATAATCCAGCGTTAGATACAACGCTTGCAAGCGACACATCATTAACTGCTGACTTTGTCTACCCAACATGGGAGGCGTTTGAGGATGCGTTATATCAGACACTGCAGTCGTTTTGCACGCAGCCGCGGCAGTATGCCACGATGGTAGATGATGCAATGGAAAGCTGGAAACAACGGACTGCTATACAATTGAAAGGCCTAGGGGTGGTCGATGACGCGCATGTAGTCATCTCATTTGATGGATGTACAAGACGAACTGGCTTTGCTCAACTAACAAATGATGAGCAACAACAATTATGCGCACTTGGATTCAGAAAAGGTAAGTATGACTGGGAGTGTCACGTACCAAGAGCCGCTTCTGACCAAGCACTACGTGCAGCAGCCCATGGTTGCGTCGTACGTTTACGCGATATAAGCGGCATTACGTCACCAGTCGACATGCTTAATTGGACGTGGCAACTGCCACAGCTTGAGTCTGCAAGTCGTCAACTTGCTACCGCTCAGCTCGATAGCGGTCAGCCATATATGATCAATTTTGATCTTGCCCGTCTTGGGGTGCAGCAGCATAACGCACAAGGTGCGCCTGGTTTTCGCACATACTGGCTCATGAAAAAGCAGTTCGATGCCAAAATGCAGGTATATCTCACCCCAGAGCAATATACTACTCGAGTCAATCGTATTTTGAGCCAGGTGTGGCCGCTATCCATGGAGCAGTTTGATAACGCGATGCGACAGCAGGGCTGGCGGATAATGAGCATAATGCCCCATATGAAGGCGGTACGGTGGTATCATGATGGGGCGCTGTCGATGCAAGTGTCTAGTCATAAGGATACTGTCACTCAGGTAAAGATATGTTTTGCAAGTCAGTTACCCGTCATGGATTGTCTCGGCCTTTATCGTTGCTATGCGCAGGCTGGGCACGCAGCGTGGGGTGAACCAGTCGATGGTGATAATGCAGGTGAGATTGAACACATCACAAAGGATATACGTATCTCAACCACCTGGAGAACTGACATGGGCGATACAATCACCCTTGTGCAGCGTGCGGATCAGCTCAATGTGTCTATTGATATCGCCAAGCGGCAGCAGCCCAAGACACCCTAACCCGCCCCATGCTATAATACCCCTATGACCAAACAACACGCCTACATCACCACTGCTATTCCTTATGTCAACGGTAAGCCGCATATTGGCAATGCGCTCGACTATCTCCTGGCCGATATCTGGGCGCGCTATCAGAAGCAAAATGGCCACGAGGCACGCTTCCAAGTTGGCACAGACGAACACGGTAATAAAATCGCTGCCAAGGCTCAGGCGAATGGGCTTGATCCACAGGGCTATGTAGACAGCATGTATGGCAACTTCAAGGTCTTGATGGAGGCAGTTGGCGCAGAATACACTGACTTTATCCGCACGACTGACCCACACCACGTTGCAGCAGTGCAGTACATCTGGCAGCGGCTTGCTCAGGCGGGGCTGATCTACAAGCACACCTATGAGGGCTGGTACTGCGTGGGGCATGAGGCATTCTTTACCGACAAGGAAGTCCACGAGACGAATGGTATATGTCCTGATCACCAAACGCCGTATGAGCGCGTCTCAGAGGAGAACTACTACCTCAAAGCGAGTGCTTTTACCGAGCAGATTCGCCAAGCCATTACTGAAGGCCGGATGAAAATCGTGCCCGAGTTCCGCAAAAATGAGTTCCTCGAGCTTATTAAAAATGGTGTCCAAGATGTCTCAATTAGCCGTCCGCGCAAGACACTTAGCTGGGGCGTACCAGTGCCAGGCGACGACAGCCAAGTGATGTACGTCTGGCTTGATGCCTTAGCTAACTACATTACGGTACTGGGCTATCCAGATAAGGCCGAGTGGCAGGCGTATTGGCCAGCCGATGTGCAAGTCATTGGCAAGGATATTTTGCGCTTCCACGCGGGGATCTGGCCCGCTATGTTGCTAGGGCTCGACCTCCCACTACCTAAGACACTACTCGTTCACGGCTTCGTTCACGTTGGGGGTAGTAAGATGAGCAAAACAGTTGGCAATGTGGTCGACCCAATGGAAATTATCCAGAGTTATGGGGCTGACGCCTTCCGCTACTTTTTTGCTCGTCACATTCCTACCCAAGACGATGGAGATTTCACCTGGGAGAAATTTGAGAAAGCGTACAACGGTGAGCTCGGTAATGACCTCGGCAACCTCGTGCAGCGGGTAGCAGCCATGCTGACGCGCTACCAAGCAGGAGTGATTGGCGATGCGCCACAAGCCGAGCACGATATGACCATTTACCGCGACATGATGCAGCGGCTGGAGTTCGACAAAGCACTCGATGAAGTATGGAGCTCCGTCCGCAGTCTCAATCAATACCTTGAGCGGGTCAAACCATGGGAGATCGCCAAGCGTCGCGCGACCGACCACGATGCCGAGTCGCACCTGAGCGAAGTCTTAGCCTATGCGGCCAGTACTTTGCTGCAGATTGCCGATGAGCTTGTGCCATTCATGCCTGCTACTGCTCAGGCTATCCACACTATCTTTGGCACTGGCGTCGTGCCAGCCGACGTCCCACCGCTGTTCCCGAAGCGCTATATCCACACTCCCGACCCACGAGCTCGCGCCGCCTCATAAAACAAAGGAGTAAGCTATGACAAGTGATACGACACATACTCTTGGCAATACGCCGCCCATGCCGCGCCTTATCGACTCGCACTGCCACCTACACGATAGCGAGTTCTACGACGATGCAGCACGCGAGGCAGCCTACCAGCAGGCTGTCAAAGCTGGTATTGCCATGATCTGTGTCGGGACGGATGTGCGTAGCTCGCGTCAGGCAGTGCAGTTTGCCCTGGCGCGCGATCACTGTTATGCAGCGGTAGGTATTCATCCCCATGATGCCGAAGCAGCAGGCGAAGCGGGTATCACAGCCATCCGTGAGCTTCTCGCTGAGAAGCCACTGCGGCAGGGCCGGCCCGTCATCGTCGGGGTGGGGGAGATTGGCCTAGATTATTTTTATGACAATAGCGCCCGCCCAGCGCAGCAGCAATGCCTCCAGGCGCAGCTGCAGCTCGCGGCGGAGTTTCAGTTGCCCGTTAGCTTCCACGTGCGCGACGAAAAGCAAGCGCATGGTGCAGTGTGGCAGGACTTTTGGCCTATCTACGATGCCCAGCCAGTGCGCGGCGTTCTGCACAGCTTTACCGATACCCAGGCGCAGCTTGAGCAGGGCCGTGCTCGCGGTTTATTTATTGGCGTTAATGGCATCAGCACCTTCACAAAAGACAGTGCTCAGCAGCAGCTCTACACCGATCTCCCACTCGGTGCAATACTGCTTGAGACCGACGCTCCCTTCTTGACTCCGGTGCCCTTCCGTGGTAGAATCAACCTACCGGCTTATGTGGAGGAGGTAGCCCGCGACCAAGCAGCCAAGAAAGGCCTACCTATCGCGCGCATCGCCACCACCACGACGGCAAATGTACAAAGGTTATTTGATATATGAGCGGCGAGAGTTTTTTTCCGATAGATCACACACGACAACAACAGCCCACACATAAGGGCGATGTGACGCAGGAGTCAAAACCCCAAGGCGATGAGAATCGCTCTGGTATTATGTCGTATGAGGATCTCATGGCAGAGCGACGGGCGAAGCGTGTTGCAGCAGGACTTGCTGATGCTTTGCGTGCATATAATGGCACGACAAAGGATGAAGACAAGGGTAAGACGGTATCCCCAGAAGCAATTTATCGTGAGAATATACTCTATGCTGCACGAGTGACGAATCTAGTCTTGAAGATGCGTGAACAAGAACTTGCAATGTATGGCAGCAATGATGCACGCCAACTTGAGGAGACTAAAGGGACGAATGGTGTTGTCAAGGCTATGGCAACGCGAGCCTTTGTTGGTGGTGAAACTGAACTTGACGATAGTTTCTGGGATGAAAAAAAGGAACCAGACGACGAATACCCATCTTCGCATGAAGCCCAGGTATACTCGATAAACGGCAATAACTCGCTAGATAGATCGTCACATACAGCAAGACAAGCGGATACTGCCAATAACGGTAATGGTTATTATTACTCCGGAAGGCGTGCTGCCTAGTGAAAAAGCCAAGCTCACTCCTTGGCAAGGCCTATGCGCTGCTGGCGGGCGACACCAGTATTGGTAAGTCGAAGAAGCGCCCCTTTAAGCGCTATACTGAGCGCGAGCTTATCACGCTTGAGAGCGAGATTGGAGCAGAGCTATTTGGCCCGGTAGAGAAGGGGCGGCATCGCGAGTTCTTTTGCCTAGACGAAAAAACTTGGATCTGGCACGAAGAGTGGACAGACGAGAAGCGCCATATCCAGACCAATACCATCCGCTACGAGATTAACGACCAAGGCATCCTCAAAGCACAAGAGGGTGCTCGCTACAGCTACCTGACCGGTGATGAACTACGTAATTTTGTCATGGCGACGCGCCTCTATTATGAGCGGGTAGCACGCGAGATTTACCACGTTGACCCCAATACTGGCCAGCGTTTCGCCGATCCGGACTAGAGTGCTATACTAATTGGAGTGAAACCAGAGATGATATATTGCGACCACGCAGCGGCCACGCCGATGGATGACCGTGTTTTGGCAGCGATGCAGCCTTACTTTGCAGAGCAGTTTTTTAACCCGTCTAGTCCTTATGCGCCGGCAGTAGCGGTGCGGCAGGCCTATCGCCAGGCAAAGCACCGTCTTGCGGTGGCGCTGGGCGGCAAGCCAGATGAGATTATTATGACGGCTGGTGCAACAGAGTCGATCAACCTCATGTTTGCTGGCGTATACGGCCATGTCGTAACGGCAAATATTGAGCACCACGCTGTGTTGGCTGCAGCGCATCAGCACGATGTGACAGCGGTAGCGGCTAACCCAAAGGGCGTAGTGACGCCTGAGGCAATTGCTGGAGCGATTCGTCCAGAAACAGTGCTGGTGAGTGTTGCCTTGGCTAATAATGAGCTGGGAACGATCCAGCCATTGCGAGCGATTGCCGCAGTGGTAGCCCGTGAGCGCCAACGACGGCTCGAAGCGGGTGAATCAACGCCACTCTACCTCCATAGTGATGCCTCGCAGGGAGCAGGCCAGCTCGATATTAATGTGGCGCGCCTTGGCGTGGATGCACTAACGCTTAATGCAGGCAAGATATATGGCCCCAAGCAAGTTGGCCTCTTGTGGCTGGCTCGCCAAGTGCGGCTTGATCCTCTCATCGTTGGTGGTGGGCAAGAGCGTGGCCTGCGCAGCGGGACGGAGAATGTGGCTGGCGCGGTCGGTTTTGCAACGGCGCTGGAGCTTGCCCAAGCACACCGCAAATCCGAGGCGCAGCGCCTCGAACGTTTGCGTAACAGTATGCAGCGCATACTATGCGAGCACATCCCCACGGCAGTTGTCTCGGGCGACGTGAAGCATCGCCTGGCGGGTCATCTACATATCTCGTTCCCTGGGGTGGATGCCGAGCGGCTCATTTTCTTGCTTGAGCGTGATGGTGTGCTCGTGGCAACTGGCAGTGCCTGTGCGGCCAATAAGGGGCTGCGTAGCCATGTCCTGACGGCAATTGGCCTGTCACCAGAGGTAGCCGACGGAAGCCTGCGCATCAGCCTGGGGCGGCTCTCGACCGAGGAGAACTGCCAGCGTGCGGTGCAGTGCATTATTGCAGCGGTGCAGCACGAGCAGGAGCGGATGAAGGGGGTGCAGCAATGAAATTATTACGCTGGCTTGCCGGGGTGTTCATCGCCCTGACACTCCTTGTGTGGCTTGGTGGGCGCTGGCTGACACGCGACGACTTGGCCACGTGCCAAGCAGCTCCCAGTAGTGCCGAGCAATGCCACGCCGCCGATGCTATTGTAGCGGTGAGTGGTGGCGATACCCAGGCTCGCACCGCCGAAGCGATTCGCCTCTACCAAAATGGCTGGGCGCGCTTCATCGTCTTCTCAGGTGCTGCCGCCGATAAGACTGGCCCCAGCAATGCCGAGGCAATGCGCCGCCAAGCCATAGCGGCTGGTGTGCCCGACCGTGCCATCCTCACCGAGGAACTAAGCGAAACCACCCGCCAAAATGCCAAAAAAACTGGCCAACTCCTCCGTCAAAAGAATATCGACTCCATCATTCTTGTCACCAGTGCCTACCACTCGCGCCGCGTTGCGCTGGAGTTTGGCCAGTATGTGCCGCATATTGCCATGCGCAGCCACCCTGTCGCTACCGATAGGCAGTGGTCAGACACCTGGTGGCTTACGCCAAGTGGCTGGCAACTGACGATCGAAGAGCTGGTAAAAATCGGCTGGTTCAAGGCGGTGCAATCATGACGCAGCGCGTCTTTGTCGGGATGAGTGGTGGAGTGGACAGCAGTCTCACCACAGCGCTGCTGGTTGAGCAGGGCTACGACGTGACCGGCGTGTATATGAAAAACTGGAGCCAAGACCTACCCGGCATGCAGTGCCCCTGGGCGGAAGACTTAGCTGATGCCAAGCGGGTCGCGGTGCAGCTGGGCATCGACTTTATCGTTTTTGATTTTGAGCACGACTACAAGCACAAGGTGGTAGACTACATGCTAGCCGAATACCAAGCTGGGCGCACGCCTAACCCCGATATTATGTGCAATCAAGAGATTAAGTTTCGGCTCTTTCTCGATACAGCGCGCGAGCGTGGGGCCGACCTCATTGCTACTGGCCATTATGCGCAGACTGGTGGCACATGTGCAGAGGATGGCAGCGCGGCGACTAATCAGGAACATTCATTCCAGCCTGATCGCCTCTACCGCGCGACCGACGCAGCAAAAGACCAGACCTACTTTCTCTACCGCGTGACGAGTGATGCACTCCAGCATACACTCTTTCCGCTTGGTGGCTATACGAAGCAGCAGGTGCGGCACATGGCTACTGAGCGTGGCCTCTGGACAGCGCGCAAGCAGGAATCGATGGGAGTGTGCTTTGTTGGTAATGTTGGCATGCGAGACTTCCTAAGTCAGTATGTATCCACTCGCCCGGGCGATATTATTGACAAGCAAACAGGGGTGGTGCTGGGCCGGCACGATGGCGCAATCTTTTACACCCTGGGCCAGCGCCATGGGCTGGATGTCGGTGGTGGTTTACCCTATTACGTCGTCGGTAAGGATATGGCAGCAAATGTGGTGTATGTGAGCCGCAATATGAATGACGAAGCGATGTGGCGCCATGATGTGCTGGTGGGCAATCTGCACTGGATTCATGGCGCACCAGCGGCGAGCGACCAGCTGACCGTCCGCCTGCGCCACCGTGGCCAGCTGAGGTCATGCACGTTGCAGTATGATTCAGATCAGGCTCAAGCCACTCTCCACCTCAGTGACCCTGAGCGGGCCGTGGCAGCCGGCCAGTCAGCCGTGATCTACCGCGGGACAGAGTGTCTTGGCGGAGGGATTGTCGTCGATTCCATGGCTTTATAGCTGCTTTATTACCTCAATAATGAGTGAAAACAGAGAGGCTATTCTGCAAGGCATGCATTCTCTCTTTAAGTATCAGGAAATATGTCGCACGACCATTCAGAAGTAACTCTGTTGACAACCCAAACAGCAGTTTCGTATACTGACACTTATAGACAACCATAAGGGGGATTATTATGAGGGTAAAACACACTCACTCTCGGATGAGAGTTATTGCCGCTGCGGCAGTCGTCGTTGGTGGCATTGGGCTTGTGGGGCCGCAGCTTGTGGCGCATCAGGCGTATGCTGATGCTGACACTACCGCACCAGTCTTTACGCCAGCCAAGCCAGAGAAGCTCGTGGCACGAGCAGGCCGCTCGATTGTCGATGCTGTGCGTACTGTGGCAGCGAATGATGGGGCGGACGGAACAGGTGTTAATAGCGATGGCGTGGTTATCGACGCAAAAAACCTTGACCTTGCAAACCCAAAACCAGGCACATATACAATCACCTATCGCGCGGTCGATAATGCCAAAAACAAAGCGGAGGTGACCCGTGAGGTAGAAATCACTACCACCGAAAAGCTCGAAGCCAAGCTAGCCGAGCCATTGGTGTTGGATGGCTACAGCCCACACACCAGGGCCGAGGCAACGTCTAAGCAGGTGATTGCCCGTGCCGTGGTGGCTGATGAGACGTCTTCTCAGGCTGCGATCGACAAAGCATTGCAAGAGCTTCAGCAAGCAATCGATGACCTCCGTGTCGACCACACCGACTACGACAAAGCCAAGCAAGAGCTTGCTGCTGCGCCAGCCTACGTCGCAGCAGACAAGGACGTTGCTGCAGCAGCGACAGAGGCAGATCGCCTGGCAAACCTCAAAGCAACCACGACGCCAGAGCTTACCAAAGCGACGAAGGCGCTCACCACTGCTATAGCCACGGCCATCCAGGAGGAACAAGCGCGCCAAAAGACCGCCACGCAAGCCGTTGATGCACTCGAAGCTAAGCCAGATCTTGCATTGCTTGCAACAACCCAAACAGTGGTCGATACTGTTAAAGATAATGCAGCCAAGGCAGCACTGCAGCGACGGGTTGATGCAATCCGCACTGCGCTGCAACCACAACAACCACCGCAAGCTGCCGCCGCACTAAAGACGGCAGCCCACACGCCCAAGCAGACGCATTCTGTAGCAGCTGCGCTTGCTGACACTGGTGCCAACCTTTGGCTTCTCGGCGGGGCGGGCGTTGCTCTCGTTGGTGGAGCAGTTGGCCTGTGGCGTTATCGCAACAAGCTGTTCAAGCGTTAGCAGTAGTATAACACCGCAAAAATCGGCTCGGATGAGTCGATTTTTGCATAGTAGTGCTTCAAGTGGTAGCACGCTTCGTTATGGAGAGCCTCTATAATCACACCACCAAAGATGCACAGGGCAGTGCGTCCGTGCTATAATACCCCCTATGAATGCTCAAGATATCCGCAACAAATACCTCGAATTTTATGCCAAGCAGCAGCACGCCATTATCAAGCGGGCGCCGCTCATCCTGACCGATGACCCAACGACACTCTTTACCGGTGCGGGCATGCAGCCGATGATCCCATACCTGCTGGGTGAGACGCACCCACAGGGCAAGCGCATCGCCGACTCGCAGACGTGCTTGCGTGCTCAAGACATTGACGATATTGGCGACAATCGCCACACTACCTTCTTTGAGATGCTCGGTAACTGGAGCTTGGGCGACTACTTTAAGAAAGAGCAAATTACCTGGATGTGGACATTCCTCACCGAGGAAGTAGGGCTCGACCCGAATCGCCTGTATGTAACGTGTTTCATTGGTGCACCCGAGTACAATATTGCCAAAGACACCGAAGCAGCCGAGCTGTGGCGGCAGAAATTTGCCGAAAAGGGGATCGAAGCAAAAAGTGCCGACATCGGCAGCGAAGAGCGCGGCGCGGCCCGTGGTATCCAGCCAGGTGAGCGCATCTTTTACTATGACGGCAGCAAAAACTGGTGGAGTCGCAACGGCGGACCCGAGACGACACCAGTCGGTGACCCATGTGGGCCTGATAGCGAGATGTTTTATGAGTTTGATTTCATTGAGCACGACCCGAAGTTTGGTGAGCACTGCCATCCTAACTGCGACTGCGGGCGCTTTATGGAGATCGGCAACAACGTCTTTATGGCATACAAGAAGGTAGCCGAGGGACAGTTTGTTCCACTAGATAAGCCGAATATCGACCACGGCTCTGGCCTGGAGCGCATTGCTGCGGCGGCCAATAACGACCCCGATGTCTTTAAGATTAGCTTGATGTGGCCTATTATCAGCAAGCTTGAGCAGCTTAGTGGCAAGAGCTACACCTCGCATACTGAGAGTATGCGGGTAATTGCCGACCACCTGCGAGCGGCTACCTTCATGGCGGTTGATGGCTGCATCCCAAGCAACAAGGAGCAGGGCTATGTGATGCGCCGCCTCTTACGACGGGCTATCCGCTACAGCTTCGACCTTGGCATTGAGCAGAACTTTCTTGAAGCAGTGGTGCCGGTGATTGCCGACCTATACGAGGCAGACTTCCCAGAAGTCAAAGCAGCGCGCGAACAGATTATCGCCGTGCTGGTCAAGGAAGAAAAAGCCTTCCGGCAGACGCTCCGTAAGGGGCTCAAACAGATGCAGCAGTATGTGGCAGATGGCTTGACTGGTGCAGAGTTATTCACGCTATATGATACCTTTGGCTTCCCAGTAGAGCTCAGTACAGAGGAGGCATACAAGCAGGGGATTTCGCTCTCTGAGGACTGGCGAGCAGAATTTGACGCCAAGATGGCCGAGCAGCGCCAGCGCTCTAAGACAGCGCGCAAAGGACAATTTAGCGGTGGGCTAGAAGGTCACGACCCAATTCATCTTAAGTATCACACGGCAACGCATCTACTCGGAGCAGCGCTGCGCACGGTATTGAAAGCACCAGATTTGCAGCAGCACGGGAGCAACATCACCGCTCAACGCCTGCGCTTCGACTTCAACCACGACAAGCTCACCCCAGAGGAAAAACAAGCGGTGGAAGACCAAGTCAATGCCTGGATCGAGGCAGACTTGCCCGTGAGCTTTGCTGTGTACCCAACCGATGAAGCACTGAAGCTCGGTGCAATCGGTGCCTTTGGCGAACGCTACGGCGATACCGTCAAGGTCTATTCTATCGGCGAAGGTGATGAGCGCGTGAGCTTCGAAGTGTGCGGGGGCCCGCACGTCGAGCACACTGGCGTCTTAGCCGAAGATGGTATGCGCTTCAAGATTACCAAGGAAGAGTCGAGCTCAGCCGGTATCCGTCGGATCAAAGCGGTTTTGCGGTAGCGCTGCTAGCAGATAACCAGGAATAAACAATACAGCACCAGTAACATACTTGCTGGTGTTGTTGTGTTGGCATTAATAACACCTACAAGGGCGCAGAAGAGAGGGCGTGACCCTACTGGAGAGCGCAGCGCTCAGCAATCATATCCTCTGTTAGCTGGGCGATAGTGTTGCTTAGCTGTGCGATATCTTTTGGCTCAACGTATGTGCGGCGGCGCTGTGACGCAGTTTCGCTAGATTCATAAGAACAGGTGAGTGTAGCACCAAGTTGGTCGCTCTCAATCTCGCATGTGACTGGCGTATCGATTCCATCGCAGACATAAGGTATTTCGCATGTGGCTGAGATACCTAGTATCGATTCGCCAATTCGGCGTGCAGTCAAGACAAAGCACATACTTGATGATTGCTCGCTATTACCATCGCGGTAGCTTACACTGTGGTACACCTGAGAAGGGTCGGCTGTAGGGAGGACCGCTTCGTCAAGAAGAGTCTGGAGGTCGGCAGCAGTTGCGCCGCGGTTGGTTGCATACCATCTAAATAGATCTGAATCATGGTCAAGTGGGCGCGAGCGGTCGAGTAAGCGTGCCACGTGGTTGTGAGTGATAGGCACCTGGCTAGGGTCGGCCCGGCTATACCAGTATTGCCGATTATCCGCCAGTGTTAGCGCAAAAGAATGATGCTTATCAGGGTCGGCAAAGGCGAGCTGGCCAGCGGTCAGGCCAGTGGCATCAGCTGTGAGGTCAACAGCCAATGTGCCACCTTCGTTATAACGCCCAAAGGGAGCCTGGTAGGCTATCGTTGTTTCGTCGGGTGTGGCATGGTGCGCTTCAAGCGCTGCGACCGTTTTGTACAGGTGGCGGCCAAGCAGGGTATGCTCGGTTGGCTCGCAATTCTCAAGTGGAAAGATGCCGATATGCGCGGCACCGACTGGTTCACGGTTAGTCATAGTGAGCGTATTGTACAGTGGTTACCTCTGTTTTGTCAAGGAGGCGCTACCACTGTATGACTTTTCTGCAATGTTTCTCAATAACGACACTTGCAGTGCTTGATGCAAAATGAATCATTTCATCATAAATTCGCCAATAATCACCGTTTAGGGCTAGCAGGCAGGCCTGTATATGGTATATAATAGAGATGATTATGGTTTTCGATCGATTTCTTACCCGAGCAGATAACAGCGCTAGCGAATGCCTGGTTGGCCTTGATATTGGAACAGAGTACGTTAAGGCGCTGCTTGCCCGGGTTAATGGTGAGGAGATTGAGATCATTGGTGTGGGGCGCAAGCACCAAGACCGCAGCGATATGCACTCGGGTGCGATTGCCGATATTGCCGCAGTCGTGCGCAACTGCGAAGATGCTCTGGCCCAAGCCGAGTCTGAGGCTGGCATACAGGCACGCCGTGCAGTGATTGGCATTGCTGGCGAGCTTGTGAAGGGTGTGACAAATACCATTCGCTATCGTCGTCCGCAGCCCGATCGTCCACTAGATGAGACCGAAATGGAATTCATCATCGAGAAGGTGCAAGATCGGGCTGCCATCAAGGCGCAACGGCAGATCGCTCTCGAGACGGGTAACCAAGATGTAGAGGTAAAGCTCGTCAACTCCGCACTCGTCAGCATTCACATTGATGGCTACAAGGTCAGCAATCCGATTAGTTTTCAAGGTAAGGACGTAGCGGTGCAGATCTACACTGCTTTTGCTCCTATGGTGCACATTGGCGCGCTCGAGCGCGTGGCTGATGAGCTGGCGCTCGACCTCGTGGCGGTGGCGGCCGAGCCCTTTGCGGTGAGCCGGAGCGTACTAGGTACAGATGCGAATAGCTCATTTACGGCTATTCTTGCCGACGTTGGTGGTGGCACAACAGACATTGCGGTAGTAAATGATGGTGGCGTGGAAGGGACGCGGATGTTTGGCATTGGTGGGCGCAGCTTTACCAATACGATTGCCAACGAGTGTGCCATTAGCTACAGCGAGGCTGAGAAGCTCAAGGTTGCGACTAATCACGAGCAAATGAAACAAGAGCTTAAGCAGCATTTTGATACTGCAATTGATAAAACCCTCGATGTCTGGCTGGCAGGAGTTGATCTTGCTCTTAGCGAATTTAGCTCGGTCGATCACTTACCCAATCGCATCTTGCTCTGCGGTGGTGGGGCGAGTCTTAAGCCACTGGTGAAAGCCCTCGAGACGCGCGATTGGTATACCGACCTCCCCTTTACACGCCGGCCAGTGGTGCAGCATATTAAGCCCAGTGACGTCTCGGGCGTGGTCGACCTGACGAACAAGGTCAGCGACCACTCATTTATCACTGCGATGGGCCTCCTGCGCGTGGGCTACGATACAATGATTGGGGCAAGCGAAACAGAAACATTACGCAATAAATTGAATAAAATGTTGAGGATCTAAATGCAAAAAGATGTCATTTATATCGATACTGAGGACGACATTACCGCCATCATTGGCAAGGTGAAGGACTCCTCGCAAAAAATCGTCGCACTTGTGCCACCCAAGCGGATTGGCGCCATGCAGAGCGCCGTCAACCTCAAGCTTGTTCAGCGCGCTGCTGAGCAAGCAGGCAAACGGCTCGTCATTATTACTGGCAACCAAGCACTCTCGACTTTGGCGGCTTCGGCAAATATCCCCACAGCACGGACGCTGCAAAGCCGGCCGGAGATGGCTGAGATCCCAGCGCTCGAGGTCGATGACGAAGATGTCATTGATGGTAGTGAGCTCGAACCAGACGACCCTGAGCCGGTAACACCCGCTACTCCTGTGTCAGCTCGTCCTGCCACCCGCCCGGCTGCTCGCAAGACGCCAGATGACGACGACAAAGCAGCTGATACGTCGGCTGCCTCAGATCTCAAGAAGAAGGTGAAGGTACCGGACTTCAACAAAATGCGCAAGAAGCTCTTGATCGGCGGTGCGGCACTCGTTGTCCTGATCGTTTTCTTGGTGTGGGCGATTTTCTTCGCACCACATGCGACCATCACGATCAAGGCTCGTACCTCTGATCTGCCGCTCAGCACCCGCGTTACGATTGGCGATTCGCTTGGCTCAAACCTGCAAGAAGGGACAATCAAGACAACAACCAAGACAACGCGCAAAACCATCTCGATTGACTTCACTGCCACCGGCAAAGAAGATGTTGGCGCAAAGGCAACGGGGACGGTGCGCTTTACGCCGGCTTCATTTGACGTCTTGCGTAATGGAGCGACGATCGACGCCGGGACGACTATCACGTCCGAGAATGGCATGCAGTATAAGACGACATCGTCGGTGGTATTCGACTCTAACGCGTCGGGTGGTGACCTCATGCGAGGCCGCACAACAGAGGTCACTGCGGTAGAGAGTGGTACGAAGTACAATGGTGCATCGGGCTCGGCCAAGGGGCCTTCTGGCTTCTCCGTCTCCTTCACGCGTGATACTTCTGGTGGCACAGACAAGACGATTACTACGGTGCAGCGCAGCGATGTTGAGCAAGCAAGGAATAGGCTGAGCAGCTCGCTCGATAGTAATGGTGCCAAGCGCGAGCTTGCCTCGCAATTTAACGGCGACAGCTATGTCATTCTCAATGACACCTTCAAGCAAAACGACAGTAATATCCAGCCTACCGTCAAGGTGGGCGGCGAAGCAACTGATGGTAAAGCCCAGCTGACTGGTGCGGTGGAGTACTCCCTCTCGGCGATTGAGAAGCGCGAGGCAGGTATCTTCCTTGATGCATACTTCAAGCAGCAAATTGATGGCAAGGCCAATCAACAGGTCCATAGCAATGGCGTCAATAAGCTCTCGGTGACCAATGTTTCGGCTAATGGTAATGCCTACAATGCGACTATCACAACCAATGGCAAGATCGGCCCCAAGGTGGATGAGTCGGAGCTCAAAGACTACGCCAAGGGCAAGCGCTATGCCGAGATCCGATCGCATGTCGAGAAGATCGAGGGGGTAAGTTCGGCCGATGTATCGTTCTCACCATTCTGGGTGCAATCAGCACCAAATGACACGAATCGTATAAAGGTGGTATTTGACCTCAATGAACAATAAGAGAACATACTTAGCGCTTGATGTTGGCGAACGGCGGATTGGTGTTGCAATCGCCGATCCGTCCGTGCGAATTGCTGTCGCATATGATACGATTGAAGTGGATGGTAGTGAACTTGAGCAGATCACTCAGCTGATTATGAGTGAGCGCGTTGGGGTGGTTGTCGTCGGCTACCCGCGCAATCAATCGGGCGAGCCTACGGCTCAGACCGCCTATGTTGAGCGGTTTGCAACCCAATTGACAGATATCGCGCCGCGCTTGGCATTTCAAGATGAGTCGCTCACCAGCGTACAAGCTGAGGAGTATCTTCGTGCTCAAGGAAAGCCGTATAGCAAGGGCGCTATCGATGCTGTTGCTGCCAGTATTATTTTGCAAGACTATTTGGAGACGCACTATGACTGATTTTCGCCGCCAGCCAGGCAGAGGCTTCCAGGTAGGGAATCCAAACCCACCACTGTCGCCGCCACCAGCAGAACGCATTACGCCACGCTCGGGACGCTCAGCTGCTGCAGCAGGTGCTTCAGGGCGATCTGCGTCACCATATATGCGCCGCTCAGAGCCACATCGCCCAATGGTGGGGCAACAACAGCCACAATCGACACAATCTATCCAGCCGCAACCAGCACCATCTTCTGAGCCGCAGCAGGCATATGACCCCTACGCGTGGGTGAGTAGGCCTCAGCCACAGCCTCAACCGCAACCAGCACCTCAGCCACAGCCTTACCGCGCACCGGCGCCGTCTCGCGACACGTACACAGTGCCAGTCCAGCAACCAGCACCACAATCTCAACCGCAACCAGCCACCTCCTCAGTTGATGATTTTGCTGATGATGCGCTGCCTTCTGGGCTTGATGATGATAGCTTCTATGGCTTTGATGACGACCAGCCGCCGCAGCCCACACCAGAGCCACAGCGGGGGAGCTTGCTTGGTAATGATGACGTTTCGCCGCTCTTTGCGGATGACGCGCCAAAGGGCCGGACGATTGGCTCTCAGAAAAAATCCCCACGCTACAATACTGAGCGGCCACACCACGGGCGTCGCCGATGGCTCTGGTGGCTCAGTGGCATTGGATTGCTAATTTTACTCATCCTTGCAATAGCATACTGGTGGTATCATCAAAACCTGCAGCCGGTCGACCGGACCGACACCACGACCAAGACGATAACGATTGGTGAGGGCGACACGTTCAAGACCGTTGCTGCTACACTGAAAGAGCAGGGGCTGATTCGTGATGTTCGCGCCTTCGATATCTACACCCGCCTGTCGGGCTCGCGCAATCAACTCCATACTGGCGTATGTCAATTTAGCCCTGCGCAGTCGTTGCCTGAGATCGTAACCAAGCTTTCGCAGGGGTGTCATGATAATCGCGTTGTTACATTCTTGCCAGGTGGTACTGTTGTCGATTCGCGCTACAAGCCGCAAGGCCAAGATGCCACCACGGCACTCAAGCGGGCTGGCTACAGTGAGGAGTCAATCAAAGCTGCACTCGCTAAGACATATGACAGTCCACTCTTTGCCAATAAACCAGCTGGCACTTCGCTCGAGGGTTATATCTTTGGTGATACGTACTCTGTGCCGGCCAATCAAGGGCCAGAGGCGGCGCTCAAGGCGGCCTTCGCGCATATGTATGAGCAGATTCAGAACAATGGTTTGATCGACAAATTCGCAGCTCAAAAACTCAATCTCTACCAAGCTATCACCCTCGCCTCTATCATCCAGCGCGAGATGGGGTGTGGTGGTGCGAGCCAGGACTGCTACCAGATCCAGCGACAGATTGCCCAGGTCTTTTACAAGCGTTTGCGCGAGAACAAAGTGCTTGGCTCGGATGTGACTTTCATCTATGGAGCAGACATTGCTGGCGTGAGCCCTAATGTCAATCTCGATTCGCCGTACAATACACGCATCAAGCCAGGTTTGCCACCTGGGCCGATTGCCACACCTGGCCTCGGCGCGCTCAAAGCTGTGGCCGATCCAGCCCCGGGCAACTACGAGTTTTTCCTTGCTGGCGATGATGGTAATGTCTATTTTGCCAACACTGATGCCGAGCATCAGGCTAACATCAAGCAGCACTGTAAGAAGCTCTGTTCTGAGCTATAGATCCCAGCTGTAGGCTGCACCTGTTCTCGCGTATTCCTTAGCAATATTGAGCTACGTTTCGTGCTCTCGCAGTAATATGCCGCGCATAAACGTCGCGAGGCCAAAACTGTTGCAATTTTCACAAAATATCATCTCCCACCACTGTGGTAAGCCATTGACTAAACTACAACCGCGTAGTAGAATGGATGGTAGCCAGTCGGGGAGTGAGGATACTGGGAATGCAAGAGAGGGAAATTACTCTACCAATGGCCTGCCTTTAAATGTCGTACGAGCACCGAAATCAACTTTTTTAATATTAATAAAATCGGTCGACATGTGTGCTCCGTTCTCTTGCATAAGAGAAGAAAGACAGAGTGAGGTAGTAGCGCACTAGTAATAGATGCGCAGGAGAACGATCATTCGTCAACAACAAGCAGCCGAGCAGGCTTCACAACTCGAACTTTCGCCTATTACCGTGCGGAGTCGGCGCCCGCGACCACTGTATAAGTCATTATCGCCGGTACGGACATCGGCCTATGTGGGGGTTTTTGTCCTAGTACTTTCACTCGTCGCCATGAGCTATCAGCCAATTTTGGCAGAGAACACCGCTCTAGCTAGCGCTGCGCCCGTCAGTGCAACGCGCCAGACGGCAGCAACACCATCAGCAGATGGGGTAGATCAGCTCGTCGCAACCAATGTTGCTACATCAATTGCTGAGAGCACGAACCTCCCTGTCACCAACAACGTCGCCAACCTTTCGCAGTCAATTGCTGCAGAGAACTCGTTTACCCAAACGAGCGCCACAACAATTAACAAGCCGCAGATTGTTCAGCCAACAGCTGACAACCGCACCATCAAGAAATATACGACAGTTGCTGGCGACAGCGTGCCAAGCCTTGCTGATAAGTTCAAAATTAGCACGCAGACCATCAAGTGGGTAAACAAACTTACCAGTGATGCACTTGAGCCGGGCAAAGAGCTGACGATCTTGCCAGTTAATGGCATCCTCTACACTGTTAAGGATGGTGATACACTTGATAGCATTGCTGCTAAATACAAAGCAGATAAGAACCAGCTCACTCTCTATAACGACCTTGAGCTGACTTCTACCCCCGCTAAGGGTTCGCAGCTTATCATCCCTGATGGCTCATTGCCAACAGAGGAGCAGCCAGGCTACGTAGCGCCACGCTCGGGTGCTGCTGCGCGCGCAACCAGCGCAACTGGCACAAATAGCTACAACGGCACCGGTGCTTACGGTGGCGCTGCGGGCACAGCTCATGCCTGGACAGGTGGTGGTGACGGCGGTGGCTATGCCTGGGGCAACTGTACCTTCTATGCCTACGAGCGTCGTCTTGAGCTTGGCCGGCCAATCGGCCGCCAGTGGGGTAATGCTGCTACCTGGGCTAGCTTCGCTCGCGCATCTGGCTACGGTGTCGGCACAACGCCAGCCGTTGGTGCAGTAATGCAAAATGGTGGTGGGTATGGCCACGTTGCCATCGTCGAGAGTGTTAACCCTGGTGTTTCGGTCACCGTTAGCGAGATGAACGGCTTTCGCTGGGGTGGTGGATTCAACCGCGTTGGCTTTGGCAACATCCCATGGAACGAAGCAGTCGGTGGTCGCTACCAGTATATCTACTAATTTCAATCCAATGAGCCTATCAAACACCTCTGTTGCCGCAGAGGTGTTTTTTGGTATACTTAATAGTATATGTTTGTAGATACAGCAAAGGTAACAGTAGTAGCAGGCCGTGGTGGCGACGGTGCGGTGAGCTTTCGACATGAAATATATGTAGACAAAGGTGGACCTGATGGCGGAGATGGCGGTCGTGGTGGTGATGTTGTATTTGTTGCAACAGAACAGCTCAACACCTTGCTCAAGTTTCGTTACAAACCAGAGCTCAAGGCAGAGCCCGGCGTTGCGGGTGGTAAGAAAAAAATGGCGGGTCGGTCTGGCAAGCCACTCGTCGTCAAAGTGCCAGTCGGGACACTGGTGAAGCGAGATGGTATGGTAATCGCCGACCTCGCTGAGGCAGGGCAAGAAGCGGTCATTGCCAAGGGTGGCGATGGTGGCTTTGGCAATGCGCATTTTAAATCTAGTGTGCGCCAAACGCCGCGCATGGCCGAGCTGGGCGAGGCAGGGGAGAGTTTTGAGGCGGAGCTGGAGTTAAAGTTGCTGGCCGACGTTGGCCTGGTGGGCTTTCCTAATGCTGGTAAATCAACCTTTCTCAGCGTGGTGAGTAATGCTCGCCCAGAGATTGCGAACTACGAATTTACCACACTCACACCTAACCTTGGTGTGGCTGATATTGATGATGGATCTATCTTAATCGCCGATATTCCTGGCTTGATTGAGGGAGCGAGCGAGGGCAAGGGTCTGGGTGATGCCTTCTTGCGGCACGTCGAGCGGACGGCTGTGCTCCTCCATCTCGTTGATGTGTATAGTAATGATGTAGCCGAGCGCTACCAAGCGATTCGTCACGAGCTGCAGCAATACAGCACCGAGCTCGCTCAGCGGCCAGAGGTCGTCGTGCTAACGAAGTGTGATGGGCTCGATGACGATATCATTCAGATGCAGATAGATAGCTTGCGTCAGGTGGTTGACGAAGCGACGCCGATTTTTGCGATCTCTTCAGTGGCTCATCAGGGAATCGTTGATGTACTGAGAGCTTTGCGCCAGATAGTAGTAGAGGCGCGGGCGGCCGAGGCTGCAGCTGAAGAGGATGATGATTTTGCTGATGATGAGGAGCTTGCGACCATTACGCTCGGTAGCCAAGCTAAGGCCGATGCCTGGGCGGTGCAGCAACTGCAGGGCTATGCGGCGCAGCGCTGCGCCGAGACGGCAGTAGAGAGCGGCCTCACTAACCCACGAGAGGATGCCGAGATGCCGCGTGTCTTTGCCGTGTCTGGCCAAAAGCTCGAGAAATTCGCTCGTCGCACGAACTTCGCCCAGTTTGAGGCAGTTAATCGCCTGCGCGACATTATGAAGCGTCTTGGTGTCACGCACGAGCTCATCCGTCAAGGAGCGGAGGGCGACAGCATCGTGCAGATTGGCGATAGCCAGCCGTTTCCACTGGTGGAGCAATAAAATATAGTAATCAATCAATAATATACCACCTCTGTGCGAGGTGGTATATTTGCTATAAAGCGCCAGCTTCCTATGATTCAATATCATCATCGTTGGCTGCTGCTCCGCTATTGTGGGTATAGTGGAATACCTCGAGTGCGGTGCCGAGGCTATTGATTGATTGCTCTGCACATTCTGCTTTAGCATGCATTATATCGGCTATGTCGGCAATCTTGTTGAGAGACACTAACATACCGCTGAGCATCTCCTGCATTTCGCGCTGCAGCTGCTGGGCAAATGCTTCCTCGTATTCCTTATAATTTGGGTCTTCCTCATCCTTCTCATGGTAGCGCCATTGGTCGGCTTTTTCCTTCAATTCATTGAACAGGGTACGGAGCGTGTCGGTATGGTAGCCAAGTGTATCGGCATCATCATGGCCAGTTCCGTGAGCATCGAGCTCCTTGAAGTTGATATCGGCATCGCTGCAGCACTTCTGTGCATCACTAAGAAATGTAGCAAATGCAGCATCGTTGCTATCGTCTGATGCTGCCGCCTCAGTAGACTCTGTATCTAGATCAGTTGCTTGGTCTGTATGAGTTGTCTCATCATCAGTCGACGATACATCATCTTCATCTTCTATTTCTCTTACAAGGACATCAAGCTGGTCGCGTACAGTCTGCAGCAGTGCATCAAATTCTTCGTAGAGATCTTTACCCTGTGCGCTGAGTAATGATTCGATGCTGCCAATATCATCCTCAAAAGGGGCATCATAATAATCAATATATGCCACCATATCATCAAGATTTTGTGGGCCTACGCTGTAAGCGGCTATTTCTTTTACTTTAGTTGCTGGACTATCGACCATGTCTGGTTTTTTCTTCCGTACTTTATCGGCATACTCTTTGATAACCGGTGCGCGGTCGACCAGCTTGGTAATACTCGTAATGAGCTGTTCGGGCAGTTGACCCTCATACGACGGCTCGTTGCGTGGTAGTGGGTCACTATTGCCTTGGGGAGGGAGGTTGTTGTTTTTTCTCATGCCTTTACTGTAGCACATAGTGGCAAAATATGGTAATAAATAGAGCAATAGTGCGAAGATGAACTATATAAGACCATAATCGCGCACAATGAGTGTAATTTGCTATACTATACCTATGGCACAAACATTCTTTTTCTACGACCTTGAGACGAGTGGCTTCCGGGCACAGACGGATCGGATCATGCAGTTTGCCGGGCAGCGGACAGATATGGATTTGCGGCCGATTGGCGAGCCGTATAACTTCCTCATCACCCTCAATGATGATACCTTGCCGAGCCCTGATGCCTTGATGGTGACTGGCATCACGCCACAAAAGACGCTAGAGGAGGGCTATAGCGAGGCAGAATGTGCGCGGATGGTGAGCGAAGAGATCTTCACACCAGGGACGATCGCTGTGGGATTCAACAATGTGCGCTTTGACGACGAGTTTATCCGCCATTTGCTGTGGCGGAACTTTTATGATCCATATGAGTGGAGCTGGAAGGATGAGCGGAGCCGCTGGGATATGCTTGATGTCGTGCGGCTGACGCGGGCGCTGCGGCCAGATGGCATTGAGTGGCCGATGGATGCGAATGGTCAGCCTATCAACCGCCTGGAACTCATTACTAAAGCTAATGGCATTGCACACGACAATGCGCACGACGCCTTCGCCGATGTAGCAGCGCTGATAGAAGTAACGAAGCTAGTGAAGCGCGCTCAGCCTCAGCTCTTTGACTACCTCCTTGCCATGCGCGACAAGAGGGCGGTGCAGCTGCTGGTCAATCTCCAGACGAAGCAGCCCTTCGTCTATACCAGTGGCCGCTACGATAAGCAGCATGCCAAGACGACCGTCGCCTTTCCGCTAGCGCCAGCCCCCAATAGCAATGTCTTGGTCTATGATCTGCGCTACGACCCAACGCCGTTTGTGAACCTAAGCCAGCAGGAACTTGCCAAGAAAATCTTTGCCACCTGGGAGGAGCGCCAAGCCGATGGCTTTGTGGCACTACCGGTCAAACCATTGCAATACAATCGTTGCCCAGCCGTTGCACCACTTGGTGTGCTAGAGCAAGGCGATGGCTGGAGTAAGATCCATCTCGAGGCGGCAACTGTGGCGCGCCACCGCGATATCTTGCTTCACCATCCCGACTTTGCCGAGAAACTCCGCACACTCTATGAGAAGAAACGTGAGTACAAAAAATCAACCGACCCCGAAGGGCAGCTCTACGACAGCTTCGTCTCGGATGCAGACAAGACGCACATTGCTGCAGTGCGCAGCGCCGATGCTAAGGCGCTGGCAGATTTCCACCCGGCCTTTCGTGATGAGCGCCTGCCTGAGCTGCTACTCCACTACAAGGCGCGTAGTTTCCCACAGAGCCTCAGTGATGATGAGCAAGCCCAGTGGGAGCAATGGCGGAACACCCACCTGCAGGCCCAGCTGCCGAGCTTTATGGCATCATTGCAGCGCTTGGCCAAGGCAGGTACGGCAGATGAGTTTATATTGCAGGAGCTGCAGCTGTGGCTCGAGGCAGTGATACCGGTGGGTGAGTAGAAAAGCCTAAGTGCTAAGAATCTCTTTTCTCTCCATTAGTTCTCTACTATTTCATTTGAGTAGAGTAAGAAGCTGGTTGTCTAATCAGCTTTCAACCTGAGCAGCCACTCGTCAGTGAATGCCGACTCTTGTAATATTCTTGAGGAGAAAGCGGCGGGGAAGAGAGCCACGAAAATTGGTGGGTAGCTCTTTTTGGATTGAACAGAAGAAGCGTTATATAACGATAAATTTTAAGACACTTAACTGCAAGAGCGTAGATATTAGCGAGCCTACCGAAGATACTGGCAGTGTGGGCAAATCCCCTGAATGTTGAGCGTGCGAGGGCTTAGTGAGGTGATGGTGATAAATAAACACCCCAGCCATCCCCTGGGGTGTTTTGTGTTGAAGTTGGCGGGGGCGGTGATCCCTGAGCTTATTTTTTGATAAGCTTGAGGATAACCAGCAGCACAACTGCGCCAAAGAAGGCGGTCAGTAGGCTGGCGAAGTTAAAGCCAGTCAGCACATTGGCGTCGCCGCCCATCAGGCTGACCAGCCAGCCACCCAGCATTGCGCCGATGATACCAACGATGATGTTGGTGAGCGGGCCTGAGCCCTTACCTTGGTTTACCACTTTAGATGCCAGCCAGCCGGCCACACCGCCGATGATAAGCCATACAAGTATAGTCATAGTGTCGTTGTCTCCTTATTAATGGTTGTCGTACTAGTATAGCATCTTTGGGGAGTAAAAGCTACTCGGACGCCTCTGGGCTAAAGGTGACTCGCCCGTCAGCTGCCCTCGCTACCACCGTCATACCTTCGTGAATGCGCCCATCGATCAGCTCCAGCGCCAGCGGGTCAAGAATACGCTTTTGCACCAAGCGCTTGAGCGGCCGGGCACCAAAGCTCGGGTCGTAGCCATCCCGGGCCAGCATGTCGCGGACGCTCTCGTCAAACGCCAGCGTGATATCGCGGCTGTCTTTGACGTGGCGGGCAACACGCTCGAGCTGCACGTCAACGATGGCCCGCATGGCTTGCTCGTGAATACGGTCGAAGATCACGATATCGTCGATGCGGTTGAGGAACTCTGGGCGGAAATGCTGGCGCAGTACCTCGAGCATGTTATTGTCCAGCACAGACAGGTCGTCACCGGTAAAGTCCATAATCATCTGCGAGCCAACGTTGCTCGTCATGATGATAATGGTGTTGCTAAAGTCGATCGTCCGGCCTTGGCCATCGGTCAAGCGGCCGTCGTCGAGTACCTGGAGGAGCACATTAAAGACGTCGGGGTGGGCCTTCTCGATTTCGTCAAATAGCACCACGCTGTAGGGGCGGCGGCGCACCGCTTCGGTCAGTTGCCCGCCTTGGTCGTAGCCAACGTAGCCTGGTGGTGAGCCAATCAGGCGGGCGACGGCGTGGCGCTCCATGTATTCGCTCATATCGATGCGAATCATAGCGTGCTCATCGTCGAATAATTCGCGGCACAGGCTGCGGGCTACCTCTGTTTTGCCCACGCCTGTTGGGCCAAGGAAGAGGAAGGAGCCGATTGGCCGGTTGGTATCACTGAGCCCAGCGCGCGAACGACGAATGGCGCTCGCTACGGCGGCCACGGCGCGGTCTTGGCCAATAACCTGGCGGCCGATTGAGTCTTCAAGCTTGGTTAACTTACTCGATTCGCTTTCCATCAGCCGCTCGACGGGGATGCCCGTCCAGCGCGCCACTACGCTGGCGATGTCATCAGGCGTGACTTCTTCGCGCAGTAAGCGGTCGGCTGGTGGGATGGCCGCTAGTTCCTGGCGGGCGGCGGCCAGCTTTTTCTCTAGCTCTGGCATATCGCCGTATTTGATACGGCTAGCGGTAGCCAGATCGGCGTCGCGCTCGGCAATTTCTAAGCGTGAGCGCAGACTGTCCATTTTTTCGGTAGCGGTGTTGACGGTCTGCAGAATGTCCTTTTCGTGCTGCCATTTGGTGTCGATAACATCAGCTTTGGCTCGGAGGTCAGCGATCTGCTGCTTGATTTCCGCTTTGCGGGCCTTGGCGTGGTCGGATTTATCTTTTTTGAGCGCGGCCTCTTCAATCTCCAGCTGCAAGCGGCGGTTATTGAGCCGATCGAGACTAATCGGCACGCTCTCCAGCTGCATCTTGAGAGCGCTGGTCGCTTCATCCAGCAGGTCAACCGCCTTATCGGGCAAAAAGCGGTCAGGCAGGTAGCGAGTGGACAGCCGCGCCGCCGCTACAATCGCATCATCAGCAATCTTGACGCCGTGGTGGACTTCGTACTTTTCCTTGAGGCCGCGCAAGATAGCGATGGTGTCGTCAAAACTCGGCTCGCCGACATAGACTGGCTGAAAGCGTCGTTCCAGCGCTGCGTCTTTTTCGACATGCTGGCGGTACTCGGCCAGCGTGGTGGCACCAATCATATGGAGTTTACCGCGCGCCAGGGCAGGTTTGAGCATATTGCCGGCGTCCATACTGCCTTCGCCTTTGCCAGCGCCGACCATGGTGTGAATTTCATCGACGAAGAGAATGATCTCGCCAGCGGCTTCCTCTACCTCTTTTAATACGCCTTTGAGACGCTCTTCAAATTGGCCACGAAAGCTGGCGCCGGCTAGCAAGCTGGAGATCTCCAGGCTAATCAGCCGCTTGTCCTTCAGCGAGGCTGGTACGTTCCCTTTGACGATGCGCTGTGCGAGCGCTTCAACGATGGCCGTTTTGCCCACACCCGGCTCACCGATCAGCACCGGGTTATTCTTGGTGCGCCGGCTGAGGATCTGCATAGTGCGGCGAATTTCTTCATCCCGGCCAATCACTGGGTCGAGCTTGCCCTCGCGCGCCAGAGCGGTGAGGTCGGTGCCAAATTGCTCGAGAGGCTTTTTGTTATTGTGTTGGTTTATGTTTGGTGGCATATATCCCTCCTTGTAGTTATGTAGTGCGGGCAACAGAACGCCCGGTGAGTTACTTAAAAACAGGTGGCCGATCGTGCTGGGCATCAGTCGCGCGGCCTATTGGTATAGTAACAAATTAGCACTCTCGGTGCAAGAGTGCTAATTGGCATGAGTTTTGATAGGTACACGTGACTTGCTTAGTACTACTTTCTTAGCGTTAGGTGCGTATACTCATAGGAGTAATATAAGACATTGATGTTTTGGCAGCTCACCCCTCTGAGTGAGATCAAAAGGATATAGCAGCAATCAGTCTCCATTCTTTTGTGTATAATAGACGCCATGGCAAACATATATTTTACTCGGGCAATTCAGCCAGAGAATAATCAACCCCATTTCTTAGCCAAAGCACTTATTGTTGATGCGACTGGCAAAATTCTCGTCCTTGAGCGCAGTAGTACGCACCCGCTCTTTCCGCACGGTGCCGACCTGCCTGGTGGTATCGTCGAGCCTGGCGAGACACCGCTTGAAGCAGCCCGGCGGGAAATAGAAGAAGAGACTGGCCTAGGCTTTGTGCCGAGCCAGCTGAGTGTGGCCTTCGAGCATGTACTGCCGCACCCTGATGGCCAGCGGCTAAGCTATATGTGCTATGCGGCACTGGTTGATGGCGATGCGCCAGAAATTACCCTCAGTTGGGAGCACAGTAGCTACCAATGGCTCACACCAGATGATTTTATGCAGCAGCCCATTACGCCGCAAACCGACTATCCCTTTGCGGCAGCTGTGCATTACATCAGCTCATTGCGGCACTATGCCCAGCAGGAGCGGCCAGAGTTGCTGTAGCTAGTAATGATTAAGAGCCACGCAGCAGCGCGATAATTTCGCTCATGCCTCAGCTTCGTCTGTTGGATAAAATAACAGAGGTATGAGCTTTGAGTGTTAAGCAATGACAATAAATCAGTAACAACGGAGGAGTAATATGGAACGAACAAAAAATGACAAACCTGCTATTGCCGTCGACCTTGATGATGTCGTCTTTCCTTGTGCTGAAGGGCTAGTGGTAGCATATAATGAGCATTACGGTACCAACTTTCGGCCCAATATGCCACAATCGACCTGGGACGTACCACAAGAAGAAGTGCAAGAGCGATTTAATGGATTGCAATTGGGGGCGACACCAGGCATGGTGAAGCCTGGTTGGTTTGAGGAGATGCAAGTCCCAGACATAGAGACAATCGAGGCGTTGCAAAGGCTAGCGGTCAGGTATCGACTCTATGCAGTATCGGCTCGGCACTATGGCTTGGCAGATGTGACAAAGCAGAGTATCGAAAAGTACTTGCCTGATGTCTTTGAGCAGGTTATTTTGACGCAGCGACCCGTCGAAACTGAGGACGGCATTAAGATAATGACTAAATCAAAGACAGAGACATACCAGCGGTACAATACAGAAATTGCAATTGATGATTCGCCATATCACCTCGAGCGTGGCCTTGCAGGGGATGATGCGCCGCTTGGCTTGGCAATTTTGTTTGGCGAACGGCCATGGCACCCAGGCGCTACGATCGACGATCCGCGCGCTATTGAGTGCCGCACCTGGGCGGAGGCGGAAGAGGCTATTGCTCAGTATTTCGCTCGGTAAATTGAGTGAGAAACATCTGGCTATGGATAATACACTGGTTGCCTTGCAATCTGTGCGTAGGATGGGCTACTATATTTTCTATGAATTTAACGATGAAACTAACGAAACTCTTGAGGGCTCTCTGGCCAGTACTGCTCTGTGCGGTGGTGTGGCAGCTGCTGCAGTTTGCCCCAGCAGACCAGTGGTGGTGGCTGCAAAAAGCAATGGGCCCACTCACAACGATGATGATTTTTCTTGCAGTATGGCGCTATAGCGATCGGCGGCAGCCAACAACGTGGCTTCTTCTCGTAGCGCTTGTGCTGTTTGCTGTGGCCGACTCGCTGGTGGCGTTCTTGCCCTTCTCGCATCTTATCGTTGGGCTGGGGGTGTCTTTGCTAGCGTATCTGGTGCTCTGTGTTATAAATTTGTGGCGTCTCATCTTTGCCCTTGCGAAGGGAGCTGCCAGGCGCATAAATTGGGCATTGCTGCTAGCTACCTTCATGGGTAATGCAATAATGGTATATTCGACACTGCACAACGTGTTGCCGCGTGTAGAAAGCCCGCTCCTTGCTGGAGCAATAAAAGTGTATGCTGCTGTACTTATGGTGCTGATGACGAGTGGGGCAGCGGCAGCTCTGACAGACTATCGGCTACGGTGGAGCGTGGGCAGTTGCAATGGGACAATACTTGCTGCCTCGGAGTCGGCCCTTGCGCTGCAGCTCTTTGGTAAAGCATCTGAGGCATGGATTATCTATAGTATTATGCCATTGTATTGGTGTGGCCTCGTCTCCTATGTTGCGGCAAGCCGACCAAAGAAGGAGCGGCTTACATCGCGAGTGTAGCACCCTAAAAGATGCGGGGAGGCTCAGTTGGCCTCTTGCACAAATCTAGTATCTCGCCAGTATACATGCTACAATAAGACGATATGTCGGAGCAGATACGGATTGTTGGGGCGCGCCAGAATAACCTCAAAGATGTCAGCGTGACCATTCCACGCGATCAGTTTGTGGTGGTGACGGGCCTGAGTGGTAGCGGTAAGTCGAGCCTCGTCTTTGACACGATCTACGCTGAGGGGCAACGCCGCTACGTGGAGAGCTTGAGCAGCTACGCGCGGCAGTTCCTTGGTATTATGGATAAGCCCGACGTTGATTCTATCGATGGCCTGAGCCCCAGTATCAGCATCGACCAAAAGTCGACGAGCCGCAACCCGCGCTCCACTGTCGCTACAGTGACGGAGATCTACGATTATTTGCGCCTGCTCTTTGCTCGGGTGGGGGTGCCGCACTGCCCAGCTCTTATGCCCGATGGCACGCGCTGTGGTAAGCCTGTCCAGCGCCGGACAGCTCAGTCTATTATCGACGAAATTATGAAACTTCCTGAGGGGAGCAAGCTCATGCTACTGGCGCCGATCGTGAGCCAAAAGAAGGGGGAGTTTGCCCACATCCCCGAGCAGTACATGCGCAGTGGCTTTGCGCGAGCTCGGGTAGATGGCGTGGTGTATGCACTTGATGAATTCCCAGAGCTACAGAAGAGCTATAAGCATGATATTGAGCTGGTGGTCGATCGCGTTGTGATGGCACCGACGATGGTGAGCCGCATCTCGCAGTCGGTTGAGCAAGCGCTGGAGCTTGCCAGTGGGGTTGTGCAGGTGCTGGATGCCACGAGTGGCGAGATCACGACGTATAGTCAGCGCTATGCCTGTATGGATCACCCAGGCGAGGATATTCCCGAGCTTGAGCCGCGGCTCTTTAGTTTCAACGCGCCGCAGGGGGCGTGTCCGGTTTGTACGGGCCTCGGTACACGTCTGGAGGTTGACCCAGAGCTCATCCTTAACCCCAATCTGACGATTGCCGAGGGAGCAATCCGCCCCTTCAATCGCTTTAATGCCGAAGCGTGGTACATGAAGCGTCTCGCCGCGGTGGCTGAGGAGCACGGCTTTAGCTTGCACGTACCCGTCAAGGAGCTGGGTGATGATGCCGTGCAGAAGGTGCTGTATGGCACAGGCAAGCAAAAATACCGTATTCACCTAAATGGTAATCGCTATTACGACTCAACGTACGAGGGAGTCATCCCTAACCTCGAGCGTCGCCATCGTGAGACCGATAGTGAGTTTATGCGCAAAGATATCGAGCGCTTCATGCGGGAGCGGAAGTGTACGGCCTGCAAGGGCGCGCGGCTCAAACCAGTGGTGCTGGCAGTGACAGTCAATGGCCTCTCCATTATGGATATTTGCAATCTGGACGTTGCCAATGCGCTGGATATGATAGGCCAGCTGGAATTTACTGCAGAACAACAGCACATCGTTAAGCTTGTTGTCAAAGAGATCATGGCGCGGCTGGGCTTTATGAACAATGTCGGGCTCAGCTACCTAGAGCTGGGGCGGGCAGCCAACACGCTCAGCGGTGGTGAGGCGCAGCGTATTCGCCTCGCGACGCAGATTGGTAGTGGCCTGCAGGGGGTGCTGTATGTGCTGGATGAGCCATCGATTGGCCTCCACCAGCGTGACAACGATCGCCTTATCCAGACGCTCAAGAATCTACGGGACCTAGGTAATACCGTGCTGGTGGTAGAGCACGACGAAGATACAATTGCGGCGGCTGACTATCTGGTGGATGTTGGGCCAGGCGCTGGCGTGCACGGTGGGGAGATCGTGGCGTATGGTACACCAGCAGAGGTAGCACGTATGCCGCAGAGTATCACCGGTCGGTATCTGTCTGGCGCGGAGAAGATCCCAGTGCCAGCCCAGCGCCGCCCAATCGAGCAAGGCCGTGCGCTGACAATCCACGGAGCGCGCGAGAATAATCTCAAGAATATAGACGTGACCATCCCGCTTGGCGTCCTTACGCTGGTGACAGGGGTGAGTGGCAGTGGCAAGTCGACGCTTGTCAATAGCATTCTCGCCAACGAGCTCACTGCCCGCTTGCACCGTGCCCAAGCAGTGCCAGGTGCACACGATGCAATCGATGGGGTGGAGCAGCTCGATAAAGCAATTGTCATCGACCAGTCGGCAATTGGTCGCACTCCGCGCTCCAACCCTGCTACCTATACCGGTGTCTTTACACAGATTCGCGAGCTTTTTGCGGGCACGCCTGAGGCGAATATCCGCGGTTACAAGCCAGGGCGCTTTAGCTTCAACGTTAAAGGCGGGCGCTGCGAGCATTGTCAGGGCGATGGCGTTATTAAGATTGAGATGCACTTCTTGCCGGATGTCTATATTCAATGCCCTGAGTGTCATGGTAAACGCTATAATCGTGAGGCGCTTGAGATCACCTACAAAGGTAAGACGATTAGCGATGTCCTGGATATGACGGTCGAGCAAGCCTGTGAGTTCTTCGCTAATATTCCTGCAATTGCTCGCAAGTTGACGACGATCAACGAAGTGGGCCTTGGCTATATCAAGCTCGGCCAGCCCGCCACGACCTTTAGTGGTGGCGAGGCGCAGCGTATCAAACTTGCTACTGAGCTGAGTCGGCGCACAACTGGCAAGACACTCTATATTCTCGATGAGCCGACCACTGGCCTGCACACGGCTGACGTCAAGAAGCTACTCGAAATTCTCCAGCGCCTCGTAGCGGGCGGCAACAGTATGGTTATCATTGAGCATAATCTTGAGGTTATTAAATGCGCTGACCATATCATTGACATGGGCCCCGAAGGCGGGCAGGGTGGCGGCACCGTCATCGCCAGTGGTACACCCGAGGAAGTCGCACATAACCCAGCATCGTTTACGGGGAAGTATTTGCGGCCACTGTTGGGCTAATAGTACTATGTCAAAACCAAGGCAAAATATCCAACATGAGATCAAAACAGTCACAACCTGATAGGCAATCATATCGCACTGCCATCCTCCGCTATGCCCAGCGCGATCAAGCGATGCGCCAGCAGTACTTGACTGGTGGCGGGGCGTGGGATGCATCGCTCGATGCTGACTCGACTGAATTTTTGCGTACGATTGTGGCGGCAATTGGCTGGCCAACACTACGGATGGTGGGCAGTAAGGCTTCGACCGCGGCATGGTTGTTACTACAGCATTCGCCAGATATCGACTTTATGGAGCACTGCCTTGAGCTGATGAAGGCAGCGCCACATGGCGAGGTTGCGCTGCGCGATATAGCCTTCCTCGAAGATCGGGTGTGTTTGCTGCGTGGTCGGCCACAGATATATGGCTCGCAGTTTCAGGGGCGGGGTAAAGCCCTTCGTCTCTATCCAGTCCAAGATACTGAGCGGCTTGATGAGCGCCGTGCGGCGATGGGTCTGCCGCCATTTGCAGAGTACGAAAAGCAGATTCGTCAGATGTATGGTGATGAACCGCCGGCTGCCAGATAAGAGGTATAGGGCAAAAATCTCGGATAGTCGAACAAGACAAAATAAAAAAGCCAGCTACTCATACGCTGACTTTTTACACAAATAGTGTGCTAAATAAAAATGCACTAAAGGTTATTTCTTTGTTCGCTTGCCTTTACTGAACAGCACAGAGAGCTGATATTTGAGCTTATCACGAGTCGATTTTTGTTTGAGCGCATGGATAGCCATCGGCGCTACAGAGATGAGGATGATAATAATTGCGGCGACCTCAATATTAACCCCAGCCCCAGTAAGGATTTCGCCTGCAAAGTAGCCAAGATAGGTGAATATGGCGGCCCATAGCGCACCACCGACGATGTTAAACAAGAGGAACGTATTGTAGTGCATCCTGCTCGCGCCAGCCACAATTGGGGCAAAGGTGCGCACGATGGGCACAAAGCGTGCCAGCACAATCGTGAGTGAGCCATGCTTTTGGTAGAATTGCTCGGCCTGCTCGAGATATTTTTTCTTAAAAAAGCGTGAGTTGGGCTTGAGAAAAAGCTTGCGCCCGACTTTGTGGCCAAAGGCATAGCCAGTGCTGTCGCCCAGGATTGCCATAAGAGCGATCGCTGCAACGAAGAGGTGAATATTGAGTGGGTGGCCAAACAGACGAAGGATCTCTTGATTCACCATATAGCCTGCCGTAAAGAGGAGACTATCCCCTGGCAAGACAAAGCCAATCAAGAGGCCAGACTCTGCATAGACAACGAGCAAAACCGCGGCAATGCCGAGGCCAGTAATTGCATGTATAAGTGATTCCATTGCGCTTTAGTATACCATACTTTGCTCAGGGAAGGGAGCTTTCTGCCGCTTTTAGCCCGCGCAGCACAAAAATGCTATACTAAAGAGGCAATATTACTTAACTCCGGAAACATATCCGAAAGGAGAACTATGGGAGATAAGATAACACTAAGGATCGAGACACGATCAATTCACGGTAAGAAAGTTCGCCAATTGCGCCGCCAGGGCATAACGCCAGCGGTGGTGTATGGTGCTGGTATGGATGCTGCTGATGTGCAGGCACCAAGTAGAGAGGTGGCAAAGGTTGTCGCAGCAGCTGGCCGCCACACACCAATTCATTTGACAGGGGTTAAGCGGCGCATTGCGCTTATCAAAAGTATCGATTACGACCCAACGCGAGTGGGTGTGATTCGCCACATTGCTCTACATGCGGTGCGCGCAGACGAGCCCGTTACGGCGGAGGTGCCCGTGCGCCTCGTTGGCATGGGTGAGTCTGAGGCTGAGAAGAATGGACTGGTCGTACTGCAAGCAATTGAGAAGGTTGAGGTGAAGGCCTTGCCGATGGACTTGCCTGAGGCGCTGGATGTGTCGGTGCTTGGCCTAGCCAGCGAAGGCGACCGCGTGACGGTGGGCGACATCACACTGCCTGAGGGTGTTGAACTGGTCGAACACGACGATGGCCGTGAAGGTACTGCTGATGATGACGTGACGGTGAAGGATCTCGTTATTGCGAGTGCCTACGAGCCAAGTGCCCTTGCTGCCGCCAACGAAGCCGCCGCTGGTGCTGCCGAGAGCGCGGATGCGGAGGACGTTGCGGCCGAGCAGGGTAGCGACGATGCAGCAGTATAGCACCTAGCGAGTGGTATCTCTAAGCAACACTTACAAGAGCGATCAATCATAAAGAAACCAGTCATATGAGGCTGGTTTCTTATGCTATGCTGGCTGTAACTATGCAGCTACTACACCGCGAGAAATCCGCCGTCCACCACAATTTCCGCTCCATTGACGTACTGGCTCATCGGCGTACCAAGCCACAGTGCAGTGCAGGCAACGTCGTCGGGCTGGCCCAGATTCTTGGCAGGAAGGCGGAGGTTATAGGTGAGGCCAGTCTTGATGATGGAGAAGTCGAGCTTCTTGAGCGCCGCAAGCCCCATCTTCTGAGCACCTGGTGTGCTGATGCCACCCGGCAAGATGGTATTGACCTTCCAGCCACTCCGCCCAAAGTCTTTGACGAGCCCACGGCTTAGCGCGAGAACACTGGCCTTGCTCATGGCGTAGAGCGTCATGTCGTAGGTCATACCTTTGAGGGCTTCAATGGAGCTGATATTGATGATAGTGCCTGGTGCTGTGCGGCGAGCGATCATTTCTTGACACATGGTGAGCACGGCCCGAGTGTTGATCTGCATTGTTTTGTCGAAGGTTGCCTGGTCGATATTAGCGAGCTTGACTGGCGCAAAAATACCAGCGTTGTTGATGAGAATATTTGGCGTTGGGGTGATATCGTGCCACAGCGAGGTAATAGCGTTGTGGTTGGAGAGGTCAACAATATGCGTTGTGACGGCGGCGTTAAATTGCTCACGTAGCTCGGTAGCAGTCTGCTGCAATGCGTCGGCATCGCGGTCGATGAGCTGGAGGGTAGCACCAGCCTCGGCATAGCGCCATGCGATCGCCTTGCCAATGCCCATCGCGGCACCAGTGATGAGCACCGTCTTGCTGGTCAGTTTCAGTAATTCGTGCAGGGGAGTTGGATGTGTTGTCATGTCATTAGTATAGCATAACCAATATGAATCGGGCGTAGTATCTAGCGCAAGAGTTTGCGCCAGCCCTATGTCTTTCTATGTTAGCAGTATACGAGTTGATATTTCTTTGAGCAGATTGGCTTCTTAAATCGAACACTAGAAGTAAAAGGTGTTCGCACTGAACATATAGGGTTTGGAAAATAATCAAAGAAAAGCATTGTCTTTTTATTGTAAATGAATTACAATAGCTGCATGGAGCAAGTAGTACAGCGCCGGACGACGAAATACACCGATCGAGTGATTGCGATTCTTCGCCAGCTGCAGCATGCCACCAACGCCGAGATTGCAGCCGCGCTGCGTCACGACTACCCCCGTGTCAGCGCGACCACTGTGCATCGCATCACCCAGCGGTTGCAGGCGGACGGAGTGATTGGCCTGGCACCAGCAACGACGCATGGCTGCCTGCGCTACGATAGCAATCCTGTGCCGCACGACCACTTTGTCTGCAGCTCCTGCGATGGCCTGCACGATATCACCATCGCGCCAGCGCTGCGGCATGAGCTTGCGCGGCAGGTAGCAGACTGCCTTGTCGATGGGCCGCTCATCATTACTGGCACATGCCACCCCTGTCATCACGATAATCATAATTCATAAGGAGAAATAACCATGGCACTATACAATACTACTACCAAGCAAGAATTTGAGGAGCATGCCCTCCAGAGTGAGCGGCCAGTGCTAGTCGACTTTTGGGCGCCGTGGTGCCCACCCTGCCGCGCAATGGCACCACTGCTTGAGCAGATTGCTGAAGAGACGGAGTTCGACGTCGTCAAGGTCGATACCGAAGCCAGCCAAGATAATGCGGCCCTTGCCTTGCAGCACCAAGTGCAGAGTATCCCCAACATGAAGATCTTCAAGAGCGGTGCTGTGGTGGCAGAGCTGGTCGGCATGAAGCCAAAACAAGTGCTGATCGACGCTCTCAAGCAAGCAGACGCTTAATCAACTCCCACCAGATCTCCGCCTTAAGAACCGGCATGGATGTGCCGGTTCTTTGTTATGGAGTGTTGCACTTTTGTTAGTGGTAAAATTCTCCAGCTGGCAGACCCATTGCTATCGTAAGAAAACTTTAGGCAGTAGTAAAGATAAACAACCACAACGTATCTGGTATACTATAGGAACAAAAGCAATAGGTAAAACTAGCAAGGAAATAGTGTCATGAAAAGAGTAAAAAAGGTTCTACTTGGCATAGTTATAGTGATTGTATCAATAGTAGTTATCATAAGTATTTTGTATTGGGTCAATAGTGCTGAAGGCGAGCGTTTATCTAAGGTGAAGCAGCGTACTTATGATCAACATAGCTATCTCAAGGGGTTAAACCGTGATGATATTGCAAAGAGTTCTTTGTCGGGCGTAACGATATCGCCAATCAACAACCAGCATATCAATGGCTATCACTTTAAGCCTCAGCAGATAAAACACAAGGGGTCGATCATATTATTTGGAGGCAGCGAAGGATCAGTCAGTCCAAATACGGCAGCACTATTGTCTCTGAACGGTTACGAAGTATTTGCAATGCATTTCTTCGGTAAAGGGAACCTCCAAAAAGAATTAATGCGTGTGCCGCTAGAGCAGTTTGAACACATTAAGGCGTACATCTCAGCGAATACTCAGCAGCCAAAACCTCTAACGGTAATTGGTACGTCGAAGGGTGCTGAGCTTGGTCTACTCCTTGCTTCGTATTATCCAAATGATATTGATAACTTAGTGCTGTACTCGCCCTCAGCGTATGTGTGGCAGGGCCTGTCGATGGATTATTCAAATGTACAGTCATCATGGACATATAAAGGTAAGGACTTGCCCTTCTTGAAATTAAGTGATGCATCAGGTTCGGCGACGGCAGGATTCTTCGCTGATATGATTATTGGGCGGCCAAGAGAATTTGCGACTATGTACGAGAGCATTATCCAGCGAGCCACTAATAAATCAGAGGCTACTATTCCAACGAATAATGTTAGAGCTAACTTGCTTATGTTTGCTGGCGGCAAAGATAGTGTATGGCCATCGGCGACGATGGCGCAAACCATCAAGCAGCATTATCCGCGTTCGAGCCGCCTTGAGGTGTATCCAAATGCTGGCCATGTATTCTTCGGCCCACCTGTTATCCGTGGTATGCGAGCTGGAGGAGAATATGACGCGAACGAAACAGCGAAAACACAGAGTGATGCAATTCTTCTCAAACAGCTTGACTCGTGGACGAAAGACAATGAGCAGAAGGCATAAATATCTATGTGATTAGGTATTAGAAAAATACCGTTTCGCTTGTTGAATCATGCATGCTCCAATATCTCCTTGGCCAATGATACGGTTTACATCATTGATATCAACAAGGGTATGCGCAATGATATCACCGCCAGGGTCGTGAGTAAACTCGCCAATTTTCTCGAGCTTTGTATAGACACGAAACTGGTATACGCGCGTGCCGTTTGGCTCAAGGCAGCACTGGTATCCGAGTGGTTGCCATTCAATAACACGCATGTTGCATTCTTCTACCATCTCTCGTGAGATGGTTTGCTCAATTGTCTCTCCAGATTCAGTTTTGCCGCCAGGGAGATTATAGCTTTTCTTGACCGCATTATAGACGAGCGGAACAGAACCAGCTAAATCACCGATCGTATAGACTTGTTGCCAGGGGAGATCGGGTATAGCAGATTTTTGTCGTATAGTACACCAAGAAACAAAAATGGTTTTGCCGCCATACTGAAAGGAAGATGATATATCGTATACCATAGACAAAACTATATTACGAAACGGAAAAAGATAAAATAGCTTTTGATAGCTACTTTCGTGTATACTATGCACTAAAGAATGAGTCAAGAAAAAACACTCCTACCAATCTGTCAAGCGGGCGATCCGGTGCTGCGTGAGAAAGCGAGGCACGTGAGCCGCGAGGAAATCACCACGCCAGCGGTGCAGCAGCTTATTGCAAATATTAAGCATACTGTGGCAAGTAGAGACTACGGCGTTGGGCTGGCTGCACCCCAAGTGGGGCAGGCCTTGGCGCTGAGCGTCATTGCTATCAAGCCGACGCCAAACCGCCCAGACCGCGAGCCATTTGAGCAAGTTATTATCAATCCATCATACACCGGCATTGGCCAGACAACGGGTATGTGGGAGGGCTGCGCCAGTGGCGATGAGGGGCGGCTCTTTGCGCAGGCGCAGCGCTACCAACAGATCAATGCTCAGTGGGATGATGAGTGGGGTGAGCATCATACTGCGGTGCTGGATGGCTTTGTTGCTCATGTCTTTCAGCACGAAGCTGACCACTGTCAAGGCATACTTTTCTTTGACCGGGTGGCAGATACGACGACCTACATGACGGCAGCAGAGTATCGCAAGCGCGTCGTGCGGCGGTAAGTTGCATTTTTAAGCCCCGCTCCGCTCGCTTCTCTCAAGATCAGTGATTATTGACTATTCGCCAAAAACGATTGCTTAACTTGCTGGTAGGCGTCACGGAATGGCACACCTTTTTCGACCAATTCATTGATTTTGGCAACAGTATAGAGCTCATCGGTCATTGCCTCGGCCAATCGCTTAGTGTTGGCTTCTAGCTCGCTCACGCAAAGCACCAAAACCTCTAGCGTATTGAGGGCCGAAGTGAAGGCATCCATGGTGATCTTTTTGGTCAGTTGTAAGTCACGGTGATAGCCACTGCCAGCACCTGTCGAAATAGCTTGAAGTTGCAAGGCGTAGTTCGGATAGGCATGAGCAGTGGCACGCATGATCTCGAAGACATCATAGTTACGCTTGTGCGGCATGATGGACGAGCCCGTGGTCATGGTGACGGGCAGCTTGAAATAGTTAAACTCCTGCGAGGTAAATAGCAACATGTCTTCAGCAAATTTGCCGGCAAAGACCATGATTGGGTTCAGTGCCTGCACGGCAATCAGTTCAAAAACGCCGCGCGACAGGCCGCAATACATGGGGTTTTCCTGCACTTTGGCGAAGCCTAGTTCGCTCGCTGTCATCTGGCGGTCAAGTGGTAGGGTAACGCCAAAACCAGCAGCACTGCCCAGCGGGTTTTGGTCGATAGCGGCAATGCTGTGTGCGACCAGCTGCTGGAGGTCATGAAACGCATCGTGATATGAGCCAAGCCACATACCGACGGTAGTGGGCATAGCCTTTTGGGTGTGGGTGTAGCCAGGCATTTCGGTCTGGCCAATGGCGGCAATTTTGCCAGCATAGGCCTGGGCGACTGTCTCCAATGTGTCCACTACTGCTTCAAGTTCCGTTTTGATGAACAGTCGCATCATCACCAAAGCTTGGTCGTTGCGGCTTCGGCCGGTGTGAACCTTTTTGCCAATCGGTCCGAGTTTTTCTGTTAGATATAGCTCAATGGCAGTGTGGCCATCTTCGTGTTCGCTGGTGAGGGTGAAAGCACCAGTTTTCCACTCGTTGAGCAGCTCGTCCAAGGCCACTGCCAATTGTTGATATTCATCGCTAGTTAGCACGCCAATTTTTTTCAGCATGTGAGCGTGCGCTTTGGTGGCGGTAATGTCGTGTCCGAGTAAGTGCTGGTCCAACACCTGATCGTCACCAATAGTGTACGACTCGACCAATGGATGAAGTGAGCCAGTTGCGGTTGATTGCCATAGTTTACTTGCCATATGAGTATGCTCCTTCAGCTGTTCGCTGACTTAGTGAATATAATTCAATGAATCCGGCGGACGAATTCTGGTTGAATGCGTCGTTGGAATCAAATGTTGCAAGATTGATATCAAACAACGAATGTGGTGAGTCCACGCTGACGACGGTGATGGTACCCTTGTATAGGCGGACCGTCACTGTGCCAGTGACTTTTTGGTTCTGATCATCAATATAGGCGTTAATGTGATGGACGGCTGGCTCGTACCACTGAGCCGCGTAGGTGAGGTAGGCCCACTTTTTGTCCATTTCGGCTTTGAGCTCATTTTCAACACGAGTTGACACCAATTGCTCAAGCTTTTGATGAGCAGCAATCAAGATGGCAGCGCCAGGGTTTTCATAGACGCCGCGTACCTTCAGTCCGACTAGTCGATCTTCGATGAGGGTCGATACGCCCACGCCGTGTTTGCGGCCGATCTGGTTGCAGTGCTGGATGAGTGCCTGGAGTGAAAAGTGACGGTTATCGACGGCAACAGGCACGCCTTTGATGAATTCAATAGTGATATCCTCGGCTTCGTCCGGCGTGTATTTGATGGTTGAGCACCAATTGAGAATGGCGTGGTAATTTGGCTTAAGTGAGGGTGATTCAATTTCGCCGCCTTCGCTAGTGATGCCCCACATGTTCTCATCGGTCGAGTAGGGCGATTCCTGGGTGTGTGGCACGGGGATGTCGTGTTTCTTGGCGTAGGCCAGCTCTTCCTCTCGACCCATACTCCACTCACGCACTGGTGCCAGGATCTTGAGTTTAGGGCTCAGCGTGGTGATATACGTTTCGAAGCGAACTTGGTCGTTTCCTTTACCAGTGGCACCATGTGCGATGACTGTGCAGTTGTACTTTTTGGCATATTCGACGGCTAATTGCGAGATGATGATGCGCCCCAGTGGCGTGCAGAGGGTATAGCCACCTTGGTAATCAGCATTGGCTTTGATGGCCAGTGATAGTAGCTCATCAGCGAAGCGGTCGCGGGCGTCAACCGTGATGGTTTCTATAGCGCCGAGCATCTTGGCCTTTTCGGCGATGGCGTCGAGATCGTCAACAGTCTGGCCAATATTAACCGTGAGGGTGATGACCTTGCAGTTATATTTTTCTTGGAGCCACTTAAGCATGACGGAGGTGTCGAGGCCTCCTGAATAGAGCAAGAGGCACGTGTCAAACTCGCCATTTGTTGCCTCGTGGCTGGCAACCTTGGTGTAGTGAGGTGTGTCGTGATTCATATTCTTCCTTTCTATAATAATTAAAAAGAGCCGCTCGGATGAGGGCTCTTTCGTTGGTTTTATACTATACGACTAATTAGCCCTCTGAATCAGAGCGGCGACGACGAGCAACGATAACGATGTTGTGTCGATATGTCATACTAACACCATAGCATACCGCGCATATTTTTCACAATACATTTTACTGTTATCTCTTCTAGTGTTAGCTTCTCCTCACTCACACTTCATCCGATGGAGTGTGAAATCGATCGTTATGATCGATTTCAGCCCAGCGCAAGAGGTCGTGTCTAGGAGATGTCTACCCTTATAGTGTTCCGTCGGATGAAGTGTAAGTGAGGAGCGCGAGAGAATAGTGAGGTTTTGAGATTCAAGCACTTTTCATATAAAATTGCGATGCGCTACAATAGTCATATACATTGGTATGACGAGGGGATAAAATTGTGCAGCAATATAACAAAGAAGCGCCTAGTATAGACGTATGAGTGGACGAGCAGTGAATATCCTTCTCGTTGAAGACGAACCAACCCTCCGCACTGGCACCGAGCAATTCCTCTGCCAGCGCGGTTTTACGGTGCTGGCGGTGGCTAGCGGTGAGGAAGCGCTAGAAAAATTTACTGAGGCGGACGCTATTATCCTCGATATTATGCTGCCAGGGATGAGCGGGATCGAGGTGCTGCACCAAATTCGCCAGAACAGCGACGTGCTGGTGCTGATGTTGACGGCACTACATGATGAGCCGACGCAAGTTGCCAGCTTTGACGAGCTGGCGGATGACTATATGAGTAAGCCATTTTCGCTGGTGATTTTGGAAAAGCGAATCAAGGCGCTACTGCGCCGCCGGCAGTCTGTTAAAACAACCTTATGGCGGCGCGGCCTGGCTTCGGTGGATTTTGCCGCCTATCAGGGGTTTTATGATGGTGTTGATGCGCACCTTAAGCCTAAGGAAGTGCAGTTGCTCAAACTGCTTGTCGATAATCCCAATATGGTCTGGAGCCGGCAAGCTATCGTCGATAAGCTGTGGCATGGTGACGAAGTGCCATTCGACCGGGTGATTGACGTTTACATCAAAAACCTGCGCAAGAAATTGCACCTCGACTGCATCGTTACGGTGAAGGGAGTGGGCTATCGCTATGAAGCGGCTTAAATTATTTCCCAAAACATTTTTGGTGTCGATCGGCTTGTTTGCGGCGCTGATCATCCTCGTGCATGCGCTGGTCTACACCTTGATGCCGCAGTTTTATCTGCAGCAAAAAGAGCGAGAGGCGGCGGATAATCTTACGGCGCTGACGACTAAACTCCATGGCAAGTCCGCCGAGGACATACGCCGCCTGAGCCAAGAGTTTGCTACCATGAACAACGTTAATATCACGCTGACAATTGACGGGCACGACCAGTACTTTCAAGGCTTTGAGTCCATCAATATCGTGACGGACAGCGGTAAACCGGTCGACACCAGCGTGGTGAAAATTGCTGACGGCCAAACGGTTGATCCGCGCTCGGTGATTTTGCGGCAGGGTAGCGTGACGGATAAACAGGGGCGAGCGATCGCGGTCAAGCTACTGGCCGACGTGGCACCTGTCACCCAAGCCAAGCTCGCCACGCTGCACGTACTACCCTATACCATGCTCGGCTCGCTGTTGGTGGCGCTCGTATTTTCGTACATCTACAGCCGCTTTGTGACACGGCCGATTCGCCAGATGGCGGCGGTGACCACGACTATGCAGCGGCTGGAAAAGGACGCGCATTATCCAGTAAATAGCAGTGATGAAATCGGCGTGCTAGGGCGGAACATTAACGAGCTCTATCAAAATCTGTGGCAAACGATACGCTCGCTCGAGCATGAAAATAAGCGGATCACGCAGCTCGAGAAAGAGAAAATCGCCTTCCTCCGTGCGGCCTCGCATGAATTAAAAACGCCGCTCGCAGCCCTCCGGATCATGCTTGAAAATATGCAGCTCAACATCGGTGAATATAAAAATCGCGATCAGTACCTGGCAGAATCGGTAGCGCAGGTTGACCGCCTGGCAGCAATGGTGAATGACGTTTTGCGCTCTGGCAGCGTTGCCGAGCAGGCTCTGCGCCAAGAGGAGCGGCTGAGGGTCGACAAATTGATTACCGAGGTGGTTGCTGACTATACACTGCTGGCGAAAACGCGCGGTATGACTTTCACCGTTAACGCACGTCCGACGACCATTTGCGCCAACCGCGACATGATGCGTCACGTCCTCTCGAACTTGGTATCAAACGCGGTACGTCACGGCGACACCGGCAGCGTGATAACGATTACCTCTGACCAGCATGAACTGGCTATTGAAAACGCCTGCAAACCACTTACCAAGCAGCAGCTCCAGCACGTTTTCGATCCGTTTTATCGGAGCCCTAGCGACAAGAAGCAGCATGCTGATAGCAGCGGCATCGGCCTCTACACGGTGAAAATGCTGCTCGACGCCAAAGGCCTAGACTACGACTTCACGCCGCACGGGCGGGGCATGCGGTTTGTGGTGAGGTTTGATTAAAATACCTGAACTTGATTGTGGACTAAATTGAGCAACTCTATAATAGAATAGCAAAGATCGCCCACTGCCCCGATAGCTCATGTTATTTATTCTGATATAATAAATTCATTATGATTACACACCAATTGAAACTAGCAACAGAACCTTTTGACGCTATAGTCTCTGGTAAGAAAACTATCAAATCACGACTATACGATGAAAAGTGCCAGAAGATACAGCTTGGCGGCATGAGCTACTAATTATAAAGAAATATGTCATGACTGAACACTCGAAGATATCTCCCCAGGAGGACATACCACGACAGTGTCGTTCAACAGTGGGGAATCAGTCTCAACAAGAAAGGAGTGTCTATGCGTAAGATGCGCATCAAACGGCCGTACTACGACGCAATCATGTCAGGCCGCAAGACCTTAGAAGTCCGCATCGGCTACAACAGCATCAAGCGCCTTAAGGAGGGTCAGCTATTGCAGCTCGAAAACGGATATGCGTCTGGTGTTGTGCGAATCAAGTCAATTCGAATTTATAATACATTTGCCGACATGCTGGCGGCTGAGTCATGGCAGCAGATCGTGCCGCAAGCGAAAAGCAAAGAAGAGGCGCTTCGCCTCCTTCACAAGATCTACCCACCGCATAAGGAACGCCTCGGTGTTCACGTTATCGAGATTGAGAAACAGGACAGCAAGTTAGGGAAACTCATCTGAATACTGCCCATTTCATATTCCCTTCACACACCCTTGCTACACTGGCATAGAATCAAGAAAGGAGATCTATGTCATTTGTGCAACGCGCCTGGCTATATATCACCAGGAAAAAACTCAAAACGCTGATTTTGCTGGCGATTTTGCTGTGTATGTCGACGATTATGCTGAGCGGATTTGCTATCAAGCATTCGACCGACGCGGCAGCGCAGTCGCTCGACAAAACGCTCAAGGCCGGCTTTACGCTGGGCAATAATCCGCGCACCAATCCGGGAACAGCCCGCGGTTCGGGAACGGTGTCGAATAAAGACATCGACGCGGTAAAGAACCTGGAAGGTGTGACGGACTATATCAAGCGTCAGAACGCCACGGTCGATTTTATCAATACCAAACTGGTGCCACTACCGAGTGGCGGCAGCGGTTATGACGCCGAGAAAGACAAACAGTTTGGCAACGCCGCCACCATCATCGGTGTCAATAAATCTGAGTCCGAGAAAAAGTTCCGGGCTGAGTCGCTCAAGCTCATCGCTGGCCGGCACATCACCGAGAACGATTCGCACAAGATTTTGGTGCACGAAGCTTTCGCCAAGGCCAACAACCTGAAGCTTGGCGGCAAGATAAAGCTAAAGGCCAATCAATACGATACCGACAACGAACATCCATCCAAGGATGAAGTTGAAGTAGAAATCGTCGGTATATTTAGCGGCACAAACCCAAAGCAGGCGACGTACCAGGTGGAGCTGTTTGAGAATGTGTTCTTGACTGACATCGCGACGACTCGCCAGTTGAACGCGTATACGGCGCACAATGAGATCTACCAGGACGCTACGTTCTTCACCAAAGGCACCAAGCAGCTGGACGAGGTGATGGCGCGGGCAAATAAATTGCCAGTCAATTGGCAAAAGTATCAATTGAATAAGAATAGCCAGGAGCTGGCCGGCGTGACTGGCGCAGTGAACGGCGTGTACGGCTTGATCGACGGTATGCTGTGGGCAACGGCGCTGGTCAGCGTGGCGGTGATCGGCATGGTGCTGTACTTGTGGATGAATGAGCGCAAGCGCGAGGCGGGCGTACTCTTGGCGACGGGTGTGCCGCAGTCAAAGATTGTACTGCAATACATCGCTGAGCTAGTGATGATCGCGGTGCTGAGCTTCGGTGTGTCGTACGCTACTGCAGGGTTAATTGCCCAGCAACTGGGCGACCACGTAGTGTCGCAGGCGGCGCAGAATGCCACGCGTCAAGCGAGCAGCTCGCTCGGCGGTGCGTCGCTCGGGGCTGATGCTGACTCGGTGACATCATCGCGCACGCTAGAAAAGGTGACGGTTGGCGTGCAGCCGACAGATCTGCTGGCGGTGTGGGGTGCTGGGCTGGCGGTGATCATCATCGCGGTACTCCTGGCCTCTCGGCCGATTACCCAGTCAACGCCAAAAGAATTACTCACCGAAGTGGACTAGGGGCGAATGATGACAATTATCACACGAGCCTTGACGGCTGTGACGCGTCGGCGGCGTCGCAGCCTGACCATCGCCCTGATCATGACGCTGATTTTCACGCTGCTCATCGGCACGCTGACGGTGCAGCAGACGATGGCGCAGCTGAAGCAATCGGTTGAACGTAATATTCGCGCCGGCTTTCGTATCGCCAGCAAGCAGCCATCAGGTGAGGTGCCGATGGATATCGCGCAGCGAGTGCAGCGCCTGGACGCAGTGAAAGCACATAATTTCCAGGCAGAGACCACCGCGAGACTGCCAGGCAAGCAATTGATCGACACGGCAGGCAGCGGCGTGCAACTGGACTCTAACGTGGCTGGCGAAGCAAAAGTAACGGGTGCGACACAGAGCGATCTGCTGAGCGAGTTCACTGGTAAATTTTACCAACTGGAGCAGGGTAAGCATCTGGAGGTACACGACCAAAACGCAGCCCTCATTCACAAAACGTTCGCCGAGAAAAATGGCATCACGCCAGGCGACAAGCTGGACATCACCAAAGACGGCCGGCGCGTGACGGTGACTGTCGTAGGGACTTTCAGCGGCAAAGGCGAAAAACTAGCGGCCCTGCAGTCCGACATGGCGGAGAATCATCTCATCACCAACTTGGCTGCGGCACAGCAGC
>CAURPS010000001.1:0-338505 GCA_963526965.1 uncultured Candidatus Saccharibacteria bacterium | reverse complement strand
GCTACCCCTTCGAGCTGGCCCGGCAACGGGAGCTGGTGGAGGACTACGCCGACGCAACCGGCCTCAACCTGGTCACCGAGTTCCACGACCGACAGACGCGCCAGCACGGCCTGGGCATGCTGCTCGATGCCTGCCAGCGCGGTGGGGTGGAGTACGTCCTCACGGCAGGCTGGCCCACCCCCAACCTCACCACCACCGAAGCAGACGCGGTAACCGAGCAGCTCGCAGCCAGCGGCACCCACCTGGTCTGCCTTAACGCCTGGCAGCCCGGCGACGGTGAGCCGCCTGCCTGGTGGAACGACGAAGAGGGCGCATGGATCCGCCAGCTCGACGCGATGAGGGAGGAAGAGCGCAGACAACGCGAGCGGGACAGCCAGTCCACCCAGCCTGGTGAAACCGGTGGAGCCGATCAGGTCGGGGAGTCCGGCCAGCCCAGCGGCGTCGACCAGGGCAGTCGAACCGGCAACGCCAGCGAACACAGCGAAGCCACCAAGGAGGTGCACCATGCCTGATGCACTCGCCCCCGATCCCTTCACCGCCATGGCGGCGCAACTGACTCCTAAGCGGGCCGTCTCATACATCCGCGTCTCTACTCGTGAGCAGGCCCAGCGTGGTGGGTCGGAGGAGGGCTTCTCCCTGCCGGCTCAACGTGAAGCGAATAAGCGCAAGGCCCAGTCGATGGGCGCGCTGGTCGTTAAGGAGTTCGCCGACCGGGGCGAGTCCGCTCGCAGTGCCAACCGGCCTGAGCTGCAGAAGATGCTGGCCTACCTCAAGGAAGACGGTGGGATCGACTACGTCATCGTCCACAAGCTGGATCGCCTGGCACGGAACCGGGCGGATGATGTGGAGATAAACCGGGCATTTGAGGAGGCGGGTGTGCGGCTGGTGTCAACCAGTGAGAACATTGACCAGACGCCTGGTGGGATGCTGCTGCACGGCATTATGAGCAGTATTGCTGAGTTCTACAGCCGGAATCTGGCTAATGAGGTCATCAAGGGGATGGGAGAGAAAGCCAGAAACGGCGGGACGCTGGGCAAAGCACCGCTGGGGTATGTGAACGTCCGCGCCAGAGACGAGAACGGCCGAGAAGTTCGGACGGTCGCCCTGGATGAGGAACGCGCACCGCTCATCCGCCTCGCCTTCACGGAGTATGCGACCGGTAACTGGACGGTGCGGCAGCTGGCCGACCATCTCAACACGCTCGGCCTGAGCATCCCACCCACGCCACGGCGCCCTGCCAAGCTCATCACGGCCACGCGCCTGCACGAGATCCTGCGCCACCCCTACTACAAGGGCATCGTCACGTTCCAGGGCGTGGAGTATGCGGGTAAGCACGAGCCGCTGGTAGATAGCCAGACCTGGCAGACCGTGCAGACCATCCTGGCCTCACGCCGCTATGGGGAGCGCCAGCGCATCCACAACCACTTCCTGAAGAGCACCGTCGTCTGCGGCCAGTGTGGGGCGCGCCTGTCTGTCCAGAACGCCAAGAACAGTAAGGGCACCATCTACCCCTACTTCGTCTGCGCCCGCCGCTGCCGCCTGCACGACTGCGCCTTCACCGCCGTGCTCATCGACGTCGTCGAAGACCGGATAGTAGAGCTCTACCGGGCTATCGAGCTCAGCGCGGAGGACAGAACGCAGATCAAGCACTACCTCCACGACGAGCTGGCTCAGATCGAAGGGGACAAGGCCAAGGCAGTGCGCTCCCTGACGACGCGGCGTACCAACATCGAGGACAGACGACGCCGTCTCCTCCATGCCCACTACGAAGGCGCGGTGCCGCTTGACCTGCTCAAGGAGGAACAGGCTGAGCTGTCCACCGAGCTGAACCAGATCGAGCGCCAGCTGGCCGCCTACCAGGCCGACGCCGCCGAAGTCCGCCAGCACCTCACCCAAGCCCTTGACCTCCTCGAGGACTGCCACCGCCTCTACACCGCTGCACCCGCCCACCTGAAGAAGCTACTCAACCAAGTGTTCTTCGACCGGGTATTGGTCAACCCACTGGTCGATGAGGAGGGGCGGGTCATCTTGCCTGACCAAGGCGATGGCGCGACCGACGGCGGCAAGCAGCCCGGCAAGGACACGGGTGCACACGATGAACAGGACAGTGCCGGAGAAGAAGGAACTGGTGATGCCAGCGGGGGAGGAACTGCTGATGCTGACGCGCCAACCCTGATACCGCGCCCCATCCACCTCGCCGACACCGGCTCCGGCACTCGCCTCAGCGCCCTGCTCGTCCCGCCCTTCGACCAGCTGGCCAGCCCCGGCCTGCACGCCGCCGCCCATACGCACTACCTGCAGCACCAGGCTCAGTCCGACACACCGCCCACCGCTGACGCCGCGCTCATGAGCTCTACAACACGAACAACGCCCACCCCGGTGGGTGAGCGTTGTTCAACATCTGGAACCGCATCCCAGCCTGTTTCGACTGGAGAGGGTTTGGGTAAGAGCTGGTTGGTGCGGATGAAAGGACTTGAACCTTCACGCCACGAGGGCACATGCTCCTAAGGCATGCGTGTCTACCAATTCCACCACATCCGCATAGTAAGGCTATTATACCAAATGAGCTGGTGTATCTGCAACCTTAGCTGCGTCCATCAGCTCGGCGGAAAAAGGTGAGGTGTGCGTTTCCATAACTACGATTGTCCACCACAACAATGTCGTTTGCTAATTTTGGCCCCTCACCTATTCCTGTATGTGATAATACCATAAATCCGCCTGGTTTGAGAAGGGCAAAAAGTCGGCTAACTGCTGCAAGCTGGAGATCGTGGTAGGGTGGGTCGGCAAAGATGATATCAAATGCTTCGCCGTCGTAAGTGCCAAGCCATGGGCTGACGCCAGCTTTGACTGCAGTAGCGGATGGATCAGCACCGAGCGCTGCGATATTTTTGCAGAGGATGGTAAAGGCGAGGCGATCACGCTCGACAAACACTGCCTGGCGAGCCCCACGGCTCAACGCCTCTAGACCAACGGCACCAGTACCAGCAAAGACATCGAGGACGCGGGCATCCTGCACTGCATCACCAAGCGAATTAAACAGCGCATTGCGCACTCGCTCGCCCATGGGATGGGTACGGCGATTATCTGGTGCATCGAGCCAACGCCCGCCATAGCGTCCCGCAATTACTCGGACTTTCATAATGGATAAGCCTCACATAGTGCACTGTACCACGCGAAAGTAACGGTGCGAATAATCTCTGGGATGAGCTCATTGCGCGTCTGCAAGGCTAAGCCCGTCGTCCAGCCATTACGCCAAAAAGTGTGATACATATCAAGTGCATACACCCGCTGCACTGCTCGTAAAAAGACTGCCTCGAGGCCAAGCTGCTCTGCCTCAGCTACCCACTCGGGCGATGGGCAGGTGTCGGCAAAACGGGCAGTGCGCATCGAGGCAGCCACGCCAAGCTCGAAGAGAATATGCGTCGCAAAGACACCCTTTGCCCCCCAGTATTCCCAGTTCTTATTAATCGTATCGAGCCCCGTCGTACCATGGATGAAATTTTTATCTAAGACGGTAAGACGCTCCTCTTTGGGGTGACCCCAGAGTTCCTCGATTTTATCACTTAGTGGATAGTGATGAGCTGGCGTGAGGCCATCGACGATAGCGTGCGACATCCACGCTGCCTCAAAGGCGGCACGCACTGTATTGTTTTGGCGTAGCGCTTGGACAAGATTGTAATGATGATCGAGAATCATAACGACGAGGTCGTGGTCGTCTGGCTTGGTAGGGTCGATGTAGTGCCAGGGTTCATCGACGCTGGGGCTTTTGCGTTTGATACCGTCGGGACCATTATTGCCCTCGAAATGGAGGATATCGCGCGAGCTCGGAAAATGGAGAATGGCGACGTGGTGGCTACACATCTGGCCAAGGTCGCGCCGTGCGAGCTGGTCGATCCGCTGATGAACACCAACCAAGTGCCCCGACTGGTCTCGAAAGGTTGTTCCACTGTACATATCTCATATAGTATAGCAGATTTTGGCGTGGCTGAATCGTTACTATGGATGTGTTTTGTTGAGATTATCCACGTTTCATTATTTTGATGGTATTCCATGCTACTCAGTGGGATGTAGCGAGCCGATGCTATGCGAGCAGGAGAGGTCTGATTGATTTTGCTTGTCTACCCGCTCTTGCGTTTCTTCTCCGAAAATACTACGTATACCTAGTATTCCTCATACTATATAGATTTGATGACTTTATGTAACAAACAGTAGCTGCATTTCATTAGATGAAATGATGAAAATTACTATAAGGAGAAGGTTTGGAATGTGGGCGAAATACTCTAAAATGACATTCTCAACCCTAAATGGGCGAGAATGGAGAGAATGAAAAAAGGTAGAATTAAAAATAGGTAAGATTACCTCAGCTTAATTAAGTGTCGTGAGTCGTTGATTGCGTTGCACGGCTGCCTGGAGCTCTGGGTAGTGTTCGAGTGAATCACCACTGGTGATAAAGGTTTGGGCTGCTTTTTGGGCTCGGGCGATTGCCTTGCTGTCGGCCAGGCTCGCAATGCGCAGATTGAGCGCGCCGTGCTGGGCTTTGCCGTAAATTTCGCCTGGGCCACGGAGCTGCATATCGACTTCTGCCAAGTGGAAGCCGTCGCTAGAAGCCTCCACCTCGCGCAGACGCTGGCTCGGCCTACTATGGTTATTAAGCAAAAGATAGCAGTAGCTCTGGCGTGTGCCACGCCCCACTCGGCCACGCAGCTGGTGGAGCTGGGCAAGGCCAAATCGCTCGGCATCCTCGATCATCATCACTGTCGCATTTGGCACATCAACACCGACTTCTACTACTGTTGTACTGACGAGAATATCATACACATGCTGGTGAAATTCTTGCATCACCCGTTCTTTGTCGGTAGGCTTCATCTTGCCATGAAGCAAACCAATTCGCCACCGGCCTAAGGTGCTGCTCTTGAGGTGGCGCACGGTTGCTTCAACGCTCCGTGCGTCATTGTCGGGGTTGTCATCGATGAGGCTGCAGACGACGTAGGCTTGGCTGCCAGCCTCGAGCTCCTCCGTGACGCGTTGGTACAGGGCTGGGCGCGAGGCGGGAGAAATAATTTTGGTAATGATCGGCTGGCGACCCGCTGGGCGCTGGCTAATAATGCTAATATCAAGCTCGCCATAGACGGTTAGGGCAAGGCTGCGAGGAATTGGTGTGGCGGTCATGGCAAGGAGGTGCGGCATATGGCCGGATTTATCAAGCAGCTTCTGGCGCTGCGCCACCCCAAAACGGTGTTGCTCGTCGATGACAACAAATCCGAGCCGTGCAAAATTCACCGAGTCTTGGATAAGTGCATGCGTCCCCACTACGATATCTACCTCGCCGCGTGCAATTCGCTGCACAAGCTCAGTGCGTACAGTACCAGTCACGCTGCCAGTCAGGAGTCCAACTGTGATGCCAAAGGGCGCAAGTAATGCATCGAGCGTGGCGGCGTGCTGACGGGCAAGAATCTCTGTTGGTGCCATCAAGGCGGTTTGGTAGCTGGCACTGGTAGCCTGGCGAGCGGCTAGGCCAGCGACCACTGTTTTGCCGCTCCCCACGTCACCTTGGAGGAGGCGATTCATTGGTGTGTTGCGCTGAAAGTCTTGCAAAATATCCCAGGCTGCTCGACGTTGATCGTCCGTGAGAGCAAAGGGCAGGGCACTCACAAATGACTTCACGACAGCTTGCTCAAACGGTATGGCATAGCCTTGAAGCTGAGCATGCGCCTGGCGATTGAGTTGACTAGCAAGCAGTAAGCTAAAAAGCTCCTCAAAGGCAAAGCGCTGGCGTGCTCTTGCGACATCCTCTGATGCGGTGGGGAAATGCATCGCAAGCAGCGCCTCACTCCGGCTCATCAAGCCTTCGCGTGCAACAATGTGCGAGGGGAGTGTCTCGGGCAGCATCGTTATCAGTGGTCGTAGCTCGGTGAGTAGTTTGCGCACTAGTTGGCTCTTGAGGCCGTGCACTGCGTGGTAGATGGGCAGTAGGTTAGTATCATGATGGGCAAGCTCTTTGACACGTTCGGCACTTGGGTTAGTGAGTTGGTAGCGGCCATTCTTATACTCAAATTGCCCCCGAAAGTAGCATTCATCGCCACTCGCAAGCTGCTGTACTCGATACGGCTGGTTAAACCACACGGCGTTGAGCTTGCCCGAGCTATCTGCCAGTACTGCTGTGGTAATGCGGAGACCACGCCGCACCGTGCGCGTGCTGATTGATTCGCAGCGCGCCGTGATCGTCACATTGCCTGGTGTCAGCGTTGCGATTGAACTCGCCGCAGTAAAATCATCGTGCTTGCGTGGCAAAAACATGATGAGATCATTGACGGTCAAGAGCCCAGCCTGAGCCAGTTGCTCAGCTGTTTTTGGCCCAACGCCTTTGATTTGAGAGAGTTGTGTCGATAGGTTCACATTTTTATTGTACCGCACCTGGTGTAAATGCGCTGCCCTGTGCTATAGTATAAGCAGTAAGCTAACGGGGGAAGTGTGAGTAAAATTGCAAATTATTTACGCAGTCATATTGCCGGGTCTGTTTCGACTCGGGCCGATTGGCGTGCGTCAGTCAGTGCAGATGCCGGTATTCTAGCCGCAACGCCAGAGCTCGTGGTGGCGCCGCGCGTCGTGAGTGATATTCGCAAGATCACCCGTTTTGCCTGGCAAATGGCTGAGAAGGGTCACACGATACCAGTCGTCACACGCGGCGCTGGTTGTGGTGCGCTGGGTGGTGCCGTGGGGCAGGGGATACTGCTCGATACGACAGCCCTCGACACGATCTTTGAATATGATGGCAAATCGCAGCGGGTTCGCGTCCAGCCAGGTGTACCAGCACGCAGTGTAGCGGCAGCGCTGAGTATGCATGGTGCTGGTGTTGGACCGCTGACTAGCCAGCGAGGTACAGTTGGTGGAGTTATTGCAGCTAGTGCACACGGAACACTGCTAAGCCGAGCGACCAATCCAGCTGAAGCGATTGACCAAATCGAGGTTGTACTCGCCAACGGTGACGTTATGCAGACAGAGCGTCTCTCGCGGCGCGAGCTCAGCCAGCGCAAAGGTCTGCCTGGGTTTGAAGGTGACATCTATCGTGGTATCGATGCGATTATTACTGATAATGCCGCGCTAATTGAGCAGATTAACCCCAATGACACGTCTGGTTACAGTGGTATTGCACGGGTTAAGCAGCCCGATGGGACGTTTGACCTTGGGCCGCTCTTTGTGGGGAGCGAGGGAACGCTAGGGATCATTGACGAGCTTATTCTCAAGACAGAATTCTTTAGCTTTCGCAAGACAATGGCAGCTCTGGTATTTCGGAATAGTAGCGAGGCTCAGGCGGCGATTGATGACATTGACGCACTCCAGCCGGCGCAGCTTAGCTATCTCGACGCAGCGATTTTTGAGCAGCTCCGCCGCGATGGTAAGAAGTATGCTTTTTATGAGGAAGCTGCCCAGCAGTTTACGCCGCAGGCAGTTTTGCTCGTGACGCTCGATGACTTTAACACCCGGACACGTGCTCGCAAACAGGCCAAGCTTGAGCAGCTGCAATCTGTGGGTGAGACGGTCGTCACTATCGCTGAAGATGACGATGATGAAGATGTAGCGGCAGGGTTTGCTGCGCTTGATCAGTACCGCTGGCCCGATACCGCGCATATTGGTGCACCGCGCTTGTTTGAGGGGTTTTATGTGCCGCCGCAGCGCTTCGAAGAATTTGCTCGGGCGCTCATGCCGCTTGCTCGGGCACTGCAGTTGCCGCTACCCCTTGCTGGCTACCCTAGCTTGAATCTCTACGGCGTCTATCCGCGCCTCTCGCTCCGCAAAGTGAGCGATAAGCAAAAGATTTTTAAGCTCTACGATGAGCTTACTAAGCTGCTTGCGCTATATGACGGCCATTTGGTGATGAGCGGTGGTGAGGGCCGGCTCAAAACGCGCTTCGTCCGTGCTACGCAAAACCCAGACCTTACAGCTCTCTATCAGCAAATCAAGCAGCTCTTCGACCCTCACGGAATTCTTAATCCTGGCACGAAAACCACTTTGCAAGCTCGCACCATTACTGCAATGCTACGCAATGAATATACGGTGGATTGGCGATAAAACTTTGTGGAGGAAATATACTTGCTATCTGTAGCAATTGATTTCTTTGTCGTGCCTCAATAAAATAGAGGAAGAAAGAGGCTAATGAGTATGAGTGTCGATCAACGAATAGTATCCCGTAACCCTGCCACCAACGAACCAATCTGGTCTGGAAGTCTTGCGGATGACGCTGCGATTGTGCAGGCTGTTTCTGTCGCGACACAGTTTGGTCTTGCTGTTGGCATCGTTACTCGTGAGCGTGCACAATACGAAACATTCTACCAGCAAACAAAGGCAGGCATTATCAACTGGAACCAGCCACTGACTGGTGCAACGACCGCGGTACCATTTGGTGGAGCGAAGGCTAGTGGCAACTACCGATCGGCTGGATTCCTGTCGGTTGACTACTGCTCATACCCATGCGCGTCGATTGAGGATGCGTCACCAGCAGTCCCAACAACTTTGCCGGCTGGGGTGGTGTATTAAATAACTAAAGCGAGTTGACATAGATAGTAAATGGTGTATGATAGTGCCATGAAACAATCCTACTCTGTAGCGCAATTGCGAAGTGTCCTGCTCTATCTGTCAATTGGCTTGCTAACATTGTGCGCACTTCTCGGGATTCTTGCAGTATTATCGCAAGAAATTGATTGGCGGATCCTATTCACGACGTTTTGCGCCGCAATCGCATCATTAATTGCTATGAGCAACATATCGCGACTTACGGATAACCGAATAGTTATAAAAATTCTATCCATTATGTCGATCATCCTCAATGCTCAGTGGTTTACTGGTATGTTTGTTATCCAGTGGAATCTCTATCGGTTTCTTAGTTTTTGTCGTCCCTCTGTCAGTACGGGGAGTCGATATAATAGACATTATAGCGACTATAGCAACTATGACTACGAAGGTCATGTTCAGACACAAATATGCAGCGACTTCATCTCGATTACGACGAAGCTTACGCTCACAGCATTAATTATTGCACTGCTCATTACACTTAGCGTAAAGACCTTGTCATACGCCAACAAAAACTCTTTCATCATAGGAATGAAAATGATGACGGTTACTTGCGCCAGTCTTTTAAGTATGGCATGCTTGAGTATAGTATGGTTTAATGTGCGAGATACATCAAGTACGCTACGTTTTTTGGTAGTTTTTGGTATACTCACTGTATTTGGCTTAATAGTAACGCCTATTTTGGTACATCTAGAGAAGGTACAGCGCTACCTCCAACCTGCACAACCAAATACACTAGTACAGAATGAGCAGCAGCTTCGGCACGAGATTGAACGCCAAGTGCGAGCACAAATTGCTGCCGAACAGCAAACAGCAAAAGCGGAGGAACAAGCTCAAGTACCTCCCACAGCTTCGAATGAAGATGGTGCAATGCATGATGTGCAGCCTGATTGATGAATTAACAATGGGTGATTATGCTCCCGATAATGATGGGTGGCGCTGAATGAAAGAGGTGATGGGTGTTGCAGATCGACAGATAATCAATAATTTGAGTGACAGGGTTACCTATGCATGCCATCAGAGTTCAATGAATGATTAGAGTATTTCTGATTTAGTGATACTCAAAAATACGACACAGCAATTAGCCATTTAATATAATAAAAAAGAGGGGGTGTATATATGTCTCGCAGACGAGGAGCTATCATCACAATAGGCGACGAGGTGCTCAATGGAAGCACGCTCGATACTAATTCTCACTGGCTTTGCACACAAATTGCTGGTCGTGGTGCGCTGGTTACGACGGTAGTTACGGTACACGATGACCCAACTGCAATACAAGACGCGTTGGCATATTGCATACGTACGGATCCAGACTTGATCTTTACCATTGGAGGTCTTGGTCCGACAATTGATGACCGAACTGTAGAGTCAGTTGCTCGCGCCCTCGAGTTGCCGCTCGAGATTAATCAAACTGCAATCGAGTATGTCCAGAAACGATATTGTGACCTGGAGTCACAAGGAATAGTTGATCGGGATGTGTCTGCATCAGCAAGGAATGCTCGCAAAAAGATGGCTTTGCTGCCCACTGGGGCAGTGCCAATCTATAATCCGGTTGGTGCTGCACCAGCGGTCGTTATTGATATAGATGATACGATGTCTGTTCTGTGTCTTCCGGGTGTTCCTGCAGAGGTTCGCGCGATAGTCAGTAGGCATGCATCCGGTATTTTGGAACGCCGCCTTGGTAGCGGATTTTTAAGAACAATGACGATCATGACAAGTACTAATGATGAGTCGGTCCTTGCAGAAGCATCTGCTGTGTTGACTCGTGAATTCGTGGATGTGTATGTGAAAACTCGTCCGATTCGTCAAGAAGGAGGAAAGATTGGTGTGACACTAACAGCGTCTGGAAACAACCAAGCAAAAATTGGCGTTCTGTTAGATACAGCGTTTCAGAGACTGACAGTTTTTCTTGAGGAATACGGCGTCAGTATTGTTAGATGTCGTATTGATAATGCAGATTGACGGCAACTCAATAATTCCCTATGATCAGATCATGCAAACAATTCGCCATAAATACCTGACCGTCGTTCTCCTATCTCTTGCGTTAGCGATACTATCGCTTGTCAGCAATATCTACTTTCCCCAAGAAATGGAAGGGCAGTTGCAGCTATACTCTTGTATCCGCAAGATATTTAGTAAGTTATTTAATGCAGGTGTTGTCTGGGCAGCGTTGCCATTCTTGGCAGGGTGGAGATCTCAAAGCTTGGTAAAAGCGGCGATCAGTGGCGCTGCTATTGCAGAGCTTACACTGCTACTGCATTACGGTATCGGCTATATTATTGGGGTGTATGGCTCCACAGTATTTATGGCAAATTCATTTTGGTTTATTGCTGCTCTTGTACTATGTGCACCACTGGGGATGTGCGGCTGGATTGCAGCTTTGCCAAAAAAGTCATCCCGTATATTCTGGTTCATCCTGCCGATCGGGGCAATTTTTGAGCCCTTTGTGACTCGAAAACTAATACCATACTCGATAGTGCGGCCATGGCCTGAAGTATATTCAGATTACATTAGCGGTGCTGTACTGTTGATTGTTGGTGTTGTTGGTATAATCCTTGTGAGATCAAGGCAGGAAAGTAATGAGCCTTAGAGTACTTATGGCTGTTTTACATTCCCTGATGGAGGATATATACAGCCAGGTGATGGCACTGTTGGATCAACAAAAACGGAGTAGGCGCTCACAACCCTCTTTTTAGGTTGAATAGCTTTCCTAAATTCTCCATAAAATGACGAGAGTTTAAAGACCGCCAGCAGCACAGCGGCGCATCTCGTTCATCCGTAGACTAACGGCGTATCAGTACGATGCTCGGTAACGTCGTCTGGTGGCAGTGCTCCAATACCTGCCACCCCTTGATATAAGCGATGGTTAATTGCTCTGGGTAATGTGCAATCCAATTGTGCAAAGAATGCTGCTTTACGCTCGTCGCTATCATATAGAGTGATAGTTGTGCCATACCCACGACGTTCATCAAGTTCATAAGCCAAAGCTTCGTTTTTGCCTGGGCTGAAATGGCTGATTGTCTGGAGCTCCCCGGTTGAGGGAGTATAATACTGTACAGTATTCTCTAGAAAAGGAATCTTTACTTGCTTTAGATCTGTCGCAACGACAATATATTCATTGAAGGTTATTCAGGGGTTGGTGTAGGCGTAGAGGGCTAGGGTGGCTGTGATAGTTTCTTTGAAGGTGTGCAGGGGGCGCCTGTAGTCGTGGGCCAGGATCTTCCAGGATTTGATGTGCGCGATGGTTCTCTCCACGACATACCGGATTTCATTTAGGGATTTGTTGGCCTGCTTCTGGGCCTTGGTGAGCTCACTGTTGGGAGGTTTCTTGTGGGGGGGTGAGAACCCCGGTTCCGATGTAGCCTTTATCGGCGATGCAGCAGGAGGGGTCGATCTCCTCCAAGAGGCCGGAGGTGGTGATGGCCTTGGTGTCGTGGGTGGCCCCCGGTAGCGGGTCTGAGGCCCACCGCAGGCGCCCGGCGGGGCTGACCAGCACTTGCAGGCTCAGGCCGGTGCGCTTGTGCTTGCCCGACCACAGGTCCGTCCGATCCTTCCAGCTCCAGCACGGCAGGAGCGTACCGTCGATAATGTGCACGCCCCCATGGGGGACCTCCTCGACGGTCGCCAGCACAGGCCCCAAGACCCTGGAGATGATCCGGGTGACCACCGAGATCGCCCGCGAGATCGTCGGCTGTGACACCCCCATGATCTCGGCGATCGCCTCCTGGGAGGTGTTGGTGCGCAAATACATCAACGTCGCCCGCACCGCGGCCAGTGGGCCAAGAATTCTTGGCGCCAAGGAGATCTCAGTATCACCCAGCACCATTTCCACCAGGCAGCTCAACTGCGTTCTGTCCAGGCCTGTGATACCCTTACCCATGACGGCTCGTTCCTGAGAGGTTTCATGTAGCAATCTGATTCTCTCAGACCAACGAGCCGTCACCCATTCAACACACCGAACCCCTAAACCCCCATACACGCCCCTGAATAACCTTCACGGTATTCATTCAGAGGGACGGCAATTGGCATGATAGGATTCACTAGGTCTTCAGAGTGGTGATGCTGCACATTGTCATGCATCCAAGATGTTGTTTTAAGATGGCGGTACGCCGATCGCACTAGTGAGGTCCACTCCTTGAGATATTTTTATAAGTGTTTTAGATCCTCTCAAGAGAAGGCTGCCGCCGAGTCTGGCATTATACCTCCTCAAATGGGCGCCACATCCCGTGTCTAACTATTCAACGGCATCGGTCACTTTTTACCGACTAAGCTATCTGCACCTATAGCTTTCGCAGAAGCCACAAGGCTTGGCCATCGCTCAATCAAGTAGCAGTAATCATAAAGACTGTCGAGGAGTTCTTCATCAATACTTTCACCTCCAAGCATAATATCATTAACCTGATATGAAATAATACCTTTCAATCTATCATTCGGCGCCTCTTCGTATGCATCCTTGAGAACCGATAGTGCACCCATTCTAACCTCTTTTAGACGATACTCACATTGCGCGATAGCTTCCTTAAATGAAGACACATAGGCCTCCGTATTAAGTGTTCCGTCTCGATAAAACCTATCGCGCGAAGCGTTTCGCACGGTATTTCCATGACTTCGCCATATGTGACCCATTTGAATATACTGAATATCTCTACGACGATAGGTAGCCCTTCCGGCAACAGACAAGGGGCGTTTTGGGTCATGTACGTGGCGTAGTTTCACCGAATGGTAGAGCACGGGAATCTGTAGTGAGCGCGCTAGGTCAAGAACCATATAGTCGCAGCCGATGGCCGGCCCTGGAACCTCAGGTAATTGAAAGCATAGATTGAATATGCCACAGCACTCCATCTCTATGTGCTTTCGGCTCCAGTCGTAATATGCCGATACAAACGACTCATTCGGCTCATCAATTAAGTACTCACAAGCCTCCTCCAGTACCTCATTTAAGGGAACACCTGGACGGCCTAATGCCTGGAACTTCGCGGCTGTAATAGGAGATACTTCAAACAGATCACGTCGATCTATGGTAGGGTCGCCGAACGTTCCAGTGCCGACAATGGAAATTGGCTCAGAATGATAGTTCGTACAGGAACCCTCTATTGGGTAGCATAATCCGCTCGTATCAACCCTTCCTAGTGCCTCCACTTCCATATCGAGCGCACTATAATGCATGCCGGTATCGTTATAAACATCGGAGTCTCGGCGAATCACTTTCGAGATGCCTAGAGCTGCACTCACTAGGTATGCAAGGTTAGGGTTTCTACCATAGGAAAATTTATTCTCCAGAAGAATCCTTCTTAGTCGTTCATCCTTTACTTTACCCGATTTCTGAAGAAGTCGTTCTATGAAGTACGATTGACCACGACGGTCCAGATGAATTATATCGATATCTTTTTGCCATCGTTTGAGTAGTTCGGCATGAGCAATCGAATCTTCCTGAGAAACTAGATTTTCTAGTAAAACGAAATGTTTATCTGAAGGCGTGAGTGTCGAGTTATGAACAAGATTACGAAGATGTCCTTCGATAGCTTTTTCAGCCCTACGATGGGTAGGAACATAGACCACGACACCAGTACTAGAAAGCATAACTAACCACCATTCAAAGTTTTTACATATTGTGGATCCATCTCTGATTTCAGTACCCACCCAAACAAAACACCACTTTTCGGTAGAACCCAGTCATCTAAACTCACCTCAATCGTTTTCACCGCATCATTCATATTAGGGTATCTAACGGCAGGCTTCTTTATCGTACAAAAGAAATCAAACACGTTTACTCTTCCTATATCGACACTATCGTAGTTAAAATTAACTCGCATGCCTCGCGTAGGGAAAGGAACGACATACTCATAAACATGAGCAGTGCTTTCAAGCATGGTCGAGTAGGTATAGCTGATGAGGACATCATTCCCGCATTTGGCCCGTATTCCATCGTGGGTGGCAATGTAAGTCAGTTTACCATCGGTCTCGGTGGCAACAACATCTAAAGCTTCGCCGTCAACACTAACATCCCTGACATTGAAGGCTCTTCGATCGTTCTTTGGATAGCTCAGCGTGGGGGGCCTAATAACACGAGCTTCCCAACGGTTATCTCCTGCTAATGTATTATATTCTTCTGTACTACCAATCTCAATAAATTCGAGTTCAGGCAAGAGAAGCGTTCCTCTGTAAGACAATGAGACAAAGCATTCAAAATACCTTTTATCAAATGTTTTTCGAAGCGTTATGTTACAAGTATACTCCCTGCAACTACGTTCGTATTCGGATATCTGCGAAGAAAGAGAGTCGAAACAGTCCTTTGCAAAAGATGAGTCGCCGGTCTTTTTTTCTAACACCACCATCATAAGTTCATCTGCCACCTTGTCAGACAGTAGATCCCTAATCGCATTCGTATCCAAAAGCAACGAAGCCCGGTACTGGTCGATGGAATCCTCAAGAGCCTCAGCATGCACCTGACGGAGATCATTAAGTAACACGTCGTTACTAGAATCACGCATATAAAGCTCGTAGAAGTATCCGATAAGTGTGGCGGAGAAAGCGGATGTTGCAAGCGCATTCCAGGGTATTTTATGTAACCATCGCAAAACAATGGAAGAATCATTTTGCGGAATAGTAGAAAACCACGCATCTAGGACAAATAACAATACAGTGAATAGTAAGAGAAGTAAAAATACATACTTTAGCTCTAGCTTATGTACTTTGCGCCGGAGGGTGTCTGTAGTCTCATTCACGGTACTGTTCCCAAACTTTCAGTCACGAACTCGTCAGCTTACCCTGTAGCGCAGCACATCCGTACGATAGTATAATTCCACATCCGACCAAATAACCACGCTACCGTCCTTGCGCAAACTCAAGAGACTGTAGTCATCAGCCAATTCCGTTAAGCCCTTCATCACATCATCGTAAGAACAGCGTGTAAGCGCAGCCAGCTCGCGCACCGACATGCCAGGCCTCACGAATTTTGCGATATAAAAGGCAAGTGGGCTAACAACTGAGTAGCGAGGAAAACTGTTAAGCAAGAAGTCAAGTCTGTCTTGCATGTCCTGAGATGGAGGAACACCGTCAACTGATAACTGCTTTATATTCTGACTAAGAATCGCTTTTTCCGCATTCTTCACTCCCTGTCTACCTAACCTCACAAGTTCGAATAAACCTTCATCACCAACCTTCCGATAGATAAGCGAGGCGGCCCTCGTGAAATCCAGATATTGATCCCAGAGTGGATGAGATTCACCTCCCAGTCTATTGTAAATGAACAGATTCTGCGTCATATCTGCTCCAAGAATCTGCGTAGCTATACAGTAAGCTCCTAGAACTTCGGCAATGCCTTCTTCAAGACCGTGCGCAATCAGGTCTGGGCTTAAAGTTCCGAGCGCGATATGAACAATTTCATGGCACGCTAGGTATTCGGAGTAGAATGGACGAAGATACCGTTCGAGGAAGTAAACTCCTTGAGGAATACCATACGCATCATAGTCACCGCTGTCGGCCACCATAACGGCATACTCGCGATCTTCGTACGGCGATGGGAATATATCGACGATATGAACTGCAGTGTGTTCGCCAATCGATATATTGTGCTTCGCGAGTATAGTTTTTGCCTCTTCGAAAGTTTGAGCTAAACATGCTCTAATATCCTTTCGTCGATCGATTTCAGCAGCAATGGAGCTATCGAGGATGCAGTGCTTCACGCGCTGTAGCTCCTCATCAATCAGTAGCTCTAAAACCGTGCTCTCAGAGATATTGTCGCGCCTGATAATCTGGACATGAGCCTGATCGATTGCTACAGCAACGTCATGCGCAGAATATGGTAATTCTCGAGCATCAAATGGCAGCAACTGCATAAATGGACGAAGGTCGCTAAAACGCCCTCTGATGTGATAGAGAGCCGCAAGAATATAGTCGTAACCATTCATATTTTTTCTTTCCTATCATAGTTTAGTTTATGTGCGGTGGCCTGGCAAGGGCCCTTGCTTATTTTAAGACTAAAAGGCCCCTGCCAGGTTAGGTGGGGTTAGCTAGCCGCCACCACCGCCACCACCGCCGAAGTCCGCCAGCACCTCACCCAAGCCCTTGACCTCCTCGAAGACTGCCACCGCCTCTACACCGCTGCGCCCGCTCACCTGAAGAACCTGCTCAACCAGGTGTTCTTCCAGCGGGTGCTGGTCAACCCGCTAGTCGATGAGGACGGCCGAGTCATCTTGCCTGACCAAGGCGATGGCGCGACCGACGGCGGCAAGCAGCCGGGCGCACACGATGGGCAGGACAGCGCAGGAGAAGAAGGGACTGACGATGCCAGCGGGGGAGGAGGAGCTGATGCTGACGCGCCAACCCTGACCCCTCGCCCCGTCCACCTCGCCGACATTGGCTCCGGCACTCGCCTCAGCGCCCTGCTCACTCCACCCCTCAGCCACACCGCCCACCGCTGACGATGAGCCCACGAGCTCCACAATACGAACAACGCCCACCCTGGTGGGTGAGCGTTGTTCATCATCTGAGACCACATCCCAGACGTTTTCGACTGGGGTGGGTTCGGGTAAGAGCTTGTTGGTGCGGATGAGAGGACTTGAACCTCCACGCCCCGCAGGGCACTAGCACCTGAAGCTAGCGCGTCTACCAATTCCGCCACATCCGCAGATAATACGCACCGCAGGCTCTTACCGTGTATTGTATACGAATTTTGGTCTTGCGTAAAGAGTTTTGTGGTACAATCAGGTAAATAAACTGTGGCGGGTCTGCCACTATTTTAGATTATGTAAGGAGCAATGCTATGACCTCTACCCATTCATCGTCCCAAAAATTCGACAAACTAGAGTGGATACAGCAAAAGATCGAAGAAGTCCGAGAGAAATGCGGCACCGCCAACTCGGGTGAAGCTGAAGATGAGCAGTATGCTGAGGTGCGCCGACGGACGGTTGGTGCGCTAGGTTTAATTGCTACACGATCGAGCGAGGATCTTACGCCAGATACTGCAAGCCGCATACTGTATGGCCTGGCTGTATCGCCACGCACAGGCCAGCCAGCGCATGGAGAGCTTACCGAAGATAGTATCCGCATCATTCGCGAGATCAGCGGGATGGCGCAGCAACCTGCTAAAGAAAATAATGCTGGCACTATAGGAATAGCAGCATAATATCACCAATAAGCACCATGAAGCACACCCAACAGCCTACCTCTGCAGCAACTGACCACCGCAATGTAGTAGACCACTACAAAGGGTTGCCACACCAAGCGATCGTTGCCGATCTTGATGAACATGGCTCGGCACTTCATATTGCGATTGATAATGTCGTGCGCGATTTCAACATGGGGACGATCGTTCGCAGTGCCAATGCCTTTGGGGTGCGGCATGTCCATATCATTGGTCGGCGGCAGTGGAATAAGCGTGGTGCGATGATGACGGACACGTATCTGCACGTGCATTATCACCAAACGGTTGAAGATTTCTTGCAGGCTATTGCTGACCGGCCACTCATTGCGGTCGATAATGTTGCCGGTTCACAGCCACTTCACTCGGTCGCGCTGCCGTGTAGTGCCGTGCTTTTGTTTGGGGCAGAGGGGCCTGGTATTCGCCCCGAGCTGCTCGAGCGAGCCACGTCCATTATCGCGATCGAGCAATTTGGCAGTACGCGTAGCCTCAATGTCGGCGTAGCAGCAGGTATTGCGATGTATGCCTGGGTGCAGCAGCATCGGTTATACCCAGATCAAAAGTAGAGATTACTCTCTTTACTCCTTTTCAAATATAAGGTAGCGAAGGAGTATGTAGTGCTGCGTGATGGTGCTATAGAGTAGCGAATCCGGCCTAGGGCTTGTTTTTCCATGCCGTTTATGCAAAAATAGCAGTAACTATGACAAAGCTTTCATCGGAATCATATCGGGGGGCGCGGGATTGGTATCCGGAAGATCTTCGCGTGCGCAAATACATCTTTCAAACCTGGCGTCACGTCGCCAAGAGCTACGGCTACGAAGAATACGACGCACCACTGCTTGAGCCAGTTGAAGTGTATGCCGCCAAGAGTGGTGATGAGTTGGTGAACGACCAGACGTATCAGTTTATTGATCGTGGTGATCGACAGGTAGCGATTCGTCCCGAGATGACGCCGAGCGTCAGCCGGATGATTGCCAAGCACCGCCAAGAGATTGCCTATCCAGCACGTTGGTTTAGTATTGCCCAGTTTATGCGCTATGAGCGACCACAACGGGGGCGCGAGCGTGAATTTTGGCAGATGAATGTCGATATATTTGGTGTTGATAACATGCAGGCCGAGGCCGAGATTATCGCACTTGGTAGCCGTATCATGAAGGCCTTTGGCGCGACGGACGACATGTATACTATCCGTATTAACAATCGCCAGTTGATCAACCTTATGATGGCGCAGTTTCTCGAGCTCGATGCTGTGCAGGCTCAGCTGATGATCCGGCTGTTTGATCGTAAGAACAAGATTCCACCACAGGCTTTTCGCGATCAGGCGATTGAGATCTTTGGTGAGGCGGCGGCACCGGTCGGCTTACAACGGATTGCTCAGCTCTTGACGGCACGTACTATGGCCGATCTCCCCGAATCGATTCGCGATAGCGAGGCGGTGCGCGATGTGCAGCGACTCTTTACACTACTTGAGCGCAGTGGCGTGACGAATGCCATCTTCGATATCACGCTCATGCGTGGATTGGATTATTACACCGGTACGGTGTTTGAGTTCTTTGATACTCATCCAGATAATAACCGTTCGCTCTTTGGTGGTGGGCGCTATGATGGCTTAGTAGGGATGTTTGGCGCCGAGCCTATCAGTGCGGTCGGCTTCGCACCGGGCCTATCGATGATGCAGCTCTTCCTCGAGGTGCATCAGCTGCTACCAGAATTTAGCTCCACAACCGATATTTATATGATCGTCCTTGGCGGGGCAATGCGCGGTGCGCTCGAGCTAGCGGACGACCTGCGCGATGAGGACGTCAATGTGGAAGTCGATTTCACTGGTCGCAAACTAGACAAGCAGCTCAAGGCAGCGATCAAAAAACAGATCCCTTATTTCCTCTTTGTTGGGGAGGACGAGCTAGAGAACGAGATTTACACCCTCAAGAATATTGCGACGAGCGAGGAGCAAAAGCTCAGCCTGGAGCGCGTCGTCAGTGCCGTTAAGGATTACCGTCGTCAGCCATCGCGCAGTGAAGATGATGACTTTGATTTATCGTAGTATCACCATGTGTCTCTGTTGCAACTGTAGTTCATCTCTGTTAGCCTCTCGTTTTGCTCGTCTTGCGAAACACTATATATACGCGTGCATGCTTAGGTCTGTTGCATGCCTATTTCACACTGCCAGCGACATATGATACAATAACCAACTATGAAGACGACACTAGACCACCTATCAGACACCAAAGTACGCGCCACGATTACCGTCGGTGCAGACGAACTGGAGGCAGCTCGCCAGGTTGCTTTGCGCAAGCTCGCCAAGACGACCAAGGTTGATGGCTTCCGCAAGGGTCATGCCCCGCTCGAGTTGGTTGCAAAGAATACCAATCCAGAACACCTCGCCGAGGAGACGCTTAATAACGCCCTGAGCAAAGCAGTTGCTGCCGCCTTCCTCGAGAGCGACGTGCAGGTGCTTGAGCGCCCAGAGGTGGAGATTAAAAAGTTTGTGCCTGGCAGCGAGCTGGAATTTACGGCTGAGGCCGAGGTTATGCCTACGATTACTCTCGGTGACTATAAGAAGCTCAAGCTTAAGTCAGCGAAGATAACCGTTGCGCCAGAAGAAGTAACGGAGATCCTTGACCGGATTCGCCACAGCATGGCCGAGCGCACAGACACTGATGAAGCAGCCCAGGACGGCGATGAGGTGACGATTGACTTTGTCGGTAAGCGCGATGGTACGCCTTTTGCTGGTGGCACCGGGAAGGACTATCCGCTTGTACTCGGCAGCAAGTCATTCATTCCAGGCTTTGAAGAGGCACTGATTGGCCTCAAGGCTGGTGAGACGAAGGCGGTTGAGCTCACCTTCCCGGAGGACTACCATGCGAGCGAGCTAGCCGGGCAAGCAGTTGTCTTTGATGCGACCGTCAAGAAGGTTAAGAAAGTGACGCTGCCTGAGCTGACTGATGAGTTTGCGGCGAAGGTTGGGCCATTTACTTCTATTGATGACCTCAAGAAAGATATCGAGAAGGAAATTACTGCGCAAAAGCAGCGTGAGGCAGATGACGAGCTGCGCGATGTAGCCGTCAAGCAGTTGGCCGATGCCAGCACAGTAGCCATCCCAGAGGTATTGCGAGCCGACCAACTTCGCTCGATCGAGCAAGACTTGGTGCAGAACCTCGCTCACCGTGGTCGCACTCTTGAGCAGTACCTTGCCGAGAAGGGGTATAAGGACAAAGACGAGTGGATCGAGAAGGAGGCTAGGCCAGCGGCCGATGAGCGCATCAAGGCAGGGCTTGTCTTGGCTGAGCTGAGCAAGGTTGAGAAGATTGAGGCCACGGCGGAGGAGCTACAAGAGCGCATCAGTGCCTTCAAGCAACAGTATGCCAATGATGCAACCATGGTGGCACGTTTTGATGAGCCAGAGGTGCAGCACGAGATCGCCAACCGCCTCTTGACGGAGAAGACGATTGACTGGCTGGTAGCGCAGAATACTAAGAAGTAGCAGATAATACAGCTCGCATAACAGAAATTAGCACTCTATATTGACGAGTGCTAATTTTCTCGTTACAATAGTACTATGATGAAACCGAATGATTACCTAGTGCCCAACGTCATCGTCCGTACACGTGATGGTGAGCGTGGCTATGATATATACTCGCGTTTGCTCGAGGATCGCATTATCTTCCTCGGCGAAGAAGTGACTGAGATGACAGCCAATGTCGTTGTCGCGCAGCTTCTCCATCTTGCCAATGAAAATCCAGATAAAGACATTCAACTCTATATCAACAGCCCTGGTGGCAGTGTGTATGACGGCCTTGCAATCTACGATACTATGCAATACATCGCGCCAGATGTGCAAACAATTGGTATTGGCCTGCAGGCAAGCATGGGTGCCTTCTTGCTTAGTAGCGGTGCGAAGGGTAAACGCTTTGTCCTGCCTAATGCCCGAGTGATGATCCACCAGCCGAGCAGTGGTACGCGCGGCAAAGTAACAGACCAAGAAATTAGCTTACGCGAGAGTATCGCTCTCAAAGAACGGCTGGCCACCATTATGGCGGACAACACTGGCCAAAAACTTGATAAAATCAAGGCTGACATGGAGCGTGACTACTGGCTAAGCGCCGCGGACGCCGTAGCCTATGGCCTGGCTGATGAAGTGATTGGTGCTCGCATACAAAAAATCACACAGCGTTCGTAGCAACTTTATGGTATCATATAGATATGATACCGCGTAGTGCAGATACTAGCTCCGAACCTAAATCAAGCCAAAAACCCTTACGTTTCCGGCGTATTATGCATTATCGCCCACGTCGGGTAACAGTGATAGTATGGCTAACGGTTATGCTAATGCTTTTGACCATTGTAGCCGTGAGTATATTCTACAAGAACCGTCAAAGCGCTGCCTCCCTGATGAAATCGCAGCTCGTCGAAGGTGCTATGCTAGCACGGGCTGCTACGTTCTCGTCGGATGGTGTAATTTCGTGGGATGCGTACGCTGATGGTGGTGTGTATGGGACGATTACTTCGCAGGATGACCGCAACCGCCTGCTTGCACAGCAACCATTTATCCGCTGTACGGTTGGGAAAGAGTGTAGTGGATGGATATCAGCTGCGCAAGCACAAACCTATACACAGCCGATACCAGCTGGCGACACAGTGTGGTATAAAAACGATTCACTTCGGCATTATGGCGAAAGCATTCTACGCGACACAAGTGCCAAATGTGCCTTTTGGCAGTCTCCAGTTCAAAGACTGTGTGTTTCTACCAAGACCGGCCGCTTCTTCTATTATGTTAATGGCTTTGGATCAAATAGCTTACACCGGTTATAAAGGAGTGTATTATTAACCTGACGCGCCGTAGTATGACAAAGAAATGCGTTACAGTGTGTTACGATACTATTCAAGCGGTCTATAAAAATTGAGGCCTTGTCACTTGACGGAGTAAGGCGCGATCTGCTACAATTAAAAATTAATGAAGGTTGTGTAATATGGGTTAGGTGCGGACTACGCCGGTGGCGTGGCGTTTTAGTGTGCGAAAACTTATATTGAGTAAAGCTTCGGTGCCACAACAAATGCACGAGTAGGGTTTGGAGTCCTTGCGTGTGCAGATAGATAACAATAATTCAAGAGGAGTTTACATGCCTACACCTACCACGGCAACAGCTGCTCCGTCGCGTGTGTTTTTTACTAGCAATGACACCGCGCTGGCAGTACCCGACTTGCTGGCTCACCAAGAAGAATCCTGGAAAGACTTCGTCGAGACGGGCTTGAGCGAAATTTTCGCAGAGCTCAACCCAATCGAAGACTACACTGGCCAGAAGCTTGAGCTGCGCTTTAAGGATTACGCCTTTGGCGAGCCCAAGCATACAGAGCAGTTTGCGAAAGAAAACAACCTGACTTTCGACGCACCACTGCAAGCCACCGTCGAGCTCATCAATAAGACGACCGGCGAAGTCAAGGAACAGAGCATCTATATGGGTGACTATCCTTGGATGACGGAGCGTGCAACGTTTATCATCAACGGGACAGAGCGCGTAGTGGTAAGCCAGCTGATTCGGAGTGCTGGTGTGCTGTTTAGTGCCGACCGCGTGGCAGGGCGCAACCTCTATGGTGCCAAGATGATCCCAGGCCGTGGGGCATGGCTTGAGTTTGAGACCAGTCCATCAGGCGCAATCTACGTGAAGATCGATCGCCGCCGCAAGATTGCAGCCACCACCTTGCTGCGTGCTCTTGGTATGAGCAAGGTGTCGGCCATTCGCGAGGCCTTTGCTGATATCGACACTGGTGAGGTGAAATATATCGAAGCCACGCTCGAGAAGGATCCAGCGCACGGTATCAACGAAGCGTTGATTGAGGTCTATCGCCGTCTGCGCCCAGGTGACCTCGCTACGGTAGAGAACGCTCGTCAGATGATTGAGCGCATGTTCTTCGACTTTAAGCGTTTCGACTACAGCCGCGTTGGCCGCTACAAGATCAACCAGCGTCTAGGTGTTGATGTGCCCAATACGGCCGAATATCGCACATTGCAGATGAGTGATTTGATTGGTGTCTTGCGTGAAATTATTCGTCTTAACAACACACAAGAGCCAGCTGATGATATCGACTCGCTGAGCAATCGCCGCGTGAAACTGGTCGGCGAGCTAGTAGCGCGCCAGTTCCGCGTTGGTATGCTCCGGATGCAGCGCAATGCAATGGATCGCATGAGTATGAGTGACCTCGAGACGGTCACGCCGAGCCAACTAATCAATGCTCGCCCAGTGGTGGCAGCAGTGCGCGAGTTCTTTGCTAGCAGCCAGCTGAGCCAGCTGCTCGATGAAGTGAACCCGCTGTCCGAGCTGAGCCACAAGCGTCGCCTAAGCTCGATGGGGCCTGGTGGCCTCAGCCGCGAGCGGGCTGGCTTTGAGGTGCGCGATGCTCACCCCACCCACTATGGCCGGATTTGCTCAGTGGAGACACCAGAGGGTGCTAACATTGGTCTGGTGCTGAACCTCGCTACCTATGCACGCATCAACGAATACGGCTTTATCGAGACGCCATACCTCAAGGTAGTTGACGGCCGCGTGACTGATGAAATCGTCTACCTTGATGCTTCGCAAGAAGTAACTGAGGTGATTGCCGACGCTGGTGCTCGCCTTAATGAGGATGGTACCTTCGTGCGCGATCGCGTTAGTGCGCGCAAGTTCCTCCAGCCAGGGCAGGTAGATACCAGCGAAGTTACCTACATGGACGCTGCACACAAGCAGATCCTCGGGTCGACCGCGAGTCTTGTGCCATTTATCGAGAAGAACCGTATTGACCGCAGTTTGACGGGTTCCAACATGCAGCGCCAGGCAGTGCCGCTTTTGCAGCCAGAGTCGCCAACGGTTGGCACTGGCATTGAGCACGAGGTGGCGCGCAACTCGAGTCAGCTTGTGACGGCCGAGGCTGATGGAGAAGTGATCCGGGCTGATGGCGAAGCAGTCGAGGTGCGCTATGCTGATGGCGTCAAGCGCTACGACTTGATTCACTTTGCCAAGAGCAATGACGATCGTTGTATCAACCAAAAAGTCCGGGTTAGCCGCGGCCAAACCGTTGCGAAGGGCGACACGCTCATCGAGGGCGCGTCCATTGCCGATGGTGAGCTTGCTCTTGGTAAGGACCTGCTAGTTGCCTTTATGCCGTGGGGCGGCTACAACATGGACGACGCTGTGATTTTGAGCCGTCGCTTGGTGGAAGACGACACCCTTACCAGCATTAATATCAAGGACTACACCGTCGAGGTGCGCGAGACAAAGCTTGGTCCAGAAATCGTGACACGCGATATTCCCAATGTGAGTGAGGACAGCCTTCGCCACTTGGATGAGAGCGGTATTGTGCAGATTGGCTCTGAGGTTAAGGCGGGTGATGTCTTGGTCGGCAAGATTACACCAAAGGGCGAGCAAGAGCTCAGCAGTGAGGAGCGCTTGCTGCGTGCAATCTTTGGTGAAAAGGCCAAGGATGTGCGCGACACCAGCCAGCGCATGAACAATGCTGGTGGTGGCAAAGTTGTTGGCGTCAAAGTATTTAGCCGCGAGAATGGTCATGAGCTCAAGACGGGCGTATTGATGCAGATTCAGATCTTTGTCGCGCAATTGCGCAAGATCGGTGTGGGTGACAAGATAGCTGGTCGCCACGGCAACAAGGGTGTGTGTGCCCGCGTTATGGCGGTAGAGGATATGCCATACCTGGCTGATGGCACTCCTGTTGATGTCATCCTCAACCCGCTCGGTGTGCCAAGCCGTATGAACCTTGGTCAGCTCTTTGAGACGCACCTCGGTATGGCTGCACGAGCACTCGGTTACAAGGTTGCCACGCCGCCGTTCAACGGTGTGCCAGCCGATACCATCAAGGATGAGCTTGAAAAGGCTGGTATTGCGCGCGACGGCAAGAGCCAACTCTACGATGGCCTGAGCGGCGAGCCATTCGAGGAGCGTACAACGGTCGGCGTGATGCATATGATCAAACTCCACCACATGGTGAGCGACAAGATTCACGCCCGCAGCACCGGTCCATACACCATGGTGACTCAGCAGCCACTCGGTGGTAAGGCCCAAAATGGTGGTCAGCGCCTCGGAGAGATGGAGGTCTGGGCACTCGAAGCTTACGGTGCCGCGACTACTCTGCAGGAGATGCTGACAATTAAATCAGACGACGTCTATGGCCGTGCCAAAGCCTACGAGGCAATCATCAAGGATGAGCCAATTGCCGGGCCAAAGCTGCCCGAGAGCTTTAACGTGCTTGTCAAGGAGCTGCAAGGCTTGGGCCTGCGCGTTGACCTGCTGGATGAGTCTGACGAGTCGGTCGATGCCGAGCATGTCATTGCTGCTGCGGGCCCTGCCGACAAAACCGTCCCATCTGACGAGAGCGATGACGAAGCAACCTATCTTGATGAATCCGACGGCATTGGCACGATCGCTGATGACAGCGGCATGTCCGTCCAAGATATTGACACAGTAGAAAACCTAAGCGAGGAGGAAGCCTAAGATGTCCCACGTGCTAACAGATCACGATATCGCCAATTTTGATGCGGTACGCTTGGCCGTCGCCAGCCCCGAGGATATCCTCAAGTGGAGCTACGGCGAAGTCACCAAGCCGGAGACGATTAACTATCGAACCCAGAAGCCTGAGCGCGACGGCCTGTTTTGTGAGCGAATTTTTGGCCCAGTCAAAGATATCAACCCACACGACAGTAAGCTCAAGGGTGTGCGCAGCCGCGAAGCTGCGGTAGACAAGAATGGTGAACTCGTCACCAAGTCGATCGTGCGCCGCGAGCGGATGGGGCACATTAGCTTGGCCACCCCTGTTGCGCATATTTGGTTTATGCGCGGCACGCCCAGTGCAATGAGCCTTTTGCTGGGCATTACGGTGCGCAACCTCGAGAAGATCGCCTACTTTGCTACCTATGTCATCCTCGACGTCGACGTTGAAACACGCGACGCTTATTTGACTGACCTTGAGGCTGAGACTGAGGCGGCACGGGCTGCCATCAAGATTCGCTTTCAGCGTGAAGCTGAAGCTGATGGGGCAGACGTGAAAGCTCTTGCCGAGCAGCAAACACGCGAATACGAAGAGCTCGAGGCAACCTACAGCCAAAAGAAAGCTCAGCTTGAGAGCCTACAAAAGCGCGCTCTCCTAAGCGACACCGACTACCGTAACCTCCCCGAAGAGTATGAGGAGCTCGTAAAAGTTGGTATGGGTGGTGATGCACTCAAGGCGCTCCTTGATGATATCGATCTCGATGCACTCATCGCTGATTTGCAAGAGGAAGCCGAAGGGGCACGCGGCCAACGCGAGAAGAAGTTACTGAAGCGCCTTAAGGTGCTCGAGGGTATGCAAGCGGCAGGCATTAAGCCATCAAGCCTGTGTATGACAGTTTTGCCAGTCATTCCGCCAGATTTGCGGCCAATGGTAGCCTTGAGTGGTGGACGCTTTGCGACGAGTGACCTCAACGACCTCTACCGCCGTGTCATCAACCGTAATAACCGTCTCAAGAAGCTCATCGAGCTCAACGCACCAGAGGTAATTCAGCGCAACGAGAAGCGTATGCTGCAAGAAGCGGTCGATAGCTTGATTGACAACTCGGCTGCTCGTGGTGGCCGCGCTGTCAATGCAACTGGTGGACGCCGCCGTCTTAAGAGCATTAGCGATATGCTTAAGGGTAAGCAAGGGCGCTTCCGCCAGAACTTGCTGGGTAAGCGCGTCGACTACTCAGGCCGTTCGGTGATTGTGGTGGGCCCGAAGCTCAAGATCCACCAGTGTGGCTTGCCAAAGCAGATGGCAATTGAGCTCTTCAAGCCATTTGTCATCAGCTGGCTCATCAAGGGCGATTACGCCCACAACATCCGGAGTGCAACGCGCCTAATTGAGGCAGGTGAAGCGGTTGTGTGGGATGCATTGGATGAGGTAATCAAGGGCAAGTACGTCCTGCTCAACCGCGCGCCATCGCTGCACCGCCTGAGTATTCAAGCCTTCCAACCAAAGCTGGTTGAGGGCAAGGCGATCCAGCTTCACCCACTCGTCGCTAACGGCTTCAATGCCGACTACGATGGCGACCAGATGGCTGTCCACTTACCACTTAGTGCCGAGGCGCAGGCCGAAGCACGCGAGCTGATGAGTGCCGTCAATAACCTGCTGAAGCCTGCCGACGGAAGCCCAGTCCTCAGTATCGACCAGGACGTGGTGCTCGGTAACTACTACCTCACATACGAGAAGCCTTCGGCTCAGACTGATACTGTCGCTGTCTTTGCCGATAGCCGGGCTGCTGAGCTCGCCTACGATATGGGCAAGCTCCACCTGCAGAGCCCGATTCGCATTCGAGCCAAGGGCGAGATCCGAACGACCACTCTAGGGCGCGTCTTCTTCAACGAGATCCTGCCAGAGGACTTCCCCTACAACAACAACGTCCAGACCAAGAAAGAGCTCAAGCGGGTACTTGGCCAGATCTTTGAGCGCTATGGCGCTGCCGAGACTGCTATCACTGCTGACCGCATGAAGGGCTTGGCCTTCCGCTTTGCTACTACTGCTGCGGTATCAACCGGCATGGAAGACTATCTCAGCTTCGATGAAATTGCTGACTTCGTGGCTGAGGGTGACGCACGTTCTGCTGCGATCTCGGAGCAGCTCGATCAAGGGCTCATCACCGAGGATGAGCGCTACACATTGACTGTCAACAACTGGCGCACCGTCGACCGCAAGGTAGAGGACTTTTTGCGCAGCCAATTAGCCCACATGGACACCTCTGTCGCAACGATGGTGAACTCTGGTGCTCGTGGTAGCGTCAACAATATTAAGCTAGCCAGTGCGATGATCGGTATCCAGGTGGATGCTGCTAACCGCGAGATTGAGCTGCCAGTGCGTAGCAACTTCAAGCGAGGGTTGTCGAGCCTGGAGGCCTTCGTGGCAACGCGTGGTGCTCGCAAGGGGCTTATCGATACCGCCCTCAAGACGGCCGACTCTGGCTATCTCACGCGTCGCTTGGTTGACGTCTCGCAGGATGTCTTTACCGTTGAGGACGAAGAGGGTGACGACGATGGCTTCACTATCTACCGCAATGAGTCTGAGGAGACGATGATCGAGTTTGGCAACCGCTTGTTTGGCCGCTACACTGCCGAAGCAGTGCCGGGCCACCTCGACCGCGACCAGCTCATTACACGTGAGATTGCCAACGCCATCGAGGCAGATCAGTCGATCGACCAAGTACGTATCCAGTCTGTCCTCTCTACCAAGAACTTGCACGGTATTCCACGCAAGAGCTACGGGATCGACATGGCAACAGGCCAGCTGGTCGATGGTTCGCAGCCAGTTGGTGTTATCGCTGCGCAGTCGGTCGGTGAGCCAGGCACGCAGCTGACGCTCAATACCTTCCATAGCTCTGGTGTTGGTGGGTCAGACATCACCCAGGGTCTGCCGCGTGTCGAAGAGCTCTTTGAGGCACGTAACCCGAAAGGTCAGGCCTACGTCACAGAAGTCGCTGGTTTGGTCGATATCTGGGAAGATGGCAAGAAGTACGTTGTACAGGTCACACCGCAAGCAGGCAAAGTAGAGCGTATGCCGCTCGATGGCCGCATGGTGATGGTGCAATCGGGCAGTAAGGTGAAGGTTGGCGATGTCATTGCGTCATTCGACGATGGCACACAGCCACTCACTGCACCGTTTGATGGAGTGGTTGAGTCCACCGGTGATTCGCTTGTCCTCACAGGCAACGCGACAGCACCAGTCCGCTACGAGATTCCTGGCACAATGTATCTCGTCGTTAAGCCAGGTGATATGGTCGAGCCAGGCGATCGCCTGACACTTGGTTCACTCAACCTGCACGACCTCATGCGCCTCAAGGGCACAGAGACAACCCAGCGCTACATCATCAACGAAGTGCTCCGCATCTATGCTGCGCAGGGCCAGGATGTGGCCGGCAAGCACCTCGAGATCATCGTCCGGCAGATGTTCAGCCGGGTGCAAATTGATGATCCAGGCGACAGCACCTTCGTCATGGGTGACATCATCTCCAAGGCATCAGTGGTTGATGCTAACAAGGAGCTCGTTGCCCAGGGCAAGACGCCAGCCCAGTATGCACAGCTGCTGCTTGGTATCACCAAGGTGAGTATCTGGAGTGATAGCTGGCTGTCTGCTGCGTCGTTCCAGGACACGACTCGCGTGCTGATCAACGCTGCCACCAGTGGCCGCGCCGACCACCTTAAGGGTCTTAAGGAGAACGTCATCATCGGTAACAAAGTACCGGTTGGTACGGGTGCGCACCCCCTGCCGCTCGAGGAGAATGACTCTCCGGAGGATGAGTTTGTCGCCGAAGCCCAGGCCGAAGAAGCCGAGCCAGAAGTGACAATTGCTACTGACGAGCTGTAGGGAATAGCTAGTCTATACAAAAGAGCCCCACTAGAGAAAGTGGGGTTTCTTTTTTTGTATAGCAGTAATACTCTGATGCTAGTATGATTAAAAGTAATTACGTACGATCACTAACGTGTGCCAACACGCGGGCTGCTGCCTGGGCTCCGCTTACTGCAGCACCCTCGAGGTGGGGCGCTTTCATATAGTCTCCGGCAAGAAAGACACCTGGTGGGAGTCCATCTTCAAATCGTGCAGCAGTTGTTCGTGTAACGCTGCCGACATCAAATACTGGAATTGCAGTATCCCATCGCACGACGTCTACCACCTCACCGCGACGTGCAGCGTCAGCTACGGATGGCAAGTTCATTCTAGTCAGCTGGTTGACAAGTTCTCGCTGGAGATGCTGCTGTTCTAGGCTACCTTCCGCCTGCCAATAGAATCGAATATATGCATGCTTGCTTTTTGCCTGAATTACTTTAATTGCGACAAGTGGTGTGACATATTCACTTGAAATGACAATCGTTCGATTTCCAACACCAAGGTCGTCAGAAACGGATGTTTTAATTATGCCGACTGTGACTGAACTATAGTCAATTGCGTTCAGACTTTTGCTGCAATGCAGACCGCCGTCTGTCAGGATACGAATTGCATCTCGTGCAGGTGATGCGACAACAACAGATTTAGCGCTAAATGTACCTTGTGATGTATCGACCCGATAGAGGTGGTGGCTTTCAGCACGGACTGCATCAACCTGTGTATTTAATACATGAGGCACCTTATCGCCGATTGCGGATGGCAGACTGCTCATCCCAGAAGGTAGACGATAGAAATGCCGGTCTTCCATGACGCCCTTAATAATTGGAGGCACCAATCCGCGTGATGTATGTGCACAATCCCAGAAGAATAGTGCGCGCACCATTGGCTCGAGCACATTTTGGTAGGCCTCTTTCCCAAACGCCTTTTCTCCCCATGTTACAACGGTTTCATTATCAAATCGTTTTAATTCGCGTGTAATAGCTGGTGTTGTCAGCCGCTTCGCATCAAAGAGCATAGAAACGACTCCGCGTAGTGCGCGTAACTTGCCAGCGCGAGATAACGACGGCGAGGCTTTGAGCGCGCTCAACGGCCAAATTGGGCCAAGCGGCTTCGTAGGACGATAGAGCCATGTCTCCTGGCTGTCCTTCTGAGAGGAAGCATCCATACCGCAATCTTTGACGAGTTTGTGGGCAGTCTCATAAAAACCAGCAAGAAATGATGCACCGGTTTCGATAGTGACGTCTTCATCATAGAAAGACCGTATGCGCCCGCCAAGACGATCATTCTTTTCAAGTACCTTGACATGCAACCCACTGTCTGTGAGATGTGTTGCGCAGGTTAACCCTGCCATGCCTCCGCCGATGATGATGCAGTCGTACATTGTGTTCATATATTTATGATATCACTAAGTTAAAATAAGTTAGTGTAGTGTCAGCTATATGTGCGATCAACACACTACCGATACTTCGGCATCTCTACCGTCACTACTTCGCCTTTGCTGAGGTCGCGGCATTTGTCTCCTTCGTAGATTTGCCGCAGGTCGACTTTCTTAGCATTGCGGAGTTGAGCCTTATAGACATCACAGGAGAGCATATCGTTTTGGCGGATCTGGAAGAATACCCAGCGCCCATCACTCGATTGATAAAACAGCGCTGTCCCTTGCGAATTAAAGAGGTGCGACTCGGGTTGTACGCCACCCAGTGGTATCTCTGCCAAGCGATAGCCAGCAAGCTTGCTCTCGCGCACCGTCATCGTGCCGACAATGCCGACGTTGTAGCTCGAGCTTGCGGCAGGCGAGTAAGCATTGTAGAGAGGAGCTTGCTGCTTGGCGAGGTCTTTGTAGTCGGCAGCATCAAGACATTTAAACTCAACGAAGCGAGTTTCCTTGTTTTTCGGGTCGTTTGGGTCGAGTGGGGTGTTGCTAATCTGGCACGTTACATCGCCATTGCTACGCGTAAAGTCTGCGAGGTACGGGCCGTCTTTATCGCCATCTTGCACGACATAGCGCGTAAATTGGTCGTATTCGAGCATGTGCTCCAGAGCAGTGACATTGCGCTTGGCCTCAGCCTTGGGCAGGGTAGCGGCAGCACTCTTAGTTTTGCTTGGGTCGGTAGCAATAGAATAAAAGCGAGAACCTTCGGCCTTGACCGGTGTTGACAGTGATGACTTAACGGCTTCTGCACCCTTAAAGTACTTCTTGGCACGCTCGAGCGTCTTGGCGGCGGTGAGCTGCTCCCGTGGGCCAGTTTTTGCCTCGGTGTGCTGCTCGGTGTTCTTGGCTTTGTGTGGCCGAGTTGCGATATAAATAATCCCTGCCGCAATAGCAACAACCGCCAAACCAGCCAAAGCAAAGCGTATCGCCAACCCACGCGGCGTTAGGCGAGAACGTCGGTACCGAGGTGAAGGGGATGATCCACGTGGTTGCATAGTGCCATTATACACTGCAAGCTAGGTTGGCAGCAATGGCTCTTGCCTAAACGCACTGCACTTCGTATAATGCAAAGCATGAGCGCTATGAAAAATCGGCTAATGCAGAAAAAACAGCCTGGCTACACCGTGGTAGAACTGTTGGTTGTAATCGTCATTATTGCCATCCTTGCTACATTGACACTCGTCTCGTATCAACGTATCCAAGCCGGTGCACAGGGGCGAACCCGCGTGGCCGACCTCACGGCGATGCGCCAAGCACTCGACCGCTACTATACTAAGAATGGAGCGTACCCAGTTGCCAAGACTGCCGGTAGCACTACTCCTACCTACCAGCGCCGCGATAGTGCCACATTTTTGCGCCAATTGGTGCCAACCTACATTTCCACACTCCCCAGCGTCACCCAGGGCAATACCACTGATGCAACTAGCAATACCTACCTGTACGTCACCAATGCTCAGCAAACCGAATACAAGCTACTCTATGTCAACACAAGCGGCCTACCACCAGGTGAGTACGATGCCGTGCCCCAAGCAATGCGCACCACCGCGCCAGACCGCTACGGGGTGTGGTCAAAAAACGGCGAACGGCTCCCTGGCTAGCAGGAGCGGGTGAACTCATCAGGGGTGATAATTACTCTACCACCCACATTCAATCCATGCTATAATCAATCGTTGAGAGTTGTATTACTCATGCTAAAAAACACGTAAGGAGAGAAGGAGCCCCCTATGGCAACCCCCAAGGATGTCCCTCTGCAGGACTTTCGCAACATTGGTATTATTGCCCATATCGACGCCGGCAAGACGACGACGACAGAAGGTATTTTGTACCGCACCGGTATTAACCACAAGATTGGTACCGTGCGCGGTGATGATGGTGGTGCCACCACCGACTGGATGAGCCAAGAAAAAGAGCGTGGTATTACCATTACCTCTGCAGCAGTGACCTGCTTTTGGAAGGGCCACAAGATTAACATCATTGACACCCCTGGGCACATCGACTTTACTGCCGAGGTGGAGCGCAGCCTACGTGTACTCGACGGCGCAGTGACAGTCTTTGATGGCAAGATGGGAGTAGAAGCCCAGAGTGAGACCGTGTGGCGCCAGGCCAACAAATACGGTGTGCCACGCATCTGCTTTATCAACAAGATCAATCAGACTGGTGGCGACTTCTACAAGTCGATTGAGTCGATCCATAGCCGCCTGAGCAAACAGGCCTTCCCAATCCACCTGCCAATTGGCTTTGAGAAGGATGTTTGTGGTGTGGTAGACCTCATCGACATGAAAGCCTACACCTATGATGACTACACCGACCACGAGCTTAAAGTGGGTGAGATCCCAGCTGATATGCTCGATAAGGCAAAGCGGGCTCGCAGCCTGCTCGTCGAGAACGCTGTTGAGGCCGATGACGACCTGATGATGAAGTTCCTCGATGAGGGTGAGGATGCCATTACTGTTGACGAGCTCAAGGCAGCGCTGCGCCAACGCGTCTTGGCTGGCGACTTCTTCTTGGTGACAGGTGGCGATGGCCGCGGCGTGATCGTCGAGAAGGTGCTCGACCTGATGGTAGATTACCTGCCAAGCCCACTCGACGTTGGTGAAATCTGGGGCAAGAACCCCAAGACTGGCGATGAGGTAAGCCGCACACCTGACGATAAGCAGCCAATGACCGCACTGGCCTTCAAGCTGGCTGCTGATCCATTCGTTGGTAAGCTGATCTTCATCCGTGTATACAGTGGTCGCTTGACTGCTGGTAGCTACGTCCTCAACACAACGACGGGCGAGAAGGAGCGTGTGGGGCGCATCGTTCGGATGCACGCCGATAAGCGCGAAGAGATCGATAGCGTGGGCGCTGGTGACATTGCTGCTGTGGTGGGCCTGAAGGGCACCTTTACGGGTCATACTCTGTGCGAGCAAGCGCATCCGATTGCTCTTGAGGCGATTAGCTTCCCCGAGCCACCAGTATCGATCGCGGTGGAACCCAAGACCAAGGCTGACCAAGAAAAGATGGGTATTGCCTTGCAGCGCCTGGCTGAAGAAGACCCAACCTTCCGCGTCTACACCGACGAAGAAACGGGCCAGACTATCATGAGCGGTATGGGTGAGCTCCACCTAGAGATTTTGATCGACCGCATGAAGCGCGAGTTTAACGTTGAGGCCAATGTTGGTGAGCCGCAAGTCGCCTACCGCGAGACCATCAAGGGTACAGCTGAGGCGCAGGGTAAGCATGCCAAGCAGTCTGGTGGTCGTGGCCAATACGGTGATGTCTGGGTGCGCTTTGAGCCGAACGAGCCAGGCAAGGGTTACGAATTCTTCGATGAAATCAAGGGTGGTGTAGTGCCACAAGAGTACCGCCCAGCTGTGCAGAAGGGTATTAAGGAGACGCTCGATGGCGGTGTGATTGCTGGCTACCCAGTGGTCGACGTCAAGGCAACCTTGTACGATGGAAGCTACCACGATGTCGACTCAAGCGAGCTCGCCTTCAACCTCGCTGCTCACCTGGCTGCCCGCGAAGGTATCAAGAAGGCCAACCCAGTCTTGCTCGAGCCAGTAATGAAGGTTGAGGTAACAACGCCTGAGGAATTCATGGGTGATATCATTGGCGACCTCAATAGCCGCCGGGGCCGCATTGAGGCAATGGAAGATTTGATGGGTGGCGCGAAGCTCGTGAAGGCTATCGTGCCACTGGCGAACATGTTTGGCTACACTAGCGATATCCGCTCGATGTCGCAGGGCCGAGCTGCCAGCACGATGGAGCTTGCCCACTATGAGGAAGTCCCACCAAACGTGGCGCAGGAGATCATCGAGAAGCGCAGTAAGTAAGTCTTCTTATATCATCTCTATAAAACACCTCTATTACAGGGGTGTTTTATTATCTTGTCTCAGCGCAAGGAATGGTGAATAGTATACAAAAGCCGACATATATGCCGGCTTTTGTTGGTGCAAGGCTATGGCTCGTACTACTTTTTCGTTTTCTTGTCGTGCTTGGCTATTTTCTTGACGGCAATTTTTTGCGGCGCAGGTAGCGGCTTGAGTGGTACCGTTACCCTCAAGATGCCGTCCTCCAGATGGGCCTTAATCTGCTCAACATCGCTACCATCTGGTACCTGTACACGACGGCAGAAGCTTGTGCTGCTCTCACGAACGACGTAGTTGCGCTGTTTGTCCTCGGTTTTTTCGTGCCGTTCGCCGCGAATAACGAGCGCACCATTGTCAAGGCTTACATCGAGGTCTTCCTCAGCAAAGTTTGGCACGTGTGCTTCAACAACCAGTGTATTATCTACCGTATAGACATCAGTTGCGACAGCTTGGCTGAGTGTCGTGGTAAAGGGATTGTCAAAGAGCTGCCGCTGCAATGCGCGCAATTCCTCAAATGGATTGTATTTTGTAAGACTACTCATAGGGTGCCTCCTTATGTGTTGCTTTTGTATTCTTATCATAGCGCGGTAAATAGAACAATACAAGTACTTGCATCCGTCTAGCAAAGCGCTTATACTTATATGCATGGCACAATCGACTCGTCAGCAACGCAGACTGATACAGCTCAAATGGCTGAGTTTCGCTGCTGTGGCAGTAGCTTTGCTGGGTTATATGTATTGGGATGTCGAGCTCAGCCCGGCAGCCTCTACTACCAAGACTGCTGGCAGTGGTCTGGAAAAAACACTCGTGCTGGGTACCGATCCTGGCTTTAAGCCGTTTGAATATAAGCAGGGGCAAGAGATCGTTGGCTTTGATATTGACCTTGCGCGGGAGATTGCTAAGGACACAAACCGTTCGTTGCAAATTGAGGAAATAGCTTTTGATGGCCTCTTGCCGGCCTTGCAGGCTGGGCGAATCGACCTCATTGCAGCTGGTATGACTGTCACGCCAGACCGGCGCAAGAATGCTGAGTTTTCGCACACATACTACACTGCAGCGCAAAAGATAATTGTACCAAAGACTGGCTCAACAATTGCCACCAGTGATGACCTCATTGGCAGGAGAATTGGCGTACAGCTCGGCACGACAGCAGATACGCTGGCACACAAGATTCGCGGGGCACACGTGGTGCAGCTCCAGTCGACGGCGAGTGTTGTGCAAGAGCTCAGTAGTCGGCGGATCGACGCTGCCATTATGGATGATGGGCCAGCTCAGCAATATCTCGCCACGAACCCCCAGCTTGTTGCCTTGCCGCGCAACCTCTCACGCGAAGACTACGCCATTGCTATCAAAAAGGGTAATAGCAAACTACTCGCCGAGGTCAACACCAGCATTGCCGCAATGAAGCGTGATGGCCGCTATGAGAAACTTATCAAGAAACACTTTGGAGTAGCCCAGCCATGAATGTGTGGGATATCCTCTTTGGTGATGAGCGCTACCTCTTCTTGTGGCGCGGCCTAGAAGTGACCATCCTGCTCACCGTCTTCTCGACAATCATTGGGCTCGTGATTGGCTTGGTTGTCGCTCTCATGCAGCAGTCTGCTTGGCAGCCATTTCACCGATGTAAGCTGCATCGCCTCCAGCACTGGCGACCATGCGTGAGCCTGGCCAATGCCTATACTACGGTCATTCGCGGCACACCTGCTTTGGTGCAGTTGCTCATTATGTATTATGTGGTGTTTGGCTCTTACCGTGGAGTGCCAAAGCTGTGGATTGCAAGCCTTGCCTTTGGTATCAACAGTGGTGCGTATATTGCTGAGATTATTCGCGGCGGGATAGAGAGTATTGATAAGGGGCAGGTCGAAGCGGCGCGCTCGCTTGGCTTGAGTCGCTGGCAAACCATGCGTTATATCATCCTGCCTCAAGCACTCAAGCAGTCATTGCCGTCACTGATCAGCGAAGGGATTTCGCTCCTCAAGGAGACATCAGTTGTTGGTTGGATTGGTATGAACGATCTGATGCGCGGTGCTGATAATATCCGCTTCCAAACAGCCACCGCCTTTGAATCGCTCTTTGCCGCTGCAATGATTTACCTCGCCCTCACCACGCTATTTACGTGGGTGATGAATCGAGTAGAGAGGAGGCTCAAGGCGCATGATTAATATCAAGCAGCTCCGCAAGCACTATGGCAACAATTATGTCTTACGCGGCATTGACCTGACAATCAAGCGGGGAGAGGTTGTCGTTCTCTTGGGTTCGAGCGGTGGTGGCAAAAGCACGCTGCTTCGCTGTATTAATATGATTGAGACGCCGACAAGCGGGGAAGTATGGGTTAACGGCATTGAGATGACCAACCCAGCGACCGACCTCAACAAAGCCCGAACTGAGCTTGGCATGGTCTTCCAGCAGTTTAACCTCTTTCCGCATATGACCGTGCTCGAAAATATCATGCTTGCACCACTTAAGGTGCGCAAACTATCGAGAGCCAAGGCTAAGCGTCAGGCGCTTCAAATGCTCGACTTGGTTGGCCTTCGTGCCAAGGCTCAAGAATACCCGAGTCATCTCTCGGGTGGGCAAAAGCAGCGGGTAGCGATTGCCCGTGCCTTGGCAATGCAGCCAAAAGTCTTGCTCTTTGATGAGCCAACGAGTGCACTCGACCCCGAGATGGTCGACGAGGTACTAGCGGTTATTAAGCACCTTGCCGAAACAGGGATTACGATGATCGTCGTTACACACGAGATGTCGTTTGCACGCGATGTCGCATCGCGGATTGTCTTCCTTGACGGGGGTAAGATTATTGAAGATGGCACACCAGCGCAGGTCATTAATCACTCCACCCAGCCAAAGGTTCGCGCCTTCTTCGCCGCGCTCAGCAATGATCGATAAGCGCCCTCCGTGATATAATGCGCTCAAGGAGGAATAGTATGCCAGATATCATGCAACGATTCAAAACACTCTTTGCCGAGAGCGGCATCGACTACGTAGAATGCGAAGTCGTTAATGCAACGCAGCGCTACCTGCAGCTACGCGAGCAGGGTAAGCACGAGGGCTTCACACCTGTGATTGTGACACTCAATGACCTTATCCTAGATGAGATAGCGGAAGGCTTAGAGAGCGCTGGCGTCCAAACAATCCCCGAGCTTGTGCGGCGCACCATGGAAGCAGCTCAAGCAATTGATGTACCAGCCTTCTTTGCTCAAGTTGCACAAGAGCTGCCAGCTGAAACAGCGAAAAAGGCTCAGCGCGCTTCTACTGTGGATGACTATTTTGCGTCGGGCTTCTTGGCGTCACCTGATGACGGTGACCCTACTGCAATCGACTTCATCAGCCCATTCCAGGCAGGTAGCGACGATCCGGTTATTATTATCAAACTACCGACTACAGTGCCTTATGAGGCATTAGCCTACCTCTGTATGGGTGGTTGGAATGATTGTCCCGAGCCAGCCATCCAGGTAGCGGTATCACGCTATTGGTATGAGAAATATGGCGCCGAGCCTGCCGCCATCAGTCATGACACCGTTGAGTATTACGTCGAGCATCCACCACAGACTGACGCGGATGCTAAGGCAGTCGCTGTTGAGCTCTTCTATTTTTCGTATGGCGATGCAGTCTACCAGGGGTCGGAGACCTTCGAAGCGTTGGCAAATCAAGTATATGGCAGTCGACAGTGGTATGTTTGGTGGGACTAGCTACTTTACTTTTTTGCCACCGCACCCTATAATAAATCCTAACGCGCGACGCGTTTTGTCGTAGTGTCTCTACTCCGGCAAGTAGCTCGCGTCGTACCAAATATTAACATAAGTAAGGAGTACTTACCTACATGGCAGATTTCGATCGAAGTAAGCCACACATTAACGTTGGTACTATGGGTCACGTCGACCACGGTAAAACAACGTTAACGGCTGCCATCACTCACGTGTTGGCAAAGCGTCTTCCAAGCGATGTAAACAAGCCTCGCAACTACGAAGACATCGACAACGCTCCTGAGGAGAAGCAACGCGGTATTACCATCGCTAGCTCCCACCAGGAATACGAGTCGGAGAAGCGCCACTACGCGCACGTTGACATGCCAGGTCACGCCGACTATGTCAAGAACATGATTACTGGTGCCGCTCAGATTGACGGTGCTGTGCTGGTGGTTGCCGCCAACGACGGTCCATTGCCACAGACACGCGAGCACGTGCTGCTTGCTCACCAGGTTGGTGTGCCAAAGATCGTCGTCTTCCTCAACAAGATGGACTTGGCTGACCCAGAGTTGGTTGAGTTGGTTGAGATGGACGTCCGCGAGCTGCTCACCAAGAACGGCTACGATGGCGACAACGCACCAATCATCAAGGGTTCTGCCACCAAGGCGCTCGAGGGCGACACTGAGGCAGAAGACGCCGTGATGGAGCTGGTGGCTGCTATGGACGACTACTTCGAGTTGCCTCAGCGCGACCTTGACAAGCCATTCTTGATGCCAATCGAGGATGTCTTCTCGATCAAGGGTCGTGGTACAGTTGCAACTGGCCGTATCGAGCAGGGTGTCATCAAGATCAACGACCCAGTAGAGATTGTTGGTCTTAAGCCAACTCAGACCTCTGTCGTGACTGGTGTTGAGGCCTTCAAGAAGAGCCTCGACCAAGGTCAGGCAGGTGACAACGCTGGTCTGTTGCTGCGCGGTATCGAGCGCACTCAGATCGAGCGCGGTCAGGTGATTGTTGCTCCAGGCACACTCACCCCACACACCGAGTTTGAGGCGGAAGTCTACATCCTCAAGAAGGAAGAGGGTGGCCGCCACACACCATTTAGCAAGGGCTACAAGCCACAGTTCTACTTCCGCACAACGGACGTGACTGGCGAGATTGAGCTCCCTGCCGATAAGGAAATGGTGATGCCAGGCGACCAAGTGACCTTCAAGGTGACCTTGAACGCCCCAATCGCTATGGACAAGGGTCAAGACTTCGCTATCCGCGAAGGTGGCCGTACAGTCGGTGCCGGTGTTGTGACCAACATCGTCAAGTAGTTTGCACAGTACTCGCAAACTCACAAAAATACCTCCCATAGAGGAGGTATTTTTGTTTTTTACACAAAAGATGATATGATACCGCTATGAACTATACTATCACGAAGCATACCACCACGCAGGGTTTGCCTGTCTGGTTGGTCGACACTCCTGACTCAACAACGATTCAAACTACCATTGCCGTACGGGCAGGGTATGAGTACGTTGGTGATGCTCGCATCTACGAAGCACCACGTATCATCCAGCACATCTTGACCCAAACCATGAACGATAACCACATTGGCGCGTCGGCGTGTATCTACCAAGATCGGCTGCAGCATTTTGTGGCTTATTCACTTCAGGCAGAGAGCGCACCGCAGTTTGCTACAAAGCTGGGTCACATGATACATAGCCTCTATCAAACACGTATCACACGCAGTGCCTTCCAGGCTGCTAAAAAGCGTACACTTGCCGAGATTACTGAGGAAGAGCAAAATATTGACATTGCTCTTAAGAGCGACAATGAGCGCCAAATGTTTAGCAGGCCAAAGATTAAGTGGCGAGCAAAGCTCACACCCGACATCTCTTTACAGGATATACAGCGATTTTATGGGATGTTTTATACACTGGCTAACAGCGATCTTGTTATCACTGCCAATATGCACGCGCCTGATTGGGATGAGACAGTAATTCTGCAGGCGATTGAGCAGGCTTGTGATGGTGCCGCGGTCGGGCAGCGATTTCCGCTCTATCAAATGAGCTATCTTAAGGCAATGACTCAACAAGATCGCTATGGGACAATTATCGTGCCGCAACTCTCAGCAAAACATTTTCAGTTTAATGGCGTGTTGCATACGATCGGCTTTCACGGGTTTCGTCTCAACTTTGCGCAAGATCCACTGATGGAGATAAGCGCTCGGATGCTTGCAGAATGTATATTGGTGCTGTTTACCATGCCTAATCGATTGGGTGACTCTTTCAAAGATCACCCCTTATATCAAGCACGGTGTGCTGCAAAATACTGCACAATATTTAATGAGAATGATATGGCTGTCCGCGAAACTGGCCAATCATATCGCTTTATTATTCATTACATCGTCGAAGACAGTGACATGCCGCTGTTTGAGGAAAAGCTATGGCATGGGCTACAAAAGCTTGCAAACGAGGGAGTACCACCCGAGGTATTTGAGATTGCTCAGCAAGCAGTATCATGGCGGATCGACGATGAGACAAAGGCAGAGCGCTTTCATCAGTGGGTGACTCGACAAATTATTAAACGGTTTAAGGACGAAGCCCCGGTAGTGAGCTATGATGACATCGTTCGGGCATGCTGGGAAATACGACCAGAAACTGTGACACTTGCTGCAAAAACCGCATTGCTTAAGAACTGGGTCTTTAACACTCACATGACGATCGAGAATGACTGCCAATCTATCGCTCGGACAATATACGATGCTATGGAGCCAGTATTAATTACGCTTGATGATATCCCAAGTAGGCTATCGACAAAGGAGCTTAAGTAAGTAAGCAATATAAAATTAAAAAGAGTGATAGTTGTTATCACTCTTTTTAATTAATCAGCATATAGTGGTGCTACATCCGGATCTCGACATCCACGCCAGCTGGCAAGCTGAGGTTGTGGAGGTTGTCGATTGTCTTGGGTGTGGCGTTGGTGATATCGATGAGGCGCTTGTGAACGCGCATCTCGAACGTCTCACCGCCAGTCTTGTATACGTGCGGGCTTTTTACTACTGTGTAGCTGCTGCGCCGTGTTGGTAGTGGCACAGGACCTGCGACGCTTGCGCCAGTGCGCAGAGCGGTGTCGATAATTTGCTTGGCTGATTGGTCGATCACCTTGTGGTCGTACGCCTTGAGGCGAATCCGAATCTTGAGCCCTTGGTTGTTTTGAGCCATTGCTCCTCCTTGTATGTGCAACTCTGTAACTTTAGCAAGATCGAAACAAGCTAAATTATCAGAGTAAATTAATAATACATCTAGCATTATATCATGAGAATATACATCGTGCGCTATTTATTATAAGCTGCCATTAGTCTGTATCCAAACATCAGCTACAAAAGCACGAATCTCTCGCATATTTTTGAGCTTAAAGCCGGATTGACAACTGACCCTTTCGCTTCTGGAGCAATTCGTGTATACTGTATTAGATATAGCGTTTAGTAGTTAGTGGCAAAAGGGACAACATATGAACTGGAAGATTATTCTTCGATCGCTCAAAAATAAAGACATGCAAAAACGCCTCGGTATCGTGCTTGGGCTCATCGTCGCCTATCGTTTCTTGGCGCACGTGCCAGTGCCGTTGGCTGAGCCAAGCCGACTCAAGGACATTATCCAGAACGTCGTATCGGCGAGTGACTTTGGTGGCTTCTTAAACATCCTGACTGGTGGAGCGTTGGCGCAGCTGTCTATCGTTTTGATCGGCCTTGGGCCGTTTATTAACGCCAGCATTATTACCCAACTCCTTACCAAAGCCATCCCAAGCCTTGAGGAGATGCACAAAGATGGTGAGTCGGGCCGACGCAAGATCAACCAGTGGACGCGTATCGCTAGCGTGCCGCTGGCAATTGCTCAGTCGATCGGTATTATTTATTTCCTCCGCCAATCAGTCTTGGCTGGGAGCACAACCGGTACAGTAGCTGGTTCGCTCCATGAGTGGATTGTTGCAGTAACGGCACTGACTGCTGGGTCGCTCCTCTTGATGTGGCTCGGTGAGCTGATGACAGAGCAGGGCGTTGGCAATGGTATTAGCCTGCTCATCTTCGCCAGTGTGATTAGCCAGCTGCCAACCACCTTTGGGTCAATCTACTCATCGCTCTTCAATACTCAAGATGGTTCGCTCAGCGTCTTTGGCTGGTTCTCACTACCCGTTAACCCAACAACCTTCTGGACAGTAGTTGTCCTTGGGACGATCGGCCTCATCCTGCTTTATCTCCTCGTCAAAATTAACGAAGCACAGCGCATTGTCACGATCAATTACGCTAAGCGGGTTGGCGGCAATAGCTCGTACGGTGGTATCAAGAGTATTTTGCCTATCAAGCTTATCGCTGCAGGTGTGGTACCAGTTATTTTTGCAGTGGCATTCCTCAGCTTGCCAGCTTTTGTGGGGCAGCTATTACATGCGACACCTGGTGCAAATCAGCAATTGGCTAATAACCTCATCCAGTGGTTCCAGGCACCGACTGCTCAAACATACGCCACAGGTGGCCTAACGGTGCTCATCTACCCATCGATCTACTTCTTACTCGTCATTGCCTTTACCTACTTCTACACCGGTATCGTCTTTAATGCGAGTGAGATTACGGAGAGTCTTGAAAACCAAGGTGGCTTCATTGAAGGGATTCGCCCTGGTCCAACCACCGAGAAGTATCTGTCACGTACCGTCAATCGGCTTAACCTGTTTGGGTCGCTTGCCCTAGGGTTCATCGCAGTCATTCCGTTTGCGATCGACTACATCTTTGCACAGCTTGGCATCAATGCCAACAACATGGCAATCGGTGGTACAAGCCTGCTCATTGTTGTGACGGTCGGCCTCGAGACGCTTCGCCAGATTAACTCACGAGCGCTGATGGTAACATATGACGACTTCTCGGTCGATGACCTTGATACTAAGCCAAAGAAGCGTGGGTTCCTCGGCCGACGGCGTACTGCCGCAAAGGCATAAGGCTATCACTAGTATATATCTCGCAAAAATACCGCCACCTTCATCTGTGGCGGTATTTTTTGATACGGTTCCGTATTCCATAATAATTCGTTCATGAGCCTTTCGAACGTGTGTTATGAGGTATCATTGCAATTCGAATATAGAAAGAGGGGAATGGAGAATCGTAGCGGAATAGAGGCCACAGAATGATGGTGAGCTTTTAAGCCTATACAGCATGAAAGCCTAGAGGGATGCTACTTTCTAGAAGTTGTTTATCGCAAAAGCTACCTCTCTTACGGCTCCATTCTGACATAAGAATAGTGCCATCCATAATCTCACAATAATTAATGCAAAAAGCTGGCTACACCTCTTTACTCCTACAGAGAAATAGCGTATAATACGAAGCTGTATATCTATGGCAAGTTCGAAAGAAGTTATCAAATTGCGCGGCAAGGTAGTGGAAGCACTGCCTAATACGCAATTTAAGGTAGAATTAGAGAACGGCCTAAGCATCATCGCTCATATCAGCGGTAAGATGCGCAAGCATCATATCCGTTTGGTCCCAGGCGATACCGTGGAAGTCGAGTTAACCCCGTACGATCTCACAAAGGGCAGAATCGTCTTCCGCGCACGCGTTTAATAACGTAGAGCGGCGGCCTGATATCACCGCTGTTCTCAGTAACGGCAGGTTTTTCCTGTAGGGAGATTTGTACGCTCATGAAAGTTCGTGCGAGTGTCAAAAAGATCAGCCCCGATGATCAGCTGGTCCGGCGCAAAGGCCGACTCCGTGTCATCAACAAGAAAAAACCTAAGAATAAGCAAAGGCAGGGTTAAGCATGGCTCGAATTGCTGGGGTAGTTATCCCATCAGACAAGCAAGTGCATATTGCTCTTACCTACATCCATGGTATTGGGCGCACGCTTGCTCGAGACATCCTTGCGGCGGCAAAAATTGAGCCGACCACTCGGGTGAAAGATCTCACCGAGGCTGAGGAGCAGAAACTTCGCGACATTATCGACAAAGATTATGTCACTGAAGGCGATCTGCAACGCCTGGTGACCAACAATATCAAACGCCTCAAAGACATTGGTGCATACCGCGGTCTCAGGCACAAAAATGGCTTGCCAACACGCGGTCAGCGCACTCGAACGAACGCACGAACTCGCAAGGGTAAGGCGATCGCCGTCGGCGGAGCACAGCCAAAGGCAGCAAGTAAGACGTAGGAGAAAGGACGAGATATGGCACAAGCAAAATCCACCAAGAAAAAGCAGCGCCGATCAGTCCCATCTGGTCAGCTGCATGTACAGGCAACCTTTAACAACACTATTGTCACATTTGCAGATAGCAAGGGCAACGTCTTGACCGCTGCCAGCGCTGGTGCATGTGGCTTCCGTGGGAGTAAGAAGGGCACAGCCTACGCAGCACAGATTGCTGCAGAAAAAGCCGCAGAAGCTGCCAAGAGTAGCTACGGCGTCCGCACCGTTGATGTATTCGTCAAGGGTGTTGGGCTGGGCCGAGATGCGGCAATTCGCGCAATGAGCAACTTCGACATTGCCGTCAATAGCATCAAAGATGTAACGGGTGTGCCACACGGTGGCGTTCGCCCACGAAAGGCAAGGAGGGCGTAAATGGCACGAGATAGAAGCCCAATCGTGAAGCAGAGCCGCCGCGAAGGTGTGGCGCTTCACCCCAAGGCACACAAGATTTTGGCGCGCAAGAGCGGTATTCCAGGCGAGCACGCTCACGGCCGTCAGAGCAAGCCAAGCATGTATGCAACGCAGCTGCGCGAAAAGCAGAAGGTGCGCCGCATGTATGGCCTACTGGAGAAGCAGTTTGCTAAGCTGATGAACGAAGCAACTCGCAAACCAGGCCTCAGCGGTGAGAACCTGCTCCGCTTCCTCGAGCTCCGGCTCGACAACGCTGTGTACCGTGCTGGCTTTGCAACGAGTCGTCGCCAGGCCCGCCAACTGGTGAGTCACGGTCACTTTGAGCTTAATGGTCGCCGCGTCGACATTCCATCAATTCGCCTCAAGGCAGGGGATGTTATTACCGTTCGGCCAAAGAGTGCAAAGTCTGGCTACTTTACTGCAATTGACGACATCTACGGCAATACCTCCCAACCACCACTGAGTTGGCTTAAGAGCGATATCAAAAAACTCAAGATCGAAGTATCGGGCGAGCCAAAGCGCGAAGAAGCTGAAGCTGGCATCAACGAGCAGCTGATTGTTGAGTATTACTCACGCTAACAAGGGTAAGGAGAATTTTGTACATGTCTAAATTAATTCACGATCCGGCGTTGGCGCGCATCGATGACAATGGGCCGCACAGCAGCACATTTGTCATTGAGCCATTGCACGCCAGCTACGGCAACACGCTGGGCAACAGCTTGCGCCGGGTGCTGCTGAGCAGTATCCGCGGCGGAGCCTTTACGGCTTTCCGAATGCAGGGCGCAACGCACGAGTTCACTACAGTGCCTGGCGTCAAGGAAGATGTCACCGACATCATGCTCAACCTCAAGGGTGTCGACTTGGTTGTTCACAGCGATGAACCAGTCGAGCTGCGCCTTGAGAAGCAAGGTGCTGGTACAGTAACCGCTGGGGATATTGCAGCTAATGCTGAGGTTGAGGTTGTTAACCCTGAGCACGTCATCTGCACGATTGATGACCCACAGGCGAATGTTGTTATTGATTTGGTGGCTGAGGCTGGTCGGGGGTACTACCCGATCGAAGAGTCGAGTGCCAACCGATTGCACAGCGACATGATCGCCATGGACGCGCAATTTAGCCCCGTGACGCGTGTGCGCTTCAAGGTCGATCCAACTCGTGTTGGCCAAGAAACCAACCTGGAGCGGCTTGAGATGACCGTCGAGACTGACGGTAGCTTGACGCCACGCGATGCCTTCGAGCAGGCTGCGGCGATTTTGGTCAATCAATACACCGCTCTGGCTGGCAGCACAACTGTTGTATCGGCACCAGCGCTTGGTACTCAAACTGCTGAGGAAGACAACGAGCTGAACACCTCGATCGAAGACCTTGGCCTCAGTGCCCGCACCGCAAACGCGCTCATCAACAATGAGATCCGCACCGTTCACGACCTCGTCACTTTGACAGAGCAGGACCTGCGCGAACTCAAAGGCTTTGGCAGCAAAGCCCTCGACGAAGTAAAAGATAAACTAGCAGAATTGGAGCTCTAAATGCATCGACACGGATACAAAGGGCGCAAGCTCGGCCGCGAACGCGATCAACGTCGAGCCCTGCTCAAAGGCCTGGCAACCAGCTTGGTTGTCGAGGAGCGAATCGAAACGACGCTACCCAAGGCCAAAGAGTTGGTGCGCTACATCGAAAAGCTCATTACTAAAGCTAAGAAGGGTGACCTCGCTCATCGCCGCGCTGTCATTGCTGGGCTCAGCACACAAGCTGCAGCAATCAAGCTGGTTGACCAGATTGCCCCACAACTCAGCCATCGGCCAAGCGGCCACGTGCGTGTGTATCGGACACGTCTGCGCCGTGGTGATGGCGCGCAGATGGCAATGATTGAGTTTGTTGACGAGCTCAAGCCAATGCCTAAGCCCGAGGCAACCACAAAGGAGGCGAAGTAGTTATGGCTCACAAAACATTTTCGCAGAAGCCAGCCGATGTTAGCCGGCGCTGGATCTTAATCGACGCGAGCCAAGCGCCACTTGGCCGCACCGCAACAACCATTGCGCAGTACTTGGTGGGCAAATACAAGCCAACTTACACACCACACGTCGATGGGGGCGATTACGTTGTCGTCATCAACGCAGCCAAGGCTGTTGTGACTGGTAAAAAAGAGACAGACAAGATCTACTACCATCACAGTGGTTTCCCTGGTGGTATCAAAGACGCTCAGCTCAAGGAAGTGCGCGAAAACGCACCAGAACGTATCATTACTGCTGCTGTGAAGGGCATGTTGCCCAAGAACAAGCTTGCAGCAGATCGCCTGGCTCGTCTCCGCGTCTTTGCTGGCGAAGAGCACGCCCACACCGCACAGCAACCAGAGAAAGTAGAGGTACAATAAATGGCACAAGCAACATACGACTATGGTCTTGGCCGGCGCAAAAGCGCTACTGCCCGCGCTCGACTGGTCAAAGGCAAGGGGAATGTGACGATCAATGGCAAGTCGGCGCTTGACTACCTGTCGGGTAACAAAACACTGCTAGCTGAAGTGACCGATCCACTGGCCTTGGTTGGTAAGCAAAAAGAATTTGACGTCACCGTCCTAGTGAAGGGTGGTGGCCTCAGCGGTCAGGTTGATGCTATCAAGATGGCAATCGCCAAAGCGATTACCGTTGGTGCACCAGACCTACGCGGCACACTCAAGAAGGCTGAATTCTTGCGCCGCGACCCACGCGAAAAAGAGCGCAAAAAATATGGTTTGCGCAGCGCCCGCAAACGCGAGCAGTACTCGAAGCGTTAAGCATTCTTGCCTACGCCTCACAAATACCCTGTCAATGTGGCAGGGTATTTGCTATAGTAAAATATTACTAAGGGTAGTGAGATAGAGTGTAGCTTCTAGACACTAGAAGTGTTAACAAGTCCCTTATATGCATTATGTCACCATTCTTTTGCGGCCAGCCTGCAAAAAATGATACAATATCACACTAGTATGTATGACAAACTCCACGAACTATTTGGCCTGGCGTATCCGCTGCATACCCAGGTATTTGGCGATTGGCACGATATATCTCGGCCGGTTATTGTCCTTATACACGGTATCGGGGTAAACCATAATATTTGGCAAGATGTACTGAATCAACTTGGCGACCAACCAGTCTTGGCAGTTGATTTGCTAGGCTTTGGCCAATCGCGCAAGCCTGCCTGGCCCGATTATACCCTGACTGATCATGCACGCGCCCTGCGCAAAACGATTCGCCATGCTGCGCCGCTGCGCCAAGTGATCTTGTGCGGGCATTCGCTCGGCACACTAGTGGCAATCGAATACACCAAGCTGTTTCCTCGCCGCGTCCAAAAGCTTGTGCTGTGCTCACCACCGATCTATCTACCAAGTGATATTGCTAAGCGCCCGCTACGCGAGGCACTACTCAAGACAATTGGCAAAGGATTTCTTAAGGCGATCAACGCGTCACCAAAGCTCATTGGCGCAGTTAATCAATACAAGCGGACGCAGAAGAATTTTCATGTCAGCCGCGAAGGGTTTTCGCCATACGCCAAGACGGCACGCAATAGCATTTTGCTCCAAACATCGCTCGGTGATGCCTGCGCCCTGCCACCATTACCAATGACTATCCTGTATGGTACACTCGATGCGGTGATGATACCAAAGCACTTTAAGGCAATCCAGCGCCGGCGTCGCAATGTCGTGATTGAGACAGCCATCACTGGCCACGAGATTCGCAAACGCTATGCCAAACTTATTGCCAAACACCTCGAACAATAAGCTTGCTATTCCTATATAGTATGATACCGTGCTGCATACTACTACACCTTTCCTGATATAATAAAGCTCCCTTCTATAGCAAGAGAGCTTTATTGTCTATTAGAGAAGAATTCTTCTTGTGCTGGGTTACCGTGTTTTGTTTTGGAAGTCACACAGCGTCGCCGATACGCTATTATCAGTACTTGACTCCACCACAACTTGCATGTTTGGATCACTTGATAGCTTCATCAGCGAATAGATCTGCCCATCTGGCATAGCAATCTCAAGGCTCCCTCTGTCGGCAACGAGATAGACGAAGTAGCGCTGGCGATTTTGCCAATTATTATATACTGCATACGCCTTCTCGTACTTATTTTTTGCTTCACCAGTGATCTTCGAGCTATTCCGTTTCACCTCGTAGGTGCCAGTCTCGGTGTTGAGGTCAACACTCACGCGGCTGTCTTTTTGATTGATAAAGACTCGAACGTGGCCTTTCGTGTTCGCCGTATTGTTCGCAAAGTGGAGGCTAATCTCTTGCGAGGCTTTGCGATTGACCTTGAGCAATTCTTTATGGTAGCCATCAGGTGCTGTTTTAGACGTGCGAGCCGACTGTTTGGTGCGCAGGCCGCTGGTGCGCGTGTTGTTATTGATCAAGCGCGACCGCACCACATATTTTCCATCCTTTTGGGTCATCGAGAGGGAATGAGTTGAGCTCATTGAGCCAATATGCTTCGCTTCCTGGCCATCATCCTTCAGAATCTGCCCCTGTGAGTACTCCCAGTTACCCATCCAGCCAATACTCTTGACGCGCGTTGGGCTTTCTTGGTAGTAATTAGCACCGTAGTAATCCGTTCCGTGATCAAGCCGCTCTGGTTGCTGCTCGGCGACAAAGTTCCCATTGGCTTCGAGATGGCCAATCATGTAATAGCTGCCAGTTGTCGAACCATATTGATAGCCATTAGCCCCAAAAAGCAGCGCGTGCTTGGTAGTCTTTGTTTTTGGATCATAAAAGCTCTTGAGGTTAGGGCACTCAATAAGGCCAAGATTTTTGCCATCAAGTGTGCTACCGTTGAGCATGGTTGCGCCCTGGTACTCCCACTTTTTTCCGTCACTACTCGAGTAGATACCAACCTTATCGCCCTCAGCCAAGTACATCACCAGCTTCTTGGTCGATTCATTGTACCAGACATGTGGATCGCGGAAGTTCTGTTCCTTCGATTGCGCCTTCATGACTGGCTGGCTGTGATTATACGGGTGGTAGGTGCGGCCATCATCGAGCGAATATGCGACATATTGGTGTTGACCAGTCTCAGTATAGCTCGTAAAGTAGGCAATTATTGCCGTTTTGGGTAAGTCACGGAAAAACCCATTGCTGTTCTGATACACCGAGCCCGAGGCAACTGCCGACCAGCCGTTAACAAACTTAGGAATCGCTACACCAAGATCTTCAAAGTGCTCCCAATCCTTCGTGCGAATATGGTACCACTCAGTGCCATCATTGCTCGACTTATAGTTTTTATTGAGCAAGTAGTAAAGGTGGTAGTAGTCATCTGTTCCTTTGAAGATCGTCTGGACATCATTCATGAAGCCTTTTGGCGTATTATAGTGGTTTGATTGTTGGAATCCATCGGTATTGGTGTTGGCAGTAATGTTAGATAGATTGCTATTGCGAGAATTCTGAGCGGATCGTGCGTGAATATAACTCGACCCCACGCTCAGCAGCGTAAAACCCGCTACCAGCGCAACGAGGGTATATTTAGTGCTGTTTTTCTTCGTTTTGATGGTTTTTAGCATGGTGCTCCTTAAATTTTTCCTGACATTAGCAAATCAATAAACAGTACATTATGAGTGTCGTTCGTGGTGTTCTCTCGTCGTCTTTCTTAACTCCTCTCGTCTCGATTGCTTGAAACGAATCCTTACTATCTAGCTAACCAGAAACGCTACTCTATGTCAATGATATCGTTTCGTATAGTACCTCATATACTGCGTGTTTTGACCGCTTATTCAAACTCGCCACCGAAAATGCTATACTACGTATATGTCCAAAGAAGTTATCCTCACCGGAATCCGTAGCAATGAAGAGCCAACGCTTGGCAATTATCTTGGTGCTTTTGTGCCAATGGTACAGCTGCAGCAGCACTACGCTGGGCGCTACCAGCTCAATATGTTTGTGCCCGACCTCCACAGCTTTACCACACCAATCGACCACACGACACTCTACGAGAATACGCTAACAAATCTCAAGTACTTCATCGCAGCAGGGCTCGACATCACCGATGAGCATACGTTTCTCTACCGGCAGAGCTTCATCCCAGCACACAGTGAACTCACATGGATTTTAGATTGCTTTACTGGCTTTGGCGAGATGAGCCGGATGACGCAGTTTAAAGAAAAGAGTGGATTATCCGAAGCGCGATCAAGAAAAGAAGAAATCTTAAATGCTCCAGATGAACTATGGGATGAAGAGGATACAAACTTTGCTTATTATGGTCTAGAGAAGTATCGGTCAATATTTAATAGGCCAGTCAGTGTCGGGCTCTTTAATTACCCCGTCCTAATGGCGGCTGATATCCTCCTCTACAATGCCCGATGGGTGCCAGTCGGCGAGGATCAGTTCCAGCATCTGGAGATTACCCGTGATATTGCCCTGCGTATGAATCGTAAATTTGGCGAGCTCTTTACTATTCCAGAGCCAACTGCCAAGCAAACCGCCTTCATCCAGCGCGACACTGGCCTGCGTATCCGCAGCCTGACGAACCCAGAAAAGAAGATGAGTAAGAGTTCAAACGACCAAAAGTCCAAGATCAACCTCGCCGATACCCCCGCCCAAGCGCGCAAAAAGATCATGGCTGCCACGACAGACTCGCTTGGTGTTATCAACTTCGACTGGCAACGCCAGCCAGGCATTACGAATCTGCTTCAGCTGCTTGCAATCTTAACCAACCGTCCGCAAGCTGAGGTAAATGCCGAGTGGGTAGGGCAGACCCAATATGGCCCACTCAAGCGTGCGGTGGCCGAGGCAGTGGCTGCTTTCCTCACTGATTTTCAAGCGCGGCTCGCAGGTATTTCCGACGAGACACTGCTTGCTACTCTCGAGCGCTCTGAGCGAGCGATGAATGAGGTCGCCAACACCACGCTCCTCCGCGTACAAAAGGCGGTTGGCCTGCGGAGTACATCATGAGTATAGCGCGAGATGGAGTCATTATATGAAAATCACATCAAGCGACCTCCTTGCTATCTTACGCCAGTTTCGTCAAGCAACTGACGATAATGTCCCGCGCCACATCGACCAAATCGCCAGTAGCCACCCACAGCCTATCAACCAGCTGGTGCGTTTTCGCTTCGACCGCCGACAGTACTTTTTGCTCATCGACGACACAGCGGAGGATCAGGCATCTTACATCATGCAGCAGATCTACACCGCAAAGAGTGATGCAACGGGGGAAATTCTCCCCAACCCACTCAGCGACATCACAACCTATGGCCTACCATTCAAGGGTAAGGATGTCTATCTTTTTCAGCAGCGGCGTACCACCCAGCGCCTTGATAGCCTGCTTGCAACGCGCTACCCCGAGACTAGTCGCTCCACTTGGCAAAAACACATCAAAGCTGGCCACGTCGCCGTCAACGATAGAGTCGTCTGTCAGCCACGCCAACTGGTAGCAGAGATCGACAGCATCGCCATCAACCTACCTGACGCGGTCGACTATAGCGACAAAACCCTCCCGATCCTCTACATTGATGATGATGTAATTGTTATCAATAAACCAGCTGGTATCCTCACACATAGCAAGGGTGCGCTCAATGATGAATTTACGGTAGCAGACTTCTTCCGGCGCTATACTTCGGTTGGGCTGGAGACAAATCGGCCAGGGATTGTCCATCGACTCGACCGCGACACCAGCGGAGTAATGATTGGTGCGCGTACACCAGAGGCCTTCCAGCAGCTTAAGAAGCAATTCGCCGAGCGCCACGCCAAGAAGACGTATCTAGCAGTCGTGGCAGGGCAGCCCCGTCAGCAGCAAGCCAAGATCGATGTCCCGCTGGGGCGCAACCCGGCCGCGCCAAGCACCTTTCGAGCCGATCCACGCGGCAAATCTGCCCAAACAATCTACAAAATACTCGCCTCGCAGTCCAGTATGAGCTTACTCGCTCTGCGCCCCCGCACTGGTCGAACACATCAGTTGCGTGTCCATCTGGCATATATTGGCACACCGATTGTTGGTGATCGCATTTATGGATCGGCAGGGGAGCGCCTCCTTCTGCACGCCTACCAGCTCGAAATCACAACTCGTGCTGGTGTGCGCCAAACCTTTGTTGCACCACCGCCAGCAGCCTTTATGGCACTCTTTCCTGAGGGAGCCGATGCCATCGCTCGTTTATAACCCCCGCACCGAGCAGCGTCTTGCACAGCTTGCACAGCAGCCACCACAGTCATTGCTTCTTGTTGGTGCGCCTGGGCTTGGGCTTATGACTGCAGCACGGCAGGTTGCGAGCCGCACCGCACTTATCCTCCAGCCTCATACCAGTCAGGGCCATGACGACCAGCAGCGCGGGACAATTCGCGTTGATGACATCCGCTCGCTTCACGCGCTTACTCAGGGCAAGGCAGCGGCTCGGCAGTTTGTCATTATCGATGATGCCGACCGAATGACACCTGCCGCCCAAAATGCCTTCCTTAAGCTCCTCGAAGAGCCGCCTCACGCGCTTCATCTCATCCTCACCAGCCATCAGCCCCAACGCTTGCTGGCAACAATTCGCTCACGCGTCCAGACCGTCCGTATTATCCCACCTCAGCAAACCCAAACAGCTGCTCAGCTTGGCCAACTTGGCATTATTGACCCAACGCGCCGTGCCCAGCTGCAGTTTATTGCTCAGCAGCAACCTGCGACGATCGCACGCTTGGCTGCTAATGACGAGGAGTTTCGCACTATTGCCCTGGCAATGACCGACGCGCGTCAGTATATCACTGGTGCTACCCGCCAACGCATCGTAATTGGGCAGCGCTATAGCCACGATCGAGCTCGTGCGCTGCTCTTGCTTGAGTGCCTACTACACATTGCATGGCATACACTCCGGACGCAGCCATCACAGCAGCTGCTTGCTCAGGCAGAGCGTATCGCACGCGCACACGAGCGCATTACTGCTAATGCCAGCGTGCGGATTCAGCTGCTGGCATGTGGTATACTATAACTATGTATGGATTATTATTGGTAGCCTGCGCTGGTGCCTTTGCCTTATGGCAGCAGCAATCAGTTGCCGAGACCACCTCACAATTACCAATGCGCCTCTCGGGCAAGCTTGATCGCCTGTGGGAGGTAGCTCAGGAATCACTCCGCGATCGTCGTTATCTCCGCGCCGAGAAGGCACTGCTCACGATCCTGCGGGTGGATGAGCGTAATGCAACCGCCTATAACCGCCTCGGTATTTTATACGCCAAGCAGAAGGCATTTGATGATGCGATTGAGTGTTTTGAGATCGCTCAAAGCCTCGAGCCAAGCGCTTCGAGCTTGCATAATGTTGGCCTCATCTATTACGAAACCAAGCGCTACGACAAAGCTGCTCTCGCCTTTGAACAAGCACTAGCAATGGAGGACAAGCTGGCTGCGCGGCATATTGCCTATGCCAAGGTGCAGGAAAAGCTCGGCCATAATAAGAAAATGCTGGAGTCGCTTGAACGGGCTGCCAAACTAGAACCTGGCACCCAAACATATCAGCTCCTGGCTGAAGGCTACGAACGAGCTGGCGACCACAAAAAAGCTCAGCGCATCCGCGCTAAGATGCAACCTCAGCCTACTTCTGCGCAATCACCGCGGCACCACCAAACACAACCAGAATCTCGCCAGCAACCCCAGCAACGCATTACTGTGCCGTCTCAGCAGGTAGAGCAACAACCTTCAACGGCGTATTACCATCCACCGGCTGCATTGCCCGCTCCAGCAGCGCCAGCGTATACTCAAGCACCTCCGCAGCCGCAGCCAAATGCCGCCTACAGTCGACAGTCATCCACTGTTCATCCGCCAGCACGAGCTCCAATGCCCGCCAATCGCATTCAGCGCAGCGCACCACGCCGCATTACGATGTAGCATCAAGTAGTAAAAGGGTATAATAAGGGGCTAAATACAATCAACAAGGCAGCAATATGTGCTGCCTTATTGATATTCTCAGAGCAGGGGTTCTCGCCACACACTGATATATCACTATACTCACTACACATACACACAATTACCACGCTTCCAACATTATTCTTTGTGCGTCCGCGCAGAGAGTAGGGAATATGTCCTCACTAATTACAGCTACTACGTAACTGCAAAAACAAAAAAGACCTCCTCCTTAAGAAAGTCTTCACTATATACGTATGGAGCCGCTTTACGGATTCGAACCGTAGACCTACTGTTTACAAAACAGTTGCTCTGACCAGCTGAGCTAAAGCGGCAGAAATGGTACCGGAGGTAGGACTCGAACCTACGAAGCTAAAAAGCGGGAGATTTACAGTCTCCTGTCATTGCCACTAGACGACTCCGGCAAATAAAATGAACTAACTGTGAATTAGTATAGCAAATTTTTTGCCAATGTCAAAGTGCGAAAAACACAAATCACACAATCTCTTACGATCATGCAACGTACCTCTGTTAATAAAAGGGGTTTTGCGATATACTGCACTCTATGACAAAAAAATATTTCGATCATATTCTTATTGCTGCTACGCTCGATAGGCCGCCACAGGCTCGTCACGTACGAGAAGATTACCAGCCAACCGAGTGGCCAATATCAGAGGAAGAGCTCCACAGACATCCTCTTATACCACTTTTTCCATCCCTTGTTGTGCGAAAGGATAGCGAGGTAGACACTAAACGGCGCGACAAAATAGCCAACCACGTCGAGCAACTTGCCCGCGACCTCACACCATTTACCGTGCAATGGGGTCGCGAGATAGGGATGAGCGGGTCTGCAAAAAGCCCTCTCCATGCCAAAGAAATCACTCATGGCCGTGATAAAATCCTCGCTATCCGCAATGCACTTGGTTGTCTAGCTATGGAGTTGGAAATACTCCACAATGCGCCCAGCTCACTGCTATATGCTCAGTATAAGCCAGGTAACTCACTAATGTCGTCGACCATAAGAGAAAAACAAATCGACTTTATTAGCATATTTACTACTCGCTCCTACGATAAATCGAGTCCTCTCGGCGGTGGACCTCGGTCAATCACACGGTGCGACTATCCACTTGGCCTATACTGCACTCCACGATCATCAATTGAGTCTTATAGAGACGACTATCCAATAACTACAGCGGCGGCTTATGGCTTAGCCGAAGTTACGCCTCCACAGCGAGGCCGTCACCAAGCACCAACCCCAACGGGTCGTGTCTATCGGCTACCACGTCACCGCCAGCCGGTCTAAACTCGTTTCTGATAGTACTCGGCAAGGAAGAGGGCTTCTCGCCATATATTTCAGCGAGCGAAAAACATCCTCACTACCCTCACTATCGGTCAACAACAAAGACCACCCCAGCAATGGGGTGATCAACAAATTCAACCATGGAGCCACGATCGGGGCTTGAACCCGAGACCTCATCCTTACCATGGATGCGCTCTACCAACTGAGCTATCGCGGCATTACTTGGTATTCTACCATACGAGGTACGTACCAGCAAGCCTTACTGCCTTGGTTCTTGATGCGCTCATTTTGCCAGCACACTCACCCTTACTCTTCGCTGCTTCGTCTATAGAGTGTGCGAGGTTCTACCAGTGCTCAGCCTACCTCATATAGCATCTATAACTTGGCTTTTTGCGCCATACTCAATGTCACAATTGGGGAGGTTATGATACGTCTATACATAATTCTCCTAGAATCCATTGACAAATGGGGGCATTCGTGGCTACAATACATATTGTCTATCGTCCGAACAATCTCTTGTCGATAGAGTGTTTGTACGATAAATTTTCGTGTTAGAATAAGGATAACCATTAAATAAAGAGGAGTCTATGGCAATGGCTGGTTTTATACAGTGTATGGAAGTAATCGACAGGTATCGTTGGTGGATTGGAGGGGTGATATTTCTCATGGTCATCCTGAGTTGGTGGTTCCGCGTGGCGAGTGCTCGCAAGAATAAAACCTACACTGCAACCCTTCGCAAAAAATACGCAGTCTTGGTTGTTGCTGAGGACGAAGATCCAGAAGTCTTCGAGAGCTGCCTCGCTAGCATCAAAGAGCATAGCAAGCCAACGCAGCTACTCGTCTCGATTAACGACGCTTCGCACGCCCACCAATCTCTTCGAGCAATCGCCAAAGAATACGCGACAACGGTAGTCGAGCAGCCTGAGATGATGAGCTATGATGCGCAGCTTACCTCACTGATTGAAAAAGTGCGGCGTGTGAGTCTTGTGATTGTCACGACCCCGCGTGCGCGCTGGACAACATCGACAATTAACCTCCTTTTACCCTTTGCCGAACCAACTATTGGGCTCGTCAGTGGCCGCCAACAATACACTGGTGGAACGACGCTCTCTCAGCGAATCGGCAGTTGGCTCCTCGATATGCAGCAGCGTGTTATTTTGCCTATGCAGAGCCGCCATGGCCAGGCCTACGCTATTACAAGCGACACATTTGCTATTCGGCTTGAGTTACTCAAGCAATTTACTCAGAGCGATGCAACAGCGCAGCCATGTGCCGCGCATCATCCATCAAGCATCGCGCTATCTCTGCCTGCACACTACCACGCAGCCTACCAGCACAGTGCTCTCACGCAGATCAACCATCCAGCAGAGCTCTACCGGATTACAAGCAGTTATACCCAACTGAGTCGCGCCGCCTATTGGCAACTCTGGCATCAGCACGCACGTATCCGGCAGGCGGGGCCACTTGTCTGGCTCACACACATTGGCTTTTGCTTTGCGAGTTTGCTCTATCTTGGGGCACTGATCGTGCTTAGTAGCACGCTTGTCAACAACCTATACAACACTCTGGCTGGAACAGCGACTACTGCAACGCTCTGGAGCAGTGCAACGATCCTTGGGCTTGTGCTTGGCTGGCTTATATGGCAAGCGGTGCGCAATATTCCACACCTAAAGCATCACCCACGCGACCTATGGCTCCTGCCACTCTATCTCCCGATCGCTGGGAGTCTTGCACTGACGAGTAAACTATGGGCACTCGTTACACTCACTCGCCATCACGCACCCGCTCCATCGAGCGCACTTCGTCAATATGCAACTGGTCTCGCGGCAATTGTCCTGCTGCTCATTACAGTGCCACTCGCATATGTCGTGGCAATGATCCCAGCTCAGCAACCACAAGAAGCTCCGCACCGCCCTGCACAAACTGCTCCACGGCCGCAGCAGCAACGTGATAATCGCGGCAAGACAGACAAGAAGCAAGCTAACCGCTCAGCAACTACCTCTAGTCAATCACAAGCGCAGCACACGCCAGCTCATTCTGAGAAGAAGGAGCAGGCTACCACAGCAGAGCAAAAGCCAATTATGCTAACTGCCCAAGATGGCGACTCACAATCACTCCTAGCGCGGCGTTTCATCAAGAGCCACCGCCAAGCTCAGCAGCTTAACCCTGCACAGGCGGCATATGCCGAGAATCGCTTAGTAGCCTTGATGGGGCAGCGTGATGACATTGACAGTGGCGAAACCTTCACCGTGAGCGCCTCACAGCTTGCCGCTGTGATCACTGAGGCCCGAGCACTGAGCGCTAATGAGCAAGCAAACTGGGCCGCCTATACCACGAGCGAGTAGCAAATCATCATCGCCACTAGCATTAGACCATGAGCTATGCTATAATCAACCAAGATATTTTATAAAATCTAACGAGTAAAGAAATGGCAAAGAAGAACAATACCAAGCGAAAGATTATTGCTCTTGTGAGCAACCTCACCAAGCACCGTACCTACGTAACACGTAAGAACACGATGAACACTCCAGATAAGCTTGTTCTGCGTAAGTATGACCCAATTGCTCGCCGACACGCTACTTACACAGAGACGAAGAAATCGCTCGGCCGCAACGAGGTTAAGCCGCGCAAAGGCTAGTCTTATCGTAGCAATAGCGCACAGCAGCATCCGCCAATGGGTGCTGTTTTTTGTCTCAGGAATTAATTGTATGAGTCACGTACGATCGCGTACGACTCTATACTTAGCTTAACTACCTTTTGGCTGTCTCAAATTCTGCGACTTCTGCGGCAGCGCCTTCGCTCTATTACTTTATTCTGGTCAAACGTAGAGGAAAGAGCCTATTGCCAAACCTGACGCATACTTAAACATTAAGTGATAACAGCTAAGATTTGGGAGATATTAGCCATGCAGACCCTCCAAAGAGAAGAGAATAGGAAGAATGTAGACATCGTAAAAATACACTATCTATGGCGATAACCCTGGTGAATGGTAGTATGGCGCTCAGCTTGCGCAGCGGCAAGCTGCTCGGCAAACACGTCGAATGTCGCTGCTAGCCAGAGACCATCAGACACCATCCGGTCAAGCAGCTCCATCGTCGGCGTTGCCATAGCGGCATAGATATAGAGGACACCGCTCGAGATCTCAATACTGAGATCATCAAAATGCGATGCTATCACTGATGCTACATCAGGTGTGAGGTAGCGTTCTATCTCAACTGCTCGCCCAAGCTCGCCATACACCGTATATTTCTGCATAAATTCTTCTGGTTGCGGCCCAAACATCCCAAGCCGGAGTGGTTGTAATTTATAGCTCGGGTAGCTAGCAATCTTGCCCTGCCGGCCAATAAACATATACGGTACATCACGGCGCGTGTACATATCTACCGCGGCTATCAGCCACTGTTGAGGCGAAGGCTTGGGACTGTTGGCAATGCGCACCATATCTCGCCGCGACACAAGTGTGACATTATAACCGCGGATATTACCCACGCTATAGTGCCTATCGCGATGGGTCGTCGACATAGTGTAGCCGCGGATTGGGTGATAGTCGTCATCTCGCGGGTTGATCGTTCCGAAATAAATCAAGCCAGCTTGCTCGGCAAACTGCTGCACTATCTTGCGCGCAGCCGAACGCTCCGCAAAAGCTGCTGGCGAAACCTGCCGCACAGCGCGTGTAACGCGGTGGGTAATGGCATCATGGGCTGACATAACCTATAGTATATCACTCCTTTAGGCAAAAAATACCTCCGTCGGGGAGGTTGGATACTATTGTGGCAGGGGCATGAGGAATCGAACCTCAATCTACGGTTTTGGAGACCGTTATACTAGCCGTTGTACTATGCCCCTCTGTTACTACCTATTAGTATATCAAATCTATAGCCAAACCGGAAGAATTTTCTATTGCAAAGTAACTATTGATTCGTTTATGCTAAAAATCCCTCACGCCACGCGGAGTCTGCTATAATAAAATACATGCAACCAACGCCTCCAGTTCGGCCCTTTGCAATACTCATGGTTGGCTTGCCCGGTAGCGGCAAGACATTTTTTGCCGCTCAGTTTGCCAAGGCCTTTGGCTCACCCTTTATTGATATTAACGAGCTCTCGGGCTACTGCCAAGACGATGCAGCCGCGGCAGTAGTAGGGAAGACATTTTTGCAAGAGATTGCTAAGACCAAGCAGCCCTTCATATACGAGGGCGATAGCAACACCCGGGCTCGCCGAAGTGAATTTGTCCGCTGGGCACGGAGTGAAGGGTATCGGCCAGTGATTATTTGGGTTCAGACAGACGTGACCACAGCCCGCAGCCGAAGCGTCAAAAACCAGCGACTCTCACGTGAAGCGTTCGATTACTATGTGCGGCGCTTTAGCGAGCCAAACGCGGGCGAACTCTATTTTGTCATCAGTGGCAAGCACCCGTATTCATCACAGTCCCGGGCTGCCCTGACCTTCTTAAAGCAAATCGGTCAACAAACTGAAGACGAAGCTCTGCCGAGCAAAGCACCAGCCACAACTCCACCAGTAGCAAAGCAGCGCGCTCAAGTGCCACCACCAACACCAGCCAGTCACTCAATGCGCGCTATGTCGAGCGCCCCACGGCGAGGACAAATTCGCTCGACACGCTACATTGTACAATAAAATAACATCTTGGCTAAAAGGAGGGAGGCTTTTATCTATGTCTTCTACGCTCCACGACGATGAGTTTGGCGATATTGTTATTAAGCGCAGTGCCAAAGCGCGCTCCATCACAATACGTCTCTCACCAAATGGCCAGCTCTATGCCAATGCCCCGCGGCACGCACCACTCTTTCTCATCCGTCACAGCATTGCAACCCATCGTCAAGCACTCCGCCAGCTCCTGCGCCAGCACGCGGTGCATGGTTATCAAGACGGAGAGACAATAGGTAAGCACCACTCGATCGCTATCATCCGCACACAGATGGTTGATCAGCCTACTGTGCGCATCGTAAGGCAAAAGCTGCTCGTCTCTCTCCCACCAGAACATACTATAGACGAGCCATCCGTTCAGTGCGCTATCCGACAAGAAGTTGCAACCATCTTGCGCCGCGAAGCCAAAGCCTACTTGCCACAGCGTCTCCACGAGCTTGCTGCACGCACTAACTCAACCTACCAGCGTATTCGCTTCAGCCATGCGAGCACTCGATGGGGGAGCTGCAGCAGCACAGGTACAATTAGCCTTAATATCGCGCTTATGAAACTCCCCAATGAGCTGATTGATTACGTCTTGATTCACGAGCTTTGCCACACTCACCACATGAATCACTCGTCGGCCTTTTGGGAGCTGGTAGGGCAGTATGATCCTCACTACCGATCACACCGGCAGCGGCTTAAGCGCGAAACACCAATGATATAGCATCAGTAAATATTACACAAAACGCTTGTGCCTACCATCATACTCCAGGTATACTAGAAGCGTGTCGCCATACGCTACCAATAGCCAAACCAGTACTGTCGTGCGAGTCAGCAGCGTTGTCTTTCCGCTCTTGCTTTTTGCGTATAGCAAACTTCTCGGCCTTGATGCAATGCAGCGCATTCCTGGGGCAGGCGAATGGTCTTTCTATGCAGCGGCCAGCGCTTGGCTTGCTCTTGGCCTCTACACCTGTTTCCGCTCATCGCAGACGAATAAGCAGCGAGCGTGGCAGCTTGTCTTGTATCATGGTCTCGCTGCGAGCTATCTGCTTAGTATCTCTGGCGTAGCAGTGCCGTTTACCTGTGCGTGGTCGCTGTTTATGCTGGCAGCTTTTGCTTATGCTGGCTTTTCTGGGTGGCTGCTCAGTGCACTCGTGCTTTTTATTACAGCAGCGCTTGATGCATTTTGGCTGACGCCACAGAGTATTGTTGATATTACTACAACAACATTAGTGGCCTTTATGCTTGGTGTGGTCATTGTTGCCCTTGCATATCGCCACAATCTCTACCGCTCGGCACTGCATACCAGTCGCGAGGCAATGACCTTGCAGCACGATCGGCTTCTAACGATTATCAACAATCTCGCGACCGCTATTATCGCAACCGACCAGCAGGGTATTATCCAACTCTACAACGCTGCAACGCTCGATTTGCTTGATACCAATACAAGCCCGCACGGCAAACCAATCGATACCATCCTTCCGCTGCGCGATAGCGCCAAGCAACCAGTCTATCTGACCCGTCTGCTCCACGCTGCAACCGTTACGCAAACACGCGATGATGTATGGATGGAAGTATCGGGTGAGATGCTCCGCCTGAGCATCGTATTTTCACCAATTCGAGCAGTTAATACAGCGAGCGACTCAAGCGATGGCTACGTCCTCATCCTACGCGACATCACGAAAGAAAAGTCGCTTGAGGAGGAGCGCGATGAGTTTATTAGCGTGGTGAGCCATGAGCTTCGCACTCCCTTGACGGCAGCCGAGGGGGCACTCAGCAATATCCAGCTCATGCTCCACCGGCGCGATATGCCGCAGCACACGCTCAAAGACCACCTTGATGCAGCCCACGAGCAAGTTGTATTCTTAGCAAAGATGGTTAATGACCTCAGTACTCTTGCGCAAGCCGAGCGTGGCGCTGCCGACATGCCAGAGCTACTTAATGTCCGTACACTTATGGACGATCTCTACCATCAATATCGCCCCCAGGCTGCCAAGAAGCAGCTCGCTCTCACACTCGAGACATCGCCGCGGCTGGGCCATGTCGTGGCGAGCTCACTATATGTACGTGAGCTTATCCAAAATTTCCTCTCCAACGCCCTTAAATATACCAAAGAAGGAGAGATCCACCTCAGTGCGCGCAAGAAGGGTAATCGTATTATCATCGCTGTGCGCGACACTGGTATTGGTATTAGCAAGAGCGACCAAGCACATATCCTCGAACGCTTCTGGCGCAGCGAAGACTACCGCACGCGCGAGACTGGTGGCACTGGCCTTGGCCTCTACATTGCTGCCAAGCTCGCTCGCAAGCTTGGCACACGCATCGAGTTTACCAGTCAGCTTAATCATGGCTCGACCTTCTTCTTTGCACTACCCGCAGCAGCCCAGCAAGCAGCACTGCGTGAGAAGCATAAGAAGTCTTAGCCGCATTCTCTGGAGGAGTTTGGCTGCTACACTTCGTTTTGCCACTAGTTACCTCCCGCTGAGCCACATAACAGTGATAGCACGTGTAAGTGCTAACGGAGAAAAAGAGTAGATTGGAGCTTTCATCTCTTGACAACCCTCACTGCAGCGCGCTACACTAGAGCTTGACAGCCTGCAAAGACAGGCTATTAAATTTGGGGAGTATGCTGTGGCGAAACCAAGCAAAAAATCATCAACCAACCGCGTGACGCGCATCACCGCGCAAGACACCACGCCCACCAAAACCAAAACGTCAAAAGAAAAGCCAACCTCTGCGGCACCAGCCAAAACCGAGGCAAAAAAATCAAAAACAACCAAGCCAAAGCGTCAGCGCCGTGGCCCATTCTCGGCGATTCGCAATTATTTTGCTGGAGCCTGGTATGAGCTCCGTATGGTGCGCTGGCCTGATCGTGCAACGACATGGAAAATGTCTGGTGCACTACTTGGCTTTATTGCAGTGTTTAGTGCAACGCTTTTGCTGCTCGATGCTGCATTTAAATATCTATTTCAAATTATCCTGGGGAGGTAGACAATGACAAAAAAACGCTACGACAGCACACGGCAATGGTACGCTATCCACACCTACAGCGGCTATGAAGAAAAGGTAGCCGATAGCATCCGCCAGCGCATTCAGGCCGTTGATATGGCCGACAAAATCTTTGATGCAATCGTCCCTAAGGAGAAGCAGATCCAGATCAAAAATGGCAAGCGCAAAGTTGTTGAAGTTAAGATCTTTCAAGGCTATGTCTTGGTCGAGATGAAGCTCACCGACGAGACATGGTACATTGTACGCAATACGCCTGGTGTTACAGGCTTTGTGGGGAGTGGCACTGAGCCAACCCCTGTAAGCGAGGCTGAGATTAAGAAGATCAAGAAGCGCATGGGCGTGGAAGACCCCAAGCATCAGATTGACTTTAGCGAAGGGGAAGTGGTCAGTATCATTGATGGGCCATTCAAAGACTTTGATGGCACCGTGAGTGAGATCGACACCACCAAGGGCAAGCTCAAGGTGATGGTGAGTATGTTTGGCCGCGACACGCCAGTTGAGCTTGATGCGCTGCAGGTCAAGAAGGTGTAAGCCTCGCACGCAGTTTGCATTTGTATAGGCGATCCACTATAATAGCAACGTTACGCACTCAATACCAGTAGTAATTGAGTAAAAGGAAATATAATGGCAAAAAAAGTTATCGGCAACCTGAAGCTTCGTATTCCAGCTGGCCGTGCCACCGCCGGACCACCCGTTGGTAGCACACTTGGTCAGTGGGGCTTGAATATGATGGACTTCATCAACCCATTCAACGACGCCACCAAGGCAGATATGGGTAAGGATGTTATCGTCCATATCCAAGTGTTTGAGGACCGCACCTTTGCATGGCGCAGCCTCGGCCAGCCCGTTGATGATATGATCCGTGCTGCGATCGGCATCAAGAAGGGCAGTAGCAAGCCACACAGCGACAAGGTTGGGACGATCACCCGAGCGCAGCTTGAGGAGATCGCTCAAGCAAAAATGGAGCAACTCAACGCCATCAGTCTCGAAGGAGCTATCAAGACGGTGGCGGGCACTGCTCGCAGCATGGGCGTGGAAGTTACTGACTAACCCGCCCGGCGCACATCAAAATACCTCTGCATACAGAGGTATTTTTGGTATAAATTGACATATTTTGCAATAGTAGTTTACAATAACAGTATGCGTAAACTCCTTCTCGACAAAATCTCTATACCAATCCTTATTCTTGGCGTGTTCGTCGTTGCTGCGATTGGCTGGTGGCTGTATGAGGGGACGATTGGTAGCTTCACAACGACAATCTTCTATGGGCGCTTTGATCACGATGCAATTCGCCATATGGATGTGAGTTATCAGTCGGGGTATGCGATAGACGGCTGGGATGGCAATAATGGTATGGTTATTGGCACCATCACCGACAAAGCGACGCGCGATCGCTTACTGACTATTCAGCCCTTTACCGATTGCCCGCACGGTTGCTCGGGGTGGTATCATTATGGAGACAACCTCCCTCACCCTGAGTCGGTATTTCGAGACACCGCTATCCTTGGTAATCATACCATTCCACCGGAGAAGTTTCGTGATCAAGCTCGAGCAGCTATCAGCAGCGACAATCGCTGCGTGGCACGCTATTCATCGAGTCATCGCACCAACGATGTATTTTGTTTTTCACCAAGCAGCGGGGCATTTGTCTATGAGTTTGCTGAAATGAGTGGAATGTAGGTAAAGAGTAGTATAGTAGTGCCAGCGACAAAGAAAATACGATACCCAAGAATATAGCCACCTTCGGACTAAGAATATTATTATAGTACAAGAGAAACGATCATGAGCACGTCATCCACCCATGCCCAGCAACTACAAAATATACCAGTGCGCCGCACCAAGCAGATGGTACGGCTATGGCTAATCTTTGTCATTGTTGCGCTGATATCAGAGGCAATATCATATATAGTCAATTACCCTACGACTCACTACACACGCATAGATCCAATTTGGGCAGCTACCATAATCTTCGGCATGGACGCAGTCTGCTTTGCAGCTGGTGTGCTATGGCTTGGCCGTGGTAGTAGGCCTATTTCGCGCGTGATCTATGGCTCAGCAGCGTTCTTGATGGGTGCATTCGCCTTCCAAATTGGACATAAATTCATTCCTGCCTCAGCAGCCATAGCATTGGGCTTCCTCATTGCAATGCTTGCCACTATTCCTCGCTTTCATGTGCGACATTACAAGCAGGTAGAGATAACGATGAGTGTATTGATTATCGTTGGCGCACTTGGACTAGCGTGGGCGTTTCGTATTATGAACCTGTATCACCCGTCTGTGTGATTTGTTAAAAGCAGCGATACAGTTGCTGATAGACCGTCTTACTCTCTGGAAAAGCCCAAGAATGCCAAGCAAATAAAAATCTCACGTGCACAATGCCCATAACGTGAGAGGAAGACATGAAACCAAAATGGTCGGGGTGACAAGACTTGAACTTGCGACCTCACGGCCCCCAGCCGTACGCGCTACCAGCTGCGCCACACCCCGACAACGTCTCTCATTATATCACAATTGGTGGTATGCGCTCAAAATAACTACTCTGTTATTTTCGCATTGTATAAGTTTATTATCTCATACTGCGGGGGCATATGTGCTATACTAGAAAGGTTAATGAGTAATCGTGGGAGGCACCCAAGCCGCTTGCACCACAGAAAGGATACTATGGCAAAAAAAGCCGATCTGCTTGAAAAAGCAGCAGAGCTGAAACTCGATGTTTCAGAAAAAAACACCATTGCAGAGATTGAGGCAGCCATCGCGGCCGCAAACGACAAGGATGTCATTGCTCAGCGCGAAGCCACCGTGGCAAAGGCTGGTAAGCGCAGCCAAAAGGCTCTCGACGAAGCCGAGGCCAAGGCCGAGAAAGAAGCCCGCAAAGAGGCTGGCGACACAACCCCTCAAGGTGATGTCGATGCAGCTATCAAGAAAGGGCCCGCGCCAAAGGTTCGCCCACTGATCGAGCGCCGTGGTAAGGCCTATCGCAAACTGGCTGAGAAGGTTGAGAAAGACAAGGCATACTCGCTGGATGAAGCACTCCAGCTGGCAACCGAGACCAACCCTGCTAAGTTTGATGCAAGTGTTGAACTGCACGTCCGCCTTGGTGTTGATCCACGCCAGGCCGATCAAAATATCCGCTCGACAGTCGTCCTGCCACACGGCACAGGCAAGACTGTTCGCGTTGCCGTCTTTGCACCAGAAGCTGAGGTTGCAACTGCTACCAAAGCAGGAGCAGACATTGCTGGCGAGGAGGCTATCATCAAGCTGCTCGACAAAGGCACGTTAGACTTTGACGTTTTGATCGCCACCCCACAGTACATGCCAAAGCTTGGTAAATACGCCCGTCTGCTTGGGCCAAAGGGTCTGATGCCTAATCCAAAGAGTGGCACCGTGACGACCGACATTGCAACTGCTGTCACTGAGGCAAAAGCTGGTAAGGTAGAGTACCGCGTAGACAAGCAAGCCGCGATTCACCTCAGTATCGGCAAAGTAAGCTTTGGTACAGAGAAGCTCCGCGCGAATGCCAACGCCTTCTTCACTAGCCTACAAGCTCAGAAACCAAGCTCACTCAAGGGTGTATATGTCAAATCTATCGCAGCTGCAACGACGATGGGGCCCGGCATCAAGGTTGAGCACAAACTCGACTAGTAATAAGCGTATAGCACTCGCTATAATACTGCCAGTCAGGGAAGCTGGCAGTATTATTTATATGTCTGCCTGCGCATGGTATGATGGAGTGAGTGGTGATTTCTCAAAATACTCGTTAAACTACCACAACAACGGAGGTGCTATATGAAAAAATATGTTTACTCACTGGTTGGGAATATTGGTTATTTTGAGCGATTTTTGCAGCCACAGACACCAGAGCAAGTTGCACAAAAGGTGAGCCAGGCTATTGCTGACCCAACTGTCTTTGATGGCAACCGTTGCTTTAGTATCTGCGTGTGGGCCCTGCCAGATGGTATTGACCATCCAAAGAATGTGCCAAAGGATAGCTTGGCTAATGACTACTACATGCAATGTGCTGGGTCGAATACCGGCATGACTATAGAGGTGCGGGTGCCGGATCCAGACAATCACACAGCCCAGTATCCATATATCCACTATGTGATTGCCCGAAAGCCAGTGGCTAATAAAGAGCGATTTGTTCCACTCACCTGGCAGCGCGATGGCGAACCATTTACGATTCGTATTCATCCAGAAGAGGTATTTACTGGAGAACAAGCTGGGCAGATCTTTGCAGATTATATTACAAAGGGCATTATACCGTCTGAATCTGTTTTACGAAAGATTGATATATAGGGTGGGGGGTATTTTGCAATGAATATAAGGTTATGTAAATGACTCAGCACCAAGGTAACTACATCGTCATTGAGGGGATTGATGGCACCGGTAAATCGACCCAAGTAGAGCTTCTTGCCAAACACTATCGAGCTCAGGGCCATTCAGTGACGGTTATCGAAGAGCCAAGCAGCGATGACTCAGCCCAGACCACGCCAATTGCTCACTATCTCCGCACCGTTATCAAAAATGGCAATCTCCGTCGCGACCCAGAGATTAATCTCGCACTACTTAGTACTGCACGGCGCGAGCTATGGCAGCAGATTATTCAACCAGCGCTGGAGCGGGGCGAAACTGTCCTAGCGTCCCGCAATTATTTTTCGACACTCGCATATCAGGGGTATGGCGAAGGCCTGAGTCAAGAACATATTCGGCACATTACCGGCTTATTTACCAGCCAACGCTATCTCACCCCAGACTATCTCATCATCCTCACGCTTAACGATGAGAAGGAGCGTATACATCGCATCCAGCAGCGAGGTACGCCTACCACAGCTCCCGACATTTTCGAAACACAAGAGAAAGACTTCCAGCAGCGCGTCCACACAGGCTATTGTATGCTTGCCAAAGACTACCAGGTACCTATAATCCAGTGCATCAGCGATACTAGCGAACGTAAGTCTCCGCACAAGATACAGCGCGAGATCCTCTCGATTATTAATACAAATTACAAGTAAAATACCCATGGGGCTATTTTACACAGTAAAACCTTAGCGGAGGTCATCATAAGCACCCTTACACTTGCATAGCGCAAAGCTCTCTGATATTGCGCATTTACCCACTATCTATAACAGTATAGACATGCCCTTCAGGGGTTAACCCTTGTGATTTTTTATTAACTTTGCTACAGTTGTATGCACTGTGTCGAATCTAACGAGAGAGCGTACGGCCACTAGACCGACAAATAGCACTGCAGCACACGAGACAAACGTGTGCTTTGATAAAGATCGATATGATATATACGAAAAAGCGCTCAATCTCACTGACATACCAGAATCTGAAACAAAGCAAATCGTATCGGGCCTCAGCCTCATGCGAGACTTTGCTGGAGAGCTATTTGCAAAATATAGCAATCACAGTGCATATACTGCGTACTTATTGTATACAGCAGGCAATCGTGATGAACTGCTCAAAACGGAGAACCTTGCCAGCCTCCGCCACAAGATGCTCGAAGATCATAAAAAAGAGTGGGAAATAGATGCATATAAAAAGTTTAACCAAATTGTTTCAATGCTGCAGGATACCAGCCAGCTGTCAAGCGCCTGGAGTAAATTTCTTAATACACAGAAGATGTCATCTGACCCAGACGCTCAGAATAAAGAGTCTCTATACACGGCCATTACGAAAGCTCGTAAGCTCGAAAAATCAAAAGGAAGGATAAAGCCTTCCTCTGCGGAGAGTCAGTATCTTACAGACGAACAGAAACAAAGTCAACTTCTTGAGACTGCAACACACGACCGCATGCAGGCAGAGAACCTCATGCAAGAGCTCTGGCAGCAGCCAATGAATATGCTCGATCTTGATGACCTTTTAGATGCAGGAGAGAGCGTTGGGCTTTCGACAATTTTTATGGAGTCTGTTAATACACTCAATAAGCTTAATAATACTCGCTATGATACATCAGAGGCCTATGAGCTAGCATACAAGAGTGAAGCACTCCTTGCCCCACTATGTGAAATCATTGGCTTCGATGGACTGGCAATGGCATTGCGAAGCAAGGTGATATGCCTCCAACTGCGCAATACCGGCCAAGGGCATTTTGTGGATCTCGCTGAGCGTATACTGTCGGAGTTTGGTGTATTAGGCGCTACGGATATCGATAGCCCAGACCAAGTCATCACTGCCGAAGAGCGCAACCAAAACTATTGCAACATTACAGAAAAAATTCTCGCGCGTATGATTGGCAAAACGGACAAAAGCGGAAGTGACAGCAAGCTTGTCCTTGGTCAGGAGTCGAACCACAATATTGTGGTGGGGAACGGCAACTGTAGCTATGAGTGGCATACTGAGCTCCGAGCGGTATGGCGGCTCAAGTCTGTTGGCTCTCTCGCACGTAAGCTCGCAGAAGCAGCAAAAAAAGCAGAGAAACAAAAGAGAGAAGAGTATCAAAAAATCCGCGCCTCTATCTCACCAGACATACTGCAAGCGTATGATGACAAGATGAATAGTGTAAAAGCTAAAGAGAAAGAACGCCAGGATGGGCGAGAATTTATATCATACGAAGCCTTGCAGGCATATGATGCGGAAACGATAAAGATTTTGGACGATTTGAAGACTCAATACATCGACGAACTCTGTCAACAATTTAATGATATCACACCACAAACACTGCGCTCATTATCGCCACCAGAAAAAGACAGCTCACTCGAGGTGCCGTTCGATATCGATGGCATTACGTTCATTACAGAGGATCGCGATGAACTACTTGATGTATTCTTGGATATGATCAACAATAACGATATTGTTACGCCACTACAAGATAAGGCTGCGCAAAATAACAAGACTTCAACCAATAATGATGAGTACACCATTACTCCATATGCTGCACCAGGCCGAGACAAGATACTCAAGGTAGAAGGAGACACTCAATTTATCAAGGATATTAAGGCTGCATTTGAGGCTCGCTACCAAGGTACTCGTGCTGAAGAGTACATTGATTTTAAGGAAGATAACAAGAAAGGTTTTCGCGTTGCTAAGATGACAGGCCTTTACGAGGATCAAGCCTCAGGTATTTTACCCTTTGAAGTCCAGATTCTCACTAAGGAGGACCGCAAAGCAGCACGCCATGGTGTTGCGGCGCATATTCTATATAAACTCGGCAAGCAGCTTGGCTACCAGTTCCAGCCGACAGAAGAGCAGCTCACGCGCATGAGTGAGCTCAACAGGCGTAAGCAGGATTTTGGCAAAACAACATTGCACCAGCCAAGCCGAAGCCGCATTAACAATACGAACCGCAAAATCGACGCGATGCTTGCCCAAGCACAACTGCACAGCTAAGCTACTTCTTTACTCTGTTTACACGCTGACACAAATAGTTATAGTTTTCCACGCCTTGCATCAACCCACCACCATCTGCTATAATCATTCTCAGACATTGCCAAAGACCGTAGCGGGCTGTTATGCACGACAAAGCAGCCGATAAGTATGCTACCGAGGGAATTTCGGATACGCCGTGGCCTCTTACGCCAGCGTTCTAGTACGAAACTCGAGACTCGTCTTTGCAATCGTGCAGAGGCGATTTTTTGCGGCATATGTCGGACATTAACAATGCGGTCGGATACAACAACAAACCAGTAATACTGCACTCCCTTTGGGCGCGTGCACGTATTACAACTCCAAAGAAAGGATTTTATCTTATGGCAATTTCCAAAGATAAAAAACAAGCTTTGGTGGCTGAAATGAGCGAGCTTCTCGCAGAAGCAAAGGGCACTGCCGTTGCGACCTACCAAGGGACGAGTGTGGCAGATCTGCAGGCGTTGCGCCGCGAAGCTCGCGAAGCTGGTGTTGTCATTAAGGTGGTGAAGAACCGTCTCGTGCGTGTTGCCTTTGCGCAGCATGACACCTACAAAGATACCGACACTTCGGCCCTGGCTGGGCAATTGCTGTATGCAATCTCGCCAGATGACGAAGTGATGGCAGCAAAGGTGTTGCACGAGTTTGCCAAGACGCATCCAACAGTTCAGTTGGTTGCTGGCTTTAGTGGCGAAGGCGAAGCTCTCAACACAGCCGACGTCACTGCACTGGCTGGCTTGCCAAGCAAGAATCAGCTGGTGGCCGAAGTGGTGGCACAGCTGCTCTCGCCAGTACACGACACTACCAACGCACTTTCGGGCAACCTTCATGCGTTGCTCGATGGCATCGAAGACGCCAAAGCGGCTGCGTAACCAAGCGCAGCATTGTACTAACGTTTGCACTAGGCAGACAATAACTCGTGCGATAATTCTACCGCACATCATTGAAAGGAATCCATCATGGCAGATGTGAAAAAACTGGCCGAAGAACTGGTTGCTTTGACCGTTCTGGAAGTCAACGAACTCAAAAATGTCCTCAAGGACGAATACGGCATTGAGCCGGCAGCTGCTGCAGTTGCTGTCGCTGGCCCAGCCGCCGACGCTGGTGCTGCTGAAGACGAGCAGACCGAATTCACCGTCACCCTCAAAGAAGTTGGTGGCCAAAAGGTTGCTGTCATCAAGGCTGTTAAGGAACTCACTGGCCTTGGCCTAGGTGAGGCAAAAGCTTTGGTCGATAACGCACCAAGCCCAATCAAAGAAAAGGTCAGCAAAGACGACGCTGAAGCTGCCAAGAAGACCTTGGAAGAGGCTGGCGCTACCGTCGAACTGGCGTAATCACCCTATCGACCGCATTGATACCATCAGCACACCCGCTTGGGTGTGTTTTTGGTTGGGTTCAGAATGGAATCAGTACAAAAGGGTTAGAGCTAAAACGTAGTGCGAGATAGCTAAATGATAGTCTGCGCGGTTTCCCGTCAGAGATTAGTAGCCGATGACGAAAGGAGGTGCTCACGCACAGCAATCTGTTGAGCTCACTGCTCCGGATTGCTGTGCGTCACTCCAGGTAGGTGGCGTTCTAAGCATCTGACCATTTTTACAACGAACTACTGGCTACCCCTGTTATCGCTGTGGATAACCACCAAGTGCCTTGACAAGGCCCCACCCCATCGCTATATAATGGGTTGATAACTAAGAAAACAGACAAGGAATTGCGAGAAAATATGTCTGAATTACCAGAGAAACAGGTGAAGCGATTGCGATCGCTGATTCAAGAGGCAGAGACAAACCTAGCCGCTGCAAAGGAATTATTAATGAGTATTATTGGTGACGATGGCGAAGTCGTCGTGCCAAGCAATAGCCGCGAGGAGGTATCGGGCAAGATAGTCGAAGGAATCTTTGACGGGCAGGTAATGGTCGATGCCGATGGCAAGAATTATCCTGTGCCAGCCAACTACGCTAGCAAGTCTAAGCTTGTTGAGGGCGACAAGCTTAAGCTGACAATTGCCGACGATGGCGGCTTTATCTACAAGCAAATCAAGCGGGTGGAGCGCAAGCAGATCATCGGCACACTCACTCAACATGATGGTGCGTACTATGTAGAAGCACAGGGGAGAGAGTACCGGATTCTGCTGGCAAGTGTGACATTCTTCCGGATTGAGATTGGCCATCAAGTTACCGTCATCATCCCTGAGGACAAACCCGATGCAACGTGGGCAGCGGTGGAAGCACCGTTATAAAGTCACAGCTATCGATAGCTTTTATATAGAGCTCTCTTGCTCGTGTTTAGGGGTTTTTGATTTTCTCGGTAGACATTTTACAACTGCTCAGTTTGTACGCGGCGTGACTACTCCTTCTGTATTTCGATCGCATCTCCGTCCATTCTGCGGTATAATATAGCAAATGAGCAGAGCACTATATCGGACGTATCGGAGTCGGTCGCTTGATGAGATTGTGGGGCAGTCGCATATCACGCGGATTTTGCAGCGGGCAATTGCTCGTGGGCGTATTGCCCATGCCTATCTCTTGACGGGGCCACGTGGAGTGGGTAAGACATCGATCGCCCGCATCTTGGCGCATGAGATCAACGGTCTGCCATACACCGACGAGTCGACCCATCTCGACATTATCGAGATCGACGCAGCAAGTAATAACTCTGTGGAGGATATCCGTGATTTGCGCGACAAGGTACAAATTGCACCAACCAGCAGTCCAAAAAAGATCTACATTATCGATGAAGTTCATATGCTCAGCAAGTCGGCCTTTAATGCCTTGCTCAAGACGCTAGAAGAGCCACCCGAGCATGTCGTCTTCATTCTTGCGACCACCGACGCCGACAAGCTCCCCGCGACGATCCTCAGCCGAGTGCAGCGCTTCAATTTCCGAGCAATTAGCCCGCGTGATGCAGCCAAGCATTTGGCGTTTATTGCTGAGCAAGAGAAGATTGCCATTACACCCGATGCGCTCAAGCTGATTGCTGAGCAGGGGAAGGGGAGCTTCCGCGACAGCATTAGCTTGCTCGATCAACTGCGCTCACTGAGCGACGAGACGATCGACCGCGCGATGGTCGCAGAAGTGCTGGGCCTTGCGCAAGATGAAGTAGTAGAGGAACTGCTGGCTGCTCATGCCACGGCAGATATTGGCCGCGCCACCCAACTGATCGATGAAGCTGAGGCAGCTGGCACACCGGCTGAGCTTCTTGCCGAGCAGCTGCTTGGCATCGCTCGCCAGCGTGTTGTAGAGGATGCAGCACTGTTGCCATTACTCGATAAACTACTGGCTGTACCGCGAGCCGGTTGGCCGCGTATTGCGCTGCTTACCGCTCTTGCAAGCCGAGCTACGTCACCGGTCGCAGCGCGCCATCAACCATCACCCAGCACCGTGAGTGAGCCAGTTGCGCCATATACACGCTCACCAGCTTCATTATCGCAAGCACCTCCCTCAGACCCTCCTCGTCAGAAAACAAATGCTGCAGCATCAGCCGAACAGCCTCCCACTCCAAGTGCTTCCGCTACTGATCACACACCAGTCAAGCAACCAAGTGTTTCTGCAGCAAACGACGAAACACCCGCAGCAAGCCCAGCCCCAGTCGACTTCCCATGGGAGCAATTTCTCGATGCGGTCGGAGCAGTCGGAGCACGCACGTACCTCGCCAAGGCAGGGCACGCGTTTGACGGCCAGACACTAACAATCTACGCTGGCAAAAAATTCGCCAAAATGCAGATCGATCGCGCCCTCCCCACACTCAGCACAGCGCTAAATCGCCTCGGCATTACTGCAGAGATCGCCATCTTAGCTACCAGTAAGCCGCCCAAAGATCGCCAAAAAGCCGCCATTCTTGCTATGATGGGGGGAGGAGAAGAAATTACCATCAATGGCTGACCAATCACCTCAACCAAAAGGCAAAGTACCACCACAAAGTCTCGATGCTGAGATGAGTTTGCTTGGTGCGGTACTTATCGACGAAGAAGTTTTGGCCGATGCTAGTGAGCATGTCGGCGCAGAAGACTTTTATGACAAGCGCCACGCGACGATCTTTGGAGCAATGATGCGTCTTTATGAGCGGCACAAGCCAGTTGACCTTCTTACCCTGACCGACGAACTGCAAAAGAAAGACCAGCTTGCGGAGGTAGGTGGCTCAGCCTACCTGACTGAGCTAACCAACTACGTCCCCACCGCAGCCCACGCCAGTAGCTATGCCGAAATTGTCGCCCAAAAAGCAGTGCGACGACGGCTCATTAAAGCCAGTGCCGATATTAGCCAGCTTGGCTTCGACGAAAATACTACCACCCAAGAGCTGCTCGAAAAGGCCGAGGCAGAGCTCTTTAGCGTGTCTGACCAATCGCTCAAACAAGACCTCGTGAGCCTGGAGAGTATTCTCACCGATAGCTTCGACCGCATTGAGGAGCTGCACCGCAACAAAGGACAGCTGCGTGGTATTCGCACGGGGTACCGCGACCTCGACACGATGACGGCTGGCCTGCAGCGCTCTGACCTTATTATTATTGCAGCGCGCCCCGCCATGGGTAAGACGACGTTGGTGACGAACCTTGCGTATAACGTCGCGACAATCGAGAAAAAACCCGTCCTCTTCTTTTCACTTGAGATGAGTAAGGAGCAGCTCACCGACCGCATGCTCGCTGATGCCAGTGGTGTGGACAGCTGGAATATCCGCACTGGAAACCTTAGTGATGATGACTGGGCCAAGCTCTCTGAGGCAATGGGTGAGATGGCCGAAGCGCCAATCTTCATCGATGACACGCCAGGCCTCAGCGTCCTCGAGATGCGTACCAAGGCACGGCGCGCCATGCACGACCAGCAGCTTGGGCTGGTGATCGTCGACTACCTGCAGCTGATGCAGGCCAATGGCAACCACAATGGCAACCGCGTCCAAGAAGTGAGTGAAATATCGCGCGGGCTCAAGCTGATTGCCCGCGAGCTCAATGTACCGGTCATTGCTCTAAGCCAGCTGAGCCGCTCGGTGGAATCGCGCACCCCGCCGGTGCCACAATTGGCCGATCTGCGTGAGTCGGGCTCGATCGAGCAAGACGCCGATATTGTCTCCTTTATTTACCGGCCAGGCTACTATGAGCCAGACAACCCTGAGTTCCAAAATATCACTGATCTCATCATCGCCAAGCACCGTAATGGCCCAGTGGGCAAGATCCAACTCTACTTCCACCCTGAGCGGCTGCGCTTCATGAGCCTCGACAGGCGGCATGATTGATACTATACTATAGTTATGACACATAGGAGAACCGTCACAATGGCAGCCCACACCACATCATCACGCAAACAACTAACCAAAGAGCCATCTGCCGCCTCATCATCTTGTCCGCCCCTAGTCCGCTGTGCAATGATTTGTGGAGCACTTGGCCTCCTTGGCACTGCTGGGTGGCTGATATATCTTGGTTGGATGTTCGCAGTTTTTCTCTTCACATCATATTTTTTGTTACATATTAGCTTGATAACTCTTTTCTGGTGGCTGAGTGTTACGCTTATTATCGAAGGAATTGCAATTGTTCGTACATACGCCGGCCGTGGTAACCAGCGCTATCGCGAAGAGGGATTTTGGCTCGCCTTGGCACTGCTTTTTCCATTACTGATAGTGAGTGAAGCGGTCTATAATGCTCTGTCTGCGCAGCAAATTCATGTGTTTTCGTCGAGCCCACAGTTGTGTTTCTTCGGCATTATAGTAACTACTCTGAGTGCTGTGTGTATGTGGTATTCGATGGGATACTCAGCACTAATACACAGCAAAGCTGCGCGAAAAAGACTTCTAGGTTTTTAGACGTACCACATTAGCAATTATTGCACATATATAGCGAGGAGAATACTATGACGGCTCAAACACAAACCACCCCAGTGCAAGCGATCCAGCTCAAGCATCCTCCACTGGGGCAGCGCAGAATCATTGAGCGCCTCGCTATAATTCTTGTCTGCTGCGGGATTACCCTTATTGGCGTTTTTCTCACTCTTGTTGAAGCAATGGGTATTTACATCACGTCAACTGGCTTTGAGAGGACAGAGCCACATGTGTATATCACCATGTTCATTATGTTTGTCTATGCAATCAACCTCGCCGTGCAAGCCATCTATGTCATTATTCGCACCGTACACTCGGCAGTTGCGCCATATCGTCAGCAAGCAGCAGCGTTTGTGGCCATTCTTGGTTATTTTGTTGCCCTAGCCGCTGTGTATCTCCATCACCACTATGTTGTTCAGGATGGATTCGGCCCACACACCTTCCTCCAGACGACGGCTGGTACTGCTCTTGGCCTGGCTATCTCTGGTCTTGGCTCGCTCTATCTGTGGTATGTGCTACTGCGAACGCGCAAAGGGCAGGTGGTTCGCTCTTGAGCACCCTCGCAAACTCGGGTATAATAGGGCAATATGGCAAAGCAAGTTGTCGACTATCATTTGTACCGCTGGCGGTATGGTCTCGGCTACGGCTTTGTCGTGGTGGCAATTATTGCGGCAGTTGTGCTGGCTGGGCTGTTTATCCCTGGTGAGCTGCGCCAGGGCGAGCTCGATGCCGCGCTACAAAGCAGCCAATTATCCTTCCAGAATCTTACTCCCGCTATGGTTATCAATGCGCCATATCATGGCCTGCAAAAATTAAGCTTTGCAGTGCTGGGTGTGACATCACTGTCGATTAAGCTGCCGTCTATGGCGATTGCTTTGATGACAGCGCTTGGGCTGCTCCTTCTGTTTCGCTCCTGGTTTTCCCGGAACATTGCGCTTATTACAACGATCCTCGTGGCGATGACGGCGCAGTTTCTTTTCTTGGCGCAAGATGGCACGCCAGCTATTCTCTTTAGCTGCCTTACTGTGTGGCTGCTCTATGCTGCAACGCGTGCCATTCGGACGAAGAAGTTTCTCTCCACTCTCTGGAAAGTGACGGCCTGTGTGTTGGCGGCACTCCTGCTGTATGCGCCACTTGGTATCTATGTCGTTGTTGCGCTTGGGATTTTGGGGGTGTCTCATCCACACGCTCGTTATACAATTCTGCGCGTGCAGCGCAGCCGCCTTGCTCTAGCAGCCGTCATTGGTCTCGTGGCGATGCTACCACTTATCTACGCAAGCATCACTAACCATGATGTACTCAAGCAGCTCTTTGGCTTGCCGCTCGAATCGATCAATGTGGGGACAAATCTTCGTCATCTTGGCACGACGCTCTTTGGGCTCTTTGCGTCAAACAAATCGTACCTTGTGCAGCCATTGTACTCGGTTGGTATGATATTGATTATGCTGATTGGCCTCGCCTCGCTCTTGAGCCACTACTACACAGCACGGAGCTATGCAGCGCTCCTGGTGGGCTTGCCGCTCCTGGGTGTGGTGATTAGTAATCCACAGCTGGTGACCTCGCTCTTTCCGGTGGTAGCAATCATCATCGCATTTGGCGCAGCCTGGCTGATTAACCACTGGTATAAGATGTTTCCACGCAATCCCTACGCTCGGGTGGCTGGGCTGCTACCTATGGCTCTCTTGATTGGTGGACTCACCCTTACTGGCATCGGGCGCTATGCCGAGACCTATCGCTACAACCCAGAGGTTCTTGCCCACTACTCCAGCGACGTCAAGCTTCTCAACGACCAACTCCAGGGTGACAATGTGCGCGTCGACCGCCCTATGACGCTTGCCGTGACTGAGACGGAGCGGCCAATGTATGAAATGATTGCCCGCTATAACGACCGATTGCGCGTTGTTACTACTGTGCCCGAGCAGCAAACTGTCTTTACCGCAACGCGTGCTTACCGCCAGCAACATCGCGACCTCACGCGCCCAGCACATATTATCACCAATGCACGTGCACACGATAGCAACCGGTTTTATCAGTACGAGCCACTGTAGGTATCATAGGGTGTTTGCCAGTAGACCGCTCACCCTGGTTTAGAAAGTTTATTATTATTTCATCTGCATTGCTTGATACAGCTGCACCCACTGCCTAGGCTGGAGTTCTGATGGCTTACGCTCAGGGTTGATGCCAAGCTGGGCTCGCGGCAGGGCAGCGAAGCGCCGCGGCTCGGCGTAGTGCTGCGCCACAAACTGGCTATACGCTGCCTGCTGATTGCGGGGCAGCCAGGGCTCGGTGCGCGGCAAGAGCTCGAGCAGTACTGTATCGACGGCGGGTGGTGGCGTGAAGTCCGTCCGGCGCAAGCGGTAACGGATCCGCGCCTGCCACCACGGTGCCAGCTGAGCGCCCAGTGCCGCCGTGAAGTGGCGGTCGCTCGGCACAAGCTTGGACGCAAATTGGCGCTGGACGATGAGATAGATTGCCTGTGGTGGAGTGGAAGCAGTGGTGAGCATTCGCACGATATCGGCACTGAGCGCAAAGGGGATATTGGCAAATACTTTATATGGCTCAGCAGGAAGGGTAAGCTGGCGGATATCGACCGCGATGATGCGGACATGTGGCACGGCCGCAGTATGCCTGCGCAGAGCATCGAGCGCACGTGGCTCATTCTCGACCGCTACCACCTGCTGGCAGCGCCGCGCTAAGGCGCTTGTAATAACGCCGCTACCTGCCCCGAGGTCATAAACTGTATCGCGCCGGCGGATAGTACTATGGCCCAGTAAGATAGCCGCCACGCGGGGGCTACGCAAAAAATGTTGGCCATGGCTAGCAACACGTCGTTTCATACTGTTAGTGTAGCAGACAAGCCCATGCGTCGTAAATGAGCACAATCTTACCTCGGCCTATTCCGTCAGCAAGCACAAGCGTGTATACTAGAAGCAATGGATACGAATGGTGGGATGACGATGCGCTACCGGCAAGCGGCCTATTATACTGTGCTGGCACAGCGTGCACTCTGGCGCACACTGCCAGCTGGCCAGCCATTGCAGGCAAGCGATATAAAGCAGCTTTACTCGGATGAGCTGCGGGCAGCGCTTGCGGCGGACTTTGCGCTGAGCTTTAGCTTGGCTCAGATTGCGGAGTATACTCAGTCAGATGGCGCAGCACCGCTGATTATTACCGATCGCGATCGGTGGGCGGCAGCGCGTGCTTATGCGCTCGTGTATGATGCATTGCAACCTGGCTGCGATATTGCGCGCTCGCAAGCGGGGATTGATGCGCTCTGCGCACTGGCACACCCTCCGCAAACCTCACTATCTAGCACAATACACCTCTGTGACACCCGTCTTGGCGGTGCACTCGCCCAGGCAAGCGGCAGGGCACTTGGCCAGCCGGAGCAAACAATCTACTGCTTGATCGATAGCGCGGTCGCCCAAGACGATACCCCGTGGCACCTGGCGAAGCTCCTTAGCCCTGCGACTGACGGCACGATTATCCCGATCATCCAGCTACGGCCCAAGACGCTGCTCGCCACGCTTTCCACCTACGAGCTGCTTGCGCTCTTCATTGGCTATGGGTATGAGCCGCGAATCGTTGACTGCACCACAGCCGACCCACGCCAACCAGACGCAGACTACGCTGCTGCGCTCACCTGGGCAACTGAGCGCACTGCTGCTCTGCGCCAGCCAGCCCAACCGCGCCCACACAAAGCCCGCCGACCACTGTTGATTGTGCGCACTCCAGAACAGTTTGAGACGCTACTAGACGATGACGAAGCACAAGAGGACTCGCTCGCTCCGGCCGAGCATGATACTAGTGACGCTCAGCCATCAAGCATTGCCCGAGCACAGGCAGCGCTTGCTCACCGCAGAGCAGGTGGTGCTGACTCGAGCCGGGCACGCACGCAGGCATGGCTTACTCAGGTACTTGCGTGGTGTGAGCCAGAGAATCTGTTTGATGTAGCAGGCAATCTTATCTTTGCCCAGACGAAAGCCCTACCACACACGGCTGCAGCTCATGCCGATAATGACTCCTCCTTAGGAGCAGCTCAGCTCACCGCTACGCAGCCCGCCCTATCGGCCACGCAACTACGCCGGCCGGCTATTGAGCCCTATGCGGTCGTCGCAACGCCACCTGGCACGCAGCGCAGCAATACACTCTCTAGTGTTGGTTCGTATCTGGCCAATCTTACTAAGAATGTGGCACCAGATAGCTTCCGGCTTTTTATCAGTCCGTCGCTACACACCGATACTCTTATTCAGCGTTTTGCGTCAAGCCCACGAGCCTGGCAGTGGGGCAGCCAGCCAAATATAGCGTCACATGCGTCAGACGGCCACACAATGAGCTACCCAGCAGGGAGTGCACTGCGCGGTATGCAGCTTGGCTATCTGGAGCAGAGGAGGCAAAGCGTCTTCGTTGGAGCGTCCCTGCATGAGGACATGAGCGCGGCAAGTCGCTCGTATACCGCAGCTCTATCGAGCCAGCCACGCAGCGCATCGCTACCTAGCCTCAACACTATCCTCTCACATCAGAGTGCCGAGCAGGTAACCAATGCGCTTGATCAGCGAGACGCCCCCACAACGGTCTACTTCCCAGCCGATAGCAACTGCGCAGTAGTAGCACTCGATATGATGCTGTCGAGCACGCAGGTGATCAATGTGTTGCATGCGAGCGATACCACGCAGCCTACCTGGCTCACCACCAAGGCGGCGCGCGCTCAGATGCACGCAGGTCTTGCTACGTGGAACTTCGCCAGCCACACCAGTCCAGATATTGTACTTGCCGCGTGTGGTGACGTTGCTACTACAGAGGTATTGGCCGCTATTGAGCTCATCGCTCATTCTTGCCCGGCTGCCCGGGTGCGCTGTGTCAATATCTCGAGCCTCACGCCGCGTGGCTTTGGCACACTCGCTCAGCCTGTCTCGCGGCGAACGCTCGCGCGCACGGTAACGACAACCAAGCCGGTGATTATCGCCTACCCGGGCGAAGAACGCTCCCTTGCGGCGACGCTCTTTGCTTATGGGGTCGATAGTCGACAGTTTGATATCCATAGCTTCGGCCTGGCACCGTGCGGCGACACGCTCATGACAAGCCTCATTAACCAGCAGGCTAGCCGCTATGATCTTGCTATTGCCGCCGCAACATGCCTGAGCGCAACAGGCGTTATCTCTTCAGACGATGCCCAGCGTCTCATAGAGCACTGCCATGCAGCGATTGAGCAGTGCCTCACCCACGCACGCGAGCACCACACTGACCACCCCATGGTCACCACCTGGCAGTGGCAGCAAGGGCAGTAGAGAAGCCCCGTGCACCACTCATCGATACCGCCATCACTTCACGATAAATGGTATAATAGACGGTGATGAGAAAACCAACATTCGCAACAATCCAACTCGAAAAGATCGTTGGTGGTGGGCAAGCCCTCGGCACACTTGACGATGGCCGCAAAGCCTTCGTCTGGGGTGGGTTACCGGGCGAGACCGTCACTATCCGCATCACCAAGAAAAAATCTCACTTCGTCGAAGGAGTGGTGACTGAGGTGCTCGCTGCTTCGCCCGAGCGTATCACGCCGCGCGACCCCGAGAGCTACCTCAGTACCAGCCCATGGCAAATTATGCCGCTGGCGAGCGAGCAGCATTATAAGGCAGCGCTGATCGAGGAGGCCTTTGAGTTGCACGATATTGTTTTGCCAGAGCCAATTGACGTTTTTTGCGATAATATACCCTATGGCTATCGCAATAAAGTTGAGCTGAGTTGGTATAGCGACAGGGCAGAGGATGGCACCGAGACGCTTGACCTCGCGTTCTTTCGACGGGGGAGCAAGGGCAAAATTGTCGTTGACGGGACGAGCTTAGCTCGGCCGGAGATCAACCAGCTCGCCCGGCAGGTGCGCGACCTGCTGCGCACCAAGCAAGTGACAGCGCGCCAGCTCAAGACCCTCCTCATCCGCTGTGACCAAGCCGGCCACTGCGTGTGGCAGCTCTACACCAAAGACCGCCTAGGTGATGTTATGAGCCCAGACGAAGCCGCCACTTTGTCAGCCCAGGGCGGCGAGATTATCTACTCCGACCCCCGCTCGCCAGCCAGTCGCATCACCGAGCGCCTGGCATACTTTGGCGATCCTGTATTACAGGATACCATTCTTGGCGTGCCGTTTCGCTACGCCACCGAAGGGTTCTTCCAAGTTAATCTGCCGGTCTATGAGCAAGCACTGCGCGATATGCAGCGGTTCGTCCCGGTGCAGGATAGCACGTCCCGGCCCACGCTCGACCTCTATGCCGGGGTAGGGACGATTGGCCTCACGATCGGCAGTGATAACGTCACCCTCGTAGAGATCAACGCTGATGCGGTGCGTGAGATGCAGCGTAATATCCACCAGCTAGGCCGCACGAGCCAAGCCAAGGCTATTCTCGCACCCAGCGAGCAAGCGCTGGAACACATTACTGGCGATGCGCTCATCATCCTCGACCCACCACGCGCTGGCCTTCACGCCGATGTCATTACCAAACTCCTCGCCACCCAGCCGCAGCGCATCCTCTACCTCAGTTGCAACCCTGTCACCCAAGCGCGCGACGTGGCGCTTCTTGCTACGCACTATGGCATTGCCTACCACCGAGGTTACAACTTTTTCCCTCGCACGCCGCACAGTGAGCATTTGGTGGTGCTTGACCGGCTTACGTAGTGGCTTTATATCGCTCTTATAAAAAAGCGATTCTTCATGATTCAGACATTGAGAAAGGAAATACAAAGATGGGCACACTCATAATACAAATGCAAGTTATCTATACAGCTCTTATGGCTGGGATGATGCTTATGTATACTATTACTTTAGGACGCTATTTTGATTATATTTTAAAACACAAGATACCTGGCGCATCTCAGAATTGGGCACTGTTTCATAATAATACTCGGGTGCAGATCCACCACACAGCTGTATTGGTTGGCCACGCAATAGTGTCGATAATTTCTCTCGCTACCAACTATACGAGAGGGCCGGCTCCACTCGCGGTTGCAGCGGCTGTTCCATTTCTCATGCTTACTACTCATGTGGTAACTGGCTTTGCCAAGGCGGAATTTTTTGTCAATGGTGCGCAGCGATTGGATGATGAGAAGACAGTAAAAACATATCTTGCATGGAATATGCCACTCCATATCACATACACTCTCCTCTATGCTGTATCGGCCGCTCTTTTGCTTACATTGTTATAGGTCTGAATCGCCATGGATTACGAGGAAATGAGATAACGTTTGTCTTATTGACACACTCGCCATATATTGATATATATATTAGCTTTTGAGTTATCCTGCTCAGAAGCTTCCATGACAAGCAGGAGGGTTATAATGGCTGATCTCATTCCGGCCGAAGCCGTTCGCGAGCACCAGCTCGCTGAACATAACTACGAGCTGGTATTGCAGCAACGTCGAGCGATGAAGATTGCACAATTTGCGAATCATGAGATTCCGCTTATTGTGTCTAAATTCATCGAGAAGATGATGAATGTCAACGACACTCGACTGTACGGCAATGTTCTTTGTCTTAGTGTCTTCGAGGATTTGAGAGACTTTAAGAATAGCATTGTTTGCACATACGAGCTACGCCGTGCACTACAGCGTGTTGATCCACGTGTCACTGATGTCTATATGGGCATCAATAATACATATGGCACACCACACGCTGAAGATATGAAGATGTTTGACGTCTTCGTCTTCTTCGAGGATTCTGAGCCGAGAGAGGAGGAAACTGCGGGCTAAGCCCGCGCGAACCTCTGACTCGCCTTGCTGCTTGTCATGTTCGCCCTGTGAGGAGCATCTGGTGTTTTTTTATCGATAGTGAGCACACCTTTGAATTATCTTATTACGCAATTATTACCTTACATCGCGGGCCAAGAACAGGAGCAACAGTGTTGGATTAGACGCCTGCATGCTAATAGGCTATAATAAGTTTTATGCGACACTCTGCCCGAAGAAAGATTATTATCGTTGGAGTTCTCCTTATCACCTACAGTGCTATTACGTATGGCCTTCCTTATCTGCTTTTGGATGCACCATTCGCACGGGTTAATGCAACTGAGACGCTTAAGGAGCGCTTTTCTCGCGAATATACGCAATCGCTCGATGTCAAATATAGCAAAGGGTCGCCTCAGCTCAGCCGCGAAAGCCCAAGCGGCACCGTACTTGGCTACGTCACAGACACGAAGACACGCCAGAAGTTGCTCCAAGCTCAGCCTTTTGCCGATTGCTCTGGTGGCTGCTCGTCGTGGCAGCCGTATAGTGAGTATGGCAAAACATCGCCACTGCTTAGTATCGAGCAAAATTCATCACCCGACTCGCGCAACATTCTTCGCGCAGCAATGGGAGAGGGAGGTCAGTGTGTTGCTCGCTACCACCCAAAGTCGCACGGTGATATATTCTGCTTGTCGCCTTCGACAGGGGCATTTGCGTATGGGTATGATGGTGCATCGTAGGGATGCGGCATTTTGATCTTCATCAATTCTGGCCTTACTCTCCACACCCACGTCATCGCCGTCGTCCATCTCAGCTTCAGAGAGAAGAGCGTCTTGGGCACCGTCGACACTCTCGGTTGCGACTGCCTGATCAGCAACCGACGACTCATCGCTAGAAAGAAAATCGGGGTCAAGCTCCCCGTTGTCTTCCTCGCTGGCTACATCCTCAGCACCCACATCATCATCAGACAGGACGCCATCGAGACTGATCTCGCCACTTTCGACAGCCTCGTACGCCACCACGTCAAGCGCGGAAGGAGACTCATCGTCGTCCGCGGAGGAAGCACCTGTCTCTAGATCCGAAACGCCTTCGGCATCTACCACATCGCCCACAGACTCCACTTGCTCAGCCGGCGAAACGTCTACTGCTCCAGGCTGGTCTCCCGCCTCGAGTGAGTCCTCACTGGCGTCAGACAGCTCATCTGTGCCAGGCGTATCCATCTCAACGGCTTCGATATCATTCGCATTAGAAGATTCGACAGTTTCGATGGATATAGACACGGAAGTGTCATGCGAGTTCGTGACGTCATTGCTTGTAGCATCGACATGCTCAGTCTGCACACTAGATGCGCTCGTGGTTTCGACCGACGGTAGGGTATCGCTCTGTGGTGAAATCGTGGAAGCTAAAGAGTTTTTGGTCGTAGCTGTTGAAGATACTGAAACATCTCCTTGCTCAAACTGGTCTTTAACAGTATCTGCTTCAACGTTACCCGGCGTTGGCGTAGAGTTTCCTTGCGTAGCTATTTGCTCGGAAGACATTGCTTTGGCGTCGGGGTTTGGCAATATAAATAGTTGGGTAGGTTGCGTTGAACGTGATGAATCTAATGACTCTGCGGTAGCCACATTTTTGACAGTATTCCTATCACTTGAAGCCTCTAATTTCCTATCATTCCATTCGTTCAGAGTCTTATCCGAATAGTGTAACTTTCCGCTGCTGTCGTAGATAATTTGAGGGTCTTCGTACCACTTACAATTGAGTCGTTCTTGCATGTACTTGATGTCTGGCTTTCCATCTCGTATAACAAAGAACGTCGGATCGTGTACGTCGGGAATTATTTTCTCTGGCACAATCGCAGCGCAATACATGCCATTGTACTCCCCTGCGTAGTACCTGACCCATCCCCGATCTTGGTAGAACCGAATCACCTCACCCGGCGCAGTCACAACGTTTGCAGCCATCTGGATGTATTCTTCTTGAGACAGATTGGCTTCGACGTCGTGGGGATGGTGTACTTTTCCGTTCTTCTGCACACCCCCTGCGGTTCCATGAATTGCTACCCGAGCTAAATAGTCATCAAAGTTATCGGGGATAAGGCTATCAGGGGCGTTATTGAGATCAATTCTGTGATCCCGATCGTTAGACTTCCTAAACTTAACCACCGAAGTCTCATTTCGTGGAGATACTTAAAGAATGAGATACGACTTGAAGAACCGTTATGCTGGAAAGATCTATCTACATGTCAGCACTATGCTCGACGAGTGTCCTTTATTTGCCGCTACGCGAAGTAGGAGCGTCTCGAAACTGTCTCAGTTTTTCGAACAGGTCATGATAATAGTCTACAGGTGGAAAACCTTGCACGTTCTCCATCCATTTCCATTCCTCGTCGGTAGGCGCATAGGGGCCAAGCGTGAGCTCAGTAATAAGTTCCATTAATCTGCTCACTTCTTCGTTCGTTAGCACAAGCGTCACAGGCTCATCGAGCATGGCGCGTACGACCTTATCGTATGCTGATCTATCTGTATTGTTTGGCATAACATACATTCCTTTCTGGGATTTAGTTCATTGTGGTAATTCTAAAAGTACTATAAGGCTCCCGTTAATGCAAGTGCGTTGCACTATAATGAATAGTTCATACACCATAGTGCCATCGTGAGATCCAATTCGGTAGACGCTTCTCCCAGAAGTCTCGCCGGTTCTCTGCTTCTTGCCTGATCCTCAGCAGCCTTAATTCCCGTTGCTGCTCCAGCTGGAGGTTAGCTTGCTCCATGTTGAAATTAAAGTAGTCTTCGGCGGACTGGGCTTGTGCTCGGAGTAGATTCAGTTCATCTCGCTGAGCAAACTGTGACTCACGGGCGATTTGTTCGCTATGAAGATCGCTTGCATCGTTGATGCGTTTTCTTGCATCGGCCTCTGCCAGGGCGGCGTTTGCCCTGGTGTCGGTAAGACGAGTTTCGGCATCGATTCTGGCGATCTCAACATCCTTTGGTGCCACCGTCCGGGCGATCGCAATCTGCGTCTCATATTGAATGTGCTCAAGCTTGGCCTTGCTCGTTGCAGCAATGCATTGTTGGACGTCTCGCTGGGTGGCGTGCGGCAAGACGTCGAGACGTTGCATGGCATCGATGAATACCGATAGAAGTTCCTTCCTTGCCTCTACCGTGCCGGGTGGAGTGAAGCCCGCGTTGGCAAATGCCGCCAGGAGTTCGTTGTTGGATAGTAGGCGGTACAGCGAGTCGTCGACGAACTCATTGGCTACGGCATCTTGGGGCCCCAGTAGCCCAATGGTTGCATCGTGGCAAATTTCTTCGATGCCACGCAGGCTAAAGTGCTTGACTTGGTCAATCTGTTTTGCGAGGTTCTGGACGACCTGTTCGCGCTCTACTTGCTCGGTCATGGTGTTCCTTTCTCAGTTGCCAAAGACGACGGCTAGAGTGTCGCCTTCGTAGGTGGTGCTGTTGGAGGTGACGCGGACGGTGACGTTGTGGTTCTCGATAGTGACGTAGCCACTACCCTCGAAGTCTGTGATGGATCGCCCGATGTATCTGCCTGGTGGAAGGGCGCTACCAATGGCATGGACGACATGGTGTCCACCCGGCGGGGTGGGCGAAGCGATGGTAGGCGTTTCGTTCGTGAGTTGCCTCGGCCCTGCAACATTCCAGTCCGATAATGGCTGTGGCGCGGGAGGTGTGCGCGAAGGAGCGCGTGCATGTCGCTGCCGGTACGTACCAGGCGCACAGTAGGCGATAGCTACGCCGGCCACGATTTTAAGTAGATCAACTATGATAGCCCATGTATGATACCGCAAGTTGTCATTATTTATTCAAGGAAACCAGTCTTCAACAAAAAAGCAACCGAAAGATGGTTGAATTCTATACCTCTTCTGCCTATTATTAAGACATAACTTGATTTGCAATATTTTAATAATGATGAGGTATATATGAGATTTTGCGATAACTTACAGCACTTACGCACGACTCACAATATGACTCAGGAGCAACTAGCAATGCGTCTTGGTGTCAGCAGACAAGCTGTTTCTAAGTGGGAATCAGTACATGCCTACCCTGAAATGGATAAATTACTCATGATTTGTACCTTGTTTGATTGTCAACTTGACGATCTTGTGAGGGGAGATCTGACCCATCACCACATTAATAAGACTATGCGCACTCCTCAAGGGGAGATGCCACAGGATATTACAGACTATGATAAGGCTATGCGTGCTTACGCATTTAGATTATCAATAGGAGTTTCAATTATGCTTTTTGGCATAGCTCTAACAATTTTGTGGCTTGTTCTTTCTGCGGCATTAAAAAATAAACTTCCAAACTATACTGCTGTGGTATTGTGTGCTGGGACGATGGTGGGAGCTGCCTTTATTTTATCAGGAGTATACATCCGCAATAGATTCCAAAAGACACACCCGTTTGTTAAAGATTTTTACACTGCAAAGCAAAGAGACGAGGCAAGGGCAGCAATGTTTCACGCAGTTATTCTTGGATTTATCTTGGTAGTTACTGGTGTACTGGCTGCTATTTTTCTTCATCACGTTACGCTATTAGCATGGGCGGTGTTCTTGTTGTTTTTTGCTGTTTCTGTTTTTTATGTTTTGCACAGATATTTCCTGTGGCGACGAATGGACATAGAAAAATACAACCAAAGATCTTTTAGTTTAATGACAGAGCAAGAAATTAACGCACTTGACGACATTGAGTTACAGAAAGTTGCTCGCAAAGCAAAATGTAAACGCAATGTTTGTATGATCATCATGTATCTAGCAACTATTATCAGTTTATGCCTTTTATTTATTCCTCAATTCGGCGCCTATCGGTGGTTTTGGCTAGCTTGGGTAGTTGGTGGTATTTTATGCGCAGCAACAAATTTATACATTGATATAAGGAGAGAAAAGTAATGGAAGCAATCATTGCACAGAATATAACTAAGTCTTTCCGCAGCGGCCAGGGAAGCAAAACAAGAACAACAAAGGTACTAAAAGGAATCAGTATTACTATTAATTTAGGTGAAATGGTTAGTATTGTTGGGTCGAGTGGATCAGGTAAATCAACCTTGCTGTACTGTCTTTCTGGTCTGGAGGCTGCCGACAGTGGTTCTATCAAGATAATGGGTAAGCAACTCGTGCATACAGACCGAAATTCACTTTTTAGAATCCGAAGAGACCACATAGGCTTTATCTTTCAATCCTACAATCTTATTCCTTCACTAAATGTATTTGAAAATGTATCTCTCCCGGCACGCTTGGCAGGGCATACCATAAACACACAGCAAATAAATGATGTCTTAGCAAGTATTGGGCTTGGTGGTCGAGGAAAAGATCGCCCAACCGATATGTCTGGAGGAGAACAGCAGCGCGTAGCTATCGCAAGAACACTAGCAGATAGCTCTGACATTATTTTTGCCGATGAACCTACTGGAGCACTTGATACAGAAAACGGAAGAGAAGTATTGAGGATGCTAAGAAATATAGGTAGCAACTCTAAGAGAACCGTGGTAATGGTCACTCATAATCTAGAAGCTGCTGCCCTTGCCGATCGTGTTCTAGTATTAAAGGATGGTGTAATTATTCGAGAGCTCACTTCTTGTACAGCTGCGCAAATTTTGACAGCGATGGAGAGTTAAAATGTTGAGACTTATATTTTCTGATTTGAGAGCTAATAAAGCAACATGGCTCGGTGCGTTTTTTGTCGCAATAGCTTGTGGATATATCGGAGGCTGGGTAATTTCCATTCTCGGAACTGCTCAGTTCTATGTCGGTGCTGTGTATAAAAATATTAACCAAGCAGGGACAATACTATTTCTATTTTCTATTGTTGCAGGACTCGCTGTGATCTCTGCAGTGGCTAAGCTTACAGTAGATGCACAAAGAAAATCTTACGCCCTATGGCAGTTAGTAAACGTTAGTCCCCGCAAGGTTATTGTGGTTGTTCTTGCTCAGCTGTTTGTTGTCGCCATTTTAGGGGCAATATGCGGGACATTATTATCAGGAATGAGCTTCTCCCCACTATTTCCTTTGGTATTTAGTGCAAGAAAGATCTTCGAAGAGGTTATACCACGAGTTGATCTATCTTCAATGCCTATAGTTTGGTTGGGGGTTGCATGCATTTTTTTGTTTGGAGGGCTCAAAGCAGCACGCGCCGCAGGTCGTACCACTCCACTACAAGCCTTAACTTCCCAGCCATTAAAAAAGCTTGACATGACATGGATTCGGCTTTTGCTTTTTGCTGTTTTATTGACTATCACGGTTTGGTTTTCATATTCCATTATCGTAGATGGCCCAAATAACGGGATGGATCGATCAATTTACCTACCAATTTTGCTTGTTGGGACACTTGTTCCTATTGCTCCTGTGCTTTTTTTACTTTTCATGAGGATATGGACGTTGCTTGTTCCGCAACGTTGTGTTGTGTGGTTTTTGGCAAGGCGTATGGCGCTGTACAATTTTTCTCTTAGTACTTCCGTGCAAACCCCCATTATGGTTGGGTTTGGTATGGTAGCTGGTATTTTAACCATTATCAACACGATGAAACACTATGCTACGGATATCGGGATCACCAATTTTAATGGCCTTGATTTGACTTCAACTATTCTTGCTATGGGCGGGCCGATTCTCCTTTCTGCAGTAGGAGCTGCAGCGAGCATTGGTATGACTGCACGTTCTCGGACCAGTGATGTGAAACTACTTGCAATCAGTGGCGCGAGTCCACGCACGTTGATCCTGGCTGCTATTTGCGAAACTTTTATTCATTCGGCAAATGCTACTTTTGTTGGTATTATCGCCGTTGCTGCTTCAAATTATATTGTATCCAAAGGGCTTATGATACTGCCTTTTGTGGATATAACGATCACCGATGGCTTGATAGTTTCCCTCCTCGGCTTTATTATGATTGCGATAACCGTCCTTACTCCTACATTGTTCGCTCTTTCGCGTAAGGATGTTATTCAGGCATAATACATTGACTAATATAAACTCCAGAAACAGAATTGCTGCGATCGAACTTATTCGGTGCGGGACGCCACTGCAAAGCGCTGGCCCACACGCCACGCCCACCACCATTGCAGTATGGTTACTGGAATAATAATGGCAATGCCGGGCCAGAGCAGGAGTAGGTTTGGCGGGGTAAAATCGAAGAACTCACGGAGCGGGCCAACACCAAAACTCACTACTGTTACAAGCAATACAGCAAGCATATACAGCATACGCGCAAGATGGGCCCGCTTATCGAGCTGGACACCAAGCATGCGACCAGCCAAAAATACCAGATACACGCCGTAGAAGGTTGCTACCAGCACTGTCATCGTTGCTACCTCGCCAAGGCGATCTGGGTAGAATGTGCGGCCAAGCCAATACACACTAGCCACTGCCACCCCTGTGAGCACCGCAATTGGCGCCACCGCCAGCAGGGTATCGTGCCAGAAGCGCCGCGGGTCAATCCGATGCCGCGGTGAGGGCGGAAAGAGCGTCCACATAATGGTCGGCATCGTCACGAGAAAGATATTCATAAAGGTAAGATGGCGCGGCGCATATGGGTACATGATGCCGAGGGTGAGGGTAATGGCGAGTAGCACGACACCATAGATGATCTTATGGAAGAAGAGCACGCCAATGAGCTCGATGGCCTGCATGATGCGATTACCCAGCTTCATCCCCAGTGGTAGCGAGGTGAAGGAGTTGTTGAGCAGGATGATATCGGCAACGCGCCGGCTGGCTGGTGCACCAGCATACATCGCCACGCCAAGGTCGGCTCGCTTGAGCGCCAAGGCATCATTGACGCCATCACCCACCATGCCAGTGAATCGCCCTTGATCTGAGAAGTGCGCAATGAGCCGTTCCTTCTGCTCGGGTAAGACGCGGGCAAAGATTGTGTGGGTGTCGGCCGCCTCGGCAAACGTTGCATCATCAAGCTGGGCAAGCTCTGCCCCGGTGATAGCTGCCTCAGGCTGATGGATCCCCGCTGCCTTCGCGATATAGCTGACCGTCCGTGGGTTATCCCCGCTAATAACGCGAATTGTTACTCCTTGGCCCTGCAAAAATCGCACGGTATCGACCACGCCATGACGCAGACTGTTGCGCAGGACGATTGCCCCCAGCGGCTGGCCCGAGCTAGCGGTGAGCTGCTTGAGTGGCACGGTGTTATCAGCAAAGCGAGCCAGCAGGAGGACACGCAGGCCATCATTTGCCCAGGCGTCGATTTGCGCTTGCTGGGCTGGTGAGAGCGGGGCAAGCCGCGCCACAAACTCTGGTGCGCCTAGCATCAGCGTCTGCACTGAGCCGGCAATCTCGGCCCGCACCCCCGCCATTTTCCGGCTCGATGAGAACGCCATCACCTCTTGGACGTGAGCGGCAGGAGCCTGGTGCGCGGCAAGAATTGCCTGGCCAGTCGCGTTGCCACCACTGGTTTCGTGCGCAACCAGGGCAGCGTAGTGGGCGACGAGTTCATCACTGGTCGATGCGTCAAACGACGCAGCCTGCTCAAATGTCACATCATCGCTCGTCAAGGTACCCGTCTTATCCACACAGAGCACACCGAGCAATGCCATTGCCTCAATCGCCGAGAGCTTCTGCGGCAAGACCTTGGCCTGAGCCAGGCGCAGCGAGCCAAAGGCAAGCAGGAGCGAACTCGCCAGGAGCAGCCCCTCCGGCACAACGGTAATCGCCGCGGTGATAATCGTCTTGAGAATACTCACAGCTTGCAACCCCGCAAAGTGGTAGCGCGCAAAGATAAGCAGTGCTAGCACGACTGCACCATAAGTCAGGACAGTAATAGCCCGCTGGATAGCCCGCTGGAGCGGTGTGGGCTGCGGTGCATACTGCTTAAGTACGGTGCTGATTGCACCAGCCTTGGTAGCGCTACCAACTGCCGTGACGCGAGCGTGGGCTGTACCCGCTACTACTGTTGTGGCTGCATAGATAGTATCACCGGGTGCTTTGTCTACCGCGGCAGATTCACCCGTGAGCATGCTCTCATTTACTTCCAGGCCTTTTGCGTCGAGCACAACGCCGTCGGCGGGTAGCTCATCGCCAGTGTGTAGCGCAAGGGTATCGCCAACCTGCAGCGCATCGTAGAGCACCTCGGTGATGGTACCGTCGACCTGGACAACGCGGGCACGTGGGGCGCTCATGAGCTCGAGCTTGCGCAGCGCGCGCTTAGCCCGAATCTCTTGCACGGCACCAATCAGCGAATTGACCATAATGACAAATGATATAAACCAGGCATCGCGATATTCCCGCACGTAGACCAGCGCCATAGCAAGAAGCAAAATCGCCAACACGATAGGCGAGACAAAGTTGCGCCGGATGATTGCTAGATAATCCTTCATATCGTTATTTTGCCTCTCCTCGATGATACTGACACTTCGCGGCAACCCGCCAGCCACTGCGCGCGTCACTGTCTGCTTGGTAGATGTGGCCATCCTTCACTTCATCAACGAGGATGAGAGCTGGGTTGTATGGCGCAAGCGTGCGATAGTACATAATGTCGCGATCGGTGATGCGCCCAAATCCGGGGAAGATTTCGCGAAATTTCTGCCGGCCAAATTCATCAAAATACTCTGGCTGACCGCGGGGTGGAAAGAATGTCTCAGCGCGCAGGCCAATTCGCACAGCGATCTTCTTGATATCGCCAAGCAGAAGGCGCGATGGCCCATAGACCAAGCAATAGAGCTGGCCGTCTGTCGCAAAAAACACCGATGCCTTGGCGGCAAGCCCCGCGGCAATATTGCGCGCCACCACGCGATCGATCACCAGCTGCACGCCAAAGCGCGCGGCGAGCGCCTTTTGCACATATGCGACATCCATGTGGTTACCAAAGTCCATGATAGATATTATACCGGAATCTCGGCCAAGCCGCTAGAGCCGATACGGCGAGTGTGCGATAATGGAGACATGTCTAAACACGAATTTTCGACTCGATACACGCACCTCAATAGCCAGCAGCGCGCTGCTGTCGATACGATTGATGGGCCGCTGCTCGTTGTGGCTGGCCCCGGTACTGGCAAGACAGAGCTGCTCAGCATGCGCGCCGCCAACATCCTGCGCCAGACGGATGTGTTGCCCGAGAATATTCTCTGCCTTACCTTTACCGACAGTGGGGCAGCCGCGATGCGCCAGCGCCTGCGCAGCATCATTGGGGCAGATGCCTACCGCGTCGCCATCCATACCTTCCATAGCTTTGGCAGTGAGGTGATAAATCATCACCGGGAGTATTTCTATCACGGTGCATCGCTTAAGCCTACCGATGAGCTTGGCAGCTACGAGATTTTGCGTGGTATCCTGAGCCAGCTCGACCATCATAACCCGTTGAGTAGCAAGCAAAATGGTGAGTTTACCTATCTGCAGGACATTAGCCGCAGTATTAGCCAGCTCAAGCAGGCTGGTCTCAGTAGCGCAGAGCTTCGGCAGGTTATTGATGCAGATGAGGCGCTCGTGGCAGCTGTCGAACCACGCCTCAGCGAGGTCTTTGCCGCTGGGCGGATAAGCAAACCAATGGCCGGAAAGCTTGCCCCGCTGGCGGGCGAAGCAGCTCAGCTGCCACTGCCACCATTGCCACCCACCATTCCACCATTGGCTGATAGCTTCTCGCTGAGCCTGGCTCGAGCGATTGACGAGACGCTCGATAGTGGCAAGACCACTCCGCTCACCGCCTGGCGCAACCACTGGTGCGAGAAGGATGCTACTGGGAGTTATGTTTTAAAAGATCGCAAGCGCCTTGGTAAGCTGCGCGCCCTCGCTGAGGTTTATGATGCGTATCTTACTGAGCTGAGCGCGGCTGGTCTCTATGACTACGATGATATGATTCTCCAGCTTGCTCAGGCGCTCGATGCTCAGCCCGAGCTACGCGCCAACCTAGAGGAGCAGTACCAATACATCATGGTAGATGAATTCCAAGACACCAACCTCGCGCAGCTGCGCATCCTCTTTTCGCTGACGAGTAGCCCCGTCCACGAGGGCCGCCCCAACATTATGGCGGTGGGGGATGACGACCAAGCAATCTACAGCTTCCAGGGGGCAGATGTGAGCAATATTCATCGCTTCCGTAGCCATTACCGCGATGTGCAGCTGATCGCCTTGACAGATAATTACCGCTCGAGTCGCGCCATCCTCACGCCAGCCCGGGCTGTTATCACTCAGGGGAGTGACCGATTAGAGGCGGTGCTTCCCGAGCTTGATAAGACGCTCACCGCTCACCACCAGCCAACCCAGACTGCCGTCAGTCTGGCCGAGCTACCCACTAGCCTGGCCGAGCGCCAATGGCTAGCGCAGCAGATTCGCCAGCAGATCGACAGCGGCACACCGCCCGAGGAGATCGCCGTCCTTGCTCGGCGCCACCGCGAGCTGGTAGCACTGGTGCCGCACCTTCAGACGGCAGGTATTGCCATCAACTACGAGCGGCGCGATAACATTCTCGACAACCCCGTCGTCCAAGTGCTTGAGCTACTCGCGCGGGTCATCGATGCCATAGCAGCAGGGGAGTTCCCCACCGCCGATAGCCTGCTGCCAGAGCTGATGGCACACCCAGCCTTTGGCTTTGCTAGCCAGGATATTTGGCAGCTTAGCCTCCAGGCGTGGCGTAACCACCAAACATGGGGCGAGACGATGATGGCGAGCCCGACCTTCCAACCCCTGATGGTGTGGCTCATCCATATGGCGTGGCATGCGCAGCATCAGCCACTCGAGCTGGTGCTGGATGATCTGCTTGGCATCCCGCAGCCAGCCGCTGGCGAAAAAACTCAAGCCGTTGTAGCTAGTGTCATCACCGAATATATGACACAGCAGATGGCCCAATTCGACCAACCCATCAGCCTCTCTACCGAAGCAACTCCTGTAATGCCCACCATAAGCTACCGCTCACCACTGTACGACTATTACTTCTCGCGCGAGAAGCTTGCCGAGCAGCCCGACGCATACCTCGCCTGCCTCGAGGCTTTGCGCACGCTGCGCAGCCGCACGCAAGAGCATCGTGGTGATGACGAGACACTCCGGCTCGTCGATATGCTCGACCTCCTCAGCTTGCATCGGCAGTTCAAGACACCCATCACCACCATCCGCCAGCGTACCGAAGCGCATACTGGCCGCATTAATCTCATGACGGCACACAAGGCCAAGGGGCTGGAGTTTGGCCATGTCTACATCGTTGGCGCGATCGATAGCACCTGGGGGCGGCGCGTGCGCTCACCTGTGTCGCTCATCACCTATCCAGATAACCTCGCCATTGCCCCCGCCGGCAATACGTACGACGAACGCCTCCGTCTCTTTTTTGTCGCCATGACGCGGGCGCGCGACCACCTGACTATCAGCTACAGCACCCAGGATGATGCCGGCAAAGCAACGCTACCGGCCAGCTTCCTCGACGGCGTCGACCTCACTGCAACTACTGTCGATATGCCCAACGACGTGCCAAGCCTCACCGCGCAGCTCACCACTGATTGGCAGCGCCGCCTTGCGCCAGTTGGCACGCCCGAGCCCGATTTGCAGCAGCTCCTCCAGCCCATGCTGGAGCAGTATAAGCTCTCTAGCACCCATCTTACCGCCTTCTTAGACGTGTCGCGCGGTGGGCCCGCGGCCTTCTTGACCAACTACCTGCTGCGCTTCCCACAAGCGCCCAGCCCGCATGCCATCTACGGCAATGCCATCCACCACGTACTGCAGCGTGCACACACCCATCTTACTGCCACGGGCAAAGTGCGACCGGCTGAGGATATCTTGGGCGACTTCGAGCAAGAGCTTAATCGCCAGCCGCTAGGGTCAGAAGACTTCGCGTACTTTAGCCGCAAGGGGCTCGATTCACTGAGTGCCTTCTTGCAGGCCGAGGCGCATACCTTCCGCCCCGAGCAAAAGACCGAGCTGAGCTTTGCCGGCCAAGGAGTCGTGCTTGGTGATGCTCGCCTTACTGGCACGCTTGACCTTGTCGATATTAACCACACTGCCAATACCATCGCCGTTACAGACTACAAGACGGGCAAGCCCGCCCGCAGCTGGCAGGGCCGCACCGATGCCGAGAAGATTAAGCTGCACAAATACCGCCAGCAGCTGATGTTCTACGAGCTCCTCGTGCGCCACTCGCGCGACTATGCGCGCTACGACTTTGCCGGGGCCACGCTGCAGTTCGTCGAGCCAGATAAGGATACGGGCGATATCCACCAGCTCAGCACCAGCTTTTCTCAGGCCGAGCTGGATGAATTTGCCCAGCTCATTGCCGCCGTGTGGCGCTGCATTACCCAGCTCCAGCTGCCCGACACCAGCCACTACCCAGCCACCTACAAAGGCATTCTCGCCTTTGAGGAGGATCTGCTGCGGCGTATAGAAGAGCGAGAATAGCGGCTCGCGCGACCATTGTGTCGCAAGTGTTCGTGCGTTCACTATACACCCTTGCTGTAATGCGCTGCAGGAGAGCATGGAGTGGCTAATGGCTAAGCACATGGCATGGGCAAGCTTTTTTGCTACCCTGGCCGGAATATCTTCGGTGTAGTAATACGAAACATCCTTAGCTTTCGCGCTGGCGGGTGGGTTTTCCTAGGGTGATTATCTCTGCTTATTTTTATCTGATCCTTACATCAGGAGTGCAAGACTGTCTGAGTGCAATAAATCTACGTCGTCTGTCATTTGTTGCGAATAGTACATAGAATGAAACAAAACGTAAGAACAAAACGAGAATCTCTGCAAGACATGCGCATATTGATTGACAGGATCGATGTATATTGGTATATATAGTAACAGCTCAACTGAGTGGACCCTGTTTTTCTGCCCGATGCAGAAAAACTCGAGACGCTCAGCACGAGAGCGCACTTGAAAAAGGGTTCACCGACAATTCTGCCGAGGCTTCGGCGGAGAGGAGGTGAATACCTCATGTCTATATTCGCGCCTTATTACGCGAAAAAAAGCCCTCAGAGGCTTTATACTATACGTACAATGTGTAAAAACTGCCGTACCACATTGTACGTTGACGGGCTGCGGGACTACCGCTGTCCGTCGTGTGGCGAGGATCTTTAACCTTGCCACATGCTGACGGTCAGCCTCACGTGCGAGGCTGAGAAAATAAGTAGGTGTAGCAGAATAAGGCTACACACTTATCCGTCACTGGAGATATGGGGGACAGGCCCCGCCACGTGTGCCTTGCACACATCGGCAGGTTCGATTCCTGCTATCTCCGCCATATGGCAAATGCTCCGCTTTCTCGCGTAGAGCATTGCTATAGCAACCGCCGCAGGTTTGCCTTTGTCGGACAACAAAGAGGGGCAAGGCGGTATCGTTGCCACTTGGGAGGCAACGATCGAGAAGTCTCATGCTGCGTTTTATACCGCGCACCGTGCACCTGCCACGGAGGCTTCTTTAAAATAACGAGACTCGCGAGATCACTCGCGCCTTGGCTACCGGCCAGGACGAGCAGAACCGCTTGTAGTCTCTCCCGAGCTCCTGCATCCGCATTATGCGTTGAGGCAGGAGCTTCTTCCTTTTTTTAGTACATAACCGTGGTATAGCTGTAAAATTCAGAGGCGCTCACTACTTGACAATCCTCACTAGGTAGATTACAATTATCTCTACCCTTACAAGAAGCTCGCCGGATCTGCTCCGGCTTGAGTTTTTGTAAGGAGTAGTCGGTCAATGGTGACCGACCTGGGATGGCCCGTTTGGTATAGGGGTACGAGAGGTTTGCTTGTCGATGAAGACAAGCATGGGAGGGCACCCTCTCTCGTAGCAGGTTCGACTCCTGCCATCCCAGCTATGTGAGTGCCCTCCAGGGAAATGCCTTGGAGGAGTCGACCCCGGAAGGGGGGTGGTCTATAATAGATCATGCTCACACCCATCCCCCACGCCCCGTCTATTCTACGCATGCGGGCGTGGGGGCTCTCCCCTGATCAATTGTGTTATAATAGCTTGATATGACGTCGTTTTGGAATGATTTACCGCAGCCGTTTTTTGTTTTGGCACCGATGGAGGCGGTGACAGATGTGGTGTTTCGCCATGTGGTGGAGCGGGCTGGTGCGCCCGATGTGTTCTTTACTGAGTTTGCCAATGCGACGGGCTGGGTACACGCTGGCGACAGGGCAATTGCTGGCCGGCTCGTCAAGACGGACGACGAATACCCCCTCGTGGCGCAAATCTGGGGCGGCGAGCCGGGCGATATGGAGCAGTTTGCTCAGCACTGCGCGCGCCTGGGCTTTGCAGGGGTTGATATCAACATGGGCTGCCCTGCCAAGAGTGCTATCAAGAGCGGGGGAGCGGCGCTGATTCGCAATCCAGACGTTGCAGTAGCTGCTATTGCCGCAGCCAAGACGGCTGGCCTGCCAGTCAGCGTGAAGACCCGCCTTGGCTACAGCACTGTGGATGAATGGCGGGCGTGGCTCACAACACTACTCCAGCAAGATATCGTCAATCTGACTATTCACTTGCGCACCAAGAAGGAGATGAGCAAGGTAGCGGCGCACTATGAGCTGATTGATGATATCGTGGCGCTGCGCGATGCGATTGCGCCGCAGACGCTGCTCACCATCAATGGTGATATTCGCGATCGGGCGCATGGCATGGCACTAGTGGCAGCCCACCCGGGTGTTAATGGCGTGATGATTGGCCGTGGGGTGTTTGCCGATCCATTTTGCTTTGCACCGCGTACGCCGCGTACCGATAGTGTAGCGCAGGGCAGTAGCTCTATGGCGCAGCGCAACTTCGCACTCCTTCGCTACCACCTCGATCTCTTCGACCACTGGCAGCCACAGCTAGGCCGGCCATACGAGACGCTCAAGCGCTTCTACAAGATTTACATCCGCGACTTCGACGGTGCGAAGGAGCTGCGCGACCAGCTGATGCACACCACCAGCACGGCCGAGGCGCGGCACGTCATCCACCAGTGGTATGAGACTATGCGCACATCTGAGTAGATGGTGTTTGTGCTATAGTGAAGGAAGGTGACATCCTCAAATTATATCGTCATGAGAACGAACGAGAGCGATAGTTCTCCATCGGTATGGGCAGGGTAGTGATGCGTGAGGTATCCTTATTCTGCGAAGTAAGAATTATGTAAGCACGGTCACCGTCATGCGTGGGCCGCACAGTGCCATAATAGCAGCGAGATTGTAGTAGAGCATGGCAGTGGTAGCATGCTGCTGGACAGTTGAATCGCCCGGATAGAGTGCCTCGGCCGAGGGCGCAAAGGTCCATGTGTCGATATTGAAGGCCTGGCGATGCTCGTGTGCGCGGTCGAATTCCCGCGCCAAGGCCTGGCGGTCGAGCGTCGTCCCAGCGCGCTGATTCATCACTACCACCGCCTCATGGTGGCTACCCTGCAACATATCGGTATGAGCACCAGTGGGCTCAGCACTCTTTGCTAGCTGCGCGTCGACCATTGCCACAAGATCGTTGCCACTAGCCATAACAAGCTTGGACTCATCTGCTGCATGGCGAATAATCTGCTGGTGCGTTTCGTCGCTAATATCACCACCAAAACCAAGCTCGGTGGCTAAGCTGCGCAATTGCTCACCACGCTGAGCAATGATAGTAAAGATCGCACCCACTTTGTCGGCTGCCGCACAGCCAGCGTCTTCGCCATGAGCATGGTCGTCCCGATGGACGTGCACCGTCGCCGGTATCTGGCCAATCCGCCCCAGAACGCGGGCATTCGCTTCATCAATAGCATCGCTATTACCACGCACCAGTCGATCCGTCACCAGGTAGAGCAAGCCACCACCTGCACCATTTGGCACTGCTTCTGCTGTGCTGCCGGGCCGACCATCCATACACGCGCCAATGATGTTCTGCACTGCTGGCACGTAGTGTTCACCAAGTTCCTGAATAAATTCTACCGCGCGGGGGCACTCTGGCGTATCAAGCTTGCCAAGGCCATACTCGTTACCTAATTGATAAGACACAACAGGCTGCTCATAGCAATCACTTGTAGCCTTCTTATTATCTCGATAATCATATGCCCCCTGGTAATGATGGATGGGGAGGATAAAATTCCGTCATTATACTACTGTCTCTCTGCTGTTGCCTCTGTTACTCTAATAGTCTATACGCGGTGCTTGTTGTGGCGCCGGCGCAGGCCAGCCACCTTGAGGCGCACAGCATGGCGGTCGACCAGCTGGTGAGCTTTTTCGAGCTCCACTTGGTTACTGGCGTTATCGCGCTGCTTGAGCGCGCGCTCAAGGGCGGCTTTACTCTCGGCCTCAATGATATCGTCACCATGCTCGGCTTCGTCAACCAAGATACGTACCTTTGTCTGGCTAATCTCGACCACCCCACCAGAGATGGCAAAGTACTCCAGATGGTCGTCACTGTCGTCCTTGGCGCGACGCACCGCCACAACACCTGGCACTGCCAGAGTTACGAGTGGTTCGTGTCCCGGGAAGACCGCAATCTGCCCCTCCGGCGTCGGTAGCATCACCTCATACACAGTCTCGTGCAGCTTGCTACCAGTCAGTGTCACAAGTTCTAAATCCATAGCCTTACTATAGCAGAGTAGCAGAGAAAAAGCGAGGTAGAATATGGGGTGATTTTGCCCCGAGCAAGAGAAAAGGGCGGGGAGCAGCAAGCCACATGGCGCTGCTCAACCCGCCCTTTGGTGGGTAATGGGCGGCCTAGGAAGGTTAGATTGCTAACCCCCAGGCGAGGAGAGATACGAAGACCCCTCCGACGGCGGCTACAGCAATAAGCAGCAACCCTGGCGTCTTTGGCAGGCGTTGGCCTGCCACGATGGCCCCTCCAAAGAGAAGCCACGTGATATACATCACGAGCCAGGGCAGCTCGTGAGCACGAAATGCCGTCCCACCAAAGTGGAACAGCAGGATGTAACTGCCGAGCGGCACACCCGCCCAGGCAGCTATGCCAACCAGCCAAAACGGCGCGACCTTACGTGCCTTTCTGGCTTCTTCGCGCATGGAACGACTGTCCCATGCATTCTTCCTATCGTGCATGGCATCTCCTTCCATGCGTATCCTTGGGGCGCTGGTCGCCCCACCACCTTCAAGTGTGCCATATTTGATCGGGTAAGTCAAAGTGTCCGCCTGGCATAAAGAAGTTAGCCAAGCTCCTTACATTCTTATCTCGTCATACTCTTCTCTCTAAGTAGTGGCTACTCATCTCGCATTGGTGCTTAATTATCCATCGCTACAATACACACTTTATGCGATGTTTTTACACCCACGTATCTTACGATATCTTATCAAGACAGGCTCGCGTCATTTTGTTTTATAATCTGGCTTTCTTACACCCAGCGGTGCACTTCTTTTTTATACAAAAAATAGAAAGAATAATTGTTGCAACAGAGAAAACAGAAGCAACACAGCGGATTACGTAACTCACCCTCTTTTATGAAAATACAAGAAAAACAGCAGCCAACACGGAGAGAATATCTCGGTTGGCTGCTGCTGTGTAAGAATGTGCAGAGAGTGCTAGTCTTGCTTCTCGCTTAGTGGCACTGGCGACATGTAGAACCAGTTCTCTGGCTTGTCGTCATACTTGCCACTCAGGATATCCTTGGCATCGCGGATGGTGTCAGCGAGCTTGAAGTAGCTGCCGGGGTTGCCGGTAAACTGCTCGGCGACGTGGAATGGCTGGGCCAAGAAGCGCTGCAGGCGGCGAGCCCGGGCAACGATCTGCTTCTGGTCGTCGCTCAGCTCTTCCATACCCAAGATGGCAATGATGTCCTGCAGCTCCTTGTATTGCTGCAAGACGCGCTGCACTTCGCGGGCCACCTGATAGTGCTCCTCGCCAACCACCTCTGGGTCGAGCGAGTTCGAGCTAGAGTCGAGCACGTCCACTGCCGGGTAGATACCAATCTCCGTTAGGGCACGGTTCATCACGATGGTAGCATCAAGGTGGGCAAAGGTAGTCGCAGGCGCTGGGTCGGTCAGGTCGTCGGCTGGCACATAGACGGCCTGCACTGAGGTAATCGAACCCTTCTTAGTACTGGTAATACGCTCTTGCAACGCACCCATCTCCTGCTGCAGGTTTGGCTGGTAACCCACCGCACTTGGCAAACGGCCCAGCAGGGCAGACACCTCAGCACCAGCCTGTGTAAAGCGGAATATATTGTCGACGAAGAGCAGCACATCCTTACCTTCATCACGGAAGGCCTCGGCCATTGCCAAGCCAGCCAGTGCCACCCGCAAACGAGCCCCCGGTGGTTCGTTCATCTGGCCAAAGACAAGTGATGTCTTGTCTAGCACGCCAGCATCCTTCATCTCGTGATAGAGGTCGTTGCCCTCGCGGGTACGCTCACCCACACCAGCAAAGACAGAGTTACCACTGTGGAACTTCGCGATGTTGTTGATCAGCTCCTGGATGAGCACGGTCTTACCCACACCAGCACCAGCAAAGAGCCCAGCCTTACCACCCTTGGTGAGTGGCGCAATGAGGTCGATCACCTTGATACCGGTCTCAAGGATCTCGGTCTTGTTGGATTGCTCAGTGAGAGCAGGGGGCTCAGCATGGATGGGCGCACGCTGCGCATCATCGGCTACTGGCTCGCCGTCAATCGGTTCACCTACCACATTAAACATCCGCCCTTGCGTTGCTTCGCCCACGGGCACGCGGATTGGCGCACCAGTTGCAATTACTGACTGGCCACGCTTCAGGCCGTCGGTCGATTGCAGGCTGATAGTCCGCACTGTTTGCTCGTCAAGGTGCTGTGCCACTTCAAGTGTCAGCGTCTGGCCACCACGCTCGACGTGCAGGGCGTCGTAGATAGCTGGCAGCTCCACCTCGCGGTCGAACTCGACATCCACCACCACACCCATGATCTGGATGATTTTTCCTTGGTTTTTACTCATTCATTTCTCCTTCTTTTTGTCGATGATCGTAATATCTTCTCTCGCCCGATACGGGATACATATCCCATTCTGTCATCTGGGGGTCTACTTTCGCCAATTCGCTCAGGTCTGCAAGCGGTTTTGTTAAGAATATACTTCCTCCTGTGACACGGTAGAGAGCAGCTCTTACTAACGCCTTTGAGCCATCGCCTGGCTTCCAGGTTGGCGTATCGCTATAGTCATAAGGGAGATGAACTCCAGCTTCGTAGCACGAACCGTGTATAGCACTTCTACCAAATCCTGCCAACTGGTTGTGCCACTTCTCCGTTTCCCTAACTAGCTCAGCGTACGACAGATACTCTTCGGGTGTTTCTGGAGCATGTCCATATTGAGTCGTCCATATCTTCAGGATATCTTCTTCGCTTGGATCATATCCAGAAAAGTCATCCGGATCAGGGTTACCGTCTTTATCGACACCAAGCATCTCAACGTGACTTGAGCGACCATCTTCTCCTTCAACGAAGACAGGAACAGCTCGAATATCTTCAGTATGTTCTTGACTATATGATGGCAGTTCACTCATCAGGTCTTCTCCTTTATTTTTGTTAAAGTTACTCTCCCATTATTACCAGCGATTACTCCTTTGCGCAACCTAGCATGACACAGATAGTCGTATACCACCATACCACTATAAACAACAAGTATGGTGATTGGAGTGTATGGCAATAACATGCGAATAGCTGGTAACTCAGCACACACCATAATAGGCTGAGCCGGCCAGGCAAGGCGAGCAACATCACTGGCTTGCGCCTCCACACCATGCACAGCAAAGGATGCAAGAAAGCCCGCAACATACGAGCCAAGGCCAGCACAAATGATAACCAGCAGGCCAGTCGTAGCACCCACAAAGCTTGCGCCGTGCCGCCGGCCATACCGCCAATACCATAGCCCACCGAGAACATATGGCAGCACGAGGGCAAGACCAAGAAGTAGCCCCTCACCCTGGCTGGCAGACAGCATCTGAACACCACCCACGAGAAGCAACACCACACACACGAGCGCATACATGGCAAGTGCAGCCATCACAATACGCCCGTAGTGTTTCATCCCATTGCCTCCACACCAGCGCTGATCTCGGTTAGCTCTTGCGTGATGGCGCCTTGGCGCTGCTTGTTCATCTCGAGTGTTAGGTCGTCAACGAGGTTGGTAGCGTTATCGGTGGCATTCTTCATGGCAAGCATGCGCTGGCTGTGTTCGCTCGCCCGAGCATCGAGCAGAGCTTGGTAAAGCCGGGCACTCACCATGCGCGCAGCGATGGTGTCGAGTACTGCTTGCGGGCTTGGCTCAAAGAGTGCTTCATCATCTGGGATTGCCTCATCGTCATCCACCGCATCGAGCTGCTCGGCATCAAGGCCAGCGGGCAAGAGGTGGATCGTGTCAGGGTGCTGCGTCATACTGCTATAAAAGCGGGTAAATACAACGTCGACCGCATCGACCTGCTTACTCACAAACATATCGTGCGCGGTGTCGAGAATTGCTCGGAAGGCTGGCCCAGTTGGGCGATCTGGCACATCCTCATACACCCCAACCACCTGCGTATCCTTAAGGCGAGCAACAAACTGCGCTGCCTTGCGCCCCACCGCAATGGTAGTATTGTCGATCCCGGCTGCATCGTCATCGCGCAGGAGCTGGACATAGCGCTTCAGGACATTGCTGTTGTAGGCACCAGCCAATCCTTTATCGGCGGCAATGACGATGATCAAGCGACGCTTGACTGCGCGCTGAGCAAACAGGGGGTGATCGTCGGTCGCACCCTGGCGCGAAAGGTAGCGCAAGAGGCCACGTGCTGCTGTGGTATACGGCGCAGTGGTGCGGCTTGCATCTTGGGCACGGCGCATCTTGCTCGCTGCCACCATCTGCATTGCCTTGGTGATCTGCTTGGTACTCTTAACCGAGCGAATCCGTGCTTTGAGCTGTTGCGTATTGGGCATAGCGACCTCCGTTGCTTACTCCGCAAATTCCTTGGCAATTTCGCCCGCGGTTGATTCTATCAAGTGGGTGAGCTTCTCATCGGCACCAAACTTCTGGTCACCCTTGTTGAGGGTGCGCATTTGTTCCTTAGCCTCGGCCCAGAGACGGCTCAGCAGAGCATCTTGCGCGGCTTTGATCTTCGTGGCTGGCACGGTGTCGAAGTAGCCTTGGCTCACCGCCACAATGCTCACCACCTGCTCCCAGACACTCATTGGCTGATACTGTGGCTGCTTGAGGAGCTCTGTCAGGCGCTGGCCACGGCCAATCTGCGCCTTGGTCTCGGCATCAAGGTCGCTTCCAAACTGAGCAAAGCTCGCGAGCTCGCGGAACTGGCTGAGGCCAAGCTTGAGGTTACCGCTAACACTCTTGAGCGCCTTAGTCTGGGCGGCACCACCAACACGCGAGACCGAGAGACCAGCACTAATGGCCGGGCGAATACCTTGGTAGAAGAGATCTGTCTCCATAAAGATCTGCCCGTCAGTGATGGAAATCACGTTGGTGGGGATGTAGGCGGAGATATCGCCCGCTTGGGTCTCAATGATCGGCAGGGCAGTGAGCGAACCCGCTCCAAGCTCATCACTCAGCTTGGCGCTGCGCTCCAGCAGGCGGCTGTGCAAGTAGAAAACATCACCCGGGAAGGCCTCACGCCCCGGTGGACGGCGGAGCAGCAAGCTCATCTGGCGGTAGGCCACAGCATGCTTAGTCAGGTCGTCGTAGATCATCAAGGCATGGCCACCATTGTCACGGAAGTACTCACCCATGGCGGTACCAGCATATGGCGCCAGGTAGAGCAGGGAAGCTGGGTTGCTTGGGCTGGTTGCCACCACGATAGTCTGATCCATCACACCTTCTTCTTTGAGGCGCTCGACCAAGCGAGCAATCTTGCTCAGCTTCTGCCCAACGGCAACGTAGACATTCACCACGCCAGTCTTTTGACGCGCTTGGTTGATCATCGTGTCGAGTGCGATTGCCGTCTTACCGGTTTGGCGATCACCAATGATGAGCTCGCGCTGGCCACGGCCAATCGGGAACATCGCATCGATGCTCATAATACCAGTCATCAGTGGCTCGTGCACGCTCTTGCGGCCCATCACACCGATCGCCTCGCGCTCGACGAGGCCGCGCTGCGTAGTAGTAATAGCTGGGCCACCATCAAGTGGCTCACCGAGTGGGTTCACCACGCGGCCGAGCAACTCCTCGCCGACCGGCACACTCAGGACCTCGCCCTTGAGCTTAACGCGGTCGCCAGCAGCTACACCTTGGTCGCTGCCGAGTAGCACAGCACCAATTTCATCTTCCATCAGGTTGAGGGCAAATGCCTCAACGACACCTGTTTTCGTCTCGATCTCGAGCACCTCGCTATAGCCAGCGTGGCGCAAGCCATGTACCCAGGCCACACCATCACCCACTCGGGTCACGATACCGACCTGCTCTAGTCCTTCAGAGGCTTCCAGGCCTGCGATCGCTTGCCGCAAGCTCTCGGACAACTCTGTAACCGTTGTTTCAGCCATGTATAATTCCTCTTATTTCGTGCCCGCAAGGGCGGTTAGTTTGTGTTGGATAGTGCCATCGTAGTGCTGGCCCGGCAGAGCGATCTTCACGCCACCAATTACTGATGGGTCAACCACCTGGCGGAGCTGCACCGATGTGACTGGCGCAGTGCCACTCTGCTCAGCAAGTGCCGTGACCTCTGTCTTGAGCTGCTTTTGCAGGGCGGCCGATAGCTCGTGCGCCGTCGTGACCTCAGCCACGACGATACCACGCTCAGCCAGCGCTTCCTCAATCGTTGCCGCCACAACGTCGACATCGCGCGTTGCACGGGTGTCAATAAGATAGGCCGCAACCTGGCTCAGCACAGCAGACACCTCAGCGCCAGCAGCAATCTGCTCAGCGACATACGCAGCGAGGCGGCGGCGCGAAAAACCGGCCGCCATCAGCGCTGCTCCTTGTCAAGCTTAGTCAGATGCTTCTCAATCAGCTGGCGATCTTTCGACGCGTCAACAGTCTCGGCCGTCACTGCACGCGTTGCCTCGACGACCATGTCGACCATCTCACGGCGCAGCGCCTGCTTGGCCTCGGCCAACTCTGTCTGCGTCTGGGTGCGAGCCGACGCTAAGATGCGCTCGGCCTGCGTGTGGGCGTCGTCTTTGGCGTTGTTCACCATGCTCGCTGCCTCAGTCTTGGCAGCGGTCACAATTTCTTGCGACTCGTGGCGGGCTTTCTTGAGCATTGCAGCAGTGCGCTCCTCGGTTTCGTCAGCTGCCTTTTGGGCTTTCTCAGCTGCTTTGAGGCCATCGCGAATCTTCGCATCGCGCTGATCGAGCATGTCGAGCAGCGGTGGATAGACCCACTTCTTCAAGACCAAGAGCAGCACCACAAATGCCACCATTTGCAGGACAAACAGCTGCCAATCAAGACCAAGCGACGAGAATAAATCGCCACCACCCGCCTCTGTCGATGCAAAATAGTGCAGGGTATTCACGAGTGCGAACTCCTTACATCACCTTGCCGACGATCGCGGCCACAAAACCAATGATAGCCAAAGCATCGATAAACGAGATACCAAGGATCATCATGGTGCGTAGGTCGTTAATCTTCTCTGGGTTGCGGCCAGCTGCCTTCATAGCGCTAGCACCGATCCAGCCACATCCAATCGCAGCAAACGCTGCTGGGATAGCATACGCCAGGGTAAATGCGATGTCTTTCATAATTATTTCTCCTTATTTAGTTATTACCAATGTTATTTTGCTCCTTCGGTCACGAGGTTCGCGTCTGAAGAAGTCGAAGTGCTTGAGTGCGTATCTTTTTCCTCATCACCGCCGTGATGCGCCAATCCGAGTGAAATAAACACGGTTGAAAGCATAAAGAAGATATAGGCCTGAATGCCACCAATGAATAGCTCAAAGAGATAGAAGGGCTGCAATACCGCTGGCATTGCCGCCTGAGTGAGGTAAGCGATCATCGCGATCAAAATCTCACCCGCCAGCACATTACCAAACAGACGGAAGGACAGGCTCAATAAGCGCGAGAACTCTGCCACAATCTCGAGAATCCCGACAAAGGACATGATCGGATCGCGCAGTGGATTAACAAAATACCGCTTGAGATTGCCCACAAAGCCAAGCTCGCGTGCTGCGTATACCTGCGCCATAACAATCGTAACGGCTGCGAGGGCAAAGGTCATGTTAAGATCGGCATTTTGGCCACGGAATAGTGGTGTATGGCCAACCATCACTGGCCCAACAACTGGCAATAACCCGAGCCAATATTGCGCGGCGATAAAGAAAAACATTGTAATAACAAGGGGGGCAACGCGCCGCGTCCATTTCTTGCTGGGGATGACCTGTCCAACGGTATTGTACAACCCCTCAAAGCACCAGATAGTCAAGCGAGTTGCAAAATTCGCCTTCTTCTTGCCCAGTACCGCTGCCCGTGTGCGAAACATCAGCCAAGCCAAGACGATGAGGCCCAGCAGACCAACGAGATTGGCATTAGTAATTGGCCAGCCAGCGATCGAAAACACCTCGTCTGCCTTGACTGAGATGTGTGGCACTGCCGCAAAAAACATCATGTGCGATGACCTCCCTTAATTTGGTGCGTAATGAGCCCAGCCGCAAGGACAATGCCGACCACGAGGCCAGCAAACATCAGCCACGGCTTGGTTGCAAACTGCCGGTCTGCCCAGACTCCGAGCAAAAACAACCCAACAGTTGGCACCGCCATTCGCCAGGTCGTCCCTAGTGCAGCACGCCACAGCACACTAACCACTTGGCTACCGTGCGAGCGGGCATTCTCACGAGACTCCGTACTCATATGGCCCTATTGTACCAGGAGGCTTGGCAGACGTAAAGAGGGAAGCAGCAGTTGGGTATGAATCTCAAAGTACTGGCTTCTCTCGGGATGCTAGCTCCTCTCTTCACGTCTTGAACCAATGGAGCGCGCGCATAGATCGTGACGATTTGGCGTGGAGTTACTGCTCTTCTCTATATTCCATTGAATTTATAACCATTCCTTGAGAGAATCCATGCGAGACAACTGGCGTCGCACAGCAAAGCCGCGTATACTAGAGCTATGCCACGCCGCAACAAAACACCCAAGCATCAGCCCTACCACCCACCGCGCAGCGAAGCGGCCAAAAAGCGCTACCCGAGCCGTGCAGCCGCCTTGCGCGCCATCGCAGAGCTCCGCAAATACCAGCTAGATGTGCAGCTGCGTGTGTATCAATCGCCGCACGATGGTGGCTGGTATCTGACGAGTCAGCAGAGTGCAGGAGATTAACATCCCGGTAATTCCCACATCTCTCTATTCTCATATTTTTCGCAAGAAACCCTCATAGGAAGTCGATACTTCTCCGGAGAAGATCCACCCCGTACCAAAAAATCACAAACATCATTATAGCAACACGCTTTTATATTCCACCCAGATGAAACAGAGAAAGGGAACTAACACCGAGGAATAAGCCGTGCGCCGTACACCCAGTACGCTTGCCAACCCCACCTCCACCCATGCTATACTAGCAAGAGCGAAAGGGGAATACGTATGAGTACAACACCATCAGTTACACTATATAGCGCAGAGTGGTGCGCCTATTGCAAGACAGAGAAGCAATATCTCGACAAGCTTGGCGTGCACTACACTATCAAAGATATCGAGAAAACGCCTGGCGCTGCAGACGAGCTCGCTGCCAAAACCGGCGGCAAAGCCCAGGGTATCCCGGTCACAGACATTGCTGGTGAGATCGTCTATGGCTTCGACCGAGCTCGAATTGATGAGCTCCTTACAGCAAAGGGATTGCTGCCAGAAGCATAGCCCGGCCATTCATCATTATTCATCAACTCACTGCCTGCGAAGGGTAGTGAGATTTGATATTACTGCTCTTTTATACACGAAGAGAGCGAAGCTGCATACGTAGTATACATATGTTGTTCAGGCTTTTTTTATTTGACTCAAAAGGTACACTATTGCAACCACACAAGTTGCTAATTTTTTATTTATAACAGAAGTAATATATTGATTACGAGGTATAGATAATACTCATTTAGTGTTAGAGTATCTAATCTATATTGACTATCTATAGGACTCTTCATTCAGATCACTATTTTGCACACTGTAAGCATCTCGCACTGCCGCTAGTAGAACTTCACGTGGCGCTGGGCATTTGTATTCTTGTTGGCACGAGGTGTGGGGTTGGTGGTGGTGGTATCATCACCTAGCTGACCGTTAGAGTTATTGCCTACCGTAAAGACCTTGCGATTGTTAGTATAGACCACCGTTGTGCCATAGCCCGAGCGCACATACGATGCTAAGTTGCCCTGCGTACCAAGGACGAGCATTTGCTGCGGAGTGGGGTAGATGCCATTGGTGCCGCCACCAATATGCCCAATACCTAGCTGGCCTGTCACATTGCTGCCTGCCCCAAAGACACGGCCGTCGCTGGTAACAACGAAGGTGTTGGCATTCTTAGGGTCGAGACCATTAGATGTTGTCCAGGACGAGACCGCCTTAGCCCCTGGAGGCAGGATGAACTTGACTGGAGTTGGGTTATATACGTGGCGTTTGTAAGCATCTAGATTGGATGTATCGACATAGACGCCATTGCCTAGTGCACCGTTATTCAGGCCAAAGGTCTTAACCTCGCCGTTAGCATAGACCATGGTGGTAAAGTACTGGTCTGTTGTGATGTCTACTACTCCAGACGGCGCGACACGCTCGAGTGTTGGGTTATATGGCAAGAATGTTCTGTCTGCATAGTACTCACACGAATTCATCCTCGTCTCACCACCAGTCGCGATATTGACTTCAGCAACACATAGGCCTCGGCCACCAATGTCGGTGCTATTGCTAAGGTAGACATGGCTCCACGCACCTGCTGGGTAGCGAAAGTCAAAGCGCTTGCCATTAGACCACCAAGCGCACCACCGCATACGCGTCTCTTCATTATTATGGCCGGTCGCCTCGACGCAGCGGTTTTGGCCTCCACCTGGGTTTGACTCGACTTGCAGGGCGTTATTCGTCCGGTCGAAGTGCCACTTCTGGTTTGCAGCAGCACCCGAGCACTTTTCTGTCCTGAGGTTTGCCCCCACCGCCGCCAAGCAACGGTCTGACACCCCCGCACGCAGCCGGAAGGTCGGCACACCAGCTTGGCCGTAATTTGTTTTGCCAGCCGAGTAGACTGCCCCTGCACTATCGCGAATATAGACCGTATCGCCGTCGAAGGCGAGCTGCACCGCCTTGGTCTTACCAGGCTTGCCAAAGTCACCCAAGCGGACGGGTGCTCGCCGCTCATTGATATCGCCCTGAGCGAGCTGGCCAAACTCATTATTGCCCCAGCCATAGACCGCGCCGCTCTCACCAATCGCATAAGCTGTTTTGCTGTCGACTGCCCAGGAGTGAGCATCGGCCCGAATCTTCTCAGGGAAGGGCATCTTGGTTGGCATCTTTATTGTCGGAGCGGTCGAGTTAATACCGGCAACACCTTTGTCGTTGGAGCCAGCTACATAGACGTTCCCCTTAGCTGTCACGACAAAGGTGACAATCCCCAGCGGTGAAACAAAGGTCGCAACATTATCATTGCCAGGCAACACAAACTGGACGGGGTTTGTTACCCATGCAATAATTTGGCTCGGGTTGCCAATCTGCCCAAAGTTATGCAGCCCGGCACCCCATACCTCGCCATTCTCCGTGAGCGCAAACAGGTTACGACCATGAGAGAGGAAGTTGGTGTAGGTACGTACGACGCGCTTGTTAGCAGGAATATTAAATTGCTTGAGCGTGAGTGTGTCGGTAGTCGAACCAACTCCCAGCTGGCCAAAGCCATTGAACCCTGCTGAGCGTGGCCGCCCAAACTCGTCGATGACGGTAAAGAACGCACCATTGAGTGTAAAGCCGCCGCCAGCCGCATAACCAAACGAGACACTGTCGAGCAGTGCGCTCAGGCCCGCTTGGCCTGCCAGGCGATACTCGTAGCTCTTCCACACTGTACCATCCGTCGTGCGGATAAGCTCCGTCCGGCCCACCGCTGTAATGCGCTGAATACTCCCTTCGCGGCGCTCTGGCTCACCCACCTCAAAGGTCGTGCGCACATTACCATCCTGCTGAACATACTGGGTGCGACCAGCGACTACTGTACCTTTGCAATCGGTATTGGGCCGCAATTTTGCAGCATCTGACCACTGAGCGAGGTCATTATTGAGCTCAAGACATTTGCTGGCAAGGACAACGCCACTCTCGGCCGCCTCACGGGCCAAGCGCCGGTAGTGCTGGGCGTAGAGCCCTTCGCGAATCGCCGTCGATGCAGACGCCGCCACGAGGAGTAGCATCATTGCCACCACTGATGCCACGATTACCGTTGGCAGGGCAAACCCCGCGCTTGATCTATCTTTGTTCAGTCTCATTGCTTATACAATAGCGTAGATTGCAACCGTAAGCAATATGTTGGTACGAAATTATGCACAGTATAGTATACGTATGATAGATTCTCATGTCTGGAGCTTACATAATTCTAAAATTAATCAACGTACACTCCACCGACGTGAAGTAGTAGATAGAAAGGTGCAGAGCAGAGAAGTAGAGACTTGTTGTAATGCTCACGTTCACCACTACGAGAGATGAGTCTACCAAGCATGCGAGGTCTCATGATACTGAAAGATATGTACTTGAGAGAAGGGACATGGAAGCGATTGATATTTTACGATGAAATTGCCTCTTACTGCGCCCCAATCTGCACCACCTCACCACCCAATTTTTGCCGAAAGTAGTTGTCGTGGCTGACGTAGAGGATAGCGCCAGTATAGCGCTCCAGTGCCGCCTCGAGCTCTTCGATGCTGGGCAAGTCAAGGTGGTTAGTAGGTTCATCGAGAATGAGCAGCTGCGGCTCATTAGCGAGCATGCTAATGATCTGGAAGCGCGCCTTCTGCCCACCACTCAGGCGAGCAAGCGGCACATCGCCATCCGTCTCGGCAAAGAGATAGTCGCTCATCAGTTGGCGGAGCTTAGTCTGGCCAATTGGCAATCCACGGTCGAGGTGCATCTGCTCAATGGCCTGAGCCAGCGTGAGGTCAAGATATGTCGGGGCAATCTCTTGCTCATATACGCCAATCCGAATATGGCTATCGAGCTGCAGCGAGCCACTATAGACAATTGGCGTATCGCTACCTCTGTCCTGCATCAGATTTTGCGCGGCGAGTAGTTCTCGAATAAGTGTTGTCTTGCCCGCACCGTTGCGGCCACGCAGCTCCACAGCTTCACCCTCACGCAGATCGATATTCACCCCCTCAAATAAAATCCGTTCGCCATAGCCCAGCGCCAAATCTCGCACCGCTACCAGTGTGCGCTGGCTTCGCATTGCACCATCGCGCATACTGAGGTGAATCGTTCGCGCCTTAAACTTCTGGTAGCGATCAGCCATCTTATACTCCAGCTGCGCCACATTGTCGCGATCAATCCAAAACGTTGGCTTCTCAATCTGCTCGAGCTCCTCAAGCTCGGCCATAGCCTGCTGCTCACGCTGCTTAAACTGCTTGATGGTGCCGGGGTCGCGCGCTCGCTCCTTCAACCGGCGAAATTGCACTACCTTATCCTTCACATTAGCAATCCGCCGCTCAACCTGCTCATATTCATGCATCGCGTTGCCTGTCGCCGAGGCATTTTGACGGAGATAGGCATCGTAGTTGCCTCGGTAGCTGAGGGCTGTGCCATCTTTTATCTCAACGATCCGGTCCATCTCTGCGAGCACATCTCGGTCGTGGGTAATGACGAGCATTGCTTGCTTCGCACCCTTGAGCCAGTCGATAAACTGCTTCTTGGCGACATAATCCATATGGTTCGTTGGCTCATCGATCAGTGCAAGGTCGGCCTGGGCGTGCATAATCTTCACCACCTCCACTAGGCGCTTCTGCCCACCACTCAAACTCGCCAGATGTCGCTCACCATAGCCTGCCATTTGGAAGTTCTTTAGCTCCTCCGCCACTAACTCCTCAATCTGGTAGAAGCCCTTCTGGCCAAAGCGCTCCAGCGCCGCGGTGTATGCCTCGATTTTATGCATGTCATCGCCCATCGTCTCGGGATAGGTTGTGATAATATGGCGCAGACGCGCATATTCTGGCAGACCACGCAAGATATATTCGAGCACCGTGATATCGCCGCTGTCGTGGTGCTCTTGGGCCGTTGCCACCACCACACTGCCACGTTTGAAAATAATCGAGCCACTATAGTCATCATCTACCCCTGTTAGCATACCAAACAGCGTCGACTTGCCAACACCGTTGCGCCCCACCAGGCCCACTTTTTCGCCATCATTCACACTAAACTTCACATCCGTCATCAGCGTCTTCGCCCCAAACGATTTCTCAGTAATGGCAATATCGGCAATCATAGGGGATATTATAGCATGGCAAGGTATAACGATAGGGGAGAGTGACCTCCATACGCCCTTTTCGGATACAAAAAGCCGGGGGTATTTCATCAGCCTTGTTGTATGATGCTAATATTACAACATATTTTTTATGAGCTATCTTTTTTATATTTTGTTGACACTCTTTAGGCATCATGGCAGGCAAATTTTGCAAACAAAACAGAGGTAGAAGCGCGGCAATCAACACCATACTGTATATCAGAATGATATGCAGTATATGTGCTATACCATCATGCATTGCCATTACGGCAGCATTCCCCACTTGACTAGCCTCTCATATATTGATATATATATATTAACTTTTCGCTCAAGGCGTTCCTTGGGGCGGAGAGTCGTCCCTCGCTTTGAGCTCGCCTTTGAAAGGAGGTGAGAAAGATGTACGGACAGGACCGCGCCCTGGGGCTCGGCTGGTGTGTATGTGCATCCGTAATTCCCGGGGTTATCGTCGGGTATGTGATGTATTACATCATCGGCATCTCTCAAGCTCTATCCACAGTGGCAGGTGCAGCAATCGCAATACCTAGCGCGATTGCCACGTACGTCGTCCTTATGCGCATTATGCGTAAATGGGACGAAGACATGGGGCGTTAAGCCCACCAAACATAGCTCACCAAACCATGCTTCAATCTGATCGTAGTGCCCTTAAGTACACTCTCGGGTTGAGCAATTAATCCGGTTCAGTTTGAGCATGGTTGGTGGGCTATGTTCTTTGTTAAAGGAAATTAGTTGAACCCTCCACGTTATTATTCTGTTATTTTTACGACACTCTTTCCATACATTTAGCGGTATAATGGTCTGCAGACACGCTAGAAAATAACAGAAAGGATTATTAATATTATGAGCGAGCAACTCGCTTTTATTAAAAGTGACGACATTACGCTAACAGGTAGTAATAATACTGCCATCACCCATGGCCTCCAGACGGCACTCTTCCCGCGCAATATCCCCTCACGCGAGATAGCGCGGCATTCGCCAGATGAGCTGCAATTTATGGCAACGAACGAAATACTCGACGAGGCTGATATCCATTTTACGCAAGAAGAGCAAGCGACACTATCCAAATTCATTGATCCGATTGCTGATGTTGATAAGCTTATGGCAAGTGAACTTACTCAAGAATGTTTGCTTATCAAGCGAGAGCAGGGGACACTGAGTGATATGATACAGCTTATCGAGGCAACCCTCGCAGCGGATAGCAAAACTCACGCCAGTATTTCTTTAGTAGAGTAGCACGCCGATCTCTCATATATTCATAAGCAACTGTAGCAAGCACTTCAGAGGCTACAATATCCACCACATCTGCTACAATAGAAGAGACATATGAGCAAGTCCCATTTTACCAAGCCGCCAGTACCAGCTATTGTCAACCGCCGCGCGCGGTTTGATTATGAGCTGAGCGACGATATAGTGGTCGGTATGAACCTGACTGGCCTAGAGGTCCGCGCCGCCCGTGAGGGTCACGTGCAGCTCAAGGGGGCATATGTGACGATTCGCAATAGCGAGCTGTGGCTCAATAACGCCAGCTTCTCACTGCGCCACAACGAGCAGGGCCAGCCAAACGCCCGAACAGTCAGCACCAGCGCACGTAAGCTTCTGGCGAAGCGGCGACAGATCGAGCAACTCGCGACGCGCAAGAAGGAGGGCTATACCATCGTCCCTACGAAGCTCCTCACTAGTGGCCGCTATATCAAGCTCGTCATTGCTCTCGGTAAGGGCAAGAAACGCTACGACAAGCGCGAAACCATCAAACGCCGCGATGTGGAGCGAGAGCAGCGACGGGCGGTGCGGCAGTATCGCTAGTGGAATCTTGAGAGTATCTAGACTAGACTATTTGAAACCTCAACGCTCAGATCATCCTAGTCACACGCACCAAAGAAACCACAAAACTCACCACATGATCAGTGGTGAGTTTTTAATTGCAGGTATCATCTACTCTTCTTCGAGCGCATCATGGCTGGCAATGAGCGACTCATACAGCGCCGCGACCTTCTTTGCCATCGTCACGGAATCGAACCGGCGCGCCACCTGCAATGAACCGCGAGACAGTTGCTCGAGCTTATCGGGGTGAGTAAAGAGATCGTTGAAGACCTTAGCAAAGTCCTCACCCTCAATCCCATCGGTCAGGATGGCATTTTTCTTGGTCAAACCCTCAGTCATACGTTCGTCGCAGTAGACAATCGGTAGGCCGCTCGACGCCGCCTCGAGGAAGGTCATTGGCTGGTTATCAAAATGATACGAGGCCAGCGAGAAGACATCGGCTTGCTTGAGCAGCGCAGCCACTGCATCGCTTGGTTGCATCCCGGTAAAGATCACCCGCTCTGCCACGCCAAGCCGCTCGGCACAGGCGCGCAGCTCTGCCTCGTACGGGCCACCGCCGACTAGCACGAGCTTGACGTTCTCATCTGGAATATGCGGTAGAGCTTCGACAAGTGCCTGCTGGCGCTTCTCGGGGCTCAGACGCGCCACCGAGATAATAAATTTATCGTTCGGGCCTTTCGTGATAGGCGAATCTGCCGCCGAAGCGTCGTGATAGCGCTGAGTGTCAATACCATTTGGGAAGACGTGGCATGGCGTCGTGAGGCCACCGTCCTCCACCAGTATCTTGGCTAGGTGCTGCGACGGCGAGATGCAAGCATCACACTGGTTGGCAAATGCCGCAGTAAGACGCCACCCCTGACGAGACAGCATATCGCGGATCGCACTCTTGCCCATACCATGGAGCTGCTCGCGTGAAGTGATTGGCAAGATCGGCTTCGTCCGGAAGACGACAGGGAAGGCAACCGAGAGCGCAATCACCCCAGCCGTTACCATAAATGGATAGTCGTCAATCAGCTCGCTATAGAGCGTGTGGATCGTCGTGACATGGGGAATCCGCTGCCGCTTGGCTACACTGTGGGCCAGCACACCCATATAGAATTGCATTTGGCTGTGGACGATGTCGAATTGGTAGTCGTCCAGCTTCTTGGCTAGGCCAGGGTAGATGACAGCTGTCTCGCGCTTGTCGAAGACGTAATTCTTCGATGATGGCAGGCGAATGACGTGGTCGTCGTGATCGTCATAGCCTTCGCACTTTGGCGCAACAATGTACACCTCATGGCCCAGCGCCTCAAGCGCCTGCCTCAAATTAACCGTGGATGTCGCCACGCCATGGACTGATGGCAAATAGTCATCAATAAAGATTCCGATTTTCATAGCTATTATTATAGCATACTTCTCTGTTATTTGCGGCCAAGCTCAAGAATCTTACCAAAGTAGGCTGGGTTGCCAGCTACTACATTGTGTGCACTATCGCCAATTTCTGCCACGCGCAAATCAGCCTTAGGATAGAGCTCACTGACTGATTGCATCAGGTTTGCTGCGTCACCTTTGCGATTCATCCGGCTCAGTTCTGGCGAGACCAGCGTGACTGGCGTATCTTCAGGCAATGAACCGACTGCAGAGAGCAGATCGAGATTAAAGCCCGTGGTCTGTGCCATCGCCGAGATATCTTTTAGCTGCACCGCCAGAGGTGGTCGGGCAATCTCCGGTGCGTCTTTGACATGATCCCAGGCCTCACGGGCAGCAGTATCGTATGAATTCTTGATATAGCGCTGCATATTGACAGCTTCAATACCCTGAGCTACAGCAATGCCTAGCTTGCCAAGTGACCAGCAACTACTTGGTGGATCCTCGAGAACAAGCTCAGTAATCTTCTGACGTTCTGCAAGCGCAGCTGGCATTGCCGCACCCAGGCGTGCTCCATACGAGTTACCAAGCACAACAACTTCATCGCTATCAGCTGCCACTCTATCGACAACTGGTGCGACCTCTTCGGCCAACGCCGCAAAACTGCCTTCCTTCGCTATCTTGTGTGCAATTGGCTCACGCAAAGCACTAGTTGGCGTGGTAACAATATTAGGCATCTTGCCGTCTTTGTCTCGCAGTGTATAAGCAATTTCTGCCATTTCTTGCTGCGCTACCTCTGTATACTCATTACCACCCCAGCCCATACCATATATAACGGTCAAGCCGCTTGATGCCTCACCCATCTGTGTCAGGACAAGCGCACCCTTACCAAGGTTATTGGGCAGCTCGCGCTGTTTCAGCGTCTCAAGTAGTCTAGCACGCCCCCCCCCAGGTTGGTTGGAGGTTCATCATCCCGTCTTCTTGGCGAACAAGCTTGCCATTGTGATATGTATTGTGTGTGATTGGCAAATCCTGCCCAGTGTAGTTTGGCTTTCTCATAGGTATTACACTCCTTTGTATTAGTTGTACTACACTATGTAGAATACGTCAAGTAGAGTACCATAATATATTAGTGAGCGACATCTGGGTAGCTCTCAACTGCCTCGAACTGTAGTAAATGGCCAGCTTGCGGGGCGCATATAAAGTCTGCCTCGGGCAGAAGCTCATGCATGATATCAAGCGTCTTCGATGTGATAATATTGTCCTTGCCGCCAACGATGACGGTTATATTGCGCTGACATTCTTGTGGTATGTGATGTGCATAGGGGCTTTGGTTGTAGAGGAGTGTGGTGAGGACTGCCGAATCTCTCAGTGTTAGCGAGCCCTTTTTGTAGGTTTCGGATTCGCGCAGCCACTGCCGAGCGTCGCGGCGCTGTGTCTTGAGGCCAGCTGCTACCCGTATATATTGAGCAACTTTGAGGTTGTAGGCATCCCAACCCACTTTTTCTGGCACTTTACTAGACAGCTTTTGTAAAATATCTGCCAGTTTCGTCGTATCTGGGGTAGGGCAGGCTAAGATAATCTTCGTCTGGGGCGAGATAATGCCAGTACTCATTGCATAATACACTACAGAGGCCGAAAAAGACGTACCAATCACCACATCTGGTGTGCGGCCAATCTGCGCCACCACATGTGCAAACCACTGGCCAAGATCCCGATAATCCCGAAGCTCGGGCTGCACCGAGCCACCATGTCCAGGCAGATCAACGGCATAGACCGCATAGCCAAAGCTCACATATCGCTCAGCCAGCGGCATCATATCAATTTTGCCTCCTGTCACTCCGTGGAAGATAAGCACGGCTTTATCCGCCGTGGTATTGCATTCGTACCAGCACACCCCCTGAGCTGTCTTTTCTTGGCAACCAAGTGTCTGGCGCAGCTCTTGCAATGTTGGGATAGTTTGATGCTTCATAACGACCCCTTATTATAGGTTATTCCTCAGCTTGGTACAACTATCTGCTATACTATATACTACTATGCGTACAAATCATCTCTCTGTTGCTATTGTCTTGGACGATAAGTTCCCCTCAGCCAGCGGCGTGAGCCGGTCAATCCAAACCCAGATCGAGGAGCTTACCCAGCTTGGCCACCATGTCACCCTCATTGCCCCCCGGACTGATCTTGAGGCACCAGAGCATGCCACAGTTATGCCTGTTGCTTCATTTCGGTTTCCTGGATTACCACTCCATACACGTATTATTTATGCCTCTCGTCGGGTAGCACGAGCAATAAGCCAAGAGCATCATTTTGACATCATCCACAGTCAAACCGACACTGGCGCACTACTGCTTGCAGCCAAAATAGCCCAAGTTCAGCGCATCCCGCACATCCATACCTTTCACACCAACATGGCTGGCTCACACACAATGCCAGTGCCCACATTCTTTGCAAGCCTTGGGTTTCGGCTCTGTGCACTGCTGACTGCTCGGATTCATCAGCGCCATTTACACAGCCAGCACGCAGCCGCCCCACAGCTTACTAGCGAGAGCCGGATTGGCCGATTTGATTGGCACACTCAGGCAATCATTGCTCGCGCCGTCGATGCTTCCACTACGCCATCGCACTATATGTCTGCCTATATTCGCGCTGCCGCACATGGCGTAGACCTGCCTGGCGCAATTATACCAACAGGCTATAACCGTACGTTTGAGGCCTATGCCCAGGCCACTCAGCGCCAACGCCAGAACGACGACGGTAAGATTCGCTTTATCACCATCAGTCGCCTCGTCAAAGAAAAGCGCCTCGATGTTATCATCCAAGCCTTCCAGCAAGCAGCCATCCCACAGAGCGAGCTCTATATTGTTGGTGATGGGGCAGAATCCAAAAGACTAGCTCGGCTTGCGCAAGGTTCTCCCAATATCATATTTACTGGCCATGTTGGTGGCCGCAAGGCGATCGTCCAGCTCTTGCGCGACGCTGATGTATTTGTGCTTGCCTCGTATCGTTTTGATAATCAGCCGATTGTTATCCCTGAGTCTCTCGTCGTTGGCGTTCCTATTCTCTACTGCGATGACCGGCTCGACGTTGGTCTTAATCAGGGCAATAGCCTCCTCGTCCAGCCCGACACTGCCAGCCTCGCAGCAGGCATGCAGCGGATTGCTGAGCCAGCTTATCATCAGCAACTTGTTGATGGCACAAAGAGTGTTTTGACCGAGCTATCACCCCAGGCTACTGCCACTGCTTATGCGCAGCTATATCAGCAGGTAATTGAGCAATACCACAAAAGATAACTCACTCGCCACATAGTCATGCCATCTGCTATACTACCCCTATGACTAGCTTATACTCCTGGAACGTCAACGGTATTCGTGCGGTGATAAACAAGGGCGAATTTGCCCGCTTTATGGCGGCGCACAACCCCGATATCCTATGCCTGCAAGAGACGAAAGCGCAGCGCCAACAGGTAGAACTTGACCTGCCGGGCTACCACGAGCACTTTTATAGCGCGGCCAAGAAGGGCTATAGCGGCACGGCGATTTTTAGCAAAACCGCACCGCTGCAGTGGCGTGACGGCCTGCCGGCTGAGTTGGTAGAGCAGTTCCAGCTGGCGGCCGATAGCTACGGCAGCCCGAATGATGAAGGCCGCGTCATTACAGCGGAGTTTGCTGGCTTTTGGCTGGTGACCTGCTACACGCCCAATAGCAAGGGGGACTTAAGCCGACTGACCCTGCGCGCCCAGGCCTGGGATCCGTGCATGCTGGCGTACCTACAGGGGCTGGAGACCGGCCAGTACGGCCCAGCTAAGCCGGTGCTGTACTGCGGGGATATGAACGTCGCCCACCAGCCAATCGACCTTGCCAACCCACGCGCCAACCGCGGCAAACACGGCTTTACGGACGAAGAACGGGCTGGCTTTCAGCACTACCTAGACGCCGGCTTTGTGGATACCTTCCGCGCTGCCCACCCCGGCCAAGCCGATGCCTACACCTGGTGGACACACTGGGCCAACGCCCGGGCCCGCAACGTGGGCTGGCGGATCGACTACTGGCTAGCCTCGGCGGCAATCGCCCCGCGCATCACCAGCGCCCACATCCACGCCAGCCAAATGGGCAGCGACCACTGCCCCGTTAGCATTACATTGGATGAGCCAATAGTGTAAGGCTAGGAGGGGGCGCGATAAACACGCAAACCTTGACACACCCCTCATATATTGATATATATATTAGCTTCTCGTAATTCGGCGAGAGGTGAGTCTAGAGAGGAGGTGACTCTCCATGCTCGACGGCATTAGCCTCGGCGGAAGTGGATCCTGATGTAGCAGAGGGTGCGCAAGCACACGTTTGCGCACCCTCTGCGCCCCAACCTCCTATCTCCTTCTTACCCAACCTAGTCGTCAGTACTTACTCTCATAGAGTATGGAGAGCTCCTAGGTTGGGCTTTTTCTTTTTCATGTTTTTTCACTCACCACAGGCTATGCTCCTTATCCACCCCAGTTATAGGCCGCTCAATCCATTCCACTACTCAGCAGCAAGGGAGATACTGCCGGGCAGAGATACATAGCACACACTCTCACTTCGCGGTATAATAGCTCTATGCTGAGTATTTTCTCTCTGTATTATCTCCGCCCGCTAGAGCAAGGCAGCTGCGCATGAACACCCCCTACTGGCAGCAGCAAACACCGGCCAAACCGCTCTACCCAGACATCGCCTGGAACAAGCCGCAGCAGCGGGCGCAAGCAGGCAAGCTGGGTATTATTGGCGGTAACCGGCTAAGCTTTCGTGCTATCGAGCACAGCTATACCACTGCACTTGCTACAGGGGTAGGCCAGGCACGCGTGGTGTTGCCAGATGCCCTGCGCGGCACTATTCCTGCCAGTGTGACGGACACGATTTTTGCCGCAAGCAATGGCAGTGGCAGCCTGGGCAACGAAGCCTGGCCAGAGCTGCAAGCCCTCACTGGCTGGGCCTACGCACTCCTCCTCATCGGCGACGCAGGCCGCAACAGCCAGACCGCCATCGTCTACGAAAAGCTCGTGAGCCACACCACCACACCACTCATCATCAGCCGCGACGCGGTCGATTTGCTTATGCCAAGCGCCCAGCAGCTTGCCAGCCAGTCAAACATCCTTATCATCGCATCATTCTCGCAAGTCCAAAAGTTGCTGCGCACGCTGTACTACCCCAAGATCCTCACCTTCCGCATGCCGCTCCTCCAGCTAGTCGAGGTGTTGCACAAGTTTACCATCACCTATCCACTTACCATAGCCACCTTCCACGCTGACACTATCCTCATCGCTCAGCACGGCATTGTCACATCAACACCATGGTCGCAGCCAATGGCACTCTGGCAGGGCACGGTGCCAACGCGCATCGCCGCCTACACCATGTGGAACCCAGCGACGCCCCTCCAGGCAGCAACGGCTAGCTTGCTAGATGGGAAGGAGTAGGTATTAGGTATCGACTCCGGAGCTTTTGTTATGGCTATTTGCAATTCTCTTCTTTATCTCTTTAGCTAGTGAAGGGAAGTATAAGTGTGCTCACGGCCTAAAACTCGAGCAATATTTCTATGATCCGCTTTTTGCTTGAATGACAGGCATATTCAAGCACGATAAATATACCGATGAGATCATCTCAAGTAGTAGGATTTTTATCCTACCCAAATCAAAGCCGAAAGGGAAGGGCGAAAAAAGAGATGTGCACGCGATGTGCAGCGCCATTATTATGTTGTTCGTTTTTTGTGTTCAGATCATACGAAGCACAAATCATGAACAAATGTTTGCGTCACATGAGCCCACGACCTCTGTTATTCTGCTGGACAAAAAAGTAGCACAAGCATAAAACACTACCAAGCGCTATACCAAACCTCTCCTATTGCATGGTGTGCTATATTTGCATGAATGTCGGTATTATATATCTTATTTATAGAACGGAAATAGCACGTTTCTACCGGAAATCAAGTACTCATATCATGTTTTGCGGTAATATTTAGCTCATCGGTAATGGCAAATCATCCATCTTCTCTTGCGCTATACGGCAAAAAGCAGGTGAGTAGTATATTTGTTCGCCCTAGTTTGTGCGCTCCGTCAACCATGATACATGAGTAATTAGCGTGTTCAGTGCATCCTCATACTGCTCTCTTTGTTTTGTGTGTTGCTACGCAGCCCCCACCTTATTCAGCAAGTAGAAACCACCGTCTCAGTCTGTATTAAAAGTCTATGTCGCTGGTGAGTAATCTCGCTCATCTATCTGGGGATAGAATCGGGTGGGTATAGATGGAATATCTTGAGGAGACCATTGAATACCGTTATCCTTAGCAACTATGCCCGCAGAAGCTAACTACGGCCTATATTAAGCCTCTGTTGGGAGATAAAGTGTAACTAATCCAGCTACTCGTACTACTATCCAGAAGTCACGATGTAAAATACATATTTATACCGCCTTTCTCTATTCTTCTAGCAAAATATATACCGCCACTGACTAACATAGAGCACCACCAGAACAGACAGATTGCACTCACAATGCGCGGCTAGCCCCCTTAAAGATCCGGGCGAGAGAAAGGGTAGAGAAGCTTAATACGTCTCATCAGAGTAACTCTCACTCCACAATCTCACAAATGAGACCAATCAAAAAGAAAAGAGGACGCGCAGCTTATATTGGGTCAATGATTTACTCTCAAAAACCAAACCAATAAAAATCACCCGTCCATGCAAAACGGGTGATTTTTGGGTTATTCCGCAAACGGTTATTTATTTGCGGTGGCGGCTTACGTAGTAAGCGGCACCTGCAGCAGTGAGGCTACCAATACCAGCCAGCGGCAGGAGGGTACCGCCCAAGCCGGTGTGTGGCAACTCAGCTACTGGAGTTGGAGGAGTTTGCTCACACTTCGACATGTCGGTGGTGTAGTCATTGCTTACTTCGTTGCGGCGAACTTCGACGATCTTCTTGTCAGAGATGCGGCAGACTTTGACCTTGTCGCAGTCGGCGGTGTTCTTTGAGTGCTTCTTCTCGTCGAATTCTTTTTCCTTGATGGTGACAATAGCACCAGTCTTCAGCTCACAGACCTTCATCTTGTCGCAGTCTTTGACGTTCTTTGAGTGCTTGGTAGCGTCAAATTCGCTTTCTTTGATGGTGATGATGGTGCTGCTGCTCAGCTCACACACCTGGATGGTTGGCTGAGGTGTAACCTTGATGGTCACTTGGCAGTCTTTGCTTGTCTTCTCGACGTTGGTGCTGCCACCTTCGCTACCGACCACAGTCATCTTAACAGTGTATGTGCCTTCTTTGGCGTAAGTGTGGCGAACAGTTGCACCACCGTTGGTGGTCTTGCCATCGCCAAAGTCGTAGATGTAGTTAACGACCTTTGCACCTTCCTTAGCGGTTGCCTTGGCGGTGAACTGGTATTCGTTGCGCGAAATCTGGGTAGCTTGCAACGCGTCGCAGGTCAGGCTTGGCTTGGCTGGTGGGGGAGTTGGGGTGCCCCAGATAGGGTTACCACAGTCCTTAATAACACCAGCGATAAACTTACCGTTGTTGTCGAACCATGCATAAACGCTAAAGGTTGTCTTGCCCAAGATGAAGCTATCACCGGTTGGGTACTGGTAGTAGGTGTGGCCACCAGCGGTGCGCTGACCTTCTGGCTGCTTTTGCTTTGTACCAGCTTTGGCCTGCAGGGTGCGGGCACCAGTAGCGACAACACGACCACCAACAGTCACGTTGCCGTTCGCATCAACAGTACCTTCTTGCATGTTGGCACCGTTGATCATCTGCTCGGTAATACCGAACTGGCTGTACAGCTGACGGATCTCTGTACGCTTTGTGTAAGTGCTGCGCAGGGTCTGTACGTCCTTTGTGCCGCACTCTACAACATTAAAGTTGCTACAACCTGCTGAGATCGCTGCCGATGCTGGCTGCGCTGCCCACAGGCCACCGATTGCTGCGCCAGCGACTACGCCAAGTGCAACAAACGATTTTGCTAGTTTGTTCATTTGTTTTCCTCCTCGTCATTATTAGACGTTATGTGTTGAGATTATCATGTCCTTTATTTTTTGTCAACATTACTTTTTCATATATTATGCTTATGCTTAAATCCATATTTTGTGGCTGCTGTTCTACCACAAAATCACGATTATAGCCACTGTTATATCGTGGTTGCGTGCAAGCGATGTTCGATGGTGTTGTACTTATCAAACATACATCGCACGCTCGGTGCTTTCGCCTGTTGCGCAGCTATGTGATGTTGCTCGGCTTTTTTGCCATATTTTTTCTTGATCGTTCGTGGCTGGTTATCCAGTAGCTTAGGATGGGCGAGCGGTCGTATTGAATAGATAGAATGACCGGCTTAGGCATATCTCCGTAGAGCCCTGCACGAGAGGCTAGCCAAGTGCGGTGCAATCTGCTATACTTGCAGAAGTTGCAGGATAGGGCTGCAATTGATCTTACTCACGCCGCGGTGGTGGAATTGGTAGACACGTCAGACTCAAAATCTGATGTCCACTCGGACGTGCCGGTTCAAGTCCGGCCCGCGGTACCAGTGTTTATTCAGTTGTTTTCCGAAAAATAAGCCGTAAGCGTCGGCTTATTTTTTATTGGTAACTCTTGCTGTTTGATTATACCTGTCTCGAGAGTGTGGGCACGGGCAAGCAGTCTCTTATCCAAAATAGGCCTTGAAACGCAAGTGATATATTGGTATATCAAAGCTAATATTGTATACTGGAAGTAGTTATGCAGCCACAAGATCCGTCACGCACAACATCACGAGGGCACTCATCGTCGCAGAGCCGCGATGCACGGCTTAGTGAGGTGCGTGGGCAAATCGATGCGCTATACAATACCTCGAATGCTAGCGGCAGCACAAACCGCCCCACCATGCAGCCCATCATTGGCAGTACACCGACTCGCCAGCCTGCGCCCAACACGAGCGCCAAGGCGGCTACCTTCTCAGTGCCAAACCTCGCCAGCAAGCCAGCCAGCCATGCACCAGTGGTGCGGCATGCGATGGGTGGCGTTCAGCACAGCCAGACGGCTTACCGCCCAGGTGCTCAAGCATGGCGTCAGAGCCAAGCAGCTGCAGCGTCAAACGCTCACTCAGCACCTGTCACCCGTGAGCGCGATATCTCATCCATCACACCGCGCAGCCGGTCACAGGCGCACTATATTGGTACATCAGCCCAAGTGACACAATCACCACAGCCCAAGCCCACGCCAACCCGCACAGCCGCTTCATCAACAGCTCATGCGCAGCAGCCCTCATCTCAAGATAACCATACCGAGCAGCCAGCAGCGAGCGCGCATCAGTCGCAACAACCAGACAGCCAGCGCCCTGCCGGTGCACCACGCCAGCCCACCGCCAACCAAAAGGCCGCTTGGCAGCAATATCACAGTGCTTGGCAAAACTACTATCAGCAGTATTATGAGCGCTACTACTTAGGCCAAGTCAAGAAGGCTGAGGAGCGCCTTGCTGAGCAAGCCAAAGCTCACGACGCCGATACACCTCACGCTACCGCAGCCACCACTGATGAGCCAGAGGAGCTCACCCAAAGCCAAGCCATGGGCGACCTGCGCTCACGCTTATTGAGCTCAATCCGCAACGGCGCAAGCAAAGTCCGCCATAGCCGCCACTTCATCCCCGCGGTAGCTGGTATTTCCGTCATGGTATTATTCTTAGCATTGCAATACAACCGGGTCTTTTTCTCATACGTTGCGGCCTACACCTCACCAGGCGACCTCGATGCCCAGAGCTATATTATTAGCCCATACGACTCGACCAACGTTGGCCCAGACCCCAAGCTTATCATTCCTAAGATCGCCGTGGACGTACCCATCGTGTGGGACGCCAACGCCGCTAGCCAAGCCTCGCTTAATGCCGCGATGGATAAGGGTGTGGTATGGTTCAACATCCCTGGTGCCAATGCGAAGCCCGGTGAGGTGGGGAACTTCGTCGTCTCAGGCCACTCGAGCAACGACTGGCTCGATAATGGTAAGTATAAATTCATCTTCGCGCGGCTTGAGCAAATGCAAAAGGGTGACAATATCTACGTCAATTACAACGGCAAGCGCTACACCTATACCGTCACTGGTTCACAAGTCGTCAAGCCGACCGATGTACACGCGCTGCAAACCAACGCCACCAAGCCAACTATGACGCTCATCACTTGTGTGCCACTTGGTACCGACCTCAACCGCCTACTCGTCACAGCCAAGCAAGTCAGCCCCGACCCATCCTCTGCCAAAAAAGAAGCATCTCAAACCACTACCAACAGTGGCAGCAACAGCAAGAGTGCCATGCCAGGCAACTCACCAACCTTCGTCCAACGGGTCGGCAACCTGTTTTCGGGGCGGTAAGTTGGCTTTATAACCAGTGTGGTGTCTACGCTTGAGGTGCGATACTTCTCACTGGTTACTCTGGTAGTTAGTGCAGCAGTCTATAAAGACGAGGATGTATGTATGCTTTGCTCATGTTCATAGACGAAACAAGCAAGCGCACAGCCAGATGGCTACTAGCTATGTCAAGCATTGTATCCTCTTCATAGAATATGCAATGCCGAGTAGCTCGCCAATGAGCATACCTCATGTTTATATAGTCGCAACTGGAATATTCAGCTTTCAGCGGCTCAAGCGGCAAGAGTTGATACGGATGTGACAAGTGGGCTCCTAGTCAACCAAACATAGCTCACCAGACCGTGTCTCGGTCTGATCATAGTGTCCTTAAGCGCACTCTCGGGTTGAGCAATTAATTCGGTTCAGTTTGAGCATGGTTGGTGGGCTATGTTTTTTGATTTTGTTAATTATACACACTATTCAACAACGATAAGTTTATCGCCGACGCTATCAAGGGGTGTGGTAACGCTTAGTTGTCGTTCACGATTTTCGTTTGGCGTAGTGCCACACCATCCTTCGTCTTGACGAAGCTGTAGAGGTAACGCTGGTTTTGCGAGAGGACAACGGGGAGGTCAAGTGCTGAGGTAGTGATGCGCTGCTGGTTGGCACCATCAAAGTCGTAGAGATGCACACCGCCGTGTGTGAAGGTGAAGTGATAGCCATCAATCCAGTTGATGTCGCGCGTCAATGGCTGGGAAAGCTTGATAGTGGAAGATTTGAGCAGCTCGAGGTCGTACGTCATGAGGCTCGTGTCGTTATACACACAGGCGAAGCGATGCCCACCGCGCGAGAAATCGACATGGCTAATGCCACCTGGCATACTGAGGCTGGCGACAGACTTAAGGCTGCTTGCCGTACGCGAATCGCTCGCGGCATGCGAGGTGCTGCTGAGGATCTCAGCCGTCTCACCATAGGCGATCACGTAGTATACTTTGTCGTAATATTTCTCGATACGGAAGTGTAGTGGAGCTACACCATCATCGGCATAGCTACGGACGGTGCGAGGCTTGGTGGTGCCAATAGTGAGGTAGCCAGCAGTGCGCTGCTTGCTGGTGTGGTCAAGCTTGGTCGTGTAAGTGATGGTAGTGTCGCTGTAGAGCGCAAACTCAGCCACATTACTAACGAGTGGGCCGGTGATGGTCATGTCGCCGAGACTTGCTTGGCGCAGGTCGCCCTCGCCGGTGAGGACAAAGAGTTTGCGACTGTCGCCCTGCGAGAATTTAGCAGCATCGACATCCACACCAAGCTGCCGCGTGACATTCTCGAGCTTGTGACTACCCTGGGTGTCAAGGACGAGCCACTCGGTTTTATCACCATTGTAAGTGTGCTTGATCGTTACATAGCGGTTATCCTTATCCCACGAGTCGAGTGTGAAGGTTTGGTGCTCAGCACTGTCTGGCGCAGTGTAGTGTGCGCTGTCGAGTGTGATGTTCGTCGTCTGTGGCTTGTCGCCACTGAGGTCAGCCAGAGTAACAGTGGGCTTGTGCGCAGACGGAGTGAAGGCAAGATAGCGATTATTACCCGAGGCAATAGCGCTTGACGCACCACTAGCAGTTGCGACATTCTTATGGCTTGGATTGTTGGAGATGAGCCGGGCGTAGTCGAGCCACAGCACACTGCCAGGCTTCACATCCACCGTCTTGTGCCAATCATGGTAACCTTCACGCTGGATAGTGATATTACGTTGACCAGCCGAGAGGGTAAGTTTGCTAGGCGTCTCGTTGCTCAGGCGGGTTTGGTCTACCGTCACTTGGGCGCCATCGGGGTGGGTGTCGAACTGCACCAGGCCACCCTGCACAACCTTACCACTCGACCAATTAAGCCGGTACCCCTGTATTGCATAAGCAAAAATCACGACGGTGAAGAGAACAGTCAGCACCATCATGCTATAAATCAATGTCAGATGGACGCGTTGGCGTCGCTTTCGTTGCTTCGTATCCATGACAACATTATACCATGGCTGGAGGGAAGTAGGATGTGTTACCTATCAAGCTTAACCTCGCAGCGGGCTCATGTATTATTTTATTTTGTCCCGAGGATTTTATACAAAACAGCTCCCACCTCTTGCAAAACCCCTTATGCTTGGAGTATTATACGATCAAAGAGGGAACAAGGGGGATATATTACTATGCGTCATACGACGGCCACACATGGTGGGCACGTATCTAAGCGGGCAGCTGAGCAAGCGACCGTTGGTTTAGATATACAGAGGCCAAAGCAGCATCGCACAAGCAAATCAGAGCGGCAGCCTGTACTATACGGGCCGGAGCTAAAGATTATTCATACTGCGCGCACTCGCTCTACAGCGGTCAAGGCGGCTCAGAAGCATATCTCAGAAATCATCCCGGCAACCACGGTGGTGCAGACAGCTCAGACGGCCACAGCGACGCCGCAGTCATCTACAAAGAACCAGCCACGGGTAGCTACAGGAGTCGCTCAAACCACTCCGCTACGCCCCGCGCACCAGCTGGCCATGCTCCATGCAGCCACGCCGCAAAAAACAATGGCACCACATCTCGCCGCAGCACCAACTGCGCACATCACCAAGCATCATCGGCCGGTGGCGGTGCAGCCTATTGTGTCGTCTCAGCCCAGCACACCGCGCCAGCTACAGAAGCGGCAGCCCGTGACGATCTCACCACTCTCGGTTCAGTCAACAAGACCCTCATCGCCCCGTGCGCAAACTCCACACCGCACCGTGCAGCATACGCCCACCCAGCCTGGCGCGCCACGCAGTATGGATTTTGTCTTTGTGCCATCAGAGGTAGAACCACCCAGTGCCGCCAAGCGCCACAGTATGCCACCACCATCACAACTGGCCCGCGTGCTTGCCACCGAGCAAGTCGGGCAGACGCAAACCCAAGCCACGCAGCCAGCTATGCCGATCGGCCTGCCCACGCTCAACCTCGCCGAGCTTGCCGCCCAACCACTGGTAGCGCAGCCTTCTGGGATACCCCAGGGTGAGGTATGGTGGCCACCAGCCGAGCCAGAGCTCACCACTACAGAGAATATCCCCGTCGGCACACTGCCGCACAGCGTCCTTACCGAGCAGAGTAAGAAGCCGGCAGCCGCGCCCAGATCCAAACATCGCACACTCTTCGCTAGCAAACGCCGCACCAACAAACCCACCACTAGCGTCGCACCGCCACCAGCTCGGCAGCCAGCGGCCCACCACTGGGGGAGGCGCCTCAGCATTGCCGGGGCAATGGTGGCACTACTTGCCTTTGGCGGCTACCTAACGTACCACAACATGCCTGCCATTGCCACTCGTATGGCCGCCGCTCAGGCTGGCATTAATGCATCGTTCCCGTCGTATCAGCCGAGTGGCTATAGCTTGGCGGGCGGCATTTCGCAGCAGCAGGGGAGTGTTTTAATGAAGTTCGCCGCCAACGCTGGCCCAGGCACCTTTACTCTCACGCAGAGCCGGTCCGATTGGGATTCTAGCGCTGTCCTGGCCAACTACGTTTTGCCCAGCTTTGGCCGCAACTTCGCCACTACCACCAGCCGTGGCCTCACTATCTATAGCACCCACAACGCCGCCGCGTGGGTCAATGGCGGCATTCTCTACACCATCAAGGGCAATGCACCCCTATCGAGCGAGCAGGTGGAGCGGATTGCAGCAAGTATGTGAATCTCTTGAGAGGTCTGCACTTTTCCCATCACTTCATCCGATGGAGTGTGAAAACAGATTGCAATAATCTGTTTTCAGCCCAGCGCAAGAGGTCGATATTTGGGAAATATCGACCTCTTATAGCGTTCCGGAGGAGGGAGTGATGGGAGAAGCGCAGACTATGGCCAAAATCATGCCATTCTAAGATTGTCGCAGTTCATCTGCTATACTTATCCATATGAGTAACGACACATCATCTGATACACCATCTTCGCACGCCACTACCATTCGCACCCGCTTTGCGCCCAGCCCCACGGGATATATCCATGTAGGTAATGTGCGTGCGGCACTCTTCCCGTGGCTGCTCACACGTCAGCAGGGTGGGAAATTCGTCTTGCGCATTGAGGACACCGACCGCGCTCGCTTTGTGCCTGGAGCGGAGGATCTGATTCTCGATACACTCGACTGGCTTGGACTAGACTGGGACGAAGGCCCACGCGTTGGCGGTGAGGCTGGGCCATACCATCAGTCGGAGCGCCTCGCCATTTACCACCGCTGGGCACAAAAGCTCATCGACAAAGGCCTCGCCTATGCCGACCCCTACACCCCAGAGGAAGTCCAAGGTTTTCGCGAGGAAGCTCGGGCTGCCAAAAAGGCCTTTTTATACCGCGACTATCGCCCAACCAATCCACCAGAGTGGGATGGCACCCAGCCACTGCGCTTCAAGGTAGCCGAGCCCCAGCGCTACACCTGGCATGACCCCGTGATGGGTGAGCTTTCGGCTGGGCCAGAAGCGCTCGATGACTTCATCCTCATCAAGGCCGATGGCTACCCCACATACAACTTCGCTCACATCGTCGACGATGCCGAGATGGGCATTACCCACGTCATCCGCGGACTGGAGTACATCTCCAGCATTCCACGCTACCTCAGCTTATACGATGCGCTGGAGCTTGAGCCACCAGTACTGGCCTGCCTGCCACACATCATGGCACCCGATGGCAAGAAAAAGCTTGGCAAGCGCGATGGCGCCAAGAGCGTCACCGACTACCGCACCGATGGTATTTTGCCCGAGGCAATGCTCAACTTCCTCGCCTCGCTGGGCTGGAATGATGGCACTGAGCAAGAGATCTTTAGCAAGGAGGAACTGATCGAGAAATTCAGCCTCGAGCGCGTCCAGCGCAGTGGTGCTCGCTTCGACGAAAAGCGCCTCCTGTGGATGAACGGCCAATGGATCCGCCGCTTATCACTCGATGACCTCTACAACCGAGTTGAGCACTACTGGCCAGCCAGTGCTGCTAGCGCCGACGAATCGTACAAAAAACATGTGCTTGCTCTGGTGCAAGACCGCCTCAAGACCTTGGCCGAGCTACCAATGCTGAGCCGCTACTTCTTCGAAGAGCCTACCATCAACGAAGAGCTCATTACCACCAACAAGCCACTGCGCAAACTAACAGGCGAACAACGTCGAGAGCTCCTTGCCACGGCCCACACCGCCCTGGCTCAGCAGCATACGTGGACGCCAAGCGCTATCCAAGACACCCTTAACCAGCTCCTCGAGACCACCGGTCACAAACCTGGCGTGCTCTTTAGCCTCATTCGCATCGCCACCACTTGGGCACCCTTCAGCCCCCAGCTGAATGACACGCTGGCGCTGCTTGGCAAGGAGCGGACGCTGGCGCGAATCGAGCAGTATCTTGGGTAATAACGCGCTCCACATCACACAAAAAGCCGGCTCTCCCAGCCGGTTTTTACTTGAACAAATAATTGCGTCATGAGCAAAAAATAATAGAAACAACAGGGGTAGGGGAGCTGCCCGCGAATACACAATGGTACTCAAGCGGGCAGCCCGGTGGATAGAAGGGCCATGCCTATGCTATTCCATAGGCCGGCGTGAGGCTTGAGAGATCAAGCCTTTTTTGGTTCCTTGCGATCGGTAGCACAAGTCGAGTCACTATCTGCCTCCAGCATCGCCTGAGACAGCGATCCCCATCCAATAACCTCATCCTTGGTCTCACCGAGAATAAAGGGGAGAGAGGACATTCTCGAAGCGCGGTCGGCCTCGGCAGCTACCAGGGCCTCACGCTCCTCACGTGAACGGCGAAGTGACGCTTCAGTAGCCTTGCGCTTAGCTTCAATACGCCACCGCTCTTTAGCAGCAGCGTAAGCAGCCTCAAGGCGGTCAATCTCGTCTTGTATATAACCATACAAGACGTCGAAAGCACGACGCCGATACTCCTCAGGTGAGGAGAGTTTGGCGCTATACTCCCTACCAATGAACTCTATGAGCTCTGGGTTGCGACGAACAACCAGAGTGACGGACTCACCATGGATACTAACTACCTCAGTATTGATCCTGCCAACAGATGCCCCAGCCCCAGCCTCCAAACTCTTACGAGCATTCTGAGAGAGGCCAGATTGAAGTAACCATCGTATACACCGGACAACTGGGTAGTTGAAATCTATGATTTGAATCTCGTTCTCGAATTGCTGGTGCCTCGTCCTGTATCGTTGCCAGTTGCTGATCATAGAGCGGATGTAGTACCCAGTCATAAGAACAGCCGGAACGACAAGTATCAACCATGATAGCGACCACACTGATGCGCATCCACCGATACTGGCAGCCAGTGCTGCTGCTGTGGTTTTGCGAGCGTCTGAAAGCGCTGCAATTCGTAGTTGGTCAACATACTCATGCCAATCAACTTCACCGTCACTCCATGCCCAATGAAGAGCGAACGAAAATCTCTCCTCGTCGCTAACACCTTCCACCCATGAGGCTTTATCAGCGTGACGGCTGTAGTCACCGCAACCAGTCGACTCTCCGTCTACATAGAGTCTACCGCAATGAATCTCAAGGAACATATTCTCTTCTCCTTTCTATCTGTAGAGAGAATATGAAAGAAATTATATATATATCTGTCAAGGCCCTATTGCTGCGTTATTGACAACGATACAGATGTGGCAGCTCACTGTTGCCTCAAAATATCATGCTATTTGCTGGTATGGTAGTAGCCTGGCTGCGGTGGGTACGTTGCTATCCTTGCCAAGCGATGCTCGTGCCACGAGAGAGGGGATGCCGCGCAATTACTCCGCTGGAGGTACGTCGCCCAGCCAGACCTATGGCGCCTGCTCCATACCGCTCACGGAGTCCGCGCCATTAATTATCTTGCGCGCAACAGGGGAGGCGAATATTTCAACACCCTGCGGGCCCGAGCCAATCCCTAGCCCTCCGAGGGCGGCATCTGTCATAGCTCTCATGACATTAGCCGATGGTTGGCGCACCTCTTCTCGCACCTGCCCCACACAATCTCCACTGCTGGTTTGTTGTGGCGATTGAGGCGATTGACCTCCGTCAGCCCGTCGTGATGGCAATGTAGCGTCGCTGTCTTCACCATTATATGTACTACCTGCCAAAGGGCCATCGTGTTGTCGTGTCATATTTCCTCACCCAAATTATCGTTAATGGTTATTCATTGTAGGCTATTTTTGCGGATTTGCCAAGGGGTTTGTTGGGTAATTGATCGCATACGCTCGAGGTATCGATAAATCTATCTTCGCCATGCATCTCTTACGCAATTCCTCATCATCCACTGCCACAAAAAGACCCAGCGCACGAAGTAAATCCCAAGACCCATTTACCCATAGAGCACAAGTAGAGAAGCGCAAGGGCAAAAATACTCACACCGTACAGTGGTCAAGCCCAAGGTAGCCTTTTGCCGCAAAAATCCTCATTCATCGCTATCCGCTCATGGTATAATGGCCATAAGATGAGTTCACCACAGAATACACCACCGGCAGCCTTTGGTGGCCGGGCGCAGCGTCGGCGTTTGCGGCGGCATGGACGGCACTTTATGGGGCTGCGGCACTTTGTGGGGCAACACCGCATGTCCGTGGTGGTGATTGGTGGGGCATTGGTGGTATTTGCTGGAGCAATGGCGTCATTTTCTCTGCTCAATAAGCCTCGCCAGGCCAAACCCGCCCCCGTTGTGGCAACGCAGAAAGCCCCAGCGGTGTATTATTCGCCCCTGACTGGCCTCAAGGTAGCCGACCAAGCGGCCACCACCAAGCCTGTCACCGCCGTAATGCTCGAGAATAGCCCCAGTGCTCGCCCTCAGTCGGGCGTCAAGCAGGCCGAGGTGGTGTATGAGGCAATTGCCGAGGCAGGTATCACTCGCTTTCTCGCACTGTACCAGCAAAACAAACCAGCGATGATTGGCCCAGTGCGCAGCCTGCGGCCATACTACATCGACTGGCTTGTGCCATACCAGCCCAGCGTAGCCCATGTGGGGGGTAGCTCGCATGCCTTGCAAGAGATTCGCAATGGTACCTACCGCGATATCGACCAGTTCTTTAATGAGCGCAGCTATTGGCGCGCCACCGACCGCCGTGCCCCGCACAATGTCTACACCAGTGCCGAGCGGCTGGATGACCTCAATAGCAGCAAAGGCTACAAGCAGTCTGTTGTCAAGATCGCACTTGCCCGGGCCGATGGCAAGCCAGCCAACCCCGCCACCGCCACTGTGGCCGTCATCAACTTTGGCAAATCCGCCCGCTACAACACGCGCTACCAATACGATGCCAGCACCAACACCTACCAGCGTAGCATCGGTGGCGAGGCTAGTTTGGATCGTGAGGAAGGGCAGATTGCGCCCAGCGTTGTGGTAGCACTGACCGTCCAGCAGACCACCGTGCAAGAGGACGGCATTCGCGAAAATATCATCACCACTGGCCAAGGCAAAGCAACTATCTTCCAAAACGGCAGTGTGGTGGAGGGAATATGGCGCAAAGCCGACCGCGCTAGCCCTCTCGAGCTGCTTGACACCAATGGCAAGGCAATCGCTCTCACCCGCGGCCAGACATGGATTGCGGCAGTACCTGGTGGCACAGGGAGCGTGTCGTGGCAGCAGTAGGCCCAGCCCAGCCGTTGCCATCTCGTCGTCCACCCACCCTTATTAAACAGTATTGGCCGCGCTATAGCCGCCGTGCTATTGGTGCGAGTGTGCTCATGCAGTGTACCATTGCCGGGCTGGTGGCGAGTACGCTGTGGATGATTGGCCTAAGCCCTAGCCAGCTGCAGTTTTGGCTGGTTATTATGGTTGTGGTGCTGGCGAGTATCCCACTCAATATTTTCCTACTCATGCAGCTACTCACCCCGCTCAAAGACCTCACACATGCCCTCAGCCACGTAGCGGGCGAGCCCAGTACCATCACGCCGCCCAACCCCAATGCAGCACACTTCGAGCGCGATGGCTTCAAGCCACTGTTGCAATATATCTACCACACTGCCGCCACTGCTGGCCAGGCCGAGCCCAGCCAGGTTCAAGCACAAGCTGCCCAAATCGAGGCCGCGCTTGATCAAACCAGTGCCAGCATTGCCATCCTCACTAGCCAGGGGCAGGTACGCTACCACAACCGCCACACCCCGCTGCACCAGAGCCATGATGGCGCGGCCGAGCTCGAGCTGTTATTCGAGCCAGGTGATAGCCTGACGGAGTGGCTGGCTCACTGCCGCCACAGCGCCGTCCATGCCGAGAAGACCTGGCTGCGCATTGCAAACAAGCTGGTGGGTGAGCCTGGGCGGCGCATCTTCGACATTACAGCCAATTATGAGAAAGGCAGCAGTGCCGAGGTTATACTGGTGCTACACGATCGCACCACCCTCTACCAGCCCGAGGATGATGACCTCGATTTCATCGCCTTTGCCGCTCACGAGCTGCGCGGGCCCATCACCGTTATCCGTGGCTATCTGGATGTCCTCACTGAGGAGGTTGGCCCAGCGCTGGCTGGCGACCAACAAGAGCTACTGGGGCGGCTCGTCGTCTCGGCCAATCGCCTCAGCGGCTACGTCAACAATATCCTCAATGCCAGCAAGTTCGACCGCCGCCATCTGCGCGTCCACCTAGCAGAAGAGTCGGTTAGCAGCATCTACAATATCATCCGCGACGACATGCAGCTGCGCGCCACCACCCAAGGTCGCCAGCTCACGGTGGATATCCCCACCACGCTGCCCACTATTGCGGCCGATCGCTCCAGCCTATCTGAGGTGCTGAGCAATATCATTGATAACGCGCTCAAATATAGCAACGAAGGCGGCGAAGTCTACGTCTCGGCCGTGCAAGATGGTGCATTCGTCGCCATCAAGGTGCAAGACCACGGCATCGGCATCCCCGCCAATGTCATGGGCAATCTCTTTCACAAGTTTTACCGCTCGCACCGCAGCCGCGAAACTGTAGCTGGCACGGGTATTGGGCTCTACATTAGCAAGGCGATCGTTGAGTCGCACAGTGGGCAGATTGGCGTGGTAAGCCGCGAAGGGGAGGGCTCCACCTTCACCATCACCATCCCCACCTACGCCAGCGTAGCAGACAAAATCACTGATGGCAGCAACAGTCAGCTCATCACCAACGGCGGCGGCTGGATAAAAAACCACACGATGTATAAGGGATAACAGAGGTAGGAGGAGAGAACTTATGGCAATTCAAACAATTCTCGTCATCGAAGACGATCGCTTCATCGGCGAAATGTACGTGCGCAGCCTCCGCAAAGCAGGCTACACAGTAGACTGGCTCATCGACGGAGCAGACGGCCTCGTGGCGGCACGTAACAACCACTACGACCTCATCCTGCTCGACATCATGCTCCCCGAGAAACGCGGCAGTGAGATCCTCGAGGCACTGCGCGCCGAGCCGCAGCACATCGCTGGCACAAAGATCGTCATCATGACCAACTTCGACCAAGACGAATCCACCCGCCTCGCCCTCCAAGCCAGCGTAGACGGCTACCTCATCAAAGCCGAGATCACCCCACGGCGATTGCTGGAGATTATTGCGGAGATGGAGTAACCTACAGGCTCTTAAAAAATCAACTCACTTATTGCTAAAAATTTTATTTCATTGCGCTTAGCATTCTTTCTATAAGTGAGTTGGTTGCAGTAATTTGGTTCTTCATCAATGATATACATGTCATGATTGCCCAAATATTTTTTTCCTCATCTGTAGCCGTTTTCGCGATCAACTTTCCATACTCCCATAGCAGGGTTCCAGCCTCTCTCTTTGATGGATCGTCATTTTTTACCGGCAGTTTTCCGTATACTTCGACAAATTTATAGACTGACTCCTTTATAACTTTTATAGCCCTCTGCCTGTTATCAATGTTCTCATAAACGACATCAACGAGAAGGTCTATAACTGTTTCGGTTATCTCTTGGTATCTTTCTGGAGCTAGCTGCACAGACGCACATTTACGCGCCAGCATAATGAAGCTAAACCCAATAAATTGAATTAGCACAGCCATGTGAGCCTCATCTGAAAATTCATATTCTTTTCTAAGGTTTTCAGCGGATACACCCGAGGCATATATTACTGCAGCAGAATACTCTTTGATTGTTTCTTTGTATGTGTTCTTCTTTTGTCGCTTAAAAATCATTATTAACTCCTCCTAGTTTTCTTTTTTGATTTTTTACGACAGCATTATCCTGCTGTGGAATTGTTTTTATCATATTTGTAATTTTGCATCCAAAAATCAGCATAGCGTAGCATTCCTTCTGTCTGCCAGGCCATTTGCGAACGCGTATCGTTGAAGCTCTTGTGAAAATTATTGTGTATTTTCTCAATACATTCCTTTTTGGTATAGTTGTCAGTCTTTGTATATGGCGAGCAAGAGACTGCCTCGTGCATAGATAAAGTTATACACATCAATAGCATTTTACCTCCGTTATTTCTTTCTTGCATTGGCATATACATTCTTGTCTCATTTGGTAAATATGGTGCGTTCTCATCATACTTTGTTACATGCCACTTCAAAACATCATCAAAAGAAGGGTGGACAAAACGTGAGGTTGCCGCATAGAGGCTACTGTATATCTCAAGTGCTTTACCAGTTGTATCGAGATCCTTTGCTATCATTTTAAAACTCTTTGTTGGGTGCCAAGATTTGGGGTAGCCTCTTGGTATATCTTTGATATTTAATCCATACGGCTCTAGACGCTGGTTTAGGCGATCACGTTCTGTTTTATATTGAGTCTTACTTATGTTAGCTTCTTTTTTACTACTTTGAAGGTTACGTAATTCTGACATTGTATTAGCAACTATAAACTGCTTTTCTATATCATCATGATCATGATCATGATGTTTAACAATATACCGAAGAGAGATAGTTGCCTCATAGTACGATCTAAGTATTACAAGAAAAGCAAGCGTGTCATCATTGTCAACTAATGTATTGCATGATCGATACAACTTTTTACACTTTACAAATAAACCAAGAATGATACCATAGAGCAAGTCGCTACTAGGCTGCATGTCTTTTATTAGGTCATCGAAAAGCTGATAGACAATTTGATTAACATACTCTAAATTATTAGAGTTTTTTTCGACAAGTGGTGAATTTAATCCATCAATATTCAATTTTTGTTCCATGTCTATATGTTACAACAAAATATGGGTAAGCCCCATATTCTCCATACAAATAAAAAATACTACCCCTTGGTGTAGTATCAATCAAGCTAGGTTTGGTGACCTCACCGGGAATCGAACCCGGATTGCCAGGATGAAAACCTGGTGTCCTAACCGTTAGACGATGAGGCCGTGCAGGCACGTAGCTGTGCTGTGTGCCATTATACAAAAAACTCGCTGGTTTGTCCACCATAATACCGCTCTATTGCCGCGCGAGCCGAGAATCATGCTCTGGCTGCGGCGATATCTGCTATACTAATGACACACTATTGCGTTATACAACAAAGCTATCATGGATATCTCACCCGTTCCGACATCTGTGCTGGGAGAGCACCCGCCACAACGCCCCGCCAAGCGGCGGCGCAATAAGCTCACGCTGTGGGTGATGCTTGCGGCGGCCATCACTGTGGTGCTCTCGGCCATTGCTGCGGCAGTAACCCTTCTCTCCTCGCCGCAGCGCATGCAGGCCGCGGCGGTATCGGCCACGCCATCGCGCACCGATGTGTTTCTGGCCAATGGCTATGGAGCAGGTCAGCGCGCAGTACGATTTGCGGCGGGGCAGGGTGGCTTGAACTTTTTGGGTAGCACAGCCGACCACTCGCGGCTCGCCATCACGGGGCAGGGCGCGCAAGATGCCGCACCAGTGCTCCGGATTTGGGATACTGGGCGCAAGCAGCCAGTCGCTAGCTGGCCAGCCAGCACCTGCAGCAGCGTCACGCCGCGTGGGGTGGTGTATTGCGCCAGCCAGCAGCGAGGGCGCTCGGTCATTACCGCGGTAGAGCTTGCTACCGCCAAGGTTCTCTACACCACCCCTGTAGCTACCCAGCCTACTACGCTTACATATTACGGCACAGATAGCCAACAGCAAGACATTATTGGCGAGAGCGCCACCGCCACCTTCTACACCGCCGCAGGGAACCTACGCACTATCACCAGTGGCGATTTTCAGAACCCCAACGCTACCTGCACTATAGCGGGCGGCAACAAACTCCTCTGTCGCCGCAATACCGAGAAAGACCACGGTGCTAAGCCATCCCAGAAGTCACCCAGCAAGCGTGCTACCTCACGTACCACCACCGGTGTCGTCATCACAAATGAGCGCCAGGCGAGCACCGAGACTCAATCGACCACCGTCATCACTGTGTATGATATCGCCAGCGGCACGCGCGAAGTGCAGCGCACAGCTAGCTCCAGCAACGTCACCTTGGCAAGCGATGGCTGGCTGGAGGGCGCTGCGGGCAGCAATACCATCCAATCCAGCGGGCAAGAGACCTTCGAGAGCTACGGCATTGACGGTAAGCCGCACGGGCGCAGCACTGTCAATAGCGCGTACAAGCTCAGCCCAGCCGCCAGCTCCTTCACCAACCCCGCTGGCACTACTGCGCCAACCTACTCTCGAGAGGCTCTCACCACAGATATGCCGCGCGTCGTTGTGGATGGGCAGGGTAGAGAGTTTCTGCGCATTGCAAGCCAAAACACCCAAGACTTCGCTCTGAGCCAGGCCACCTACAGCCGCACCAGCGGTGGCACACTCACCCTGGCCGACGGCGGTAATATCGTCTCCGCCAGCCTAGATGGCTCACTCCTCCTCACTAGTAATCTCCACTCCGCCGGTATTCAAGCCAGCGGTAGCAAAGGTCTCAAGATTGTCAAGGTCGCCGATGGGACAACCCTCCTTACCATCAAAGGGACCGACATGCGCAGCCTCACCATTCGCAGCAATCTCATCGCTAGCACCGGCAAGGATGGCACACTTGTGGTATATGTGCCAGGCACGTAGCACCGCACCTTAGGTATTGGCACACAGCGCACCCATTTCCTCTGTATAGTCGCAGCTTTATAGCAAAATAACCCGCCAATCGCGAGCGGGTTATTTATAAGAGTAGTAGAGCAAGCTTCTACCGGCTTGCTGCGTGGTTAAGCACATAGGCACTGAGGCAGGCCAGACCAACGCTGAGCATAACGATGGCGGTGTGCGGATCGATGCTGTGCGAGATACTCAGTACCACTACGATAACGCTGAGCACCAGGCAGGCTGCGATGAGCAGGATGTCGAGCATTTGCTTGGGCGTCTTTTTGCGGGTTGTCGATACTGTGACCTTTGTTTTTGTGGTAGTTGTTGCTGGCGCGGCTGCTTTGGCCGCTGCTTTGGCTGATTTTTTTGCCATATGGCCTCCTTTGTTTTCTGGCACTATTGTAGCACATTGTGGAGAAAAATGGGCGAATAAATTACTACTAGGCTCATAAGAAGTGACTGACAGCGAGCGTGGCTATCTCGTCCAGCACTCCATTGCTATCACCCAAGCAATCCGCTATAATACACACAAAGCATAAGGGGGATAACCAATGGGGGTGCAACAAATCAGCCGGTTTTGGCACCGGCGCTTGTGCGAGGCAAGTATGCTCTATGCCGTCATCATCGTGGCGCTGTGGGCATGGCGGCACTTTGGCGGGGTGGATCAATACAACCTCGTGCTTGGCATGCCACTCATTGCCGTCATCTTGGCCGGTATAACAGGGGTCGTGGCAGCGGTGCTTCACATCTGGCCACCGCAGCAGCGGCTTGGGCAGGCAAGTCTGGCGGTGTATCTCTGCGCCGTGGCCACAACTGGTGCGCTTATTATTGGCACTGGCGGGCTGAGCTCACCCTTTATTGCAGCCTGGCTCTTGGTGGCAGTCTTTGCAATGTTTTTTGGCTGGGTGGGGCTAGCGCTCGTCTTGCTACTGGTCAATGCCTACCTCAGTTGGGGAGTATTGTCGGGGCATATTACAAGCATGATGATCCCCAGCGCTATGCTGACGGGCGAGCTGCCCATCTTGGTAGGGTGCTTGCTCTGGGGGCCGGATGATCGCGCTGCCGAGGCCCGCACTACCTCATACCGCGAGCTTGCCGCCACACTAAGCCGGGTAGCAGGCAAGTCGGATATCGTGCTCAATGCGATTGGCGATGGCGTGATGGCACTGGACGCAGATGGGATGATAGAGCTCATCAATCCAGCAGCTCAGCGCCTCGTGGGTTGGGGTGACGAAGATGCTCTGGGCCTCAGCTACCAATCCGTCCTCAAGCTTATCGATGCCAAGAATGACCCCATTACCAATGATACCGACCCGATCGCCGCCGTCCTAGCGGACAACCAGCCCCTCACCACCGACCGCCTGCGTCTTGTGACAAGCTCTGGCAAGACGCCGATCATCTCACTCGTCATTTCGCCCGTCAGCAGTGAGCCAGGTAGTGGAGTCATCGTCGTCTTTCGTGATGTGACGAAGGAAAAGGCCGAGGAGCGCCAAAAAGCCGAGTTCATCAGCACCGCCAGCCACGAGATGCGTACCCCTGTGGCGTCGATCGAGGGCTACCTTGGCCTCACCCTTAACCCCGCCACCGCCACTATCGACCAGCGTGCCCGCGACTTCATTACCAAAGCACACCGCTCGGCTGAGCACCTCGGCCGGCTCTTTCAAGACCTGCTAGACGTGAGCAAAGCCGACGATGGCCGCCTGCAGAGCAATCCTGAAGCGATCGACCTCATCCCCTTTGTCAGCGACATTGTGGAGGGGCTGCGCCACAAAGCTGAGGACAAAAAGCTCCAGCTTATCTTCAAGCCACGCCCTGGTGCAACTGGCGGTGAGCATAGCGCCACCTTTACGAGCCGGACGCTGAGCCCTGCCTTTTATGTCTCTGTCGACCCAGACCAGCTGCGTGAGGTGCTGGATAATCTGGTGGAGAATGCCATCAAATACACCCCCAGCGGGCGTGTAACGGTGGATGTAACCGGCGGTAGTGGGCGCGTGACGATCGCCATTGCCGATACTGGCATCGGGATACCGGTGGAAGATCAGTCGCACCTCTTCCAGAAGTTCTATCGGGTGGATAATTCGGACACGCGCGAGATTGGCGGCACTGGCCTGGGGCTCTACCTCAGTCGCCGTCTCACAGAGGTGATGGGTGGCCGCTTGTGGGTGGAGAGTGCATACCGGCAGGGAAGCACCTTCTTTCTCGAGCTGCCGCGCCTGAGCGAGCACGACGCCCAAACCGCCCTCGCTGCCAAAGCCAAGGCAGCAGCACAAGCCGCCAAGGCGGCTCCGCCTCGCCCAGTGCCAACTTTTGCCACGGCCACACTCCAGAGCCAAGGCTTTTTGCCGCAGCTACGCTCAGCCCAAAAGAGCAGCCATACAGCTGCGCCACCCGCAGCAAAAAACGTCCAATCTACCACTGTTACCGTTGCCCATGCTGTTTCTTCCACTCCCTCAAGCGCCACACCACCATCTGCGCCAAGCACGTCGCCCACGGCGCATATCATTGCCACCAGTCAGCCTCGGCGTAGCCCCACTCGTGTCCGCGATGTCCTCACTGCACCGCGCTCTGCTGCGCCACCACGGGCAGTGCGGTAGCTCCTATCTCGCTGACAATAAGCTACAGAGGCCGATATATCCACGATACCGACCTCTGTTGATACTACAACGTGCGTCAGCGCCTCTCCTGCAGCAAAAAGTGAGAAGCGGAGTGAGCCCTACCAAATACTGATGGTAAAACTCTCGTCCCTCACACGCTTATGACTGAGCCTTCTTGCGTGAAGATCTGTGCGCTCGCTCATTGAGCAGATATAGCGTAATAGAACTAAGAGCCATTGCTTCAGTACCACACGCTACCCCGTGCATGGCCGTCTCTTCCTCCTGGCGGCCTTCAAGTGCAATAATATTTGAAAGTCCATCAGCATCAGCAATCTTCTTATCTGTCGTCATCACGTGCTCCGCAACTGGATTAAGCAGGTTACCCACCGGCTCTATACTGCCACTATCGCGATAAACACTAATGCCTGTTGCGACTGTGAGAGTCGCACCAATGGTGGCCAGCATCCCCAATGCTCGCGCAACTTTCTCACGCCGCGAGGATCGCTCGGGCGATTGTAATTTTTCTGCAAAACGCGTGACCCAGCTTGGCTTCTCACTTTTGTGTCGCGCCCCAGCGTGTCGCATTTTTTGTGTTGTTGTCATATTCATATTCCTCTGTTAGGGAGTAGTATGATACCACAGGATTGATTTATAGTCAATAGCTGCCCCAGTAGTGCTGCCAGGCAAACATACACTAGCCAGTGTGTATAGAATATCTGCTTACGTTGCGAGCTTTCAGACGTCCTCTTGTGCAGTGGGGTCGCTGCAAAAAGCAGGGGATGTTTTGCAATTTCCGGTATACGTGCGCCCCTTTCAAATTGCTACCAGCGCTCTGTCAATCTCTTCGCGCAAAGCCAACCGTGCGCCAGACCCATCAGCAGAGCAGCACTTTATATTAATTCCTCTCAAAAAAACCACAAGCACTATGGTATTTTTGCCGACAATTGCGTACAATAGAGGGTGATATGACAAAGGTTAAGATTCTGCTTGTCGAAGACGACAAAAGCCTGCGCGAAATATACGGAGTACGCCTGTTGGCCGAGGGGTATGACATCGTGTCGGCCGGCGATGGGGAAGAAGCACTCGCCATGGCTATCAAAGAACGTCCGCAGCTCATCATCAGCGATGTGATGATGCCCAAGATTAGCGGCTTCGACATGCTCGATATCTTGCGCAGCACCACCGAGACGCGCGGCATCAAGGTGATTATCATGACGGCACTCTCGAGCCAAGACCAACGCATGCGCGGCGAGGCACTGGGAGCAGACCGCTACCTCGTCAAATCGCAGGTCGGTATTGAAGATGTGGTGCGCGCCGTACACGACGTCCTTGGCGATACAGGGGTAAGCCACCGGCCGGCAGCACATACCACTCCTGAGCCTCAGCCAAGCGCACCAGCTATGCCCGTGCCACCAGCCATCCAACCTCAGCCTACCACACTGCCACAACCCACAGCGCCATTCTCTACACCACGGCCGGCCAGCCTGGGTGAGCGAGTGATCCACCCACTACAGTCTTCTATGCCAAGGCCAGATTATGCCAGCTTAATAGATGACGAGCTCGATGCCGCCAATGGTACTTCACAGCCCACGGTGCCGCAGCCGCCAGCCGAGCCCACTACGCCACAGCCATTCACCTTGCCGCCAACCGAAGAGGCACCAGAGGCCGAGATCGTCACGCATCACGATGAGCACCCAGCCCCTGCTAGTAGCGCGCCAAGCCCAGCCGAAGCTCCGCACCCACACACACCGCCAGCCAGCGATGCGCCCACCGCTCAGCCACCACTCATCAACGATATTATTGCGCCGCACAGCACAGCGCCATCAGGTATTCCAGAGATCACACACCAGACACTGGCAAGCAAACCACCGCTGCCGCCACACCATACCCACACTCCAGCCGACGACGAAGCCGAATTGGCCGAAGCTCTCCGCATGAGCACACAGCAGGCCGATGACGAGGCCGATGACGAAGCAAATACCGATGCAGCTGCCTACCAGCCAAGCCAAAACCAGCTCGTGACGGACGCCGTAGCCAACCTCACCGAGCAGATGGATACCATGCCGACCCCTGTTGAGCCGCTAACGCCAGCCACCACGGCACATAACACATCAGCGCCAAGCCATCCAGCACCAGCAGCCTCAGCGCAGCCACCAGTTACTCACCACGAGCATCACGAGGATTCACCAGCTCATCCTGCTCCTGATAATGCAGCCATTACACCGCACAGCACACAGGCCATTGCTGCAGACCCGTCTGATGCACTAGCCGCGGCGTTGCTCCAGGGTAGTGCAGCCGCTCATCCGTCGGTCTCACCAGTCGATCATCCACTCTACGATGCCATCCGCCCAGCTCCCGTTGCTGCAGCACAGTTCGTCAACACCGCAGCAGGGCAACCATCAACCACTCATCATGCGGCATCAGCGCCTCAGCAAGGAGCCGCACCTTCGCGCCCAGCACCAGCCATCCAGCATAGCCACGACGACCTCAGTTTCGAAGAGACTGAGCGGGCAACGCCATCGGTTGTATCGCACTAAAAAGCGTATCCATATCGCTCCACACGTGCTATACTAGATAATCATCACTGCATGGAGTCTGTTATGCCTGATCGATCACCATTCAACTACCCATTCCATGAACAACCTACCGATGACCCTGTCACTGGCCCTGCTGCGCGATGCAACGATCCACTACAAGCTGATAGCCGCCAGCATCCATCGCTTGAGTACCCACTTGATGTGCCAGAGGTCAAACATAGCCCACTTTTCATACGCATTCGTGCCATTGGCAAGGCTGCTCTCCGCGGCACGCGGAGCATTGTTTCAGCGGTTACTCGGCCGTGGTCGCGTCATACCCATCAGCATTAAGCCGAGAGAGTTATGAGCACAGAGTCGAGCCTTCGGCCAGCACGTCTTGGGTGATATAATAGAGGCATGTCGACTACTCGCCTCAACAAACATATTGCGCTTGTGCTGGGCCTATCGCGCCGCCAAGCGGATGACCTGATCGCCGCTGGAGATGTCGTGGTTGACGGCGAGGTAGCTGTGCTGGGCGCTCGCCTCCAGCCAGGCAGCCAGGTAATGGTCAAGGGCGCACCACTGCCCAAGCAGGTTGCTTACCGTACTATCATGCTCAACAAGCCAGTCGGTTACGTCTGCTCGCGCAAACAACAGGGGTCACAGCCCACTATTTATAGCCTTTTACCAACAGAGTTGCACGCTCTTAAGCCCGTTGGCCGGCTCGATGCCGATAGCTCGGGCCTGCTTTTGCTCAGCAACAACGGCGACTTTGCTTACCGCATGACCCACCCGCAGTTTGCCAAGGTCAAAGAATACCACGTCCGGCTCGACCACCCGCTTGAGCCTCTCCACCAACAGATGATCAGCGACTACGGCATCCAGCTGGCCGATGGCACCAGCCGGCTCATCCTCACTCGTCTCCGGCCCGATAGCCGCACCGAGTGGCACATTAGCATGAGTGAGGGCCGCAACCGCCAGATCCGCCGCACCTTCGCCGCTCTGGGCTACACCGTGGTGCGCCTGCACCGCACACACTTTGGCAGCTATAGCCTGGGCAAGCTACCGCGAGGCAAGCGGCAGGACGTGGCCGAGCAGTAGGGCGCTGCAAATCCACTCGCGCTTTCATGATATAATGAGAGTATTATGGCTACCAAACTTCCTACCGTTGCAATCATCGGGCGTGCCAATGCTGGCAAGAGCTCGCTGTTTAATCGTATGATGCGCTCGCAGCAGGCTATCGTGGCGCGCGAGGCTGGCACGACGCGCGATCGGGTGGTGGGCAAGGCAGCCTATCATGAGCATGAGTTCTGGCTTGTCGATACAGCTGGCCTCAAGCCAGCCGAAGACGAGTTTGAGGCAAGTATTCAAGAGCAAATCACTGATGCATCCGACGCGGCCGACGTCATTCTCGTGGTGGTGGACAGCACCGAATACCCCAGTGACGAAGACCGGCGCGTTGCCAAGACTGCCCTCAAGAGCCGCAAGCCTGTCATTCTCATTGCAAACAAAACCGACCTACGGGGCAGTCTGCCTACTAGTGAGTTTCTTCGTCTTGGTATCAAGAGTATCATCCGCACCAGTGCCGAGCACAACAGTGGTATTAGTGATGCGCTGGATGAGATCTGTCAGCACATCCCAGAGAAGCGCCAAGCCGAGCCGAGCGATGTACTCAAGATTGCTTTGATCGGCCGGCCCAATGTCGGCAAATCCAGCCTCTTCAATACCTTAGCAGGCAAGCAACAAGCCATTGTGGCTGGGGTAGCAGGCACCACGCGCGATGTCAATCGCATCCGTCTGCGCTACCAGGGGCAAACCATCGAGCTGCTCGACACCGCTGGCATTCGCCGCCAAGGCAAGCAGGAGGTGGGCATCGAGAAGTTTAGCGTCTTGCGCACTTTGGCTGCCATCGAGGAGGCCGATATTTGCTTCCTCCTGATGGATGTGAACGAGCTCAACACCGCCCTCGACCAACGGCTTGCTGGCATCATTGCCGAGGCAGGCAAGGGCATGGCCATCGTCGTAAGCAAATGGGACGCCGTGGAAGGCAAAGATGCCTACACGCGCGATGCACTCGCCCCGCAGATCTCCGCCCAGTTCGACTTCACACCGTGGGCACCACTCATCTTTACTAGTGCTGTTACTGGCCAGAATGTGACGAAGTTATTCGATCTTGCCCTTGGTATTGCTACCCATCGCCAGCAAAAGACCACTACGCGCACCCTCAACGACCTCCTGCAGCGCTCTGTGCAGAAGCACCCACCAGCTGGCCTCAAGAACACCCACCCCAAGCTACGCTACATCGTCCAGACAGACACCAACCCACCATGGTTCGTTATCTACGGCAGTAACCTCAAATTCGTCCACTGGAGCTACAAGCGCTACCTCGAGCGGCGCATCCGCGACACCTACGACTACACTGGTACTCCCATCAAGCTCTCCTTCCGCGACGAGAAGCAACTCAAAGCCAACCGCGAGCGCGTCAAGCGCGGCCTCGAGCCCGTGACGAAAGCATATAAGCAAGCCAAAGACGCCGAAAGATCCACCAAGCGATAATTATAAGCCTACAAGCGTGTACTACGAGGCGTTCATGATGTGCTGTGCTACATATAGAAAGAAGTTGACAGCGTTATCAATTATTGATATATATATTAGCTTTTGTTGACAAACGCTATGGTGTTTGACCAAAAGTGTTTTTTGACAAGCGGGAGAATAGACAGCAAGGTGAGATTCTCTGGCGCTAGTTCCTAGGCCAATAGTAGTTAGTGCCCGATAACCTCATCTTGCTGGCCGCCATCCGGGCGTCTGAGCAGTGTTTTCTCGAGAGGGGACACAGGCGCTCCGCCTGGATGAGGAGAAAGAGTATCATGGGCACATATTACAACCCCGGTGTTAGTGTAAGCCAAGGACGCGTCGGGCGTAAGCTCGACACGTTCATGCACGACGCTGCTACAGATGCTCTCCGTCCAGGAGAACATCTGTATGCCTGCCTTGAGTTCACGACACACACTGTAGCAGTGTGTGTTGATGAATTCACTGAGTTCAGACAAATGTCTGAGCTGCTTTGTCCATATACCCTACATGCCCTGAGCGAGCTTGAACATGCTCGCTCAGTATAGACCGAGCTGACAAGCCGCCAGAATTACCAGCGGCTACGCTGCTGCGCATATTCTCCTGCTTGTCAGTTCGCTCTATAGACCCGCTATACTGATGGGTCAGCGAATAAATTCTATCTCGAAATGATCCATAAAGCACTCCGTCAGCAGCCAGCACAAAAAAGTGGTAGCCCTACCACTAAACGTACCAAGCCACAGGTGTAATACGACACAGGGAAAATAAGAGGTTTTCACATCCAAGCTAGCAATTGATATCGATCACCCTACCCAAACATCATCAGCTGCGCCACCAGCCCATCGCGGGTGATGCTGCTGGCGTGGGTGCCAATGCAGACCAGCTTGGGTGCTTCGCCAGGCTGGCCAGTGGTGATCTGAATCTGCTCGGGCGTAGCCTCGATGTGCCGGCGCGCGCCGTGCTCATCAATAAAGCACCCCTTGAGCCGGCGCAGCCCATACGTCGCAAAGAGCTCGAGCCACAGCGTCTCAAAGGCTGCCTCGGTGGCAGTGAGCTGCGACATATCGATGACGCTGTAGGTCGGGTTGTCTGGCACGGCGAGCTCACCATCATAGGTGTCGAAGAAGGTGAGCAGGCTCGACGGCGTTGTGACCTTACTGAGGTCAAAGCGCCCATGCGGCGTAGACAACACCCGTGTGTAGGGCAGGGCACGGCGCTTGGCGTCATAGATAGCGCGGTCGTCGCCATGCAGAAGATCTTCTTTTGTGATGAGAATCGTGTCGGCGGCTTGCAGCTCCACCTCGTGGGCCGGCTCAATGCCATGCAAGATTTCGTGTGCGGTGATAACGTAATAGCTCTGCAGCAGCTCGTATTTGGCAAAGATCCGCGCATTGATGAGCTTCTCCACCAAGTTCATCGTCCGTGCGACCCCTGTTGCCTCGATAAAAACCGGGGCAGGGGACGACTGGCAAAAGTCCAGCAGCATGCGCGTCAAGGCATGCTTAGACGAGCAGCACACGCAATCGCCCGCCAGCGTCGTTACAAGCTCCGCCAGGCCTTCCAGCCGGTAGCCATCGACATTCTCGTTGGCATATTCATTCTCAATCACGCGCGAGCCAGCAAACTCCGGCTGGCGCAAAAGATACTCCAACACGCTCGTCTTGCCCGCTCCGAGCGAGCCATTAATGAGGTAGAGCGGCACTAGGCCAGGCTGGGTGCGCTGCTCATCAAAGGCGGCGTTGAGGCTAAATTCAAGATCGTTATCGCGCTGAGCCATGGGTTTAGTATAACATGATGGGGCTGCCCGCTCACTCTAACAGAGTATCTTGTGGTCTTATACTAAGGAGCAAGGCTGCTGGGTAACGGTGCTATAGTTGAACAAGAAAATATATGGAGGCCAGCCATACAGCAGGCGGATGATCGCTGTAGTATAATCTGGCCGGAACATTTTCGGTTCAGCTATAGCACCAGCAATTGTGCTAATGCTTTTTATATAATCGCAGCCTTGCACTACAGCCACGACAAGACCTCATCCATGCTATACTAATACGTATGAAATTAATCCTGGCCCAAGGCAACCCTGGCAGCGAGTACGCCCGCACGCGGCACAATATTGGCTGGCAGTGCCTGGATGCGCTGGCCTGCGCGTACGGCGCCCAATTTGCCACCAAGCCCAAGCTGCACGCCGCCACCGCCAGTGCTACCATTGCTGGCCAGCCGGTGCTGCTGGCTAAGCCAACTACCTTTTACAACGATACCGGCCGGGCAGCCCGGGCGATCATGGATTTTTATAAAGTATCGCTCAGTGACGTGCTTGTTATTCATGACGAGCTAGCGCTAGAATTTGGCATCATTCGTGTGCGCCACAGTGGTAGCGATGCGGGTAATAATGGTATTAAATCCCTCAATGCCCACCTGGGCCAGGGCTACGCGCGGCTGCGGATTGGTATCCACAGCCCACTGCGGCGGCGCATGGGCGATGCGGCCTTTGTGCTGAAGCCTTTGAGCCAGGCAGAGCAAGAGGCGCTTGGTACGGCCATTATCCCAGCCACCACCACCCTGGTAGAGCAGTTTGTCGCCGGCACGCTGGCCGATACTAGCCAGCGCGTCTACACCACGCCGGTATAGGCACCGATGGCCGCCCCCGCCACGATATTCATAGCCTGCGGGCCAGCCGTTTGCTGGGCTGCCGGCATTGCCCGGGCGAGCACCCCGGCCAGCGTACCACCCACGGTGTAGGGGTTGCAATCTAGCGTGACCGCCTGGGTGTGGATGCCGTGGCCTGGTGTATACAGCGGCACCTCTACCGGGGCAACTGGCACCAGCCGCTGCACCACCCAGTCCTGGCCGCGGCCGCCTGCCAGCAAGGCCTGCCACTGGCTTGCTGTGCACTGGTGGCCAAACACCAGCCCCTGGCCAAAGCCATCATCGCAGCGTTTTGCAATATAGTCCTGCCGGCGGTGGGTGTGCTGCCAATCCAGCTGCTGGGCTGCTGCCAGGCTATAGGTGGGTGGCATGATGCGCCGCAGGGCCGCCACATCCACCCCCATAGCAGTGAGCGCCGCCTGCACCGTATCGTCCCAGGCTAGGGCAAAGAGCTCCTTTGAGCGCAGCAGCCAGGCGCGCAGGTCGTTCTGCTGCACCACAGCCGGGCTATAGCGGATGGCCTGGTAGTCGGCAATATCAACGTCATAATTCGCCAGGTACACGGTATTACGCCACAGCACATCAAAGCTACGGCCACGCACCGTCATGCGCCCAGATTGGTAGCCAAACTCCGGTGGCTGCGCCAGCACAAAGCGCAGCTCCACGCCACGCTCTCGGGCGGCCTGGGCAATGCCGGCGGTGGCGGCGGGCAGATCGACAAACTTTGCTGGGTAGCCACGCTCCATGCTCACAGCCACCGTCAGGCTTGATCGGCCCGGGGCAGCGTCCATAAACCAACTGGCCAGCGCTGCGTAGAGTGATGGCGAATCAAGCACGCCAGGTGTGTTAGGTGCGCTAGGGGCAGGGGCGGCCTGAATAGCCGGTATGTACGCGGCGGTCATCGCCAGTGCCTGGCGGGCACGCTCGTAAAAGCTGATCGCTAAGGGGGCGGATTGATTCACCTCAATAAACTGCGGCCCAGGGCTGTGGGGCGCAAGCGGCAAAAAGCCATCAATCCGGCGAAAGCGGCGGCACATCGTGCGTGGGCTCACCGGCGGCGCGTGGTCTACCAAATATTTACCCTGGGCACTGAGCGACTGGTACAGCCGGTCGTACACCACCTGGCCAGGCAGAAAGCTCGGGTGGGACTCAATCGCTACTAAGGCGTCCTGCAGCGTATAGACGGCCTGGGCGAGCTGGGTGGCAGCTGGCGGCGTCAGGGGTAGGGGAGCCAGCAACACACTGGCCTGCTTGCCGGCAATTGTAATCGGTGGGATACTGGCCAGCTGCTGAGTGAGCTCACGCTGCTGGGGTGGCGTCAGGGCCTGCAGGGCGCTCGTCCACCGCGCCAGGGCCGCTATATCCACGGCTGGTTACTCCATAAGTCAAGCACGCTGCCGCAGCCTCGCGCCAGGGCTTGGGTGTAGATATGCGCCGCCAGGCTGATGTCTTCAATCCCCAGGCCAGTCGGGCCAAAGAAGACCTTCTGCGCTGGGCTAGTGCGGCCCGGTGCCTGGCCAGCCAGGATATCACCCAGGTTGGTAACGTCGCTATCGGCAATAATACCGCGGCTAAAGGCCACCGCGTGGGTCTGCACGCCACGGTGCTTACTCTGCTGCCAGTTATCAGATACAATCACATCCATATGGGCCAGCAGCTGGGGCTCGTTTTCGAGGCAGCCAATGTTACATATCGTCACCCCCGGCCGGTTCACCGCCTGCAGGGGCACCACCGGCTGATTAACATTGGCTGCGCAGGTTATAACGATATCGGCATCCGCCACAGCAGCTTCGGCACTATCGACGGCACTAATGGCCAGGGCCGGGTAGCGGTGGCGCAGCCGCTCAGCCAACTGGTGCTTGCTGGCGCCCCGGCTATAGATACGGATGGTCTCAAGGCCCGGAAGGGCATGCAGCAAGCCACGAATCTGCGTCATCATATTCACACCCGCCCCCACACAGCCCAGGCTACGGGCATCCGCGCGGGCCAGCTTGGGCGCCGCCAGCGCACTGACGGCCCCGGTGCGCATGGCGCTTATGACCTGGGCATCCATAATGGCAATCGGCATTTTGTGGACATCATCAAATAGGGTAATGGTACCCGTTGCCCGCGGCACACCCTGGGCAAGATTACCAGGCATCGCGCCCAGGGCCTTGACGCCAAACACTGTACCCACTGGTGTGGCGACAGCAGCTGGCAGCACATTCACCACGCCGGCCTGGGCTTCCTGCTGCTTGCTCGCTAGCCGGAGCGATGTTTTAGCCGGCTGCAGCGCCTGGCCAGCCCGCCAGGCCGTAAAGGCTTCCTGCACCGCCTGGGTAGCCAGCGCCATATCGCCGCCACCAGCATCCAGCACATCCTGCCGGCTGAGCCACAACACCTGGCCGGGGGCCAGGTTGCGGGCGGGTTGTGACTGTGGCGACGCAGCGCGAGTACTGTGGCTACGCACCGGGGCGCTCCTGGGGTGGTAGCAGGCTCAGGAGGTCAATCGGGAACTTCGCCTTTGGCCAGTTCTGGGCGGCGCGGATGTGGGCTTTGACCGCTGCGGCCCGCATGGCTACGTCATCGCGGGTATGGGCAGCCACTGCGGCAAGCAGCTGGCGCACTGTCGCGGCTGTGGTGGGCTCAATATCACTGGTTGCGAGCTGCTCACCACGCTCCAGCCGGCGCACAAAATTAGACATACCAATGCTATAGGCCGGTGCCTGGCCCAGCTGGGCGGTAATAAACGCCGTGTCAGTTTCATCAATAATTTTATTACCCACCGGCACTAATTTTACGTCATCGTGGGCTGCAAGCTCGGCCAGCTGCTGGTAAATAGTCGTGCTCTTAATGGTCGGCTCAACCGCCACAAACACCATGTCAAACAGCCCCAGCATACCAACGCCAAACACATCAGCACCGGCGGTGAGGTCAGCAATAACTAGCTGCTCAGGGCTATCCTGCGTGTGGGCCAGCACCAGCTGCAGCTTGCCCAGCGCCCCGTGGTGGCAAGACCAGCCCATGGTCTCTTGGCTGTAAGAGCCAAGCTCCAGCAGCACGGTGCTCGATGGGTGGGGGAGACCCCGCCACGGCTCCACCTGGAACCCAAGCGGCAGGCGGTCGCTATCGGTATAGGGCGGGAGCGTACGGGGCAGGCTGGGTAGCTCAGCCAGCTCGGGGCGCGCCTGGCGAATAGCCGCCTCGACGTATTTGTAAATTGGCGTAAACGCACTGGCCTGATCATGCGTCCGGCCCAGCGCCCCGGCTAGGTGCAGGTTGATATCGGCGTCAATAGCGTAGATCTCGGTAAAGAGCTCTGGCGCTAAGCGGGTTGCTAGCGACGATAGGGTCGTTTTGCCGCTGCCACCCTTTCCTAAAAATGCAATTCTCATATGGGCAAATTGTACTCCCCATGGCCTCCTTTCGCAAAAATGTTGCAAAACTGCGTATTATTGCAACAAAGCGGCTCATGCGCTACTATAAAGCCAGTATGGCAGTCACGACCACCCCCATCACCCAGCACCTACGCCACCACGGCTATAGCATTACCGCACCGCGCCTGGCAGTCCTGCGCGTGCTGCAGCAGGCCGATGGGCCACTTAGGCGGGCCCATATCGCCGAGCGGGCCACCGCCGCGCCGCCCACAGCTAGCTCCCAGCCCGCAGCGCCACGCTGCAATCGCGCTAGCGTCTACCGGGCGCTACAGGTATTCCAGCGTATTGGCATTACCACCGTGCACATGCGCGGTTGGACGCCGTATATTAGCCTGGCAGAGCCCTTCCAGCCGCACCACCACCATATTACCTGTACGATGTGTGGCGCGCACCAGGATGTGGCCACACCAGAGCTCGAAGCCGCCCTGCAAGCCGCCGCCAGGAGCCACGGCTATAGCTTGGGCCAGCACAGCGTCACGCTTAGTGGTATCTGCCCGCGCTGCCAGCATCGTGCCAGCACCCGTACGCATACACACAGGCACGCACACGGCGCCGGAGGAAGCAGCCCCCGCTAGCCCTACTGTGCTTGCTGCCGCCGGGCCAGCCGGCGCTTTTCGTACATGCTCGAGCAAATGGCCGTCACAATAAACACCAGGCCAATACTCCCGGTAACCCACTCTGGTGGCTCCACCTGGTAGAGCTTAATATACATCATGGCGCCTAGAGCCATAATCGCCCAGTGGGCACCATGCTCAAGGTAGCGGTACTGGGTGAGGGTACCGGCCCGCATCAAGTACACCGTCAGCGCTCGCACCCAGATTGCCCCCACACCCAGGCCCGCAATAATCAGCAGCAGGCTGGTGGTAATAGCAAAGGCCCCAATCACACCATCAAAGCTAAAGCTGGCGTCCAGCACCTCAAGGTAGAGGAAGCTCGCAAAAGCCGCCCAGCCCACTTGGGCACCGGCTTGGTGCGCCGCGCCGTGCTCATCATCATGGAAGAACGAACCAAACAGCTCAATACCAATATGCAGCAAAATCCCTAGAATACTCGATATCAGCACGATGGTCTGGTACTCCGGCGCCACCGTAAAGTACAGCCCCACCGCAACGCTCAGCATCAGGCAGATCTTGAGGTTTTCGAACCGCCCCGCCCGGGCCAGCCAGGATTCACCCTTAAGCCAGTGGGTGGTTTTGCGCCGATCCATAAAGTAGTGGATACCAATCATCAAAAGGAAGGCCCCGCCAAAGGCATCGATCATCGGCGCGGCGTGGTGCAGCACCTGGCCGTAGCGGGCTGGGTCGTGTAGAGCGAGCTGCACCACATCGCCAAACCCCAGGTGGGCGGCAATCATCACAATCACAATCGGTAGCACAAACCGCACCACAAACACCGCGATGAATATCCCCACCGTTAGGAAGATCTTCTGCCAGAAGGGGCTTAGGGTTGCCAAGACGCGGCTATTGATGATGGCGTTATCAAAGCTGAAGGTCACCTCCAGCAGCACCAGGATGGCAAACACCCACAAACCGCTCGTCCCCAAATGGCCAAAGACCGCCCCGCCCAGCAGCACTGTCAGCAGCGCCGAAAACCAAAAAATACGAAAAGGGTGATGAGAATGCCAGAGATGTTTCATAGTGATTTAGTATAGCACATACATCAATGTATCAGGAAGGTTACACTATGTCTGCGGCGAAAGTCACAGCTCGCCACAGTGGTTGCTGCTTATCCATCGCAGCAAGCGGCCCCATCATCTCACTCACGCTCCCAAGATATGTCAGACGCGGCTTGTATGTCGCTGTCTCTTTCTCATCAGCAATAATACCATAGCTCTTCAGGGTATCTGTATCAGCCACGACTGTATTACTTGCCTGCGTCATGCCAACGATCTTCACCTCAGCGCCTGTTGCTGTCTCGACTTGCGCTACGACAATGCCACCAGACATACCAGGCAAGACAGAATCCTCGCGCGCAGGATCATACGGTTCGTTCTCATCCACTGTCTTCTCTATTCCTGCCACCACAGTTATTTTGCCCTCAGGGCCATCTTGCGCTACTGGGAAGAGGACGTTGAGGCGTGGCTGATTAGCCGGCCAGCGTGTAACCTGCGCCGGGCTGTTATTACTGCTATTGATAGGAAAGCCAAGCGCATACATTGGTTGGCCTTGTTGTATAATTTCCCTTGTTTCATCAGGGGTAGCAAATTGCAGTGCAGGAGCAGGCGTATAATTCTGGTGACGCAATGTTAATGCCGCGACATCTGGCACTGTTGGCCTGTGTGACCCATTTGCCTTGCCAGTGTAGCAACCACTCCGGACGGCATAGCGATGGCCATTGGTCGTTTCTACCGCAATATTACCTCTCTGGTGCTCAGACGATACAACATGCCCAGCCGTCAGCACCGCAGACCAAGCACCCGGCGTCTCGACAATAAACCCACTCCCGCCATAGTCTCCACCAGAGCCTGTCACTTCACTGCCATAGACATTAATCTTAACGACCGAAGGCTGCACCGCCTGCAACACTTCTTGCTTATGCCGCTCCAGGGCTGTATGATCGCCAAGCGCCTCAGCAATCGTGACCGAGGGCCGGCGTGTAATCTCTGTCGGCTGTCCCAGATGCGGCTGCGACATTGAATCATCCAGTGTCGTGCAGGCCGGTAACGGCTCCTTCGCCTGACGCGCCTCGAGTCGAGCACCAACAAACGACCACGTCCCCACAAGCGTAGCACCAAGCATCGCACACGATGCTCGCCAACCAATCGCTCGCCACAATCGCTGACGCCGCTCTGCCCGCTCTTGTTGTTGCCGCTCCATCCGCGTCTCTAGCCGAGAATGCGAGCCAGAACTACGTTCTCGAATTGCCATTTCTGTCATGGTTTGGCCATTATAGCGCTTTGCGAGACTAAATACAAATTTATAATAGTAGTTGACAGAGGAGAAACAGAGGACGCATTACCCCTGCACGTAGTATGGATATTTGTCATACAATGCAAAATATACTACTATAGTAACTATTATGGTCAAGAAGAATTGCGAACCACTACCACTCCCAGAAGAACAACCATCACCAAATGAACAGCAACCTCACCGCCGCCCAAAGCGCAAGGAGGTCATTGCCGGTCTTGCAATTATAACTCTTTCAACGCTATACTGTGCTTACAATAGTCTCCCGGACTTCTACCCAGGCAACGACCCACTACCAGCCTGTAGTGACACTGAGCTAGACGACAGCGCCGACCTTGGCCACGACAAGCCAGCTGTCGGCCATATGCGCACACTGAGCGACCTTCCGTTCAGTTCTAAAGATGAAGCGTGGGAGCATGCCTTCCGTGATAGTGGCATCGATGTAAATGGCTATTCTGAAGGTGCACCAGCTCTTACTGCCACTAAGGTGAGAATATCAGGAGGGGAGACAGATGTGCTCTACTCTGGCGTTATAACCTACTCTGCAAACGATCGCGAGCAGGGCCACCCCATTATTCTCACCGTTGTCAATTCAGAGGACCTCGAAAATCTCACCCCGAATAATATTGGCATCATTACAATAGGCTCTAATGAGTCAGAGTTTCATCCCAATGGTGGCTGCACCATGCCGCTGCCTGGCCCTTATGATACCTCTCACAAGCATATCGTCGCTCTGACTCTTGCTAAGAAAAATGAGAACCACGCCTATCGCCGAACAAGCCGCCAGATGTCACTCGAGGTGAAGAATGGCATCATTACGACAATTGCGCAAGACGACCTCCTTGAGCAGCCACTTACTGTCGTCAATTATGGCAGCCAAGATAACGAGCGCAAGATTGGTAAACCGATCGTTGCGTCTGGTTTTGTTGTTGGATACAACGATGCTACCCATACCAAGACATTTCTTGTTGCGACTGCAACATCTTCATCAAAAGAAGAATCCAAAGAAGAAGCCTTTGCAGACCGTACAGGGCAGGGCTCGCCACTCTTTGTACAGAATAACCCAGATAACCCATATGAATTCCAGCTAGGCGGTCTCGTCGTGGAGGGTAGTGTGGCCAGCCCATCGTCGCAACAGCTAAAGCATTACAACCTTGATATTACTGACGAAGAGATTGAAGAGTATGGTCTCCAGCTCATCACTGTCACTGACTCAGCAATCACTAAAGACCTTGTCACCAACCCAGACGTCACAGAGAAGGCTGCTCATGACGAAGCACAGCAGAGCACAACCTCAAACACCAGTGGAAGCAATCTGTATGCATCTGACAAGCCACGCCCATACTGGGAAGAGCCAGAGAACCAGGCTCATAGCATCCCCAAGTACTATGTTGATCCAAACGCTACTTCAGACAAGCAGCCAACACGTAGCAACACAGCTCAGCTCTAGTGCTCACTATGTATAATAGGCGTTTTCTTGCATATATCTCACTTGAATAAATAATAAGTTCACTGCGCAATAACAGAGAAAAATATGGTGAAAAGTATTGTTCAGCCATAGATTTTGTGCGTGCTGGGCTATATAGGTATGCCTGATGTAAGCGTGTGTCAATCACATAGCGTTTCGGCTTGCACCTCTACTTGTCTGTGCCGCGCACATACGTGCGCCCATCGCAAGCCACGATAGAGCAATTCATGGCGTCTTCGCACACCAAAGTGAATCGGTTCAAAATAACCCCTGCGTGGGTAGGCCACCACCAACTCACCCCAACAAAAAAGCGCTCATAGTAAGGGTGGGCATCACTATGAGCGCTTGGCTTGCCCTTCGTCCCACCCAATCAGGGTATACGTGATCTACTCACACATACGAGATCCGCTGGACAAAGGGGTTAGTAAGCACACAACCCTGTCTAACGGTGCTGCAGTGGAGGGTAGATAACTACAGCACAGATTGTGTGCAACCTAACACGTTACCTTCGTGAAAACACTGGGGTAACTATGTTAAAATAGGGGGTATAAGGTACTTGAACGAGCTTGCGCTCAATCAATCACTTATGATACTAGCACCCGCTTGACAAAATGTCAACACTTTTCAGCACAAATCATGCAACAGATCAATCACACCACACCACAAGCCCACCAATACCTCAATCCACTCTGCCATATTGCCAAGCCACCGCAGCAGATTCACTACCTCGGTACACTGCCCGAGGAGCGTCGCCCCAGCGTGGCGATTGTTGGGTCACGCCGGCCGACGCGCTATGGCCGGGAAGTGACAGAGCAATTCGCCCGCGAGCTGACCCGCCAAGGGGTGATTATCATCAGCGGGCTCGCCCTTGGGATTGACAGCATTGCGCACCAGGCTTGTGTGGCAGTGGGTGGCACGACGATCGCCGTGCTCGGCAATGGCTTGCCACGAATCTATCCGGCCAATCATACTGCGCTTGCGGGTGATATCGTTGCCAAGGGTGGGGCAGTGGTGTCGGAGCACTTGGCGGGAGATGGCTACCGCTTTGGCAGCTGGAGCTTCCTTGAACGCAACCGCCTCGTCGCTGGCCTGGCCGACGTCGTCGTCATCACCGAGGCGGCCGAGCGCAGTGGCACGCTCAACACTGCTGCCCACGCACTCGAGCAAGGCAAGGACGTCTTTGCGGTGCCAGGCAACATCACCAGCCCACTCTCGCAGGGCTGCAATAACCTCCTCAAGCAAGGCGCTTTGCCTGCCACCAGCCCAGCCGATATCCTCGCTGTCATGACCATCACATCACCCCAGCGTCAGCAGAGCGAGAATGCCACTCTACCGCTGGGTAGTACACCGCTCGAGGCTGCCATCATCAAGCTGCTGCGCCAAGGCCTGCGCGACGGCGAAGAAATGCAGCGCCGCCTAGGCACACCCATCAGCGAATTTACCATTGCACTGACAATGCTGGAGATTAACGGCGTTATCCGCTCACTTGGTGCCAACCAGTGGACATTGGCTTAGTATTATGGTACAGTACCATATACTATGGCGACAGCAGAGCAAACCCCAAGACAACGCGAATATCACATGAAAGATATTCCTACTGTGCCAAATGCCATCTCGGCTGCTGGGCTTGGGTTAGTAGCTGCTGGTGCTCAGAAATTTGACACTGCAACAAAGGAGAACGACAAAGCTGGCCAGATCATTGGCGCACTCATGATACTTGGTGGTCGTGCATGTGACTTAGGAGATGGCCTAGCGGCGCGATGCTTAGGCCAAGAAAGTGACTTTGGTGCAGGGTTTGATGCTTTTTGCGACAAATTCGGTATGGCAGTGATTGGTGCAATAGCAGGCAAAACCCATGTTGTACCCAAATCAGTTCTAGCGACAATTGCCACTAAGAATGCCGTCAATGCTAGCGCGACCATCTATCATAGCCTCACAAATGACGAAGCCTTCCGTACGCCAAAATCAGGCAAGCTCAGTATGGCAGCAGATAATATAGCAATTGCTGCCTATTTTCTCAAGTCGCTCGCTCCTGAAGGGAGCAAGCTTGAGCGTTGTGCTGGTGTAGCAGCACTAGGGTCAGTTGCTGTAGGTGCTGTCCTTGGTATTGCCGCTGCGAAGGATTACCTCACTGGCCACTATGCCAAAGCTAAAGACTACAGCAAATCTACCGAGTCTACCCCAACAACACATACCTCACCACGGCAACATCGCACCCGTATGCGTCGCACACGCCGCGTGCGTGGGTGATGCGATTGATGATTCGTATAGCATTCTTTATTGGTAGCCAGGCTTCTTATATATTTCCACACTATCAGCAATACCCTTACCTATAGACCAGGGAGGGGGAGAGGGTATCCGAACTAACCTCCATATATTTTCTTGTGCAGTGAGTTGTCCAGAGAGTTGATGGTGAAGTGTTGCGGCTCAAGATGCACCCCATTTGCATTCCACTCTACTTTGCGGTATCATAGGCGCTTGATTAGATAGGTTAATAGCAAGCATATAACTACAACAAGCGAGTAGATAATCAATGAGCAAACACACACAACTAGTCATCGTCGAGAGCCCAGCCAAGGCCAAGACAATCGAGCGCTACCTGGGCGAGGAATATCAGGTGCTCTCGAGCGTAGGGCACATTCGCGCCATCCCCAAGAAGACCAAGGATGGACAGCCGCCGATCGATATCAAAAACGACTTCAAGACCGTCTACGAGATCGATCCAGACAAGAAGAAGGTCATCACCGAGCTCAAGAAGGCCGTCAAAGCGGTTGGCGCGGATAATGTGTGGCTCGCAACCGATGAAGACCGCGAAGGGGAGGCAATTGCCTGGCACCTGTGCGAAGTGCTTGGCCTGGACCCACAGCACACCAAGCGCATCACGTTCCACGAGATCACTAAGCCCGCCATCGAGGCAGCTATCAAACAACCTCGCACCGTAGATATGCAGCTCGTGGAGGCGCAGCAGGCACGGCAGATCCTCGACCGCATCGTGGGCTTTGAGCTGAGCCCTGTGGTGTGGCGCAAGGTGCCGGGTGGCAAATCAGCTGGCCGTGTGCAAAGCCCAGCGGTGCGCCTACTCGTGGAGCGCGAGCGCGAGATTCGCGACTTTGCCAGTAGTGCGCAGTTCCGCGTAACGGCACACTTTGCGGTAGAAGGCGAGGAGCTCAAGGCCGAGCTCAAGCAGCGCTTCGACAGTGAGCAAGCTGCCCACGACTTTTTGGCGGGCCTGAGCGGCGCTCGTTTCACCGTCAGCAGCATTACCAAGACGCCCAGCACGCGCAACCCCGCTGCACCATTTACCACCAGTACCCTCCAGCAGGAGGCCAATAGCAAGCTCGGCATGGGTAGCCGCGCCACCATGGCCAGCGCCCAGAAGCTCTACCAAGAGGGGCTCATCACCTATATGCGTACCGATAGCGTCAATCTCAGCCGCCAGGCCATTGCCGCCAGCCGCACATATATCACTCAGCAGTTTGGCGCCGACTATTCGCACAGCCGCACCTTCGCTACCAAATCGGCCGGTGCCCAAGAGGCTCACGAGGCCATCCGCCCAACGGACATCGCCCGCGAATCCGTCGCCGGCAGCAGCTACGACCAAAAGCTCTACGACCTCATCCGCCGGCGCACCCTAGCCAGCCAAATGGCCGCTGCGAAGCTAGAGAACACCACCATTACCATCAGCATTGATAGTACGCAGCTAAGGGCCGAGAAGATGCTCGTCTTTGAGGCAAAGGGCCAAACGGTGCTGTTTGACGGCTTTTTGCGCGTCTATGGCGGCAAGGATTCGACCATCCTGCCATCAGTCAGCCAGCACACCACCCTTGAGCTTGCACAGGCCGAGGCGCGGCAGGTCTTTGCCCGCCCACCAGCGCGCTATACCGAGGGGACGCTCGTCAAGAAGCTTGAAGAGCTTGGTATTGGCCGGCCTAGCACGTACGCCACCATCATGAACACCATCCAGACTCGTGGCTACGCCGAGCGAGGCGAGGGCGAGGGTGAACCGCGTGATGTCATCGTCCTGGAGCGTACGGGCGAGATCCCAAGCGATAGTACCCCTGTCGTCACTCGTCGCATCGTCCAAGAAAAAACTGGTGCTACCCGTGGCAAGCTACTGCCCACCCCAGCGGGCGAGCTAATTGCTGGCTTCTTGACGAACCATTTTGACCCCATTATTGACTATGGCTTCACCGCCCGCGTCGAGACCGACTTCGATGACATCGCTGCCAGCAAGCTAGCGCGCAATGCCATGCTGCGCCAATTTTACGAGCCCTTCCATGAGCTCATCGAAAAATCCGGCGACATCGACCGCAGTACTGTTGGTGCTCACCGTGAGGTTGGCACTCACCCCAAGACTGGCAAGCCGATCTTCGCTCGCTTTGGGCGCTTTGGGCCGATGCTCCAGCTGGGTAGCAGCGAGGATAAGACGACCAAGCCGCAGTTTGCGCCGCTCCCCAAGGGTGAGCGCATCGAGACCGTCACGCTCGAGCAAGCTCTCAAGGCCTTCGAACTACCACGCACTGTTGGCACTACCGAGGACGGTCAGACCATCAAGGCAAACGTCGGGCGCTTTGGGCCATACATTCAGGTAGGCAAGCTCTACGTCAGCCTAAAGGAGCACGACCCGCGCGACATTACCGAAGCCGAGGCTCGCGTGCTCTACGCCGCCAAGCTCAAGGCTGAGGCAGAGAAGCACATCGCCGATTTTGGCACTATCAAGATCCTCAAGGGGCGCTGGGGGCCATATGTGACTGACGGCAAGACCAACGCACGTGTACCCAAGGATACTGATCCAACAACTCTGGATGAGGCGCAAGCCCGCGAAATCTTGGCCGCCGCACCACCCAAACGAAGCCGGCGCAAGACCGCAGCCCGCACCACCACCACGCGTAAGAAGCGCACCGCCTAGCCCGGCGACCTCTCATATACCAGCGGCTCCTCTGTACTGGCCGCTGGTTTTTCTATGTCAGCCCGCATTGCTGCGAGCCCGTCAACTGCCCCGTCATGCTCGCCACATCACTTGCAAATGAAAAGCCTCAAAAAATTGTTTACCATAAGCGTAAAGTGTGTGCTATAATAGTTCTATGATGAAACGATTGACTTATATCACCTATTATTCTATAATCAAATGTAAGAAGTGCGAGTGGGCATTCGCAAGCAACTGAGAAGGAAATGGAGAACCGAATCATGAACCAATCAACCAAACAACCAACCGAAATTTTTGCCGCGTCGATCGCTACCATCCTTGATGCAGTCGGCGAAGAACACGACCGCGAGCGCGAGATCATCGTGCGTCGCTTTGGCCTCAAAGAACGCCGCGAGACACTCGAGCAGATCGGCGAGCTGCTCGGCATTACGCGCGAGCGTGTCCGCCAGCTCGAGAAAGCCATCGTGGTGCGCCTCAAGCTTGCCGCCGAAGCAGGTGAGTTAGAGGGCCTGCACGACGCCGAGCGCCTCATCATCCGCGACCTCTCTGAGAATGGCCGCGTGGGGCGCGTCTCAGACATCACACAGCGCCTGCTAGACGTCGAGACACCTACGGTGCAGCAGCGCGCCCATATTGCCTTCATTGGCGAAGTCTCAGCCCGCCTCACCCCCATCAACGAGACCGACAAATACCACCAAGGCCTGGCCATTGCCGAATACGGCGACGAGAAGGCGGTGCGAAGCCGTGTAGATGAGATCGTTGCCGCCATCAAGCAGCATGGCGCGCCCATTAGCCTCGAAGCGCTGCATGACCAACTCACCTACGAGAACCCCAACCAAGTGCGCGGCCTCGCCAGCCTCTCTACCCAGTTGGCCCACCTCAAAGATATGTGGGGCCTGAGCAAGTGGCCAACCGTTAATCCCAAGAATATCCGCGACAAGATCTACGTCGTCCTACTAGACGAAGGCAAGCCACTACACTTTAGCGAGATTGCTCAGCGCATCAAGGAGAGCACCTTCAAGCGCCGCAACGTCACCAAGCAAGCCATCCACAACGAGCTCATCAAAGACAAGCGCTTCATCCTCATCGGCCGCGGCATCTATGCGCTCGACATCTGGGGCTATAGCCAAGGTACTGTGGCAGATATCATTGCTGGTATCTTGCGCGACGAGGGTGGACCACTACACCGCGACGAGATCGTCAAGCGCGTCCTCAAGAGCCGCCAGGTCAAGGAGACCACCATCCTTCTCAACCTCCAAAGCAAACCACTCTTCAAGCGCGTCGCTAAAGCCACTTACGCCCTCGAACCACCCAAGGAGCAAGCAGAGGCGGTCGCAGCAGCGTAGCTCTAGACAAACAATACACCAATAAGAGACGGAGCGATGAGAGCTTCGTCTCTTAGTTTTTGAGTGCTCTGCCTGCTCACACAGACCTTGATTTATCAAAATTATTGCACTTTTTTGCTATTTTGCATACAATGAATAAACAAATCTAAAGAGAGCTATACCATCATGCCAGAATCTCCACGCAATCATCATCTTCATGGGCCAGAGCACCCCACTTCTAGCGAAACTACCCCCCCGAAAGATATTGGGGCGTTAGCTTGTAGGGCGGCAGATTCTTACTGTCGCGAGGAATCATCGACATCCTTATTGCTAACGACGGATAATTCTGTTCCAAGTATTCGTGAGTATAAAGAAAGAGCTCATCAACATACAGATTCAGAACATACTAACACTACTGCGAATGAGATGGTGGCTGCCCACGCAAACCACTACGCAGACCTGCCGAAAATACCGAGTGATTTATTCGCATCAGAGCCAATGCCACAACTGCGCTCTTCTTATTTCATCGAGGGAGAGGTGCGCGCTTGCGTCAAAATCCCCAGCGATATATATAATGATATCAATTGTTTAAATTCTCATGGCCTCACTGATGCAGATACGTTGGGCGTACAAATCGAAGCCTGCGATAAATTAATCCATTACCTTGACCGATACCGAGATATGGTAACCTTCTCCAATATCCGCTTTATATCAGATGAATTGAAGGAGAAATTCGAACGTCGCGAGTTAAGACTCGAAGATTGGAAACGAGCGCGTCGAGCTATTACAGGACTACAGGTGGAAGTATCTTGTGAGATCGATAGGCTTAAGGACCTTCGCCATAAAGCAATTTGGGGAAATAGCTATTCGTATCGAGTTGATTCTTCTACATCTTAAACCTCTCAAACCTTTTACAAAAAACGATACAAGCAAGGATTTTTCTCCTGACAGTGCACACAAAAAAGCTAGGGGAGTGCAGCACTACATCACGCTTCTTGCAGCCGAAAAACTGGCAGGGAAGTAGCCTCCCCTCCCGCCCCGAACACTACATATACTCAGCTATAACAGAGGTAATTTGCCGCGTGGACAACTATCGTGTACACATGATGGCTGCGGATATCTGCGTGTGATTTTGCGCTCATAGGCTCATGTATCGGCCGTTTGTATGCAAGGCAATTCTACCACAACCACAATTTCCTTTGCAGAGCATCTCAAGTACACAGCAAAAGCAAACAAAAAGGGCAGAGCAAGGCAGGGGAGTCTGCCACCCTTTCGCCAAAAATTCCCGGAACCGCCCTACCCCTGTTTTTGCCTCATTTCACTAGCATCTACCACTGATAAGCTCATATTCGAGAGGTGTGTTCTCGTGACATACCTCACCTGAGCTGTAGCTCTCTGCTCACCTCCGGTTCTTCATGCTTATATATCCCTCAAGGTTAGCTAGAGAGTCATACTTAGTCCTTGCAGATGTACCACTGCCTATAGCAGCTACACAGCAGCACTCAGCCTATATTTGACTAACTATAGGCTATCCAAATTATAGCTGGGACATTCACAAGCCCACAGCACCGATTAGTATACCACACAATAAAGCAAGCGATCATGCACAGCAAAGTAGCGGCCAGAAGTAAAGCATAAGCATAAACATCAACGCTAATAGACAAGGGAATATGAGCCGCACCATGACGCAATCTATGCGCGCACAAATAATTCACACCCACGCAGCAGTAGGGTAGATGCAAAAGATGTATCATTATCATCTTTAGGAGTGTAATATAACTTCGCACAATAATCCTTTTACGATGCATATATAGATCTGACCCCAGATACGGCCCGAATTGAGCTGGGTTTGGCGATTTATGGGCTTTATGAGCATAAGACGCATATATCCGGTATATAGATCTTCGATTATTGATCGATCTTGCTTCTCGTTCAGCAGGTTCACTTAAGATATCTACGCCATCCAATGGGGAGAGTAAGGATAGAGCCGTGGACTTATACGTCCTACAAAGGTAAAAGTACACGCTTGTTCTATTGGAGGGAACACACGGCGCATATATTCATGAACATTCGCGTGTGCAAAGTTATGTACATTTGTTCGTGTGAGTGTGTCTGATTGCCGCGCAAGGTTTGCAACTTGTCTGTGCAATGGCTTGCTATCGAACGAATGAGCTGACTGCAAATACCCAAGCACATACATACTCCGGTCTCGTGCTTGCCTGGTATCATGCTGGTGTTGACACGAGCTCCTCGGTCTATTAGCCATGGTTGCTTTGTTTGACATTTTGTTTGCTTAGTATTTTTGCTATGTTTTCTACCCTGCTTGGGGTGACCGAGATTAAAATACTATACAATATCATGATTTGACTTTTCTGCAAAAAACATCTTCCCTACTATTTTTGCATTTTGTTGATTTTGTAGTATAGATATAGTATTTGCATTTTTTATGTTTTGTTATGTAAAGTGTTGTAAATTTGTTCTTGTTCTACAGAACAGCTCCCCTACCCTTTGCTGAGATACGCTGCAGGTATTGACCGCGATCAATTACATATCTTCAGTGATTCTGCACTGTTTCTTTTGTCACGCCGCTCTATTCTCTGGAATATTAATGGAATGGTCTCTTGTAGATTTCTTACACAGCCGTTCCTGGTGCGGCGCTTGTGATGGATTTAGCTTCACCACAACACCGTATTCAGTGGAGTGGCTACTTGTTAGAGATATCAAAAATTCTTAACATTAAAAACATAAATGCTCTATTGTCAATACCCTACTACCGATACGCCGCTCGGCCACTGACGCGGACATCGAGGTATTTGGGGGTGATGTGGTGCTGCGCCAGGTAGCGGATAGCCCGGGCGGCATCCTCGCTCTGCAGGCCAGCTGAGCGATCGACCGAGAACTTAACAGGATACTCCACCCCTATAAACCAGACGTAGATTTGACGAGTTGTGCCAGCAGGCAGCGTGATTTTTTGGACGGTGAGCTGGTGGCGACGGACGGCACCAACGACTTTACCGATAAAGCCAAGGAATTGGTTGCTCGCGACGACTTGGTTATTGCGCGTACCAATACCACTGTCGTCCACCACTTCGATGCTTGGCCGTGGCCCATAGGCACGGCGAAAGGCATGACCCTCAGTATCAACAAAAAGTTGCTGGCGATTAACCGTCCAGACCACCGCCGCTTGGCGCATAGCGAGAGTGATAGTGCTGCGCCCCAGGCCAGCTTGCTGCGTGGCTGGGAGTACTGCAGCAACCTCGGGGCAATCATGCGTCTGGAGATAGGCCGCCAGCCGACTAGTATTGAGCGCAAAGCGAAAACGCTCCAGCGGATGGGCAGTGAGATAGTCGTTGATCTTGGCTTGGTAGAGCTGATGGTTGCTGGTGAGATTGCCTGCAATAACTGGTGTCGCAATGACGTTATCGAGCGCAAACCACACTGCAGCCAGCAGCCCCACTACCACTCCAAGCGATAACGCCACGCGGCGGCGCGTCCGGCGCAAATCATGTGCATGCATACGTGGCGACCGCAGCTGAGCCTTGGGCTCGCCCGCGCTGGGCACGCGGCTCACCAAGCTACCAGTCAGCGTCCGGTTGCGCCGGTAGGTGTAGGCGGTACGCTGGAGCTGCTCTTCCCTCTTGTTCTTAGCAGCTCGGCGACGCGCTGGTGGTGGTGTTTGTTTTGTGCGAAAGCCCATGATGCTACAGGCCATTATACCGTAGATGGTTGGTTGTTGGCAAAGGCCGCGCGCCACTTCATTTTCGATCCCATCTGGGGCACCATCGTCAAGAAGTTCCCACAGGCCAACACATGACACACTCTTGACTTATATCCCAGGTTTCTCCATACTAATGGCATTATCAACATAATCGGAGAAACTACGATGAAAGTATTAGAAACAACGAAGGAAGGGGCGACTGTTCAACTAACAAAAGATGAGCTTCGCCTTATTGGGTCATTAGGTATTGAAGTGTTTCACGGAGCCTTTCGACAAGAGTGCAAACTCCTCTGGGACACCGTTGCTATGCCAGTTCCATTTAAGCAATCTGGCGAAATATTGGATAAATTTCATGAAATTGTCAAGGCCGTAAACGCACTATCCAAGTAAGATGAGATAATTGTATTCAGTAAATGACTATCTGACGCCGGGCAGTGATGCCCAATTTGCCGCCATCGAAGGAATCATGAACCATGGTTACGAGAAACACGGAGATGACATCCCGTGGGCTAGTCGCGAAGAATTTGGGAACGCTGCAATGAGCGACCTCAACAGCGCTGATACAGCCCTATCCGCATCATTGTCGCTAGTCTCCAGACGTGCTGTCATTTGGTGAGTCACTATGCAAGCTTATAATAAAATTATACTAAAACCGGTCATTCCAACCGGTTTTGTTTGTCTATATGATACGCGAGTGCTCTACCCTACTTCTGACGCCGAGCCGTCTCTACCACCATTTGCGCTACATCGCGGGCGGCGTGGGGGCGTGCATAGGTGTGGAGGCGCTGAGCGAGCTGCTGGCGCTGCGCGGGGTCGTGTATGAGGGTAAGGATGGCTTGGCTAAGGGCATCGCTCTGCTCTAAGGCGTCATCTTGCAAGACCAGCGCAGCCTTGGCTTCGGCATAGATGGCGGCATTTTTGCGTTGGTCGCCCAGGTGATGAGCCGGTACCAAGATAGCCGCCTGCGCTAGGCCAGCGAGCTCTTGCGTGAAGGTGGCACTAGCGCGTGATACTACGACATCGGCTGCACCGAGCAATTGCGCCATATGCTCGAAGACGAAGGGTACGCAGTGAAAATCGGGGTGCTGCGGCGCTTTGGCCCGGGCGGCATCGTAATTGCCCCTGCCCGCCACCAGATAAACCTGCATGCCAGCAGCTAGCAAGTTATCGGCAGCGCGCAGCACCGCGTGATTGATAATAGCCGAGCCAAGACCACCACCGGTAGCAACGACTAATGGCTTGTGTGGATCAAGCGAGAAGGTCTGCCGTGCCTGCTGCCGCTGAGCCGGAGTGAGCGGGTGAAAATCAGCGCCAATCGGCACCCCCACATAGCGGCTACGCGATGCTGGATAGTGATAATGCTTGAGTGGCCAGCCCGTAGCAATCGCTGCTGCCCAGCGTGCCATCACACGGTTGGTTAGGCCAGGGCGAGCATCGGAGTCGTGGATCACTACTGGCACGCGTAGGCAGCGCGCCGCAATGCCAACCGGCAAGCACACAAACCCCCCCTTGGCAAAGATCACATCTGGCCGCCAGCGCAGCACCAGCCAGAGGCTCTGACATACGCCAGCCAGGATCTTAAAGATATCTAGTATATTAGCTAGGACGATACTTGGCATGAGCAACTGGCGCACCACGCTGAGGTGCTGGTAGCGCCGGAACTTGCCCGCAGCGATTGTCCGCACCCGCACTGGCACTGCAGCGTGCTGCATGAGCCCGCGCGATTGGCTAGCGAAGGCCTTATCGCAGACGAAGGTCACCTGCACATCGGGCTGGAGGGCTGCGATTTCATTAATGACGGCGACGACCGGCGTAACGTGCCCGCCCGATCCACCGCCGACTGCCAGTAGCTTCATGAGAGGTCTCCTTTTCGTTGATTGGTTGGTAAGCTGCCTGGCGTGATAATTGGAAGGCCAGACCAAGCGCACCAGCAATAAATACCATACTGGTACCACCAAAGCTCAGCAATGGCAGCGTAATACCCGTCAGCGGGAAGACTCCAATCATCGACGCTACATTTAGCATAACATGTGCGCCCAGCCAGCCAAAGACTCCAGCTACCACCAGGCGCATTGTTGTATCAGGCAAACGCTCGGCAATCCTCAGCAGGCGCAGCAGCAGCGCTGCAAACAATGCCAGCACGACTACTGCTCCCACAAAGCCAAACGTTTCACCAATGATGGCAAAGACTGAGTCATTAATCGCCTCAGGGAGGTAGCCCGTCGCTTGGATACTGTTACCAATGCCCAGGCCAAATAGCCCGCCTGTACCCAGTGCAATCTTGGCATTCTTGATGTGGTAGCCATCATCGTTGCTACTGGCGGCGTGGTCATCCCCCTGGAAGAAGGTCGCCACCCGCTCCATGCGGTGCGGCGCAATGACGATGAGCAGCAGCACCAGCGCCACGCAGCCCGCCGCTAGGTAAGCCAGCCAGCGCCAGCTCATGCCGCTCATCACTACCATGCATGCCACCATGGCAGTGAGCGCCAGGCCCGTGCCCATATCCTTTTGCAAAAATATCACGAAAAAGAGCGCGGCGCACATCATAATTACCATGGGGATGATCGTCTGGTGGAGGTCGTTTATCACCCCCTGACGCATTCGTTTGCCAAGGAAGAGTGCCATATAGATAAGCATGCCAAACTTCAGCATCTCGGCTGGTTGGAAGCTCCCCAGTGGCCCCAGCGAAAACCAGCGGCACGCCCCAAGGCTACACTGAGCAATCGCCGAGATATGCAGCATATTACCAAGGACAAACAACAGCGCACACAGCACAAAACCGCTCGCTAGCAGCGTACCCGCCTTCTGGCGCAGCCATGCAAAGGGCACGAGCGACAACCCCACAAAGGCGCTAATTGATAGCAGTAAGCTCACTGTCTGCTTGATGGCAAAGTAGCCATCGGTGTAGTAGTTGGTGTTGTGCGCAGAGTTGAGCACATTGGCACGCTGCGGGCCAATGGCATACATCACCACCAGGCCAAGCAGCATGAGCAGCCCCACCCAGAGGATAATCTGATAGTCCGGCCGGTGCAAACGCGGCACAGCGACAGATGGAGCGGAGGCAGCACTACGTTGCTCGCGGCGCACTGGCTGAGCCGACCGAGCCGAAGCCGATCGGTGGGCAGCACGGGTGCGGCGAGCAGCAGCCATTCTAGATATGTCCCCCACCCAGCGCCATCATCAGGCCAATAAAGCCTGTCACACAAGAGATCACCCAGAAACGCATCGTCACCTTTACCTCCGGCCAACCGACTGCTTGGAAGTGCTGGTGGATCGGTGCCGAGATAAACACCTTGCGGTGAAAGAACTTCTTACTGAGGATTTGGATAAGGCTCGAGCCCGCCTCCACCACAAACAGCACACCAATAACGGGCAACAAAAACAGCGTATTCGTCAGCATCGCCACGACGCCCAGGCTCGTCCCAAAGGCAAAGCTCCCCACATCGCCCATAAAGAACCGGGCTGGATAGATATTAAACCACAGATAGCTCAGCAGCGCCCCCACTACAGTGAAGCAAAAGCCCGCCAGTTGCAAATGCCCCTGCAGCAAGGCAATCACCCCGAAGATGCAATAGCTCACCGCCAGCAGTCCACCAGCCAGACCATCCAGGCCATCGCTAATATTCACCGCATTGCCAGTTGCCACCACCGCAAAGATAAAGAGCGGGACAATCCATGGGCCGAGCTGCCAGTCGCCAACGTACGGCACGTGCACTGTTGTATAACCCAGCTTAACGTAAAAGAACCAGGCCAGTACCGCCGCCATCACCGCGATCATTGAGAACTTCAGCCAGGCGCGCAAGCCTGCCGAGCCCGAGCCATCACTATTGATATTGATCACATCGTCCAGCAGCCCCACTGCCCCACCACCAAGCAATGCCGCCAGTGGGAGCCAGGTCTGGGCTCGGTCGAGATTAAACCCCAGCGTTACCACAGCAATGGCCACAATGCCAACCATCCCTGCCATAGTGGGGATATCGCGCGTGAATTTATCGGCATGCAGCTTAGTAAAGACCGTCAATTCCTCGCCCGTTGTGCTCGCGGCTCGCTGTTTTTTCCAGAACTTATACCGATACGCAAAGTAGGTATAGAGCGGCGTGAGGGCCATCGCCAGCAAAAAGGCCGCGACGCTGAGAAGAAATGTCGCGTTGAGCTCGCGAACGAGTGTGGTGAGGTTCATTATGGTGTGTTTCCTTTCGGCTCGAGCTTCATATAGTCGAGCAACCAATTAGATATATCCGTGAAAATCGGGTGAGCGTCTTGACCCCCCTGCATATTCAGCCCTTTGCCCGAAACCTCCACCATAATAACATACGCTGGTGTTTTGCCAACCTCCCCACCAAAACCGAGGTAGGTGCCGATGGTTTGGTTAGAAATATACTTGCCGTCCTTGATGGTTTGCGATGTACCCGTCTTGCCGCCAATGTAGAACCCCGCACGATCGCCACCCGCATAAAAGGCCTGGCGCGCTTGGTGTACCATTTCGCGCACAGTGGTAGATGACTGCGGCTTGATAACATGAGCATACGAAGCTTTGCGCGCAGCCTTGGCAAAGGTGCCGTTGTCGTCAATCGTCCCTGCGATGATGGTGGGGCTGTAGTACGTCCCACCATTGATAATCGCACTAAAGCCAGCCGAGACCTGCAGCATCGTCGCATCCATCCCCTGGCCAAAGGACATGTTAGAGTAGCGCACTGCATTGCCCTGCTGCTGGGTGGGTGAGATGATATTGCCCTTAGCCTCACCAGCGAGCTCTACTCCCGTCAGCTGCCCAAGGCGAAAGCGCTTGTGGAAGTAATCATACATTGTGTCGCGCGCCTGGCGAGTGATGTAGCTGCCATTGCCTAGGCGCTGCGCCACCGTAACCATACCAGTGTTGAGCGACCAATTAAGGGCGTGCTGCATGGTAATGTTGCCCGTCTGGCCCTTGCTGGCATTGCCGATGGTGATGTCGTCTACCTTGATGCTATCGGTATTATTGTACGTCGTTTGCGGCGTGATAACCCCTTTGTCGATGCCCGTTGCCACTGTAAAGGTCTTGATGTCAGAGCCCGGTTCGTATGGCGTGGTGATGGTGTTGTTGTTGAGTGCGGCAACGCTTTTGATCGTCTTCAGGTTGGACGGGTCATAGGTAGGGAGGTTGGCCATGGCTAAGACCTGGCCGTTCTGCGGATTCATTACGACTGCACTGACATCAGTCGCACCGCTGCGCTTGGCCCCATCGATAAGCGCTTGCTCTACCCTCGTCTGGATGTTGCGATCGATCGTCAGTACCATATTGGTCCCATTCTTAGCAGGCTGGTTGATATTCGTCCGGCCAATCGTCAGCGGCACCGAGCGGATGTCCGTCACCGTCTTGAGCACGCCATCCGTGCCGCGCAGTTTGTCGTCATTCGCCTGCTCGAAGCCATACTTCCCCTTGCCCTCGGCATCAACAAAGCCCAGCACTTGGCTGGCCAACTGCCCTTCTGGGTAAACGCGCTGGCTCATCGCATCAAAGCCCACCCCAGCGAGATTCTCCTTCTTGATAAGTTCAGCCTGCTTGCGGCTCACTTTGGTGGCAAGCACTTGGTAGCGGCTTGGCTTACGCGTGATGTATTGGCGAAAATTCTCACGCACATTACCACCAGCCACCTGGTTGAGGACCGTCACGATCTTATCTACATCTGTCACGGCCATCGGGTCGGCCCACACGGTATAGACCGTCTCATTCATGACGAGCTTGGCGGGAGTAGTACCATCCATCGTATATATCTCACCGCGCTGGGCACGCAGGCGAAATTGCTTGACTTGCTCGCTATCGGCCTGCGATACATAGTAGTCATGCTGCAGCACCTGCACATACCCCAGGCGCAACACAAACACCACAAGCAGCCCGCCGAGCACAGCGGCGAGCGCCTGAGCGCGTGGCGTAGCAAGATGGCGCTGCAGCATGGACTACTCGCTGGCGTACGCTGTATTGGCTGGTGTTGTCATCGTTTTGGCCACACTACTACCCTGTACTTCCTTAAGGGCAGTCAGGCGGGCGTTATCGACCTCTAGGTCTTTCTTTTGCTCACTGAGGGCAGAGATCTTATCGTCGATCTTGCTGGCCTCATAGCCATAGCTGACCGTATGCGTTGCCTGCGCTAGATATATCAAGCCAAGGATGGTGATAAGGAGGGCAATCAGCACTGTGTGGGTGATTGGCCCAAGTTTGATAGCCGAAGCAAAAGCAACGGTGTTGCGGTTGCGCTTCCAGGTGCTCTGGCGTCGACTATTAAATTGCATTGTCCGTGTGTAGGTTGTCATTGTGGTGGTGTTTGTGTTGTTTAGCGTTGGTATGGGGTCGTTTTTAAGTCTAGGTGGGGCGGATAGCGCGCCGCCCCAGCGCGAGGTCTTAAGCCAAGGGTTATTTGCCGTGGCGAACCAATACGGTTGTCGTGATTGATTGATTTTGTACGGGGATACGAACTGGCATGTCCCTACTCCTTTTTTTGTTTTTTATATTTTTGCGGCGGCTCGCAGCTTAGCGCTGCGGGCACGCGGATTGTAAGCATCGTCATGGCTGCCCGCGATTGGTTTCTTGGTAAGGATGCGTAGCTCGGCCTCGTAGCCTGCCTGGCGCTGCTCCGCGAAGAAGCGCTTGACGAGCCGATCCTCGAGGCTATGGAAGCTAATCACTCCCACACGTCCACCAGTGCGTAGCAAGGCTGGCACCAGCTGGAGCGTCTGCTCTACCTGCGTCAATTCATCATTGACGGCGATGCGGACTGCCTGAAAGGTACGTGTGGCTGGATGGGTTTTGCCCCGCTTGCCACGGGTAGCGTGCTCGATAACGCTAGCGAGTTCTCCAGTACTCGACAGTGGCCGTGCCGCGCAAATAGCAGCAGCATAGCGCCGTGCTATCGCTGGCGGTTCTTCGCCGTAGCGGGTGATCAGTCGAGCGAGCTCTGCCTCTGCCATGTGGTTGACAATCTGCTCGGCAGTCATCGCCTGGCGTTGATCCATCCGCATATCAAGCGGGCCAGTGTGTGTAAAGGAAAACCCTCGATCAGCTCGATCAAGCTGCGGTGACGACACCCCCAAATCCAGTAGCAATAAATCAAATTGCTCGCCCTCGCGAACCAACTGCTGTGCTGCATGCAAAAAATCACAATGCATCAGCCGTGCGCCCTGCTCTGCCAAGCTACCAAGCTGCGACAAAGCATACTGGTCGCGATCGACCAAACACGCCGTGGTATACGTCTGGGTCTGCTCGAGAATCGCTGTAGCATGGCCGCCATACCCCGCCGTCAGGTCGAGATAGCGCTCACCTGGACGTGGCTGGAGCTGGGCCAACACTGCCTCCAGCAATACCGGAACATGAAGTGGTGGATGTGCTTTGATACTCATACGTTTCTTATGGTAGCATAATATTGCTTTCCTCCCCTACTGGTCGTGGCCTATTTAGCCAAAGAACAACAGAGAAACCAATACTAAGCTGGCTAGCTATACGCCGTCTCACGCCTTGCCTCACCACCTCCTGCACTCGGGATCGCTATAAGGGTCAACATCTCCCAGATGTTGACCTCTTGCGCTGGGCTGATAATCCGTTATTGCAACGGATTATCACACTCCCTCGGCAGGAGGGTGGCACGGCAATGCTACCGATAGGTATAGCCATGCTTTTCCATAAAGATACGCCCCGCTCAGGCTACTGCGAGATAGTCCGATGCGGGTTCGAGATCACCCACCTGGTAGCGAAACCTGTTTGTTTTCGCATAAAATGTGTTTGTTTTTGTTGACGATCTTTGTTTGTACCAGGCCGAGAGAGCCCGTCAAAGATCGTTTGAGAGACTTATGTGTATAATTGCCGCAGCAATTATGTGAGGTGGAGTTTTTGGGAGGTGTTTGTGAGGAAGGTGCGCCCGACAAGGTTTTGCGTGGGTCGGGTGCCCACATGGCTCACTACCAGATGGTTGATCTCGAGGATATCAGTTACACGTACTTGTTAAAGAGCGTCACAAAAACAGCCTTGCTACTCGGCCTGCTCTGGTGCCATCAGGCGCCAATACTGGCCAGCGCGCACCGCCACAACCTCGCGTGATATCCCAGCATAATCCAGCAGATGCTGCTCTACTGTTACCCTGCCCTGCTTCTGGTCTAGGGTGGCAGCCGTCTTGCCGCGCCGGAACTTGACGTTGAGGTCGGCGACATGTTCATCCAGGATGCTGCCCGTCAGCGCTGGCTCTACCTGGCTATCCCACACATCCTGCGCATACAGGTGGAGGTAGCTGCCAAAGCCGCGCGTCAGGACTACACCGCTGGCAAACTCCGCCCGAAGCTCCGTCGGTATGGTGAGCCGACGCTTGTCATCTAGCTTGCGTTCGAAGTAATCCATGGGGTGTGGCGATCCTTACAGATGAATTATTTTGTTTTTGTGCAGTGGTGTTTGTTTTTCTCGTGGTTACCCACTTTCTTCCACTACTCCCACTATACTACCCACTCTCACCCACACGCAACCCCTTTTACCCACGGCGTTCCCCGCCGCACTGGCGCTTATCCACAAATCTGTGGAAAAGCTCAACCAGTATCAGGGGTCAGCAGTTTTCCCCACTCTGCATAATGTGGATAAAAATAAGCGAGATTGCTGGGCATTTTGCTCTGACTTAGACGCGCCTATAGTGGACATATCTTACTATTTTATACGTACAAAAGGAGAGAATACGCTGATTTGATGGCATTATAGCCATAATAGCTTGACGCGGCTCTCATATATTGATATATATATATTAGCTTTTTAGCTCAGAGGTTTCCTCTAAAGAGCAGAAAGCAGCTCTTTGGCCTCTGAAGTAAGAAGGGACTCTGTTATGAATCCGTACACCATTGAAGTTACATTACTTAACGGACAATCGTTTGTTCTAATAAGCAGCTTCAAGGGCTCTAGTTATTTTGTTGATTTCTTGAAAAAAGCGAGAATTTGCGATAACTACTTGCTCGCTGAGGGTGATATATACATCAACCCAGACGCAATAGCATCGTTTAGGTGCTACGAGACAGAGGCTGAATAAGCCCACCACACAGTCCGCCATATCACCGCGCCTGATCGAGTACTCTACTACGAGTATTCTCGGGCCTGGAAACCCGATTTGGCCGTGGCAGTTGGTGGGCTGTGTTTTTTGTATAAAGTTTTAACAAGCTATGATCTCATACCCAGGCATGTATGCCACGAGCTCTCCACCTACTTCTGTAGAGAATCGATCAAGAACGTAACAAGAAAAAGGGCTATCATTACAATAAGGAATAAAAGCCATAGTACGATCCACCCAACCACGACAGCGCTGCACACAATACTCGCTATACCCCACGCACGCGATGCACCTGCTTCGCGTAGTTTGTCGTAAGAGTTGATGCCAAGGATGATACCAGCAATACTGGCAACAATGGCGGCAGAAAAAGCAGCACGATTCATATTAGTAGATTCATCCAAAGTAGTGCTCGCAATTAACATGAGAATGCTAACAATGCCGCTGCACACACCACCTACACCAAGCGTCGTACCCAGGGCTGCGTACTGACGAGCCGAGGCGGGTGATGCTGTGGGCTGCCGTGGTTGCGCTTGCTGGAGTGGCTGTGGTTGAGACTGGGGTGGAATCGGCTGTTGCGACATAGAAGGTGTGTTCTTAAGAATGTTACTGGCATTAAGCCCCTACCCCTGATGCTCGAGAAGCCAGTTGTTGGCTGCTACCCAGGTCTCGAGCGTGCCAGTGTCAAGGTAGTGGCCCTTGGTGGGGACGACGGCCATGTGGCCACCAGCAGCGAGGTAGTCGTTGAAGGGGTCGGTGATGTAGTATTCACCCGCGACGTCGTCACGGTCGGCGTGGGCGGCAATGCGCTGCAGGAGGTCGTAGCTGAGGACGTATTTGCTGACATTAATCATCTCGCTGGGCGCTTCACCTGGCGCTGGCTTCTCTACCACACCGCGCAAGCGGCCATCATCGGCAACATCCAGCACGCCGTAGCGGCTGAGCTGGTCGGGCGGCATGTGCACGCCCAGGATAGCCGAGCGATCCTCCCCCGCTGCCTCAATGAGGCGCGCCACCTCTGATGTGCCATCGGCATTATACACACAGTCATCGCCCATCAGCACGACCACTGGCTCACCAGGGTCGAGCTGCGGCACCACGAGGCTCACCGGGATGGCTGTACCGTACTTGCCATAGCTCGATTGCACCATGTAGTGCAGATTGACCTTTGGTGGAGCGATGAGGGGCAAGAGATCTGCCTTGCCATTGCGGCGTAGGTAGTTGTTGAGATCGACATTGGAGCGGTAGAAGTCGCGAATCTGCGTACTTTGCTCGCTCACCACGAAGTAGATATCGCGGATGCCTGCCGCGATGCAGTCTTGCACAGCGTAGTCTACCACCGGGCGGTTACCCAGCGGCAGCATGCATTTTTCGATCGTCTTGGTGACGGGCAGGCGCCGTGTCCCCCAGCCTGCTACGGGGATGATTGCTTTGGTGCATTGCATACTCGATGTCTCCTTGTATGATATTAGTTGCTTGAGCTAACGTATGACAAATAGGCCAATCTCCCGAACGCCAATTGATGGAGCGCGGTGTGAGCTGGCCGGTGTGGTCGATCTGCACGCAGCGGATGGGTGGGTCTGGCTCAGGTGCAAAAGCGACGGCAACGGGCTTATCGTCGATTAGGTAGATTGTTTGGCCGGGGTTTGCAGCGGCGGCACGGCGCAGCCACTGGGCTTTATCTTGCAAGGTGGTGATGATCACCTGCCCTCTCTGCTGAGCCACCAGTGCACGCACTGCTGGACACAGACGAGCTTTGCAGTGTGGCGTGATAGGATCACCATAGGTCAGCACCTGCACTGTGCCATAGTGGCTGAGCGCGCGTAGCATCTGTGCCACACCGGGATACTGGAGGTGGCCATCGGCGAGCGTCGTCTGCTCGAGCTGCTCTATAACAGATGCCGCATCCAGGCCCAGCGCTGCAAGCTGCGCTGCCAAGACATAGGTCGGCGCGGTGGGGTTCGTCTTAGGCCGGAGCATGTAGCGAGGCTGCGCTGCCAAGAATTCCTGAGCGGTCACCTGCGCCGGGTAGAGCTGGGCGAGTGCCTCCGCTATCTCGCGCAACCACTGCGTGGTGTTGATGATCGTCCGATCGAGATCAACGTAGATATGGTAATGGCTCGATGGGTATTCCATAATTATTACAGTATAGCCAGTCCTTGATATTTATGCAAAGTATATCCGCATCAGCTGACGCGCCACGACATCGGGGTCGTGCCGGATGAAGCTGCGCGTGCTAGCCAGTGGATCGCTAGCCTGGGCACCATCCCACACGTCTTGTGCCAGGACTGGTGCGGCGCGGTAGCGGTAGTGCTGGCGATGCATCTCGTCCATGTCGTACTCGACCATCAGCTCACCATCGTGAGCGTACTTGTCCATCAGCTCAGGGCTGGGGCGCGTGTTGTTGAAGACGACATAGTCAAGGAACTGACTGCCTGCTAGGCGCTCAATTTCACTCGCGAAGTCACTCACCGAGAAGCCGTCCGTCGGGCCAGGTTTGGTAACGAGGTTACAGACAAAGACGCAGCGTGCCTTGGTGGCAGCAAGCGCCTCTTGGATCTCGCGAATGACCAAGACGGGTGCCAAGCTACCATAGAGGTTACCAGGGGCTACGACGACCATATCGGCAGTGCGAATTGCCTCCACCGCGGCAGGGTTAGCCTGAGCTTCTGGCTCAAGCCAAATCTTGGGCCGACGCGCTAGCGCCTGCTGTGAGATGAGATATTCACCCTTGATAGGCTGACCATCCTCACCCTCTGCGCAAAGCGTCACATTACTGAGTGTCGCGGGCACAACGCACCCATCGATATTAAGCACCTGGCTGGCTAGTGCCACCGCCTCGGCAAAGCTACCGGTCATTTTCTCAAGTGCTGTAAGGAAGAGATTACCAAAGGCATGCCCCTTAAAACTCCCCTCATCGAAGCGATAATTAAAGAGGTCGCGCACCTTGGGGCTATTGCTCAACGCCACGAGGCACTGGCGCACATCACCAGGCGGCAAGACGCCGAGCTCATCGCGCAGTTGGCCCGTCGAGCCGCCATCATCTGCCATATTGACGAGCGCTGTGACCTGCGAGGCATACTGCCTCAGGCCTGTCAGGAGCGTAAAGCTCCCCGTCCCGCCGCCGATGACGACGACGCGTGCTCCACCATTGCTCTGTGCCATGTATTATTCCTCCCGATTATTATGACTACGTGAACGACTGCGTGATGCGACTGCTGGTCGGCGCGGTGGTGTAATCACCCCACTCGAACGTGCCGCTGACCCTGGCGTAGATGGTGGCATTTGGGGTGTTTGGGGTGGTGTTGGCGGAGTAGGTTTGGGTGGTACTGCTGGTGTAGAGCGAGTAGAGCGCGGCGATGACGTAGCTTGCGCCTGCGCGGTAGCTGGCTTAGCACTCGGCTTCTTGCGCGCTGGTACAGACGGCAGTGGCTCGATAGGCCGCTCTGCCTGTTTCTTCTGCTGTTGCAATACGCGAGCAAACCACACTGCACTCGGGCGTGGTGTCCGCTTATACGTCTTGTAGTCGACCGCAAAGAGGCCAAAGCGTGGCCAAAACCCTTTATCCCACTCGAAGTTATCAAGGAAGCTCCAGTGCATATACCCCAGCAGCTCTACTCCATTGCCAAGGGCGCGCTGCATAGCAAGGATAGACTGAGTGAGCCATTGCTTGCGGAACTGGTCGCGCTCGTCGGCCACACCGTTCTCTGTCACGAGCAGAGGTAGCTTGTAGCGGCTCCAGAGACGCTCCAGTGCAAGCTCGAGATGATCGGGCTGCATTGTCCAGCCGAGATCATTTGGCGTCGTCTCGGGGTTGTGTATGCGGTAGCCATAGATGCGATTACTAAAGTAATAATTAACGGCAATGTAATCACTCTGTCGCACTACCTTGCGCAGGAAATAATCATCCTGGAAGAACTGCACCACCCGCGCTGTCACTCGGCTGAGCCAGGCGTCGTCGCCCGGGTAGGTGTAGGCCGAATTCTTGGCCACCGCCACCTTGAAGCGCCGGCTCTTGGCGTGGAGGACTTTGGCTACTTGGTTGTGCGCGTAAGCAAGGTTGCTTAGCACGCGGTAGGTTTGCCACTTGCTGCGGACGTTGGGTGGCCAGGTGCCATTGTAATAGCTCTCGGTCACGTAGACGCAGGGCTCGTTGATGGTAACGACATAGCGCACCGTGGTACCAATCTCATCCATCAGCTTATCGACAAAGCGCACGAAATACTTCACATTATCGCGCTTCGCAAAGCCCCCCTGGGCAGCAAACCACACTGGCAGCGTGAAGTGAAACAACGTCACGACTGGCTCCAGCCCAGCATCAGCCAGCGCGGCCAAGTACGCCTTGTAGTATTTGATCGCCTCGGCATTCCACGCGCCCTCTTCTGGCTCGATGCGCGACCACTCCACACTAAAGCGCCACGAGGTGAGGCCCATCTTCTTGGCCAGGGCGAAGTCTTGGGCGTAGAGCTCGGCGTGGTTGGCAGCTTTGCCCGAGATATAATTGTTTGGATCTTTGGCGGCACTGGCAATGTGCGGCCAGTTGGGCAAGTCGCCATATTGATATTGGCTCTGAGCAGCGAGGGTCTTGGCCTGAGCTTTTTCCCACTCCGACCACTGGTTGTGCATACCACCCTCGACCTGATGCGCGCTCGTAGCAGCGCCCCAGAGGAAATGTTTTGGAAATTGCACCGTAGATTGTTGCTTAGCCATAATGCTTATTGTACCATCAGCCGAGGATTAAGAAAAATAGAATTATTGGGTGGATGCATCGTCTCTCTTTCTCTGCGCTCGCTCCACCTCCCCATCACTTCATCCGATGGAGTGTGAAAACAGATTGCAATAATCTGTTTTCAGCCCAGCGCAAGAGGTCGATATCCAGTGAATATCGACCCTTATAGTGTTCCTGAGGAGGGAGTGTGGGGAGGTGGGGCGTGAGAATACATGAGAGTTTTGGGATCAACACCCTATGACGAAATACAGAGCACTCCCGCTCGCTTGGTCACTGGCCTCCAGATATTTTCTTGTCCAATAGCATGATACTAGCTAGACACAGAGAATATCTCTCCCCTACTCTGGCAACTGCTCATTCTCGCGCAAGATCTTCTTGCCACGCATTTCGTATTTGACACCAGTCAGGTCGCTCGTGACGTAGTCGTCGTTGAGGAGATTAACGAAGACGGCCGCATCCTTGACATCCATGATAATGATGCTCCCTGCCGCATCGTCCGTCATCAGGCCCAGGCCCATTTCGTCGGCATGGTCGATCAGTTGGTCTTGCGTCACCTGCGCCGGGTCGAGCTTTTGCAGTTTGGTCACCAGCGCTGGCGTGTCGCGCACCAGGCGGTCGAGTGTGAGCCCCTCAGGCAAGGTAAGCTTGAACTGCTGAGTGATGGCAGCAATCTTCTCCTCCGCCACAGCGTGCTTCTTGGCATCGTAGCCAAAGAGTCGGACGAATTTGCTCTCGCTAAAGGCAAAGATATCGTTTCCAACGATCAACACCTGATTATCCGGCGTGATGCGCAAGCCCGCATCGGCCACAAATGGCTGGAACGACCCACCACTGTACATCCAGGCCGTTGCCCCCTTCAGCACCTGCGACTGGGGCAGCAGCTTGGCCACAAAGAATGGCTCGCCGTCTGTGCCCATCCGGAAGCGCGCAATGATACCCTTAACCTTCTTGAATTCATGATCGCCCTCGTTGAAGGTCTCGAGGTCTGCCTCGCTGTAGGTGATCTGCTCGATCACTTCCTGAGCGTGCACTACCCGGTCGAGCGTGGTGCGCTCGAGGACATTCTCCTCCGCCTTGGCCGCCTCGAAGTCGCGCACCATCAGGCCAGTCGCTGCGCCCGTCTGCACCGCCGTGATCATATCGTAGAGGAAGAGCACCTTGAGCTGTGCCTTGAGCTCAGCTGCATAGTTGGTGGCATATACCGTATAACCTTTGGTAAAGAGAAAGAGATCCACCTCCAGCTGGTCTTTGTCGCGGTCGGCTTGATTGGCCCAGAGGAAGATGTCGGTAGCGTCAGTAGACGTGTCAGCAGTAGGCTGTGTGGTAATATCTGTTGGCTGAGCCTCGGCATGGGCGGCCACGTCTGCATCACTCTGCGGCGTAGCAGCTAGCTCTGGTGGCATTACTGGGGTGGTATCGGTAGTGGGGGTTTGTGTGTTTGGTTCGTTATGCATGGTTTCTAGTGTACTATATTTGGGGTGTAAAGCCTATTGCTCAGTAGCGTGCTTTTCACCGACATCGGGATGCTGGCTCAGCCAATTGTAGAGCGTAAAGCGGCTAGGGACGAAACCATGGATCTGCTTGAACTGATCGGCATAGGCCACAATCTCCCTACTCGTGGGAGGCTCATCGCCGAGGAGTGCTTGAACGTCTCTTATATGTCCTTTTATACTCTCTTTCATCCTTTGCTCAATCTTAGGATTCACCCGCCACTGGGGTGCAACTCGCCATTGCGGCGTGAGCATTTGCCTGTACTCAGGGTTGGCATAACAATGCAAAGTTATATCAGTCTCTGTTATCTTAGCAGTAATCTCAGATAGTTTTATTATACGATCACTACGTTCATAACAACGATATATAGCACCCCTTAAGACTGACATCTGGTGTGTGTCGTTCAAAGCGTACGCATGCTGATCAAGTTGCCAACAAAGCGCCTTGAGTAAACTAAAATCATCCTCATTAAAATCTTCGAGTGATTCACCTTCAAGCCTTGTATATAACAAACTATCACCCAATCGGATAGCATCCTCGAAACGATCTTCTATTGAATTACGTGCTAGTGTATCAAATTCCACGTCCTTCGGTGGCGTAAACCATTCACTGTCATCATAGCGCTGCTCACGATCTTTCGCTTCTAGTTGTCCTCCTTTCTCACTCGAAGCCGATTCGTTACTATGTTGTAGCAGATTATTATTATCAAAGTCAGGCGTTTTTTCTACTGATCGGTGTGCGGTCACACCAAGATTCGGTATTAGCAGACCAAACTCTGTTTTATGCCACTTTTCTCCAGACTGTACCTGTTTGTCGCTGTGTTCTTGCCGTACTTTCTCGCTCATATATCAGCTCCATCACGTTGTTATATTCTGTATGGAATACAATGATACACTCTTTTGTTGCTAGCGTCAAAATACTCTGTTATTCCTCTTTCCAGCAATCTAGCACTCTTCAAAGCCTAGATCTTATCTTCACCTCCCCATGAAGTTCCCGTCTTACTGCACCGCATCCTCACCAAAATGCTTTTGCAGCCGCATTTTTATTGAGCCTTCATGTCGGCCGAGAGTACGGCTGAGCTGGCGAATACTCACACCCTGGACGAAGGCCTGCTTGAGCGTCTCGTCGTCGGCCTTTGTCCATGGTTTGTAGGCGTTGGGGTGAGTCTGGCGCATTGTGGCGATCTTGGCCGCCCAGCTAGTGCTGCCAGTTTTACTCGTTGGCTTCTTCTGCGGCATCGTAGCACGCTGAGCAGCCTGTTCGCGCAGATGGGCAAAGCGCTCGGCATCTTGGGCAGCACGAGTGCGCAGCTGCGTGTCGATGATGTATGCTTCATCGCTCATGGTAAGCGCCATCCGATTGATGCCAGTGAGATATATAGTATCGAGGCTTTTGACGCGGCTCAGTGCTACATAGCCCATGCCCGGGACAAAGGCTTTGCGTAGGTCGATGCGTGCACTATCGAGCGTCATCCCCTGGCTTTTGTGCACAGTAATCGCCCAAGCCAGGCGCAGTGGCAGCTGCGAGATGCTGGCCCGCTTGCGCGTACCATCGCGCAGCTCCCAGGTATCGGGCTGCATCGTCACCACATGGCCATTACGAAACTCCACCACGGGATAGTCCGTGCCTGGCTCGAAGCCCGTTACCCGGCCAATGCTCCCATTAGCAAAGCGCCGCGCTTGGTCGTTCTTGATGGCCATCACCAGTGCACCCCGCTTGAGCACCAGCACCTCTGGCGCAAGAATGCTCCGCTGCAAGGTATCGACGTAATTTTGCCCACCAGTGCTGCTGCGCTGATATAATACTTCATCGCCAGGCAGCTCAGCGAGGCGAGCTTGGTTGATCCGATCGACATCGATATTGACGGTATGGAGCTCGGTTAGGTCGCTCTCGTGAGGTGGTTCTACCTCTGTACGAGCCAGTAATTGCTCTGCATGGCGTCGGCGCAGGTCACCAGCTCGCATAGCCGTTAGGATATCGAGCAGGGCGTCACCCTCTTGCTGGCGGTATTGCTGGTCGAGGTATAGAATGGCTGGGTCGAGCTGTCGCCAAGCTTGCGACTGCACCACAAAGCTCCCCTGCCGCCCGCCATCGCGATTAACAGGCGGTAGCTGAAAGAAGTCTCCGCTCATCACTACCTGCAGCCCACCAAAAGGCTGATTCGGCACCTCACGCACCCGGCGGCACACTTCGTCAATCATATCCAGGCGGTAGTCGTGCAACATACTAATCTCATCGATGATAAGCACATCTGTCTTGGCAATAATATCGCGCCGCGTCTTCGACAGGTGATCAAAAAAATTGTTCGGCAAGCTATCGTGGATACCAATCCCCGCCCATGCGTGGATGGTGCTGCCGCCCAGGTGTGTCGCCGCAAGCCCCGTCGTAGCAGTGACGGACACATACTTGCCATCCGCCTTACACTGGCGGATGAACTGCCCCAACACATATGTCTTGCCCGTACCCGCTGGCCCTGTCAGCAGTGCACTCTGGCCACTACGCAAAATCTCCTGTGCAAGTGTCTGATCCATAGGCTCTAGTATACAAGGTTGTGGGGTGAGAGGCAAAAAGAGAGTTATTTGGTCAAGCCAAACATCTGCATAACACGCCTACCAAGCAATGCAAGTCGACTTTTCGGCTTCGTAGCAGCCTCTTGTGCTACAACAAACTTTTCTAGCTCCATCATGATTTGCTCTGCATCTTTGCTCGATGGGTCAATCTCAGCAACTGTAGGATACGATGGTCCAGCTTTAGTAGGATCACTATGTTTCAGCTCAACAAACCGTATATTGTCGCCTGCCACCAGCGCTCCCATTGCATAGTTGTCATCCCAGGCAAAATCTGCAAATGTTGGATCTGGAGCTTTCTCTCCATCAGCAACAACCGATGCCTTAATAAGCATCATATATCCATCAGCTACTGGCTCTTTGCCAATTGTCCCCTGGTATTCTCCATAGGTAGGAAGCGCAACGACTGAACTATATATACCTTTAGAGTCATAGGCTACATAATCATGTGGCGTGTAGCAATGCGGGGTAATTGTTACCGATTTGCATATTTCTGTTCGTGGGAAAATCTCGGTATCAAAGTGTACGCCCGTCACAACTCTTAGTTGGTCCATCAATGCGATATCATGATCCATATATTCTTCTACTGTATCTGGATGATCTAAAGCCGATGTAAGTCTATGCGCAAGCTCTGCTCTATCTTTTTTCTCTTTTTCGTCTAACGGTTTTTTGTCAATCCCCCGATATCGCTTCGTCATCAATGGCTGTTCGCTTGGTCGCATATATCCCTACCTCTTGCTCTATTCGATTTGTTAATGTCATATAGAGTACTCTCCCTTTCTGATTTTGTCAATGATAAATGACATATTATTGCTGTTTTAGTAAAGGGCGCATCACTGAATATTTAAACCATGCAAAACGAGTACGATTGGTTTTGCAATTACCTGTCTTTCTTCTACCGATCCCACACAAACCCCTCACCAAAGTGCCCCCAGCGGGCGGTTGGCTCGTAGATGGGTTGGGTGAGCTGGAACGTAGTAATGATGCCATGCGGGCTGAGGTCGTAGCCTGTAATGGGCTGCTCTACCCCATCAATAATGGCGGTCGCCTCGACGGGCTGGTCGTGGCCGATTGCATACGCCAGGCGCACCAGCACCTCCTGCGCGTGGTGCTGCCGCAGATAATCCACTGCAATGCGCCGCGCCATATACGCTGCCGAGCGATCCACCTTGGTGGCGTCCTTGCCGCTAAAGGCCCCGCCACCAATTGGCACGCGTGGCCCATAATTATCGACGATGAGTTTGCGCCCCGTCAGGCCAGCATCAGCCGCAAAGCCACCAATCTGCCAGTCCCCTGCTGGGTTACAGTGCAGCACTGGTGCATCATATTGCTTATCCTTAAAAAATGTGTTCACATACGTCTGCTGCTGAAGCCACTCCTTGACTGCCTCTGTTAATTCGTCTTTTGGTGCGTGTTGGAAGCTTGCAACAATTGCCGTTATCTGCCCACCACGTAGTGTTACTTGCGTTTTGCCATCGTAGGGCCAACGTTGATACAAAAATTGGTTCAATCGCCGCGCCAGCACTGTTTCTAGTGGAAGCAGCTCAGGCGTTTCGTTGCAAGCATAGCCGATCATCACGCCTTGGTCGCCCGCCCCACCATCATCCACACCACGAGCAATCTCTGGGCTCTGCTGAGCAATATACTCAATTATCTCTACCTCATTCCCAGCCAAACGCTGCACAATCGGTGCCACTGCCACCGTCACCTGCGACGTCACTTCGCCCGTCACAAACACCGTGCCATGGCCGCCGCACACTTCCACCGCCACGCGTGCCTGTGGGTCGCGGGCTAAGTAGGCATCGAGGATGGCGTCGCTCATTTGGTCGCACAGCTTGTCGGGGTGGCCTGGGCTTACGCTCTCAGCAGTGCGAAACTGCGCTGATGCTATAGTCGTTGCTGTCATAAAAACTCCCTTCTCTTATCCTGCACTGCCAGGCGAGAAAGGAGCTGCTCTCTTACGCGTCTCATATCTTCCCTGCGCACAGGCTGGAATTAGCACCTTACTCGCTTCCCGAGCAGGTTGCTGGCGAGTCATCGGGCCAGTCCCTCGTCGCACTCTGGATATTAGTGATATTGGTAATAGTATAGCATATATTTATGCTAGGAATACCTACCTTGTCGATGCAGCACAACGCGACGAGAAAGATACAATTGCACTCAAGCTATCTCGCAGCCAGATTTTCCATAACTAAAACCAGTCGCTATGACCGGTTTCTCGCTGTTCATTCTCCTCCAAGCCGCTCCCCGGCTCGTGCTCGGTTAGCCCATTGGTCGGCCAGCTCATTTTGCTCATGGCCGTTGTGGCCACGCACCCAGATGAGCTTCGGCCGCACGGTGGTATAAAGCGCATAGGCTTCTTGGACGAGCTCAAGGTTCTTGATTGGCCCGCTGCTCTTGCGCCAGCCCTTGGCTGCCCAGCCAGGTGCCCACTTGGTGAGGACATTAACCCAAAACTCGCTATCGGTATGGATCTCACACTCCTCAGCCCCAGCCAACTGCATGGCTGCGATGAGGGCCATCCCCTCCATGCGAATATTCGTCGTGTTGCCTGGCTCGCTGCCCAGCGCCACGGGCTTGCCCTGCTCGATGACGGCATAGCCGCCCGGGCCAGGGTTGGGGCTAGCGCTGCCATCGGTGTAGAAGATACGCGGAGTAGCTACCATGCTAGTTACCGCGGTCCACGTGCTGGAACTCCATCCAGTCTGATGGCCGATACCATTTCGTGTCATTGTTATAGCGCTCATCAAACTTCGCCTGGTGCCGCGCCAAGAAGTAATGCCTGCCACCATCATGCTCGGCTTCGTAGCGAATGTACATCTGGTCTGGATAATTCTTGGGTGCACCGCTGTAGAGCATCACATCCACTGTGTTGCCCGGGTTAAGCGTGTGCGACTCGTTACGCATATTCCCCAGATACTCCCAACTCACAACCTTCACCTGCCGGTCGGAATCATTCTTAATGCGTGCCCACACATCTATCTTCGACGCACTCTCATTCCGCACATCAACACGCTCTACGCGCACTACCGGAAAATTACTCATCTGCTTGTCTCCTTGTTTATGGGGTTATCGAGGTAATTATACCATATGGTGCGTGGAGTACTTGCCAAATACAGCATTATGTTGACGCTGCGCACCATCACTACCCCTGTTACGATCAAGAGCTCTGTCCTTACCTACGCTATATATAGTGTGCCCATATCTAGTGTCTAGGGTCATGTGGAAAAGTCGTGGAGATGTTTTACCGACACTAGACCACTGTTGGGTGGTCATTTTTTGCTTTTACACTGCTATATAACCGTCCAACCCACTATGTCTTTCACCCCGGGTGATGATAGGAAGTGAAACCAAGGTAGACCCTCATCATGCGAAGCAAACATTTTATAAGCCTCGCGATACCGTATTCACATATTTAGATGCCGCTATCTTACCAGGCAGTCACGCGGCACACGGGACTGTATATGCTGTAATAATATCTATACCCCTACTATCTATATACCACTAACCTATCTAAAATCTGCTCTCACAAACATCTCTCTTTGTCATAACGAGCCATACGTTGCTACAATAGTGGTATATAATTGCTATACGAATTATCTGGTACGGTTATTATGAAACTCCAGCGCTTGCTCGCCATTCTATCGCTCCTCTGCGAGCGAGACAACATTTGTGGTATATACTTGAGAGACAATACACTAATCGGTATATCGCAAGGAGGTACCTCATGATCGATCATTTCGGCATCATCGTTAAAGACATTGAAGCAAGCAAGACCTTTTATGAAGCGGTATTGGCACCCCTGGGCTATGCCAAGACAATTGACGAATCATATGGCGTGGGCTTTAGCAATCCAGACCAGACGCAACACACCGGGATATTTTGGCTTGGGCAAGGCGAGCCATCATCGCCACTACACTTTGCTTTTGCTGCACCGTCGCGGGCAGCGGTTGATGCATTCTATGCAGCTGGTCTAGCAGCGGGGGCGCAGGACAATGGCGCACCAGGCGTGCGGGCAATCTATCATCCAGACTATTATGGTGCCTTCCTCATCGACCCAAACGGGCACAATATTGAGGCAGTGTGTCACGCTGCTGTATAGGGGTAGCCCTACCCTATTGGTGGGTGATGGGGTATCTATGTGAAGATCATTTCTTAGTCAATAACGGCTAAACGCAACGGTTTGATCTCTCCGCGAGGAGCGATGCTTCGGCCACTACCAAAAGCAAAGAAGCTCGTATAAACGACCGAGCTTCTTATGCTTCCACAGGCTTGTAATATAGTGTACCTATACCCCTTGCGAGGCATGAGCTTATGGCAGGAGTATTGCTACGTCACCACGCTTACTGTGCTTGTTCATGGTTTTTTGCAGTGTCTTCGTGTCAAAAGTCATATCTGCCTTAGCCTGCTTGTCAAGGAGCAGGTGCTGGGCCATTGCCATAGCAGCGAGCTTACCAATGTGCCGTGCGCGCACTACCTCTGGGTTGTGCCGCTCATTAACCATACCTCTCTTTGCAACGTCAACCGGCCGAATAAGTGCGAGGACATTTACTACTCCATCACCATCACCTTCGCCCACCCAGCCACACAGCTCGCTTGTCATACCAGGCAACGCAGTAGCTACAAAATCACATGTTGGCACAATGCGCCGATCGACAAAATCCATATAACTGCCCTGCGTCGTATGGACGGTATCCACCACTAGGCGCTGCTCGGGCCCTTCACCTTCTAGACGTATGTCAGTTGCCAGGCTAACTGGTGCAGTATGTGCACCGTCGTAGCGCTTGATCGATGGCGGAACGACAGAACGAGCATGAATCTGCACGCGACGAGGTATTGAATATTTTCCAAATGATTTCATAACGTTCCTTATCATATATGATATATTGATAATTTGCAAATCTTATTACCTCTGTTCTTACCAATACCCCATAGGCCACCCCCTATATGGGTTTGTAGCTGGATTTAATAGGATTACAGTCAAGCTAGATATAGCTACAACTCTTGCTCAAAGCTATGCACTATAGCCTACTACCCATATGGGTGAGGGGGTATATTTTGCATAAGAAATGGACAATCAGCCCGCATTCTTTAGCGTATCGAGACCCCTTATGTTCTCTTCCCTGCCACTTTATTTGGTAAGTATAGGGTGTGTTGTACTAGCCGGCTTTTGTCTAGCAATACAGTAGCCATATCGACCATTGACAGCTCGAGGGAGTTATTGAATGCAGGATATAAAAAACTGAGCGTAAGGTCTACTGCTGATACCGCTGCACAAACCGGCGCAGGATCTTGACTGGTTCGGTGACGGTTTGCTGGCGGGCATTGGCAATGAGTACATCGGGGCTTCGTCCGGAGCACAGTAGCCAGCGTGGCGGTAGATATCGATGCGCAAAGCGAGGCTCTCGGGGTCGAGCTCGGGATGGAACTGCGTGGCATACACATTGCGCCCCACTCGCAGCATCTGCACGCAGGTATGCGAGCGTGCTAAGACAGTACAGGCAGCTGGTGGCTCGAGCACCCCTTCTTTGTGCCCAACGAAGCCGTCGAAGGTGGTGGGTAGGTCAGCGAGGAGTGGGTCATCCGCAGCCGCTGGCGTGAGGGTGATAGGCACAGCACCAATCGCCTCACCATACGCAAAGCTAGGCGTACCACCCAGCGCCGACACCAGCGCGCCAACCCCCAGGCAGGCGCCAAGAAATGGGATGTCATGGGTAATAATCTCGCGCAGCAGTGGCATCATCACAGCCTCGAACTGGCGCTGCTCGGCGGGCTTCTCGGCCAGAGCGTAGGCAAAGTTGGCTGGGCCACCACCCATCAGCACACCACTATAGGCAGCAAGCGACTGCGCGGGGCGCTGCCCTGCCTCGATACGCACTCGCTCAAGGTCACTCGGCGCAAGGCCACCAAAGTGCAAAAATGCCTGATATTCGTTATCCGACGCCTCGTCCTCGGGGCGCGACTGCAGTAGTACAAATGGTTTCGTCATACTCCTTAGTGTAGCATGGCCTGGCGGTAGTCAATACCCCCTGCATGCATGTGCTATGGGGTGTGGGGTATTTATGTGAGGCTATCGCGAGAGTATGCCACTCACTTGCGGAATATCCTAGTAGCCAACGCCTCGCAAACGTGCACCCACACCAAAAGAGCTGCTCCTATATATGGAGCAGCTCTGGTGGCCATAAAAAGCGCAGGATTTATTGATCCGTCTTGCCCTTTACGTAGCCCTCGGTTTCGTGAGCTTTGTTTTCGATGTCGTTTGCCTTTTCCTTTACGGTGTCGACGGCGTTTTGCGCAGCATCTTTGGCCTTCTCAGCTACTTCTTCGGCTTTGTCTTGTACGTCATCAGCTACTTTTTGAGCTTTGGCTTTGATGTCATCAGGTAGTCCCATATGAGATCCTCCATGGTTAATATTAGTACAGTTGTATTATAGCAATGTTGGGCGATAATAGCTAGATGCCCGATAGGCAAAAAGAGTGGCCGTTATAGCTTCAGACCCTTGTTCTAATAAGCATCCTTCGTTGCTCATATTCCATTGATGGAACGTGAAGATTCGCTATTGTGGTAATTTTTGCGTTCTTGCCCGGGCTTTACCTGACCGATAACACCCCTGTAACACTCCAGTGAGGTGCGTAATAAATAGAGATATCACACAAGAAGTGCCGTTTCTCCTAAATCTCTCCCCTATTGATATACTAGGGGGTTCAGCCTATTCGCTCGCCGCATCGCTTGGGCCGCTCAGATACTCTTCCGCATCATGGATAAGGAAGAGGCTCACGTCGTCGCGCGTTTTGCCAGCCTTATGGAAGGGTGTGCTGATGACGTGGATGAGGATGATCATATACACCAAGACAAAGCTAATCAGCCCCACCACCGTCAGGCTGGCGACAAATGGGTCGATGTTGGTAATGAGCAGGAGGCCAAGCAACGCCACCACGATAGAGCGCGCCAAGATAGACGCTGAGGGAATAAAGCGAATCCGCTGAATGTAGTCCACCCGGTGGCGGTGGCGAAGCAGCACCGTCTGCTGCTGCTTGAGCTTGACGATGAAGTTGGGCGGCACATTGCCCTGCTCCATCGTGGCAAAATACGGCGTCAAGCCCCGGATGTCCTGCCGAGCATCGTAGGCCGAATGGCGCACATCGCTCGAAAACCCTTGGGCCACAGCGTGCAGCTGGCGGCGAAAGCCATCGAGATCAAACACCGGATAGCTCTGATGAATCGCCGCGGCATCATCATACATATCCTCTAGCAGCGCTGCAAACTCCGCTGGGATTCGCTCCGACTCTTTGTAGTCTGCAATCGTGGCCGAGAGCAAAAAACCAATCACAAAGGTCACGCTGGATATAACACTATTGTGCAGTGAGCTCTGCTCAATCGGCTCCCACCCCAGGCGGTGCAGAACGAACTTCACACTCACCACCACCGTCGCTACTGCCAGTGCCTGCCAAAAAATCCGCAGGAGTTTGCCCTGCTGCTTGATCTGTTTTATCTGCTTGATAGGTCGATTCATAATTTCTCTATTATACCGTATCTGGCGGGGAGAGCAATTGTCTTGCCCAGCGATATGACGAAACCTGATGCGGCAGTCATTAATCCATTGTGTGAGATAAAACCAAGCACGCTCCATACTGACTTATGCTATACCCACACCCCTACTCCCCCTATAGGCTACCCCCATGGCGCGGTGCAAGCTCCTCCACCGAGGCAACATCGCGCAGCCACGGGAAATGCCGCAGTAGCACTGCCGATTGCACAAGCTCCTGCCAGGAGATCGCTCGAGTGGTTATCCGCTCGCCTGCATCACAGCACGGTGGCATGTGGCGCACTGGTCGCCGGGCTAGTACGAGATGTTCAAACCATTCCATTTTTGTTTCGGGCTGTACCACCTCCAGCAGCTGCCAGTCGGCAAACTCCCAGCCTGTCTCCTCGCGCAGTTCGCGCTGCGCCGCCGCAATGATGGTCGCATCCTCAGGGTCAACCCGCCCAGCTGGCAAATGGCCACGCCGCACAATGCCGCCTGGCTGCTCCTCGTCGTTTACGAGCACCTTGCCCGCATCATCCACCGCAATGATGAATACTGTATCGGGCCGGCGTACCATCTCGAAGGTTGCTACTGAGCCATCATACAGCCGCTGCGGCCACTGATAAACACTAAATATCTCGCCCACAAAGACACACTGTGCCTCGGGCGGAATCATCCGAGCATGGGGTGGAATGGTACGTTGTGTCATGATGGTATTGTAGCATTGTTCGCGCCTCCACGCATTTCTCACTGCACCCATCTTCCAAAAATTCGCCCCCGCACCCTATATCTGCTACAATAATCCTTATGCATAATGATATCGAAACAATCCTCTTTACCAACGATGATATTGCGCGGGCGGTGGCGCGCCTGGGCCGGCAGCTGAGCCAGGAATATGCCGATAAAAACCCGCTGGTGGTGGGGATTCTGCGCGGGGCGGCGCCCTTTATGATCGACCTGGTGCGGGCGATGGATTGCATGCTGGAGATCGACTTTATGGACGTTTCGAGCTATGGCGATGAGCTGACCTCCACCGGTAACGTGCGCATCCTCAAAGACCTCGACACAGACGTGGCTGGCCGGCATGTGCTGCTGGTGGAAGACATTGTGGATACAGGCCACACCGCTCAGGCGCTGTTTGAACTCTTTGCGGAGCGCCAGACAGCCAGTACTAAGCTCTGCACCCTGCTAGATAAGCCGGAGCGCCGCACAGTGGATGTGCAAGCAGACTACATCGGCATCCCCACCCCCAATGAATTCGTGGTGGGCTACGGCCTAGACTACCGCCAGCACTACCGCAACCTGCCGTACATTGCTGTGCTGAAGCCTGGGGTGTATCAGTAAGAGTGCTCTTCGTTATATTGGGCGGCCACTACGGTCGATGCCTGTCGTGTCGACCTTGCTCTGCCAGTCTTTGGGTGTAAGGAGTGGTGTATTAGGCTCTTCGAGTAATAAGTATGCCAATACTTGAAACTTCTCTGGCATGGAAATCAATGAGATAGTCTATAGAAACATGACATCAAAAAATGGCGCGTTCTGCAAACGCGCCATGGATGCTTACGTCTCGGTGACGTGTACCACGTGATACACGTCACTCACTACACTGAGCAAGGCATAAGACTGACTCCACAGACACCACATGTGGTGCCCACTTAGTATATATCAAGTAAGCTGATCAATCAACCAGTCGGTATGGCTCTCGTGAATGAATTCACCTTTTGCAATACGGAGTCGCGCCAATGGGAGATTGTGCAGCACCCGACCAAGATACACTGGCCGCATATACGTCACAAAAACAAGGCGGGTAATAAAGTGCGCCATACGCAATCCATAGTTAGTTTGCGGCTCAACCGTGTCAATCACAAGTGTATGCTGGTACCCGTGCTCACGCGCCTGCTGCTGTATATAGCGCTGCATCTGGCGCGCCGTTGCCGCCTTGATCGTCTTGTTGCTCACAACGATACGCACATCCTCATGACACTGCACCAGTGTATCGAGCAGCAATCGACGCAGCAGCACCTGCCGCATATGGATACGTGCTGCTTTATTGCGCATTCGCGTCTCTTTTTTGTCACGCTTCATCACAACATACGTGATAGAGTGATCATCCCGAGCTGGTAGGCTTTTCGTAATATACTGCTCAATATGTTCTTTAACGTACCAATCGACAAGAAATGACCCCGGTTTGTATCGTCGCAAAACGTGGCCGTTTACCCGCCGGATCAGATTCTTCATCCGCTTGAGCGCTTTCTCGTCGTCGATCATCAGCGCTGCCATGACAAAGTAGGGCTTATGGCAGCCCAAGTCCAACGTGCCAGATTCGTGGATATAGATTGTTTTCATCTCGTATATTTCCTATTTGGTATTGTTATTATAATAATACAAAGCAACCACACATGCAAATCCACTTCTAGTATCCTATATCTCCATTATTCAATAGGCGCCCAACACCCAACAACCCCACACAATAATAGCGTGGGGTTGCTTGTGTATGCTGCGGGGCGCGGCTTAGTTATCAAACGTCCCAACGATGTTGACGTGGTTTCGTATGCCATCGCCTTGTGCTTCGTTGGTGACTGTGAACGAGCCATAGGTTGCACTGTGTGGGTACTGTGGCGAGGCCCAGTTGGTCTCGGGGATACCCTCGATGGTGCGATCGGTCGCCCGCAGGGTAAGCACGCCAGTGCTTTGCGGCTTGTTTGTGGCACGGCGTGTTGCGTGGAACCACTCTGGTGTTTGCTGCGCCTTGGCATAGCCATGCCACCAGCGCTGGCCAGGCTGAGCAATCTTGGCGCCGCGGCGTGGCGTACTCCACTGCCAGCTTGATGCCCAGATGGCTTTGTTATTCTTGTCGTACACGACGATGTTGCGATCGCCCTGGAAAGCCAGGCGCGCACCCTTGCCTTGGGTATTAGACGCCCACTGAGCCGTACCAGTGTGGCTATAGAGTACTAAGTTACCGTCCTTTTGGAAGGTAAGGATGAGTTCGCGGCCACCCGTCGTCTTGCCACTGCTCAAGCAGAAGCTCCCTGGCGCAAAGTTGACTGTTTTGCTCCCCCAGACGAAGCGCCCGCTGTTGGCAAATGATTCGTTGGATGCCCAGTCGTATACCTCTGTGCCAGCCACCACCCAGCCGTGCTGCTGGCGGAAGCTATTGGTTGCGTCGGCGCTGCGGTCCTCTGGGTAACCCTCAGGCATCTTCCAGTAGGCATATGCATTGGCCGCCTTGACTTGGCCTACCACCGCACTACACGCTGCACGCGCTGTACTCAGCTCTTGGTCGGTCGCATGGGCTGGTGCACCACCCAGGCACACCATGGCCGCTGCCACTGCCACGCCAGCCAGCGAATAGTTAATTAACTTCGTCATACACCCTCCTTTGTGTTAGGTTGTTGTGCCTCTAGTATACCCCACTACCCTCTGCTGCAATAGCCCAAAAGACCGCCCCTTATTACCCCATCTCTGTAGCAGTGTAAAAACCACATCGTGCTGTGGAAATCGCGTGGATAACTGCCCACATTGCGAGAATATACAGTGCTCTCTCGCCCTGGCAAAAATATGCATTATGCAGCGAGTCTTGCAAGATTATGGGACTAACCCCTTGCAAAAAACTAACCATAAGCGTTATAATCATGCTCATAACGTTTTTAGACAAAAACAGGGGGACAAAACGGTGATAAAAAAAGCAATTATTGTGCTTGTGGTGCTGAGTGGTGCTGCGCTGCTTGCACTTCTCTATCACGGCACGACGCATGCCGACCAGTGGGGTATGGTGTGGCACGACGAGTTTACTGGCTCGGCCGTGTCTGGCGAGTGGGATATACTCAAGCAAAATACTGATAATCTGCGCAATACGCACCTCGCCTACAGCCCAAACAATCTCAAGGTCGCCAACAGCCATCTCGAGATCACCACGCAGCGCCACTGCGTGAGCAACCTCAGCGAGCCACTCACCAGCGCCAACATGAGCGAGCAGCCCTGCCCCAGCGGCACCACAACGCGCTACCTTAGTGGACGGGTCAAAAACAAGGGCAAGGTTGTGGACGGCACTAAGCCATTCCGAGCAGAGATTCGGGCGAAGTTTAATTGGAATGGCAAGCGCGGTACACGGCCGTCGCTGTGGATGGTAAGTGGCAATACCCTGCAGAACTGCAACGACAACCCCAAGGCCAACGACCCCTATGGTGAGCTAGATATCATCGAGTGGTACTCATCCACACCAAATTACGCGTGGTCCACCACACACATGTCGTGCTACCACCACGGTGTCGATGCCAAATGGAAGACTGGCTGGCGGACGCGTGCCCTATCGCACAGTGGCGAGCACTATGCTGGTGCGCGGCCAGGCTCGTTTGCCTACGAGTGGCACACCTGGGCAGTTGAGTATGATGGTACGACGGTCAAGTACTTTGTAGACGACGAGCCCATCAAGGTATATCGCTACCATGTGAGCCCTACTGACGATGGCAACATCCTCCCTAGAAAGGATGCCGAACCACTGACGAAGGTCGCCAGCCAAGAGAATATCAATGGTGCATTTCACCGCGGCTGGCAATTCATCCTCAACGACTATGTCGAGATTAGCAAAAATCTCAGCCCTATCGACCCGTCTGAGCCGTTCCCCACACAGACGATGCTGATCGACTATGTGCGCGTATTCCAAAAGGGTGCGGGCACGCAGCCACCCGAGACACCAGTGCCAGCAACTGGCACAAAATGGACCAAGCATGATGCCGCGGGCGACCGCAAATGGTCTGCCCTTGCCAGCTCGGCTGATGGGAGCAAACTGGCAGCTGCTGCCTGGGGTGGCACAATCCATACCTCGCGCGATGGCGGTGCAACGTGGACGGAGCAGCCAAAGTCTGAGGTGCGCAACTGGGTGAGCATTGCGAGCTCGGCTGATGGGAGCAAGATTGCGGCACTCTACGACTGGGGCGGCTACATCATGACATCACAAGACGGTGGTGCAACGTGGCACAAGCACGCGATGAGTGGGTCGATCAACTGGATGTCGATCGCAAGCTCGGCTGATGGTAATAAGCTAGTGGCTGTCGCCAAGGATCACGTTATCTACACCTCGCGCGATGGCGGTGCAACCTGGACGGAGCAGCCAAAGTCGGGCAGCCGCAAATGGCGCGCCGTCACAAGCTCGGCTGACGGCAACAAACTAGCCGCAGTCGTGGAAGGCGGTGCTATCTATACCTCCTTAGACGGCGGCAAGACCTGGACAGAACGCGCCCAAGCCGGCAGCCGCACCTGGACATCAATTGCCAGCTCGCCCGATGGCACAAAGCTCGTCGCAACAGCTGCTGGTGGTAACGTCTACATCTCGACCAATGGTGGCGCGACGTGGACGGAACGCAGCGTGGACGGCCGGCACAACTGGACAGCGGCAACCATCTCGGCCGATGGCAGCACCCTCGCTGCAACAGCTGGCGGTGGTGGTTATATCTACGTATCGACCGACGGCGGTGCAACGTGGGTGGCTCAGACGTCGCCTGGCGTGCCCAACTGGTCGGCTCTTGCCAGCTCGACCGATGGGAGCAAGCTGGTGGCTGCTGCCTACGGTGGCATGATATATACCACCACTCCACCGGTAGATGATCGCACACTGGCCGCTGCCGAAGCTGCTGTGGCCCGAGCCGAAGCCAGCAAGAACCCAGCAGACATTGCTACTGCCCAAGCTCGCATTGCCGCCGTCAAGGATGCACGCAAACAAGCCGCCCTCCAGGCTCGGCTCAACGCCATAACATCAGCCCCATCCACACCAACACCCAAGCAGCCGAAGCAGCCAAATCAGCCAACCAACTCAACTACCATTACCCAGCCACACGGCGGTGCGGTATCGCTCGCTACGGCCGGCAAACCGTGCAGCCACATTGCCTCGGCCGAGCCGGCAACCGCCCCCGCACAGTACCAAGGCCGGGTTCTGCGCAATAGCGTGCGCTTCACCATCACCTGTGCTGGGCAGACCGCTCACACTGGCTACACCACCCATGTAGCACTCACACTAAGCCAGCACTACCGCGACCCAAGCCGCCTCACCGTGCTCAAACTTGCCAAAGGTGGCTCAGTCATCGAAGACATCACAAACCGGATCAACTTTGGCACAAACCCGAGCGGCACACGCACAACAATTGCCTACGATGTGACCGACGGCGGCTTTGGTGACGAAGATGGCACTGCCAACGGCACGATCCTCGACCCCATCGCCATCTACGAAGATACATCGCACACCGGCTCTACCAGCAACTCATCGCACCCTAGTGGCCTCCTCGCTGACACTGGTGATAGCATCTTCCTCATCGCCCTCACAGCAATTGCGCTGGGCAGCGGCGGGGTGTGGATACTCCGCAGGCGGCGCTCGTAGCGCACTACTACCCCGCATAGGTGCACCTCGGCTTGGATACTTGCTATCCAAGCCGATTTCTTTTGTCTCCTCGCGTGTATTAGTCTGTGTATGCAAGCTTGCTGGTATGAGCGAAATTCGCATTGGTTGGCCGTGTACGGCTGGCGCTCTAGCCACCCCAACGCTGCTTTGGGTAAGCATAAGAGCAAGCTATGTGATATTTCCCCCTACAGCCCAAACTGCCCTCAATAGGCGTAGTGTTATTCGTTGGCTCGATGCGATCGCTCACGCCGCCGTTGATGCGCTCACAAGGCTGGTGCACTAGTGATCGGCACCGAGACACGCCACACGGGAGGTAAGCTCTATCAGCAGCCACCATCTCTAGCATCATAACCGCGCACAGCCAAAGGCCGCACCAACATGGCCGCGGCCCACCTATTCTCGCCCAAGAGCCCCTAGCAGCGCGCTAGTGCTGGCATTCTACCTGCGTAAGGTATTTTTACCTTGCTGCTTATGCTCAAGCACAGCTATGCTATATCGCCGCTACGTCAGTACCCAAGCCGCTCTATAATATAATTACTCTAATACAGGCCACACTCTACCCTGCCAACCAAAAAAGAGAAAGGCATACCGTATGCCTTTCTCTTGGGTATAGAGACGCTGCAGTGCAGTGCTCTAGTTCTTGCGGCTCTTGACGAACCAGAAGCTTCCGGCGCCAAGACCACTGGCTGCGAGTGCAGCAACGAGCCATACGCTGTCACCGGTGTCAGCGAGAGCTGGACCTTCGTGCTTAGCAGGAGCGGCAGCCTCTGCTGCTGGTTTAGCTGCAGGTGCTTGCTCTGCAGCTGGAGCCGGCTCTTCTGCTGGTGCAGGTTCTACGGCTGGCTCAGCTGGGGCAGGTGTAGCTGGAGCTGGGGTTGCGGGCGCAGGATTGGCTGGAGCGGGTGTAGCAGGCGCAGGATTGGCTGGAGCGGGGTTTGCTGGAGCCGGAGTCGCAGGTGCGGGCGTTGCTGGTGCGGGCGTTGCTGGTGCGGGCGTTGCGGGCGCAGGATTAGCAGGTGCCGGGGTAGCGGGAGCCGGATTGGCAGGTGCTGGGGTTGCCGGAGCTGGGGTTGCTGGAGCTGGGGTTGCTGGAGCTGGATTTGCGGGCGCTGGGTTAGCCGGAGCTGGATTGGCAGGTGCCGGGGTAGCTGGTGCAGGATTTGCAGGGGCCGGGTTAGCCGGAGCTGGCTGCACAACTGGCTTGTCCTTAGCTGTTGCTGTGTTAATGTTACCACCGTTGAGTGCTGCAGCGAGGCGTGCACCGTCGTCCGACATAACAATAGCCGACCACGCACCGGTAGCAGCGCTGTCATTTTCCATCCAGGTGACACCACCATCGTCTGAGGTGTAGACCTTACCACCGTTGACAGTCGCAGCGAGCTTCATACCATCGGCTGAGCTAGCGATTGATGTCCACTTCTGTGGGGTCGATGCAGCCTGCTCTTTCCAAGTAACACCGCCATCTGTCGAGGTGTGAATCTTACCACCGTTGACTGTCGCAGCGAGCTTCATACCATCGGCTGAGCTAGCGATTGATGTCCACTTCTGAGTGCCAGCAGCGGCTTGCTCTGTCCAGGTGACACCGCTGTCTGTCGAGGTGTAGACAACGCCGTCGGCAACAGTTGCAGCAAGCTTAGTGCCATCAGCCGAGCCGGCGATCGATGTCCACTTCTTCGCACCTGGGTTGGCTTGCTCTTTCCAGCTTGCGCCAGAGTTGGTAGAGGTAAATACCCCACGGTTGGTTGCCACAGCGGCGAGCTTGGTGCCGTCTGCCGAGCTCGTCACAGACACCCAGTCACCAGCAGCTCCTGGGAGACCATTTTTCGTCCAGGTAGCACCTGAGTCATTCGAGGTGTACATGTAGCCACCCCATTGGTAAAAGGCAGCGATCTTACTACCATCGGCCGAGCTGGCAAGAGCCGTCCACTTTTGCGGCGCAGGAAGGCCGGTTATTGGTCGTTCCATCCAAGTGACACCGCTGTCTGTCGAGGTGTAGACATTCCCGACATTCACTGCTGCAACGAGCTTGGTGCCGTCTGTCGAGCCAGCCATTGCCGACCAGTTCTTTGCACCAGAGCCAGCTTGGTCCTTCCAGGCTACCTCTTGGGCGGCCCGTGTAGGCTGGGCAAACAATGCCACCATGGCAGCTACCGCCACCAGGCACCCAGCCTGAGACACACGCGTCAGTGTTCTCCATTTATTATGTTTTGCTTGCCTGAGTTCCCTCATGCAATAACCCTCCTTTTTGTTGTGAAACACAACACCTTAAATATAACGTTCGCATTATAACACTATTGTGCTTATGGTAACAAGAGGTAATCAAGCGGTAATCGGCAGTATATTTCGCTACGTGCTACGAGTGGTGGCGTTCGTCGTCGTTACTGGAGCTGTATTGGGTGGAAATCCACCGCATCATATGATGTATTGCAAGACCCAGCACAAGCAGCAACGATAGATACACGAGTATGAATTTTGCCCTAGTCGCTACTGTTGCACTAGCGGCAAGTGCTGGGTGCGCGAGTGACGGAAATTGGCTCAGCATGAACGCAAAAACTACATTCTCCCACCAGTCGCAAGCAGCAGCCACCACAGGCAGCACAACTATCCACCGAGCCCAGCTCAGCTTCCGCCGCAGTGGGAGGCGCCGAACAAAAAACGCCAATGTGCAAGCATAAAACACTGCATAGATAACTGCATAACAGGCGTCGATCGGCAAAAAGATATGGAGATACGCGCTTCTACCAGCCTCACCCAGAGCAGCTAATGTATGATTGATGTGGGCGGTATTGTTGCCAAAATTAAGGTCAAGGATTGCTGTGCCACCAGAAATGGATGAGACATAACTAGCTGCAAATCGCATTGCCATCATACCAAGAATGAAAAGCAACAATAATCCACCAATATAGCAGAGCTTTATCGTTTGAATACGACGAGTTATATGCATAATTTTATTATACCTCTATCGTAGTTTAGCGGAATCGACCTTCCTAGATGAGACAGTCCGCTTATGCTCGCTTTGTGACAGACGCACAAGCAGTGCTTATATAGCTTATATAGCAACCCGCAAACACTACCAGCCACGCCACAAGCGAGACAATGCCTACTGCTGAGCTAGCCAATAGTGAGCTCCCACCAACGACCAGAAGTAGCATAACTTGCGAGAAGCCATTAAACGTCCCATGCAGCACCGCAGCAAGCCACACACTTCGGGTTCGCTCAACGACAAAACCGAGTACGAGCGACATCACCACACAAAATCCCACAAATACTACCAGCCCCGGAAGCGCGTTCGCTGTGCCATAGTTATACCCTAGGGCAATCAGTGGAATATGCCACAGCCCCCACAGCACGCCAATCGTCACATATTTCTTGCAAAATGGTCGTCCAGCAAATGCCTGCGCAAGGTAACCACGCCACATGATCTCTTCCGCCATCGCAAAGATCGCATTTACCGTTAGCCCGGCCATCAATGCACCAAAGATACCAAGTGGCAGCATAGCAAGCGGTGTTGGTGGCATATTCATCGCGCTGGTATCAACCGACGTGCCAATGAGCTTCTCAAGATTATATACCAAGTGCTCATTCGTCGTCGCTAGATGCCCAAACATCTCTGGCCGCAGCCAGCCAAGAACCGCAACGGAGCCTATCATCAATACTGCCCAGGCCAAGAATAGCCCAGCGACCAATGCATACTTCTTCACGGTGATATGCTTCAATGACAACAACGCACGAAATGGTATTGGTATGCCAAGCATAAATCGACTTAGTAAGAGCGTATACAGTGGCACCGGCATATACAAAACCGCGATGTACGCCAAGCGCAATGCTAGCGCTACTGGCGGCGCGCTACTACTCGTCGCAGCTACAACCGCCCAGTAGCCACCTCCGGCGAGTGCCGTCACGAGAAAGAGGGTGATGAGTACTTTGTTGCGATGCTCTTTTTTAATGAGGGGGAGTGAATTAGATGTTTTTTCTGTCGTGTTACTCATGTGTATACACCTAGCCTTTTGTGATTTTGTTCGTATGAGGTGATTATACCACCTTGAAGCTTTTCTCGCTATTTACTTATATAGATAATTGTCTGCCATAACTATATTAGCTCATTTGCTTTATTCTTCTACCGTCGTTACAATAGAGCTATTAAGACGAAAAGGTTCCGAACGGTTAGTTGCCTAAGGACCCTTTTTCTATTTAGCGTCGGACAGCTAACTTACTGCCTCAAGCTATACAACCGCCATCTCCTCCCCCATCACCTGCACCTGCCACTGGCGTTCGCGGGCAGCGGCGGCTCGGTCGCCGGGGTGAAGGAGGTTGACAACCTTGATGGCGTAGTCGCTAGCCACCATGGCGTGCTCTGGCATGTGGCCGGTGCCGATGTGATTCACTTACTGTAGTATATCTATCGAATGCTCAATGCTCTCTTGGCCACTCATTACTTTACTGATCTCAGCGGCTTTATATAAGAAGTTTTGGCAATCAATGATTATACCAAAAACCTCGACGGGAGACGGATTCAAGTCGAGGCACTATAAAGTTATATTGGTAAAGAAATACATCTCAACCAAGGTTTATTGTGCAACTTTACTATACAGTTGTTGCCACTGCCTATGCGCCGCATATGCCCGATCGGTCGCATTATAGCCAGTGCCTTGTAGATCATCAGGGCTGATGAACATCACATCATCACCCTCCTCTCCTGGCGCAAAGTCGAAGTTCTCGGGCCAAACGCGGCAATAAAAACAGATTTGATACGCATCAAGCCGCTCAATATATATCTGATCCGATGCGTCAAAAATTTGATAGCGCACATCGCCCCGGTAGCCGACCTCTTCATGCAGCTCGCGCTTTAGCGACGACTCAATCGTCTCATCATAATCCATCCCGCCACCAGGCAAATCCCAAAAAGGCCGATCGATCTCTTTGACGACCAAGATCTGCCCAGCGTCGTTATATATTAATGCTTTGAGGGAGATGCGATAGAGATAATCGTGGCGGACTATTCCGTCTACATTTTGCGTAATGAGGTGTCCGTTGGTATTTTTTGGCATGAGAGTAATTACAACAATATTATTTTTCCACGTTAGGGGAAAACACAGCCCAGAATTCAGTCATTGTCTTCTCGTCCAGCTCTCCAGGAAGACCTCCTAGATTAATGAGCATACATATCCTGTCCCCTATAGTGTTTGGAGAATACTTCTGGGCTTTATATATTTGGCTATTCTCTATAGAATATTGAATTAACTTCGTCTTCTGATAGCCACTCAATTCACCCTTATATTCCATAAGACGACCCAGTATACGTCTTGATTCGTCAAAGCTACTGCTATTCCGCAACTCCTCCAGGAGACGATCTTTCTGCGCCTCTCTTTCAAGCACAACACTCATCTCTTTCTTTAAAAAAGCCTGAATGCTTCTATACATTCGAAGATTACTTGAGTCTCCCTTTCTTTGACGCCACTCATATAGAAGAAAATCATTAGGGCGGTCCCCTCCGGCTGAAGAATACCAATCGTTGTCAGCAGTAATTATAATTAGCTCACCCGAAGAAGGGACCTTGTGGAGTAAATACTCCCAATGAATAGCATCTCCACAACTATCCTTTTTACCAGGAGGATTACCTAAAATTTTATAACGCCTTTCTGCCGCCATGACAACACCCTTACTAATAGAATCTGGTTTTTCCATCATAGAACCTATCAACCTATCAGCTTCAAGGCCCTCGTCATAAAGCGATTGCCTGGTCTTATCTTTGAGAGATTGCACTATCCTCTCCATTTGACTCTGAGCTTGAACAAACTGTTCACTAATACTAGGCCATTGATTAGATATCAGGCCTGGCACGTCAACTTTTTTAAAATGAAACTCCTTAAGTGCAGCTTCTATAACATTTACCCTATTCCTGTAATATTCATCACGATTTTGCATATTAACACACAAAACGAATCTATTTGCAATATCAGGGTTAGCAAAGCCATTTCGCAGTATGCCAAGCTTGTTTAAATCGCCCTTAGAAACCCTGTAGAAATCAAGGTAAATATTAGTATCTATAAAAATATACTTCTTTTTCATCATCTTACGATCACATCCTCAACCTGCACCCGCTTTTGCTCGGTAGTGTCGCGGTCGCGCACGGTGACGGTGCCGTCCTCCAGCGTTTGGAAGTCGATCACCACGCAGTAGGGCGTGCCGATTTCGTCCTGGCGGCGGTAGCGTTTGCCGATGTTGCCGTTGTCGTCCCACATTACGGCGCCGTATTTGGCCTTGAGCTGGCGGTAGACCTCGCGGGCCTTTTCTACCAGCTGGGGCTTATTCTTGAGCAGTGGCGAGACGGCAAACTTAATCGGCGCCAAGTGCACCGGCAGCTTCAGGTAGGTGCGCTCTGTGCCGCCAATTGTGTCCGTCGTCAGCGCCTCCGTCAGCACCGCCATCAGGGCGCGCTCCACGCCGAAGCTTGGCTCAATCACATGCGGCACAACCTTTTCGTTCGTGCCCTTTATGCGGTATTCCATGCTTTTGCCGCTCATCTTTTGGATATTCATCAGGTCAAAGTCAGTGCGGTAGGCAATGCCCATCAGCTCCTCGCGGCCAATTGCAAAGTCGTATTCAATATCGATCGTCTTCTTGCTGTAGTGGGCTCGATCCTCGGCCGGTACATCAAGCTCGTGGATGTGCTTCTTGGCAAGGCCCAGCTTAGCCAGGAACTCGTGCGTGCTGGCCAGCAGCTCATCAAAGGCCGCCTGCCACTCATCTGGGTGCACAAAGTATTCAATCTCCATCTGCTCGAACTCGCGGGCCCGGAACACAAAGTCGCGCGGCGCGATTTCGTTACGGAAGGCCTTGCCCTGCTGAGCAATGCCAAATGGTAGATTAGGATAAAAAGCATCTACCACGTTTTTGTAATTGGTAAAAATCCCCTGGGCGGTCTCGGGGCGCAGGTAGCTGATGCTATCCTCGCTTTCCGTCGCGCCCACGTGGGTTTTGAACATCATATTAAAGGTGCGAGACTTGCTGAGCGGGTTGCCGTCCGGGCTTTTGATACCATGCTTTTTAATGGCCTTATCCATCTGCTGCATGGCCATACCTTCTGGGTCGACACCGTTATCCTTCAGGATGTGATCGGTGCGGTAGCGGCGGTGGTTGACCGTATCCTCGCACAGCGGATCCACAAAGGTATCCACGTGCCCACTAGCCTGCCACACCTTCGGGTTCATGATAATGGCCGCATCGACGCCGTACATATCGTCGCGCCCATCCACAAAATGTTGCCACCACAGCTGCATAATATTACGCTTAAGCGCCACGCCCAGCGGGCCATAATCCCACGTGCCACTCAGGCCGCCGTACACGTCCGACCCCTGGTAAATAAAGCCGCGGCGCTTGCACAGGCTAATAATTGCTTCCATTGTTACATTACTCGTTGTGCTACTCACACGCGTCCTTTCTCCGCGTTGGCAACGCGGTAGCTTCATGATTGGTTCTTTGGTATTATTATAGCATTTCTTAAGTAGAGTATGTCTTATGGCTATACGCAGCATTGATACCGCCATCTCAATAATCTCACGCGCTACCCCAAGCAACTCACCGAACAAGAAAATATATGGAGGCCAGCCACCAAGCAAACGGAAGAGTGCTGCTGCATGTTCTGGCCGGAACATTTTCGGTGCGGTGAGTTGCTATGGGGGGCGATAGGAAGGTTTTGCAATTCAAGCTATAGCATTACACCCCGGCATGCTGCCGCGCCACCAGCCAACACTCGGGCAAAATAGCTAGCACGCCACCGACCTGTGCTACTACTGTGGGTGGGCGCGTGGCGAGCAGGCGGAGCAGCTTGATATGCGCTGCAGTGATGTCGCCTTGGTCGCTGAGGCGCAAGCCACGTTCTGACCCGTCATACATATACCGCCGCTCGGGCTGAAGGGGCTGGCCTACGACGTCGCGCAGCAGGTTAAGCTCGTAGCCCTGCAGCGCTGCATAGTGGATGGCTAGCCAGGCTTGAGTGAGCATGACGGGTACGCTAGGCTGATTGAGCCCCTCATATACCAAGCGCAGTACCTCATACCACGCTGGCTCGTCCAGCATGCGGCTAGCTTGTGTCACCAGTTGGATGGCGGCATAGCCAGCTTGCAGGCGGTCATAATCGGCCACGATTGTCTGATAATACTTCGTCAGGCGGGCCTGTGTTAGCACGCCTAGCTCACTGCGCCCCTGGCGGATGACGACATCGCTGATCGCAAAGAGTTCAACCGCTCCAGCTAGCCGGCTCTTTTCGCGCCGGACACCCTTGGCGATCACCGCCCGCTGCCCTTCTGGCGTGAGCAATTGCAGTACACGATCGGCCTCGCCATAGTTGGTGCGGCGCAGGACGATCGCTGTGGTGCGCTGCATACTCATGTCGCTACCTCGCTTGGGATGTACCTGCATAGTACGTTCGTCACGTCGCTCGGGTGCATCGTTGTTTTGTCCAGCAAGGCAACGACGCCGTAGGGTGCGAGATCGGCGAGCGTCATGTCGCTCGCATTATTACTACAGATGATAATGGGGATGCGCGCCGTATCGCTGTACGATTGCAGCTCGTGGAGCAGTACCAGGCCATTCCCCCCGGGCATGAACATATCGAGGATGATCACCGCTGGAAGCGCCTCGTCGAGCGCTGCCATGCCAGCCAGCACATCGGCCGCGTAGACGGGCACCATACCAGCCCGCCGCACCGCCGCAAGCTGCAGCTCAGCAAACCATTGGTCATCGTCGATGACCAACACCCGCGGCGGCGATTGCGTCATAATAACCTCTGTTGATACACCGCCTGAAGATCGATGTAGAAGGTCGCGCCATCGCGGTGCCGCACTGCCCCAATCTGCGCCTCCATCGCGCTGGCAAATTGCCCTGCAATGTAGAGCCCTAGGCCACTGCTGCCTGGCCGGCTGTGCAGCGGCTGCGCGCTCACGCCAAGGCGTTGCTCCAATTGCTGCCAGAGTGATGGCGGAATAGCCGGGCCATAGTCGCGTACCGCCAGGCGGATTACCTGGCCGCCAGCTCGCCGAGAGAGCCGCACTACCACGGGTGCATCGCCTTCGCCACTGTAGTGAAGTGCGTTGTCGGCGAAGTTGCACAGGACGCGCCGCAGGAGGTCGCGGTTGCCGAGACCCACCACTGCCCGCCGCGGCACACGTACCGCTAGGCGACGCCCCTTGGCTGCGTAGAGTGGCTGGAGCTCGGCCACGACGTCGCGCACCACCAACGCCAGATTGAGCGGCTCGATGCCAAATAGCTCCTCGTGGAGACGGGTGGATTGCGTCAGGTCGGTGGTAAGGCGCAAGGCCCGCTCGCTGGTCAGCGCCATCCGCCGGGCTAGCTCGGCCACCTCGACGGGCGACAGCCCCCCAGCCTCCAAGCTCAGCGCCAATTGCCGTAGCAGCGCCAGTGGCGACTTGAGGTCGTGTGCCGCCGCAACAAAGAGCGACGCCTCCCCCCAGGAAGCGCCGCTCATCATAACCGCATTCCCCTCCGTGCTCATACCAGCTGCATTGTAGCACAGATCGTCGCAATGTTCTATATTTATTCGTTAAATTTAATGGTTTTTATCAGGGCTTCGTAGTCGTTATTAAATACGTCGGCATCCGTCCGCACCGTGAGCGTCCGGTCGCGCATCTTGATCACCACTGCGGTGCCGCGGATATCTTTGCTAAAGTTCCCCTCCAGGCGCGTGCCTGTCAGGCCTTTGTCGTTGCTCCAGGCACTCGACTTCAGCTCACCTTTTTTGATCTGGCTGTCGTAGTCGGCCACCGCTTTGTCATAGATCTTCTGCTCAATGCTAATCCGAATGGCAATCTTCTGCGTATCTGTTATTGGTGGCACGACGCGGGGGTTGAGGTATGCCTCGTACGTCTTGCCACCGCCCTCGCTCACATCAGTGGCTTGGTAGGCGCTCCAGGTCTTGGGATAATCAAAAGTCAGGCGGCCATAGTCATCTGGCCCAACGAACTGCAGCATGGGCTGCTTCTCGCGCTCGGCAAATTTCTTCTCGTCTTCGTCTGCTTGCGTCTTCTTGGCCTCGGCCTGCGCCGCGGTAATTTTGCTATCGAGGTTGCTCTTGGCCTCGGTATAGTTGGTGTAGGCCCAGGCCGAAAACCCACCAAAGAGAACCACCAGCAAGGCCAGCCCAATAATGGCAAAGGTGCTACCACTAAGAAAACTTCGTCGTTTGTAAGATTGCTTCGTCATACTCCTATTATACTTATGCCTGGGGCGATAGACAAGAGCGGGATGCTATTTGTGCCGCTCTGCCCGCACCCGATACAGCTTATGCGCGCCTTGCTCGCGCACTGGTGTCCAGCCAGGCACGGCAAAGGCGTAGGAGATGAACCATAGATCTGTGCCCAGGTGGGTGGCTTGCTGCTGCACATGGGCGGCCATCCGAGCGATGTCGCGTGAGTCACCAAAGGTGTAGACCACTGTGGTGCCAGCGGGAAAGTTCGTGCGGTAGAGATTACCGCACACCACCATCGCTTTGGTATCGCCACGCAAACGCCAGCGCGAGAGCAAGACGAGGAGTGGGTTGAGCTCCACACCAAAGGCTCGAGCCCCCTGCTGGCGGGCAATCTTTAAGACAACGCCATCGCCCGAGCCCATGTCCACCAAGCAATCCTCTGCCCCAAGGCGATAGAGTTTGGTCAGCGCCTGCTGCACATCGCGGCGGTGCGATGGCACATAGGGCGCGCCCGTCAGCGCCGTCACGCAAAACAGCAGGATGATGACGAGGAGTGCCCACCACATCATCAGGCGGCTGCGTCCTCTGTGATGATGGTTACTTTGTTTTTGATCTCTGTCAAACGCTGGTCGATCTGCTCGGCGACGCGTGCGGCCTGTTGGTAGCGCTCTACCGCCGCCTCGAGCTCAAACTCATCACTGTCAAACCACGCCAAGATCTCCTCCAGCTGCTCCATTTGCTCACGCAGTGAACGGTTATCTGCATCGCTCTGCTGGTCAGGCTGCGGCGGTGCTGATGGGCTTGCTGGTGTATTATTGGTGGGCTGGCTATAATCCGGCGTGATTCCCTCTGCTGCAAGGGCCATTGCCAGTTGGTCGTCATCGCTCAGCGTGGCGCGCTTGGCCCGAGGAGCTGATGAAGTGCGCCGAGTGCTGGCATTGGGCGTGGTAGTTGTTTTAGCTGGTTTTGGTGGTTGTTTTGCGTTCGACATGGGTTACCTCCGCTGTTATCATATCGCTATATCGCTCGATGGTGATCGTTTGGCCGACGGCGGCCTGGCCGCGCACCAGGGCGTAGCCACGCGCTAGGGTTGCTGCAGGGTTATACAGCCGAAGCCGGGCCTGCAGCGCTGCGCATTGCTGCTCGAGTACCTGCTGTCGCCTGGCTAGCTTCACTCGAGCCTCAGCCAGCTGATGCTGCACCGCTAGCTGCTCATCATCTGCTGTGGCAATAATCGTTCGCTTCATTGCCTGCAGCTGCTCGGTTAGCCGCGTTCGCACTGCCGTGGCATCAGGTGTGATGAGCTGAGCTGCGTTGGTCGGCGTGACAGCCCGGACGTCGGCGGCGAGATCGGCTAATGTTTCATCTGTGTCGTGCCCCACCCCGACCACCGTTGGCACGCGGCTTGCAGCGATTGCTCGCACCAGCGCTTCGTCGTTAAAGACTTGCAAATCATCGGCGCTGCCACCACCACGCACAATCGCCAGCACCTGTGGCACGGTTGCACGGCGGTTGCAGCGCTCAATGGCGCGGATGATCCGATCGGCCGCACCAGCACCCTGGACTGGCACTGCATAGACATCGACCTGCATGCCGCCCCAGCGCTGGCCAATGATCGTCATAAAGTCGGCATAGCCTGCCGCCTGAGGGCTACTCACCACGGCAATGTGCTCGGGCCACTCGGGTACCGGTCGCTTGCGCTCTGGAGCAAAGAGTCCTTCTGCACTCAGGCGCTGGCGCAGCAGCTCGAAGTTTTTCTTAATACTCCCCTGCCCGACCAGTCGCACCTGCTGCACCGTCAGGCTAAACTTGCCGCGCGCCGTGAGCTTGGGCACAGCTTGCACTGCTATCTGCATGCCATCTTCTAGCGCCACCCGGAGCTGCCACACCATCATAAAGCAGCTCACACTGCCTGTCTCGTCCTTGAGGTCAAAAAAGACAAACTTCCCCTGGCGCACTGCCATACTAGCCACCTCGCCCTCGACCGTTAGTACCGGAAATGCTCCCTCCAGCACCTGGCTCGCACAGGCGAGGAAATCGCTAACGCTCAGCGGTGGGAGGTTTGTCGCGTCCATAGCGCATGATGGTTAGTTGATAAAATGCATAGCCAAACACCAGTGTGGTCACGATAGCGATCACGCGGTAGAGCATCGTCCCAGCAATAGCCTGGCCTTGGCTCACGCCCGAGAGCGCCAAGATCCCGACCATGACCGCCTCATATGCACCAGCTCCACCAGGGGTAGCAACCACCACCGCCATGGTCGTGGCCACGCCATAAGCAATGAGAATTGATGCAGGATTAACTGATACCCCCAGCGATTGGAAGGTCATCCAGAAGGGCAAGATCTCCATAATCGTAAAGACAATACTCCAGACGAAGGGCTGCCACAGCAGTTTCTTATCGCGCCGCAGCTCGAGGAAATCGGTGTGGAGGTCGTCGCAGTAGCGCCGCACCGCAGCTTCGTCCATCACTGGCTTTGTGCGCCGCAGGATACGCCGCGCTAGGCCATTGACCGTCAGTGTGATCTGATGCGCCGCCTTATGTAGCCGCTGCTGGCTCGTCAGCAAATATACTCCCAGTAGCGTGATCATCGTCAGGCAAAATACCAGTCCCCCACTCATTAGGATGATCCAGCGGTTCACGCCGCTATCGATCGTCACTATTACCACCGCCACTGCCAAGAACAGTACCACCGCCACAAAGCCCATGACATAGCGCACCATTTGGGCCATTGTCGCCCGCCCTGTCGAGACACCGTATTTGCGCAAGCGCCAGTTGGCGTATGATATACCACTGAGGCCACCACTAGGGAAGGCGTGGTTGACGAAGTTTAGCTCCAGCGACAAGCGCATCAGGGCAAAGGGGCTCACATCACGCACGAAGCCCTTTTGCCGCAGATATGAGAAGATCATCTCACCCGCTGCTAAATACCCCAACGCCGCCACTGGGAAGACGGCAATCAAGACCCATATATTGACTTGTTGCAGCAAGTGCCACGCCTGGAGAAGTTCGTGCCGCGACAAGAATAGAATCAAGGCAATCAGCACAAACGTCATAATACTCAGCCAAGTGCGGAAGGACAGCTGTTTCATTTTTTTGATATATTTCTGCATAGCTACGGTATATTATACCACGAGACAGCGAGGCGAACCTTTTCTAACGCTTTAATCAGGCTGCGCACGAAAGTTTGTCGTGCAAGCTCGAGAGTGGCCGGCTACCTATATGTAATATACCGTTCGTGCCGCCACCCCTCCATTCTCACCCGCTTTTGCGCTATACTAGGCATATGTATATTGCGATTCTTGGCCGGCAGCCGGCCCTGGGCGTGGCGGAGCTGGAGTGTTTGTATGGCGCGGCGGCGGTGCGTTGGTTTGGAGCGCAGGCCGCTACTATTACCTCTGATACGTTCGATTTTGAGCGCCTGGGTGGCAGCCAAAAGGCGGGCCGGGTGGTGTTAGAGCTGCGCGGTAACTGGCTGGCGGTGAGTCGGCAAATCGTCCGCCACTATAGCGCGCAGTGGCAGGGCACGCCGCACAAGATCACGCTGGGCATCAGTGCCTATGGCTTCTCTGTTAGTGCCCGTGAGGTGCAAAAGACCGGCCTTATTCTCAAGACAAAATTGCGTGCAACTGGCACGAGCCTGCGCCTCATCCCCAACGCCGCTCCAGCGCTCAATACTGCCACGAGCCACCACAACAAGCTTGGCCGTTCGCCCCACCACATTGAGCTGCTGGTAGTGCGAGCCCAGGATGGGCGCGTTATTGTAGCGGAGAGTGTTGGCGCGCAAAACATTTCTGCTCTGGCCGCACGCGACCAAGCTCGTCCGCGCACTGATGCCTTCGTTGGTATGCTGCCGCCCAAGCTTGCCCGCATGATGGTCAATATGGCTGGGCCACTAGTGCAGCCTTCACTTACTACCGAGCACTCAGCGCCGCGCCCCGTGCTGCTCGATCCCTTCTGCGGCACTGGCACTGTCTTGCAAGAGGCGCTCCTCCTGGGCTACGATGTGTGTGGCAGCGACCTAAACCCTAAGATGGTCAGCTATACCAGCGAGAACCTCGCCTGGCTACAGCGTCGCTCTGCCGTGGCTACTCCTGGCGCAGTGCAGAATATTACTCAGGCTGATGCCACTACTTACCAGTGGGCAGACGCCCAGCAGCTCAGCGCTATCGTCTGCGAGACATACCTTGGCCAGCCCTTCTCTGCCCCACCTACTCCTGCCAAACTCAGCACTGTGCGTACCACGTGCAACCATATCATCAGCCATTTTCTCACTAATCTTCGTCCCCAGCTGAGCCCTGGCACACCACTGGTTATTGCCGTGCCCGCTTGGCGTAGCAGCGACGGGCAGTTTACTCACCTGCCACTCATCACCCAGCTCGAGCGACTGGGCTACCAGCGCCGTCCACTCCAGCACGTCCGCCCTACCGACCTCTGTTATTACCGTGAGAACCAGGTAGTAGCGCGAGAATTGTTGGTGATGGAAGTAGTGAAATAACCTTGGGGTAAAATCTCATTCTGGTCATCGAGTAATACACGTGCTTCCTTCTACATGCTAGCAGTTTCAATAAGCAAGAACCTCAGCATGACATAGCTGAGGTTCTTCGTACCGCTCTGGTAGCATGGAATTATTGGCGATTGTTTGCCTCCATGTCCATTTTGTAAGCTTCAGTTCCTACGTACGATTGTGCAACACCAAGATCATGAAGGTTAATGCCACGTAGAGACTTCACTACAGCCTTCAAACGAGGCACAACACTTACTGGTACGTTGCCGCCTTTAATGATACTCTCTAACTCATTTGCTGCAGCAACCAACACCTCTGGAGCGTTGCGGAGTGTCCCTTCTGCGCTCCAAAGGGCTTCTCTGTGTGGATCTACCCGTATTCCTTCTGCTGCCTGAGGAGCTGGTGCTTCGTGAACACCCACCCCATCACGTAGCGCTGCACGTATGCCCTCCGGAGTTTGTGGCGCAGCTGGCGTCGGTTCACGAGGATCAGCCACTTCTCTTAGGCTTGCTCGAAGCGCATCTGCAGCAGACTCACGATTGTCTTCTGGAGCACCCTCCTCCCCTTGCCCCGACGGCAAATCACTCTTAGCATCCCAACGCGCTGCAAGCCGTGCCAAATCTGCCTCAGTGTCTGAACTGCCACTCGGTCCACTGCCCGGATACGGCCAATATCCTCCCATTCCTTCATGCCGTCCTGCCATCATCACTCCTTTTTCATATCATTATTGTACCTATAGCTAATTATACCACCATAGTGCCAGCTATCCAACACTGCTCAGTTAGTGCTGCAGCATATCTGCGTCACTGTCTATGTTTTATCCCCTTTTTGTCATACCTGCAGCTCTCTTGCTCGCTTGCGCACTCCTCTTGCCACTCTCTCCTCTCGTTATAACAGTCGGCATTCTTACGGCTGCTATTCAATCCACACCGCTTGACTTCGCCCACGCCCTCACGTATAATCGTATAGATTGTTTATATTAGCTAAAGGAGTGATATGTCAAAAGTCAAAGCAGGTGGCTCAAGCAAGAACGTCCACAATAACGCTGGGGCACGCCTTGGCGTCAAGCGCTTCGGTGGCCAGCAGGTCAACGCTGGTGAGGTCCTCGTTCGCCAGACAGGCGCTACGAAGATTGCTGGCCCTGGTACGTACATGAGCCGCAACTACACCATCCACGCCGCTCACAGTGGTGTTGTCAGCTTCAAGAAGGTCAAGAAGTCTACCTTCACTGGCAAGACCCAGCCACGCACCCAGGTGTGCGTCAGCGCAGCGTAAGTGTTTTATAGTGCAAACGCAAAACCACCTCATAGTCGAGAGGTGGTTTTCTTGTTTTGACAATAACCCGAGCAAACTCGATACCTGCTATCTATAGGCACTGCCCATACTATTTAGCAACGACACGCTTTGTATTACAGCTATGAATGATACATGCTCATCATTTTTAGCCAGTCTCTCGCCTGAGAAGCAAGGGCTTTGACACTAGTGATTCCAGTTATTGCTGCCCTTTGGAATAAACTGCGGATTATCTTACGCGCTCAAGCGCCCGCTCCACCAGTAGGCTATTATCCACCTCTCCACTCGCTTTTGCCGCCACACTCCCGACTAATTGGCGAGCGCTATCTCCGCTGAGATGCTCATATGTATCGTCTCCTTGAGCGGGCAGTACCTCTGTTTCTTGCTCAGTTGCGCTGCTCTGGCTAGCAGCATGAGTGGCATCGGCAACGGGTTGCAACCTGCCATCCTTCACTATCACGCCATAAGCTCTTTGCAGATATGCATTGGTGAAGTCGATGTTTTGCTCCTGCAGCACCGCGAGCGGTACACATTTCTCGAGCCGGTGGATGTTGCTTCGGTTGACTAGCTTGGTCATCCGCATCAGCGTCACGCCATCTTCGGTAATAATCTCCTCATCAATCCACCCTTCGTCGAGCTGACCGCTGCTGCGCAGTACATTCCACTGGTGGCGTGGCACATCTTGGCGCTTGGGAATGCTGTGCGTATCGGGATGAGTTGCACGCTCTTGTGGCGCACCGTCCGCTGTGATTGGCTGCGTCAAGAGGTACTCGGGCTGTGGTGGTAATGGCGGTGGTGCTTGATTTTCTGCATCATGAGATGCCGAATATTTTTCCGTCATCTTTTCATCGTACCACAAAATAACGCTGAGGAAAAATTACCCAAGAGCGTAGGCCAGCCACACACTGTATTCTCTAGTGTTCTGACCCCTGTTATTCTTGGCTCATACCTAGGTGGTATTTAATGCGGGCCACTACATCACCAATCATCACTTGCGACTTGACGAGGTAGTCATCCACTCCTAGCTGCTTGGCCCGTTCTTTGTCCTTGGGCTGGCTCAGCGCCGTCAGCATAATGACACGGACGTTGGTGGTATCTGGGGTGTTGCGCAAGATATCGAGCACGTCGAAGCCGCTAATCTTGGGGATCATCACATCGAGCAAGATGAGATCAGGCCGAACATCGACCACCGCCGAGAGCGCATCTTCGCCATTGTGCACTTCGCTCACCGCAAAGCCCTCCAGCTCGAGCCGCGAGCGATACACTGCCAGCAGCGCGGTGTCGTCTTCTACTAAGAGAATTTTCTTTCGTCTGTCCATATGCCTTTATGGTAGCGTAGATACGAGGCAAATACAATACTTTTGGCGAACAATTGTTTGCCTTTTGTTGGATATATGTCTACTCTGCGAACTTTTGCAGTGCGCTATCGAGCTGTGGGTCGCGGCCAGCATTGCGATCATCGGTGCTCATTTTGACCTCAGTATCTGGCGCAATGCCACCCTGCGAGATATTGCGGCCACTTGGGGTATACCAACGCGCCACGGTGATCTTGAGCTTACGGCCGTCGGGCAGATTAAATAGCTGCTGCACCGTACCCTTGCCGAAGGTCTTTTCGCCCAGCAATGTCGCTGCTTTGTGATCGTGCAATGCCCCCGCTACGATCTCACTGGCACTGGCGCTATTGCCGTTGACGAGGACAGTTGTCTTCATCCCCTTGAGCAGTGCCTGGCCACTACTGTGCACGGTGTCGCGCACGACGTCGCCAGACTTCTCTACTACCACGACTTTGTTCTCAAGCCACAGGCTTGCGACCTCGCGAGCAGCCGTTACATAGCCACCGCCGTTGTCGCGTAGGTCAAGCACCACAGCCCGCACCCCCTGCTGGACGAACTGCTCTGCCGCTTGGCGTGCAAGTCGGCCAGTTTGGTCGTCAAATCGGGTAATAGTGAGGATACCCACGCCATCGCGAATCTGGCTACGCACACTGGCGTCACTTACCTTGGCTCGGACAATAGTGTATTCCTCAGTCGATTCCTCGCGCTGCATCACGAGCTTGACGGTTGTGCCAGCCTCGCCCCGCACTTTGCCAGCCACTACCTCAGAGTTCTGCCCCACCACCGATTGGCCATTAATACTGCGGAAGATATCGCCAGCCCGCAGGCCTGCCTTGGCTGCTGGTGAGTCATCGACGACACGCACTACTGTTGGATGGTTGCCCCGCGATGCAATCTCCACGCCAATACCGCTCACTTCGCCATTGAGACTGCGGTCGAACTGCTCGGTCTCTTGCTTGTCCATATAGGTGGTGTAGGGGTCGCCAGTAGCTGCAGCTAGGCCACGATTAGCGCCATCGATCAGCTTGGTGTCGTCCAGTTTACCATCATATTCTGCTTTGAGCTTGCGATAGGTCTGCTGCACACTGCTCAGGTCAATGCTATCGGCCGACACTTTGAGGCCAAAGACTGGCGCAATCGCCGCATAGAGCTTGTCGGCGTACATCCCTGCCACAAAGCCAGCCCCCAGCAGCAGCACCGCCACGAGCAAAGCCGTTAGCTGCGAGATAGTCAGCTTTTTTGGTTCATCATACTCATATTTCGAGCGGCTCGCGCTCGCCGTATCACTCTGTACCATACTATGGTATTATACTACGCTCGGGCGGTGTGGCAAAAGAATGTGAATAGCACACCGAGGCTTGCATTTTTGCCTCATCCTCGTATAATAGACAATTACCATTCTTTAATCAAAACGAGTGAGGTTATCTGACGTCTCTTGCCGTTGTCGACGCAGAAGCAGCGCCTGTTTGCCCATTACCATCCACTGTTGAAGGTAGCTCACAGCTGCTTGCTAGGCCTACCTCTCGAGCTTGCCAGGTTGGGCATCTTGCGCTTGTGCGCGAATCTACTACCCCATACAAAAGCAGCGAGGGGCTCGATGCCATGCGTACTATCGACCGCGAACGCCAGCAGCGCGAGCAAATCCTCCACGGTGTCATTGACAGCCTCACACGCATTATTGCCGGGATGAGAAATAGCGCCCGTGGTGACCAGCCGCCCATCACTATCACACATAGCGAGATTACCTACGCGGTGCACTACTTCTACGAGCGCTGTCTCGATTGCCGCGATTGTAGCCACGGTTTTGATCAAGACCTCTTAGCACAGGAGCAGCATGGCTTTACCTACGGTGGCGAGAAGCCACCCAGCACAAGCGAGGCAGTCAGCAACGTCAAAGAACTCTTTGTCCTACTGGCTCATATGGCCCAGGCCGATACATGCGCCGCCTTTAGCAACAGCTACATTGCCCAGTTGCCCACTGATATTAAACCCCTCCGGGGCTGCGAGAGCGATGATCCAATTGGTACAGAGTATAACCAGTATGGGTACCGAGTTGGCCCGCCTGAGGTGAGTACTACCACTGATACAACCATCACCCAAACCGAAGCCCCGCACCAGCCTACCCTATCTGCAGCGTAGGCCTCGAGAGTTCCACTCACCAAAAAAACGACCACCGCTATTTGGGTGGTCGTTTGCGCCATGTACTCTCCTACAGATAGATATACGTATCGTACGTACTGGCGGGCACCGTCATTTCGCTATAATGACCCCAGCCAGGGCCGCCGGCATTGAAGTAATTGAACTGGCTAATGCGGACAGTGTTGCTACCAGCATCGTAGCCTTCGATGTAGACGATATGCCCGTACTGCCCTGCCGAGATGACGCCAAGGGCGTTGGCCCGTGGGGTGCGGCCAGTCGAGAAGCCAGCGTTGCGAGCAGCAGCCGGCCACATGTTGGCATTGCCCCAGTAGCGTGGTGCGTAGCCAGTCTTTTGGTACGTCTTCCAGGCAGTGTAGCTTACACACTGACGGCAGCCATAGCCCAGTGGGTCTTCGCCACCACCAGATGCGCCACCGTGCGACAACGCATTGGCATCAACGGTACAGCCACCAGCCCATGGGTAGCCACCCATCGAGCCATCACCAGAGGTAATACCGAGCGATCCACCGCCACCAGCGTTGCGAATGGCCGCTTGGATGGCATCCTGCTGCGCCTTTTGGACACGGGCTTTCTCGCTCTCGCGGTCGGCAGTGAGCTTTTGGTAGTTTGCTTCTTCGTTTTGGGTGCGGGCAAGGAGGTCAGCTTGCTCACGCTCTTTGGCAGCGAGGGCTTCGCGGGCGTTCTTTTGGTCGGCCAAGACACGCTCGACTTCCTTCTTTTGCTCTTCTAGCTGCTTTTTGAGCTTATTGACCCGAGTAATCGTCTCGCTCAGCGTGGTCTGGATGCTATCGCGGCGATCTTGCTCCACCACATAGTCGCCAAGGCTCCGGCTGCTGGCCAACATCTCCAGCGGGCTAATGGTGCGGTCGACGTACATATCGGCCAGCGTGTCGCCCAAGGCGTCTTGGTTAGCCTTGATGTCGCGCTTGGTCTGGGCAATCTTCTCTTGCAGTTGGTCGTGCTTCTTCTGGCTAATATCGATCTGCGCTTGGATCATCGCCTTCTGCTTCGACAAGACCTCGAGCTCATTTTGCAAGCTCTTTGCCTTCTCGTTCAGCTCCTTGGCCTGCGACTGATACTGCCCAATCTCCTTATTGAGCGCATCGATCTGTCGCTGGTACTCCTCCTGCGACACAGCAGAAGCAGTCCCGGTGGTCACCCCGAGGTAGGTGCTAACTGGCGTACTGAGCGCCATAATTACGGCAGCCGCCACAATGACCGACTTGGTGGCAAGCCCCTTGGTTTTTTTGGGTGCGGCCACAGCAGTGTGGGCACGCGAAACAGATGTGGTGGATTGTTTCATATTTCTTATGGTAACAAGCGGTGTGTGCTTTGTCAACACGGGCCTCCTTTGTATCAATGCTAAATCTTTAGGTAACGGCGGGTGGCCACCAGCGATGAGATGACGCCAATGCATGCGCCTAGTGCCATCATCACCAGGGCAATAAGCCACCAGTAGGATGCTGCCATATCAATGGTGGGCTGGAGAGCAACCCCCCACTTCTTGAGCGAATTGCCCGAGAGGAAGAGCGTAATAATGCCCAAGGTGGTTGAAATTACTGCGGCAATCACCCCATACACCACTGCCTCCACGAGGAATGGCCCGCGAATAAAGCCCCGGTCGGCGCCAATCAGCTTCATCATCTCGATCTCATCGCGCCGGTTGAAGATCGCCATACGGATGGTATTGAAGATAATCAAGAATGAAATAGCGATAAAGAGCACACTAGCCGCTACTCCAGCCTTTTGCGACATATGCGTCCACTCTGCAATGCGCGTCGTACCGTTGCGCCGCTGGCTCATAAAGGTTGGTGTTTGGGTGGCGCTAATCAGTGGTTTGAGGGCAGAATTGGTATTGACGAAATCTATCAGCTGCGATGTGTCGTTGTTGTCGTGCAGCGTGATGCGAATCGTCGCGGGCAGCAAGTTTGTCGCTTCATTGAGGGCGTGCAATTTGGCCTCGTCATCCTTGTTGGCCTTGGCAAACTGCTCCTTGGCTTCCTCAGTACTAATAAAGCGGACTGACTCGACGTTGCTGAGGCGGCGCAAACTTACTAGCACCGGCTGAGCGCGCTCCTCCGAGACATCAGGGCGGAGGTAGATCGAGCGGTCGATATCCTTGTTGATAGCCTGAGCAGTATCAGCAAGTGAACGCTGAGCGACAAAGGTCGTAAAGACGATCAGCAGTGTAATCGTCATCACCAGCGTCGCAGCAACCGTCAGCCAGGCGTTGCGGCTAAAGTTATTAACGCCATAGTGGCACATCCGGACAAACGTCAGCCACTGGCGACGGCGGCGCTTTTGCTGCATCAGAGCACGAGCAGTATCTTTGCGGCGGCTCATTGGCGGTAACTCCCTCTGGCTTGGTCGTGCGTGATCTTACCATGCTCAATGGTGATGACGCGGCGCTTGAGCCGGTTAACGATCTCGACATTGTGGGTGGTCAGGAGCACGGTCGTGCCATATTTATTAATCTTCTCGAGTAAACGGACGATATCCCAGCTGTGCTTAGGGTCAAGGTTACCAGTGGGCTCATCAGCGATAAGAATCTTGGGCTGGCGCACGACAGCACGGGCAATCGCCACGCGCTGGCGCTCACCACCACTGAGCTGGTGCGGAAATTGCTTCTCTTTACCCCGGAGGCCAACGAGGTCGATCACCTTAGGTACTGTGTTCTTGATCTCGCGATTGCTCATACCTGCAATCTCCAGCGCAAAAGCGACGTTCTCAAAAACGGTGCGCTGCGGCAATAGCTTAAAATCCTGAAACACCACACCAATCTTGCGGCGCAGCAGTGGAATATGCTTATCCTTGAGGGTGTCGTAGTCGATACCACCGACCACAATCTTACCCGTTGTGGGCTTCTCTTCGCGGGTAAGGAGCTTGAGCAGCGTGCTCTTGCCCGCCCCACTGGTGCCAATAATAACGACGAACTCATTGGGCTCGACATGTAAACTTACCCGATCGAGCGCCGGCTTGGCGTCCTTATCATACCGTTTGGTTACTCTGTCTAACAATATCACTATACCAGTATAGCATATGGCTGAGGGATGGAGCGAGAAAGCTGCTACTTCTCCCCCACCCCCATCGCCAAATACGCTTCAATAAAGCCGTCGATGCCGCCGTCGAGGACAGCCTGGGCGTCGTGGGCTTCGTGTTTGGTGCGGGTATCTTTGACGAGGGTATAAGGGTGGAGTACATAGTTGCGGATTTGCGCACCCCAGCTAGCGGACTCACCAGTGCGGAGGTCAGCCAGGCTGGCGGCTTGCTGCTCGTGCTGGAGCTGAGCAAGGCGCGAGCGCAGGATAGTGAGAGCCGTCTCGCGGTTTTGGATCTGGCTGCGCTCGTTCTGAATCGCAACGACGATACCAGTCGGCAAATGGGTAACGCGCACTGCCGAGTCGGTCGTATTAACGCCCTGCCCACCCTTGCCACCACTGCGATAGACGTCGATCCGGAGGTCTTTGTCCTCAAGCTGCACCTGCTCGGGCTCAGCGATCTCTGGCATCACCTCCACCAAAGCAAAGCTTGTCTGGCGCAAATGGTCAGCATTAAATGGGCTCAGCCGGACTAGGCGGTGCACGCCATGCTCGCTGCGCAGTTGGCCATAGGCATACGCACCATGGAGGCTGTATGTCGCACTCTTAATGCCCGCTTCTTCCCCCGTCGAGCGCTCGAGGAGCTCTGTTTGGAGGCTATGCTGCTCAGCAAAGCGTAGGTACATCCGCTCGAGCATCGCTGCCCAATCCTGCGCATCAGTGCCACCGGCCCCAGCGCTAATCTTAATAATAGCCGGTTGATCGTCATGTTCACCACTGTAGAGGAGGTCGCGGTGGCGCGCTTGGTAGTCGTGCTCGAGGGCGGCAAGCTGCTGCTCAAACTCTGGTATCATTGAATCATCGCCAAGATCCATTAGCTCCACAATGTCGCTCGCCTGAGCCTGTAACACTCGCCATGGCTCTATCTGCCCTCGCAGTGCTGCTGCCTGGCGCGACACCTGCTGAGCGTGGGCTGGATTAGCCCAAATTTGCGAGTCGGCCAGCTGCGCCTCAAGCTGAGCGAGCTGAGTAGCTTTGTCAGTAATCTGCAAACGATTAATCGCATTGAGGATGTCGGCGAGAAGCTGTGCGGCGCGCTTTTTGAGTGGTTGCATACGTCTATTATACCGCACTCTTGGAGGGCTCGCTCTACTATGTAGCGCAAAGTATTGCTGGAGCACACATCTCGCAGCGTATTGCTACGCGTTCGCTCACTCCATAACTTCGTTCAGGCAAAGTGCGGAACATCGTTATTATAACGATATTTTTAGCGCTGGTACTGTACTGGCAAGCTTATAATCAAGAGAGGTACGCATCACTCTGAGAAGAGGAACAACAAAAGGAACAGGCACAAGTGATCGATGAGTCTCTATGGTCGAAGTGTGCACTATCGTAGGTATAGAGCAAAACCAAGAGGTCGCCATCGCACAGATAGTGGCGTCTCGTATAAGCAGCATTGCGTCGCCTCGCGACTCCCCTACTGTGGCTGGACTGGTGTTGTGGGTTGGGTTGGTGCAGCTGGCGCTTGGGGTGCGAGGAGCTTGGTGGTCATTTCATCAATGTGGTCAAGCCGGCGCACGAGGTATGGGTGGTCACTCAAGGTCTGGGCAAAGCGGTTCATTGGCCGGTTGGCGGTGTAGCGCTGCCACTGGCGAGCAGTCTCGTTCATACCCTCCGCCACGTCAGGGCCAATGTGCACCTTGACAAGCGCATTCTTGACGAGCTCTGGATCTTCGGTGTAGGTCAGCGCCAAGCGGTCGGCCGTATACTCGGTGCGGCGCTGCCAAAAGCCCGCGAGCCAGCCAGACACTGATGAAACAAACGGCAGCATCAAGAATGGCTGCAGATACAGCATAGCTATGGTGTGCTTGTACTTAATGTGCCCCATCTCGTGAATAACGATTGCCTTGAGTTCATCGGGCGTGAGGTAGCGAATCGAGCCAGAGTGCAGCACAATACAGTATGGATTCATAAAGCCAAAGGCATAGGCATTGATGACCGGATTCTGCGTCACGAAGATCTCTACCCGTGGCAAACCGAGGTCGGCCGCTGTGACGTTGGCCCAATCGCGCAGCCACGCATAGTCGCTATACTCTACTTGCATAGCATTGCCGAGCATCTTCTGCCGCTCCATCCGGATGAAAAACATCCCAACAAGAAGGATGACACCAAAGAGAATAGCACCGCTAAACAAAGCAATAATAAGCCTCAGCCAAAGTGGGACTTGCTCTGCCATCACGCCAGTTTCTTCTGCGTGGAAGTGATCGACTAGTGCCGTAATAATAAAATACGCCGACGTCATAAAAAAGAAGCCAATAAAGGTGACTGCCAGCACGGTGTTATCGCTAGACATAGCAGCACGGGCCACGGCAAGCTGCCCCTTGCTATACTGCGGCGCGGCGGCAGGCTGCGGTGAGTTGGTATATGGTTGCTGATTCATTGAACTATCGATTCCTTATCTTGTATCAGTTATATAGTTATTTGTATATATTATAGTATATCCTGCTCAATCGCAAAATAGCTTACACTCCGCCACCCTGCACCGCTGCAATAAATTGCTCACCACGGTCGGCATAGCTATGATATTGGTCAAAGCTTGCGGCAGCGGGGCTTAAGATGACGACATCACCCGGCTCGGCCTGCTGCCGAGCGGCATCCACAACCTCTGTCATGGGCACGCTACCAAGCGTTATGATAGGCGCAGCAACATCATAGTTTTGTAATACCGCTGCAATCGCCGAAGCATTCGCCCCCATCGTAATGATAGCACGGACAGCCTCACCCTGATCATACACCTCTTGTGCGAGTGGCTCGTAATCACCACCTTTGTCTGCCCCACCAACGATGAGAACTTTGGGCTCCGCAAAGGCACGCAGCGCTGCAATGGCACTGCCCGGTGTGGTAGCAATACTGTCGTCATAATACCGTACCTCATCCTGCTCTGCCACGAAGGCCAAGCGATGCGGCAAGCCAGTAAAGCTCGCCAGCCCCTCCGCTAGACGCTGCGGCACAGCCTGCGGATCGAAGGCGAGCACTGCGCTGAGCGCGGCACAAGCATTCTCAATATTGTGCGCACCTGGCAATTGTAGGCGATCCGTTGCGCAAAGCCGCCGCTCACCCTGCCAAAAGGCATCATCTTTCACATACACCATGCCATCATCTGGCGTGCCATAGCGATACGCTGGTGGCGGCGTACCCAGGCTGCCACGCGCAACGTCCGTGTCGAGCGACTCAGCAATCTGCGCGGCATATGGATTGCTCGGATGATAAATACACACATCGCCCGGCCGCTGATGCCGCCGAATGTTGGCCTTGGCATCGACATACTCGGCAAAATTAACGTGTTTGTCGAGATGGTCGGGCTCAATCATCAGCACTACCGCGATCTGCGGTGAACGCTCGGCATCCCACAGCTGAAAACTACTCAGCTCATACACGACAACATCATCTGGGCTAATCTGCCCCAGCTGCGCCAGAGCTGGCCGGCCAATATTGCCCACCACATGGACGGTGCGACCAAGGGCTTGCAGCATAGCAGCGATGAGGCTCACCGTTGTACCCTTGCCCTTTGTGCCTGTCACGCCAATGATCGGCGCGGGGCAGCGTGCGAAGAACTCATTCGTAGCCGACCACACCGTCCCATCTGTCTCGATCCGCCACGGTGCTAATCCAGGGGTGCGCATGACGATATCGGCATCGCCCAGCTGAGCAAAGGCATCTGGGCCCGTCAATACATCCACCACCCCAGGCGGCACATCAGCAATGCGCCGCTCATCGGCTATCACAATCTCCGCCGCAGGCCACACCTGCCGCGCATAATCATACGTTGCACGACCCTCAACGTCGTACCCAGCAATCGCAACTTTCATACCGCCATTATAGCATACACAGCACCCAGGATACAGAATATACAGAGGTCAGAGGACATATCATACTGCCCTTGTTCTTGGCGCGCTCTCATCATCTCCTCATTATGATCGCTATCTCTCGTAGCGGTGTTATTGCTTTTTCGCTTGTTTCTTGCATACTACGCACAATGGTACATCACTATATGCAGCACACCGCAACAGCTCTTCCTCCGTCAATTTGCGCTCACTGCAACTATTGCTATAATATATAGTCTATAGTTAATTTGAGTATCAACAACGAAGATAAAGGACACAAGCAATGGACACTCAGCCCACTCCTAGCCATAACCAACCAGCTATGACCTCGCCAACGAACACCATGAATATAAATGCATCGCAGCCTGGCAATACACCGCCGCCCCACTCGGGTAATCCATTGCTGGCAAACAAGAAACTGCTGTATGGGCTGATTGCCGGCACGGTGGGCATTGTGCTAGTCATCGTCATTATCATCATTGTGGCCATGCAGTCGGCACCACCAAGCCGCAAAGACTTGCAAGACGCCCAAGCACTCATCCGCACCCATAGCCGCACCGAGGATCGCCTGCTGCAGCCACTCTCTCGCGGTGAGACGATCGACACCAAGGCATTTGCAGACAACCGCAAAGAGCTCATAAGCAAGCTTGGTAGCTCACGCGCTGTGCACGACGAAGACATCAAGCGTGCGTACGAGCAGTACAAGCACGAGACGGACGAAGCCGTCACTGCACTGGGCAAGCTGCCTAGCTACTACTCCACCGTCGCCACCTTTATCAAAGAGTGCGCCGATACCAACACGCTCAACCGCCAAATTCTAAACTTTGACTTCCGCAAGGGTGGCAGCGCAGCGCTTACGAGCGCTCCTGCACTAACCGATAGCGAGATCGAAAAGGAAGCAAGCAAGACCTACGGCTCGTGCATAGAGCAAGCCAAAAAAGTGCAAAACATCAGTGAAAATGACAACGCACGCGCACTCGGCGGCGAATACCTGAAGTACTACCAAGCGGTCAAAAACCACCGTCTCAAAGCTGCTCAATACTACCGCGCTCACAGCGACCTAACAAGCCGCAGCAAATACAGCGGGCAAAACACCGCGCCCAAAGTCCCCGAAAACAGAGACAGCAAGGCCGAGACATACGTCATCGACGACGGCGTCCTCCACAAAAAGGACAGTAGCCTCACCGAGATGAACAAGCTGCTCAACGCGAAGATGGCAGTGTACCGCACAGCTTAAACACGCAGCATACAACCAACACATGCAGCAGGCTGTTTATGGTCGGCTGTATGTTAGGCTAGAGTAAACTGAGAAACCAGCACGGTATGCCTTGTGCCATGTATCCCGATACGCTGAAATACTTCGTCAAAGTTATCGGGAAGAAAGCAATCGGGCATGTCACCGGGGTTGAAGCCATATCGCTCAACGTCCATCTGAGCTTCGGTGCTCATAAACTCACCTAACGTCGGAACGCGAGACAAATGCAACTAACCTAATCGTTCGTACTCTGACGAGGAGTCACTTGAGCACGACGCAGGTATGCATTGTCACTGTGATTCAAAAGTCAAGTATTTCGGAATGCTACTTGGACGACCTAAGGTCGCCCTCTTGGAAATCATCAACCTTATCGAATAGTGCCATCAAACTTTCGCGCGTAGGCATACCCATGACATCCTCCATCCATTGCCATTCTTTGTCAGAAGGTGCATACGGGCCTGCGGTGAGCTCATTCATGGCTGTCAATAAATCTGAGCATTCCCGTTTTGTGAGGACAATCGTGACAAGGTCGTTGTAACCTTTTCGTTCGTCCCCAGGGCGGTAACTTTTACTGTTGGTTGGATTGACGTCACTCATGTGTTGTTCTCCTTTGCTATTACTTCAATAATACGACAAAATCCAATGAATGCAAGTATCTCTCCTTGCCTTCACTAAAAATAGTAAAAATAATTTGATCAAATTATATAAGCAGATAGGCCAAGCATCGCCACAAGAACTTCGACTCTTGTAGCGCAAAGGCAGGCAACTATACTAAGCTGAGGCATTTTTACCTCTGTGCAAACAGCCCTTCCAGCTGCTCTCCCAGCCGCACGATGTCGCTGCGCTCACCGCTACTTACGCCAGCGAGTGCCCAGGTGTTAGCGGCAATGAATTCACGCGCTACAGCATTCATCTGCTCGAGGGTCGTGCCTTTAATCTCTTGCGGCACCTTGGCATAGTCCTTCACATACCCATCCCAGAAGAAGCGGCCGGTGTAGAATCCGCTAATTTGCGCTACCGTCTGCGCCCCCATTTGGTAGCGCCCCAGGCCGTAGGATTTGGCTGCCTCAAGCTCGGCCTCGGTAATCTCACCACGTAGCACCGCCTGGAGCTCACTGACAATCAAAGCAAAGAGCCGCTCTGCCTTGTCGCACTCCACCTCGCCACCAAAGTCCCAGCTGCTCTCATATTTGCCCACCGAGCCATCACTAAACATCCCATAGGCCATGCCCTGCTTGCGGGCTTTGCCAAAGATGCGCGAATGCATGGTGCCGGTGAGGATGTGGTTGAGGCAGTCGAGCGCAGCATCTTCTTTGTCGCTGAGCTCGCGCGGGATCTCCATCGACCAGCCAAAGGTGAGATTGCTGGCTTCTTTGCGGCGGATGAGGGTGGGCTTACCACTGTGAAGCTCGTCGTGCGGCACCGCAAAGCGCTCACCACGCGGCAGTTGCCAGCTCTCCAGCATGCGCTTGATCTGCGCCTTACGCCCCGCCATTTTGCCAGCAATGACAAAGCGAAGGTTGTCACTAGTGTGGGTACGCCGGTAGTGTTCCTGAATATCGCTCAGCTGCACATGGGCAATGGTGCGCACGCGCTGGTGGAAGGTATAGATGTCATTTCCCAGCAGCTGCTGGATCTTGGGCCACAGCACTCGGTTATGATTGTTGAGATAGCCGACAAGCTCGCTACGCACATTGCCCTTCTCGGCTTCGAGCTCCGTCTGGTTGAACTTTGGCTGCGTAATGGCTACCTGCTGCAACTGCAAAATACGCTCCCACTCAAAGTCTGCACAGTCCGCCACATACACCATAGACAGGTCGCTCGTCCAGGCATTGTGGTAGGCACCGTTTTTGATAAACTCGGCCTCATACTCGTGCTCACTCGCAAACTGAGCATTAGCACCAAAGGCCATGTGCTCCATAATGTGCGCCGTCTCGTAGATGTCCTTGCTCGCAACATAGCGGTTGCCCGCCCGAAATTGGAACTGGAAGCTCATCACGGTTGCGCCAGGCACGTCGATGAGAAGGCCACGAGCACCATTCTTTAGCCTGACCTCTGTTACTGTGTGTTGCATCTAGCGGTTCTTTTTGCGATTCTGCCGCTGGGCTTTCTTTTTCTTGCGGGCGGCGTTACGTTTGCGGTTGACATCGGCAGTAGTTGGTGCCGCTTTTGTTTTGGTAAAGTCCTGATCGCGATTCGCTTCCCCACTCGTGATTTCATTCACACCGCGCTCCACCGAGGTTTCGGCCAGGCGAGTGAGCTCGGTGTCGTGCTCGTTGTCGGTTGCCTCCCGAGTGATGGCATCTGTCTTGCGCACTTGGTAGATTGCATGGAGGACCTCCGCCCGGAGATTAGCCTGCAGGCTGTCGAACAGCTTTTGCGATTCGGCGCGGTACTCCACCAGCGGGTCGCGTTGGCCCACGCTGCGCCAGTGAATCCCCTCGCGCAGGTGCTGCATATTCTCTAGGTGCTGCATCCACAGTGTGTCGAGCACCTGCAAGTACACCTCGCGCTCGATGCCACGCAGTAGCTCGCTACCCAGCTCGTCTTCTTTGTCTTGATACAATTTTTTCGCCGCATCGAGTGCCATCTTGGTCCGGACGCGGTCGCGCTTCTCGGCACCGATTTTCTTGATCTCGTCTTTGTCCAGTGGGAAGATCGCGCCAAACTCCTCAACAAACTTTGGGTTTTGCTTGGCTGGTACCTCTGTGAGGCTCTCTACTGCAGTGCGCAGCAGGCGCTGGATTTCTGGCTTGATGTTGTCGCCATCGAGGATCTTGCGCCGCACGGTGTAGACCACTTTGCGGTGGCGGTTGATGACGTTGTCGTACTGAACAACATTTTTGCGCGCATCGAAGTTAAAGCCTTCGACCCGCTTTTGCGCTGCCTCGAGCGTCTTACTGACCGCTTTGTTTTGGATAGCCATGTCTTCTTCTACCCCAAGGCGCTCCATCAGGCCGGCAATGCGCTCACCCTGGAAGATCCGCATCAGATCGTCTTCGGTCGAGACGTAGAATTGGGTGTCGCCTGGGTCGCCCTGGCGGCCACCACGGCCACGCAGCTGGTTGTCGATCCGGCGCGACTCATGCCGCTCGCTGCCGATCACCACCAAGCCACCAAGTTCCTTCACGCCCGGCCCAAGCTTGATGTCTGTGCCACGCCCCGCGATGTTCGTCGCCAGCGTCACGGCACCCTTCTCACCAGCGTGCGCTACAATCTCGGCCTCACGCTCATTATTCTTAGCATTGAGGATCTCATATGTAATGCCCGCTTTGTCGAGCCACTGGGCGATCAGCTCATTTTTAGCAATCGAGCCCGACCCCACCAGCACCGGCCGGCCTTGCTCATGGTACTTCTTGATGGCAGCCGCCACAGCTTTGAGCTTAGCCTTTTCGGTTTTGTAAATAAGGTCTTGGTGGTCTTTGCGGGTAATCGGCTTGTTGGGCGGCACTACCACCACATCCAGGCTATAGATCTGCTGGAACTCCTCTGCCTCAGTAAAGGCCGTACCGGTCATACCACTGAGCTTCTTATATAGGCGGAAAAAATTCTGGAAGGAGATGGTCGCCAACGTCATACTCTCTTGCTGAACGGGCACGCCTTCTTTCGCTTCGATCGCCTGGTGGAGGCCTTCGTTGTAGCGGTTGCCGATCTTGAGGCGGCCAGTGTGCTCATCGACAATGATCACCTCGCCATCATTGGTCACCACGTAGTTTTTGTCCCGATGGAAGAGTGTCTGTGCGCGCAGCGCTTGGTTGATGTGGTAAACGCTGCGGACATACTCAGGGGTGTACAAATTTTTTATACCAAGGAGTTTTTGCACCTTGTCGATGCCGCTATCTGTCAGCGCCACACTGGTGTGCTTTTCGTCGAGACGATAGTCCTCCGGCACAAGCTTGGCGACAATCTTGGCAAATTGGTAGTAGCTATCAGGGTTCTCGGCCGCAGGCGCACTAATAATGAGTGGGGTACGCGCTTCGTCGATCAAGATGGAATCCACCTCGTCTACAATGGCAAAGTTGAGCTCGCGCTGACGCACCAGGCTAATCTCATTGACCATATTATCGCGCAGGTAGTCGAAGCCAAACTCGTTGTTTGTCCCATAGGTAATGTCTGCCTCGTAGGCTTCGCGCCGTGTACAGGGGCGGAGCTTTTGCATGCGTGGGTCGGTATGGTTCTCGTTGGTATACGTACCATCGTAGAGGAAGGATGCTTCGTTAATGATCACACCAGTGCTAATGCCTAGAGCGCTGTAGATCTGCCCCATCCAGCCAGCGTCACGCTGCGCCAAGTAGTCGTTGACGGTCACGACGTGCACACCCTTGCCCTCGAGCGCATTGAGGTACGCTGCCAGCGTAGACATCAGGGTCTTGCCTTCACCAGTCTTGAGCTCGGCCACGTTGCCTTCGTGCAGCACCATCGAGCCAATCAGCTGCACATCATAGTGCCGCTCGCCAATCACCCGGTCGGCCATCTCGCGCACCACCGCAAAGGCATCGGGCAGGATGGTATCGAGCGTCGTACCCTTCTTGTGCAGGCGCTGCTTGAGTACCTCTGTTTGCTTGGCTAATTCCTCATCCGAGAGTGCCTTGTATTTGGGCCCAAGTTTGTTGATCTCGTCTACCTTCTTTTGTAGACGCTTCAAGATCCGCTTCTGCGGATCGCCAAAAATCTTCGTCAGTGCTTTTTGCTGTGTTGTTGCCATGGTGTCAAACTTCCCTCGCTTTCCTCTCTAAGCGGCCATTCAATTCAAAAAACTCCCCTCATTATACCGGGTTTGCGGCCGTTTGGGAAGGGCAGCCCGCACAAAGTATGAGCAAAAGGCCGATACCCGACTGATACCGGCCTCTTGGCTCGCGCGCCTTACCTATCAGCTACTCCGCAGGGTGATCCTGCTCGCGCTCGAAGCTACGCTTGAAGCGAGCGAGGAGGCCACGGCGACCGAGGTGCGGCAGCTGGTTTTGCTTATATTTGCGCAGCTGGCCAGCCAGTTTGCGCTCGACGATGTCGGTAGCAGCCAGGACGTTGAGCGTAGAGTCTTTGGCCTTGATGGTTTGGTCTGGCACGGTAATGACCACCTCTACCTCATATTTATTACCATGCTCGCCATTGATCTCCTCGATGCGCACCATAGCACTGACGGTCTTGCGAGCGTGGCGCGACACCATGCGGTCGAGCGCACCGATCTTCTTGCGGATGTATTTTTTGGTTGGCTCGTCTGGCGAGTATTTGCCAATACCGGTAATGTCGATGTTTGCGATCATGCTGACCCCTTTCGTGTTAGCAACTTGTGCTTATAGTATAGCATGGTTGAGGAGAAAACAGGGGTTGTTATGAGTAAATTATGAACTCAGGTAGAGACGCTTGAGTAGCGAGCTTATCTGATAGGCTACCTCTTCTCGCAGCTTTTTAATCTGGTCGAGCAAGGCCTTCGCCTCGTTCTTAGGCGGTGTCTCTGTGCGGCAGTGTGACGTATCTATCAACTTCATCAGGTCTCTCAGCTCTTGTGCGTCGGCATTCTTGTGCGAGGGGTGCTGCTGGCTATCGCCCTCTGTGGGTTGGAAGAAGGTGTATTCTTCTCCACCGTTGTACTGCTCGGTGCCTGTGCCGTGGATGCGCACGACCTGCCATTTATCGTTGGCATCCGCCCCACAGCGATACACCACCCAGTCTTTACCATCAGGCGCCATAATAGCAACAGTCGGGCCCGAAACAATTGGTAGACTATAGGGCACAACGCCAAATACCGCTATAGGCTCGCCCTCGCGGCCTGTCAAGAATATCGTACGCTCGGTGGCGTTGGTTTCACCATCTTTGCTGAGCTCTGGGTTGGTTTGGATACGACGCTCCTGCAAAGCACTCTGCCTCCACCATGCATACTCGAAGGGTCTTTCTGTTAAGATACGGCTGAGCATTTCTTGCAGCTGGTCTGCCAATTTTGATGGGTCTTGCCGCTCTCCGTTTGCCGGTGGCTGTTTTTCGTTCATTCTTGCTCCTTTGTTGCAATGCTTTCGTCCTATAGTGCAGTATATTGTGAGTAATGTCAAATGGCTGTGAGCCGAGCTGTGTCGCTACGTCATTTTACGTTTGCTGATTGCGGTAGCGCAGCAATGTCTGGTACTTCGCCTCTACCTCAACGGTGTGTGCTGCAAGGCTATTGAGCACTTCTATCAGGCGGCCAACCCGTCGTAGACTATCGACTGGAACGAAACTACGCACAGCCACAGCCTGTGGCTCGGTCGATAGTTCGTTAAGATGAGCCGGGGCAAGATGCGCCACATATGGCCGCATTGTCTGGCGATCGACCATGCGGCGATACGCGCTCGTTTGGCCCGTTAGCCGATACACGTCAACTGCTTGGCCACCCACACAGCGGTCGGTTGTGCGGTCAACATAGCCAGAAACGATCAGTGTTGTGTCGCGGAGCGGGTAATCCTCCCTCGCATGTGTACCAACATATTGGGCGGCTCGGTACTCTACTGCAGGCCTATTATGCTGCCGCGCAGGAAGGACATGAGTTTCTGCCGCCTCCCACCGCGCAGCCCGGGCAAATGCTGCACCGGTGATGTGCCGTACCACCGCTTGGCCAAACCACGCTGCCGCGTACTGCATGGGAGAGGCAAAATGCTCAACGCGTGGGCCGTTTGTTTCGGACGCCACTGGCTCCCCTACTTGCGGTGCGCTGCGCCGATTGCTTCGCTAATGGAGACGTAGTCGTCTCGGTCGAGCAGCTCTACCAAGCCTTCGTTGATGTCGCCCACGACCTGTGGCCCTTCAAACATCAGCGCCGTCACCAGCGCGACGAGGCTCGCGCCAGCCCGAATTTTCTCGTACGCATCCTCCGCCGTGAAGACACCGCCCACACCAATGATGACAAAGCGGTCACCATACAGTGCATACGTCTTATGGATAAGCCGCGTGGTGATGGCCTGAGCTGGCCGGCCACTAAGGCTACCGGGGGTGTCATCAGGCAAAACGCTTGGGTCGGCGAGCTTGCTGCGATCTTTGACGAGGTTGCCGATCGTCAGGCCCGCGACATTATGCTTGTCGATGATGGAGAGGAGCTTGGCAAACTGCGTCCAGGTCTTGTCCGTCGGCATCTTGATAAAGACGGGGCGCGAAAGCTTCAGCTCATCCACCGCAGTGAGGAGCTTCTTGAGGCGAGCGGGCGTGGTGAAAGGCTCGCCGCCATAAGCATTCGGGCACGAGATATTGATCTCGTACAGTGGTGCGCAACCAGCTTCTTCAAGCTGGCGAAGGCTGTCGCAGTAGTCGGCAATTGCTTGCTTGGGGCGGACTTGCTTGGGGCTGTTCGTCTTCGCTACGGATACGCTGAGCGGAAAGTCGCGCCAGACCCGTGGTGAGTAGCTACGGATCTGCTCGATCGCCTTGGCGACGCCGCGATTGGCCAAACCAACATTCACGACGATCGACTGCTCACTAGCCAAGCGACGAAACCACGGCTTGGGGTTGCCCTCGCAGGGCACGGCCGTTACCGAGCCACCAATCTCAAAGCCGCAGCCGATCTTCTTCGCCACCGGAGGCAGATCAAAATCTTTATCCAGCCCAGCAGATAGGCCGATCGGATTAACAAAGTTGAGGCCAAGAATAGTCTGCTCGAGGCGAGGGTTCTTGTAGCGCCAGCCGCTAAGGAGCTGCTCACCGCGAATGGCATGCAGTGCCCGCGCTGTCCAGAGCATCGACTGGTGCGCTGCATCGGGCTGCCGCCGAAAAAGAAGCGGCTTAGCAACTTTGGCATAGCCTTTGCGGCTCATTTTTCTGATTGTGCGCCCCATCTAGAGTACCTCCCTATTGTTCAGATATGGCTGCAGCACCGCCGGCACGCGGAGCTGACCATCCGTTGTTTGATAATTCTCGATAATCGCTACCAGTGCGCGAGCCAAGCTCACTGCGGTACCATTGAGGGTGTGCACTACCTGGAGCGAGCCATCGGCCCGGCGGACGCGAATGCCGAGGTTGCGCGCTTGGAAGTCAGTGCAGTTGCTGCAGCTGGTGAGCTCGCGGTAAGCGCCATCAACGGGCGACCAATACTCGATGTCATACTTCTTGGCAGCTGGCGCACCGAGGTCTCCCGCCGCGATATTGACCACGCGGTACGGCACACCGAGGCTCTGCCAAATCTCCTCCTCCAGCGCAAGGATTTTCTCATGCATCTGGGCTGACTGCTCGGGCAGGCAGTAGATATACATCTCTAATTTGTTAAACTGATGAACCCGGAAGAGCCCGCGGCTAAACTTCCCGGCAGCGCCAGCCTCCTTGCGGTAGCAGGGGCTGTAGCCAGCGTAGAGCAGTGGCAGGTCTTTCTCATTCAAAATCTCGTCGGCATGGAAGCCCGTCAGTGGGGCCTCGGCTGTACCAATAAGCATGGTGTCTTCGCCCTCGATAAAGTACTCGTTGCTCTCCTTGTCGCTCTTGGGTGCAAAGCCCGAACCACGCGCCACGCGGCCACTCACCATGTGCGGCACCGTCATAGGGCGGAAGCCTTTGCTCACGAGGAAGTTAAGAGCGTATTGGTAGATGGCGTTCTCGAGCAGCATGAGGTCGCCCAGCACATAATAAAATTTCGTGCCAGCCACCTTAGCACCGCGCTCGAAGTCGAGCCAGCCTCGGCTTGTGGCGAAGTCGAGGTGATCTTGCGCCGACTCACGCCGCTCACCCCACTGCTTGACCTCCACACTGTCTGCCTCGCCACCCAGCGGCACATCGGGCAGGGTGATGTTTGGCACTGCCTCGAGCTGAGTAAAAAAGTTGTTCTCTATGGTGCGCAGCTCTTCCTCTAGTGTGGCGAGCTCGGCTTTGAGTGCCTTGCCTTTGGCGATGAGTTCTTGGCTGGGTTTGCCGCCCTTCATCTGAGCGGCTGTCTCGTTGCGCGTGGTGCGCACAGCATCCACCCGCTGCTGGAGCTCCCGGCGCTGGTCGTCGCATGCGATGAGCGCAGCGATAGACACCTCATAGCCCTTATGGCGCGCAGCTGCCTGCACCTCGTCGGCATGCGCGCGAATATAACGAATATCTAACATAACTATATTATATCAGATACCACGCCAAGCGTAATGGCAATTTGTTCGATAAAACTTTCGGGCGCAGCACCCGCCCAGTCGGGGTATCATTGGGCACCATTCCCTGCCAGCTCGCCTCCTATTTTTTGACCTCACCCCCCTGCTCGCAAGCGTACTATCGGCCGGTATCCCTGGCTATTTACAAGCACAGAACCAGCTATGATAGCTGGTTCTGTAGAGATTGGTAGTGGGCTACCTAGCTTAGTCTGATATCTTGACGATGCTGAGGCTTGCATCGGTGATGTTTGCGTCTTGGCCAGCCGAGTAGATAACAAGCTTGAGCGGTGTCCCGGCCGCTACTCGCATCAAGCGAGTGTACGGCATGGTAAAGCGGTAGCCGTGTTGGTTGTTGCTCCACACACCCTCTGGAGTGTCGCGGGCCGTATCGTTGACAGCCTGGTATACACCACGGGCCGACGATGTATCGTTCAGGCGAATCCGCGATTGGATGAGGTAGACACCGTCACTTGGTGCGATGTACGATTTGCTCCCGGCATCCCACGACCCGCCACCATTGTTTGTCACGACGGTCTTGAGTGGCACTGGTGCAAAGGTATCCTTAGCAATCGTTGCAGCCGTCACACCGCCATTGCCATTGCCAAGTGTTGCTGTAAAGATGGTCATCTGGGGGAGGCTCCGCCATTCCATGTCACAGTTTGCGGCCGACTTCTTCGACAATATCTGGCCAACTGTGCCACCCGCCGGCACCGTGCTACCTGCAAAGGTAAGACCGAGCTGAGATGTGCCGTTGCCCGTGACGGTCATATTTGGTGAGCATGGCTGAGTGCTGTTGGTCACATTAATCGTTGCGTTGGTGCCATCCTGGCCTTTGGGCCCAGCTGCACCTTGCTGCCCCTGGATACCCTGTTGGCCTTGTGGGCCGGGCTGACCAGCATCACCCTTTTCGCCCTTGAGGTCGGTGTAGGCAATGAGGTTTTGCCAGGCTGTTTCGCCAGTGTAGCGCCACTGGATGTAGAGCGTGCCCTTCTGGAGCTCGATTGTTCGGCCATCGGCACCAGCTGGGCCAGTTTGGCCCTGCGGCCCTTGCGGGCCGGGCTGGCCTGGTTGTCCTTGTGGGCCAGTGTCTCCTTGGTCACCCTTCGGGCCGGGTACACCTCTTTCTCCTTGTGCGCCAGGTGTACCAGGTGCACCCTGCTCACCCTTAGCGCCAGTGTCACCCTTCGGGCCAGCGTCGCCCTTCTCACCCTTTTCGCCTTTTTCACCATTTTTGCCGTCTTTGCCATCTTTGCCGGGCTCGCCTTTGTCACCTTTTTCACCCTTGTCACCCTTAGCGGCCGATGCACCATCTTTGCCGTTGGCTCCGTTTGCTCCGTCCTTACCGTTAGCGCCATTAGCGCCGTTTGCGCCATTCTTGCCAGCTACACCACGAGCACCATCGCGGCCGCGTGCACCATCTGCACCATCACGGCCATTGGTACCATCTGCACCACGAGCACCGCTCGCGCCGGCCTCACCGCGCGCACCTTGCTCGCCTTTTGCCCCACGCAAGTCCTCCACCGAGGTAATATCGTGCCACGCGCCATTCATAAATTGCCACTGAATCTTCCCATCATGCTGGCGCAAACTCACTTGGTCTGGCCGCACACCCTTGAAGCTGCTATTGTAGCCCCATGGCCACCACCACCAGAGCAATATAATGATGATTAATAATATCCCAAACAAGCCAAATACAAGCGAACGACTTGCAAATTTTTTGCGGTGTTCATTCATAGCTATACCCCTATTTATACCCTTTTGTCTGATTATAGCACAAGCATTATAAAATTAAAGAGTAATAGCTTCTCGACCTTCGAGGCTTGGCTATTTTGGGTCGATTCTCTTGCTCTATCTCTGTTAGGTTTATGCTAGTGCCCCCCTCTTAGCTAGCCCAAAAGCCCGCTTTGCCTACCACAGCAAAGCGGGCTTGAGATTCTTCGTAGCTATGCAGATTACTCTGTGCGGAGCGCTTCGATCGGGTCAAGCTTAGCAGCCTTGCGGCTTGGCAGCCAGCCAGCAATGATCGCTACCAGCATCAGGCCAGCCACTACTGCAGCAGCATGCTCTGGTACAAAGACGAGTAGTTTATGATCACCAAAGTGGAGCTTCTCTGAGATAACCGGGTTGAGCGCTATGCCAGCGCCCCACGCGCCCAGCACACCCAGCGCACCACCCAGCAGGCCAACCCAGGCAGCCTCGTAGCGGAACAAGCGGCCAATATCGCGCCGGCTGGCGCCCAGCGCCTTCATCAGGCCAATTTGCTGCGTCCGCTCCAGCACCGAGATGTACTGCGTGTTGACGATGCCAAAGATGCTGACAATCAGCGCTAAGGCACCAAAGCCCAGCACAACCCCTTGCAAGATATCGACAAAGCGAAAGAGTGTCTGCTGCAGATCTTTGGCAGTAGCTGCAGCGTAGCCATCGTGCTCGAGAGACTTCTTGGCAGCCTCGGCATCCTGCTTGGCAACCGCGGTGGCAGACATGTACTTTTGGTATTGGCTCGTACCCTTGGTACTGTAGTCACTCAGCTCGCGGGCTACTTTGGCATTAATCCCAATGCCGCGCATTGCTTGGGTTTGGTCGGCCGATTTGCGCGTCACGGCCGCAATAGTAAAGGTCTTGTGCAGCTCCTTGCCATTGATCAGCTCATTCACCCCAGCCTGCCCCTTCTCAGCAAAGACCTGCCCAAGCGTTGCTTCGTCGATCTTCTGTGGCATTTGCACCACTGTGACGGTCAGTTGTTTGCCCACCATTTGGGCAGGCGATTGCCCTAGTGTCTCGGCATAGCTCTCGGGGATGACGGCTTCGCCAGCCGCGAGCTCAGTACCCTTGCCCAGCTGCTTACCCGCCACCACTTCGGCCGCGAGCGCACCATCAAAGACGCTCACATCACTGCTGTATTTCTTGTCTTTCTTGGCTGCAAAGCTTACATATTTGGGCTGGAGCTGATAGACTGGCCTCACTTTCTCGAGGTCAGTACGCGCCGTAAGCTTGTCAATATCTTTTTGGGTTAAGGCTTTATAATCATTACCATAGCGGTTGATACTATCAGGATTATACTCACGCAGGTCAGCCTGCTGACCCGATTGTACCCCGATGAGCCGCTTATCTTTGACGACAAACACTGCCTTGGCATCAATATTACTGCTAATCAGCCGGTCAATATACTGGCGTGCACCCTCGCCCGCCATCAAGCTCGCCATAATGGCGAAGCCGCCCACCGCGATAGCGATGCTGGTAAGCAGGGTACGCATCTTGGCGCGGCGCAGGTTGCGGCCAGCGCGGCGGATAATATCGGTCGTCTTCATGGTTAGTCTGCCCTCCTTGGTGTTGGCTTGGTGGTTGTAGATTTAGCTTTTGCAGTAGCACTTGCGGCTTTTTTCGTTGTTTTCTTGGGCTGCGTGGCAGGTGCTGTGGCTTTGGCTGAGCGACGAGTTGGCGCTTTTTTAGCCTTGGGAGAGGCTGTTGCCTTATCATCCATAGCGCTGTCGTGATCAATTGCCCCATCTTTGATACGAATAATACGCTGGCAGCGCTGCGCGAGATCCTCGTCGTGTGTGACGATGATGAGCGTGGCACCATGCTCCTTAGCATAATTAAAGAGCAGGTCTTCCACCACCGCAGAGGTTGCTGAGTCGAGATTGCCCGTTGGCTCGTCGGCAAAGAGAATCTGTGGCTCGGCAGCAATTGCTCGAGCGATCGCTAGGCGCTGCTTTTGCCCACCACTGAGGTCCTTGGCCCGCGCTTTGATCTTATCCTCCAGGCCAACTGCCTCGAGTGCGGCCACGATACGCCGCTTGCGCTGACTGCGCGGCACACCTGCCGTCTCGAGCGACAGACTCACATTGTCATAGCAGCTCTCGCCGCCCTCTACAAAGAAACTCTGGAAGATGAAGCCCATCGTCCGCGCTCGAAAGCGGTCGGTCGCCTTGCGCTTGAGCCGCAAGATATCTTCACCATTGATGATCACCTCGCCCTGCTGCGGCTTATCCAGGCCAGAGATAGCATGCATCAGCGTGGACTTGCCCGAGCCCGACTTGCCCAGTACCGCTACGCTCGACCCCTCCTCGATTGCAAGGCTTACGTCCTTGAGGGCGGTGAAGGTGTTTTTCTTCTTGCCGTAGACTTTTGTAATGTTTTTTATTTCGATCATTGCGCCTCCATAAGCTGCTAATGTTAATAGCAATTATACCGCAATCACTCAGCGAGAGCAAACGAAGTGAACAACATTGCAATGTTTTTTCTAGCGCTTCAGAAGCAAAATTATAACAAGACTGAATCTAGAAACCTTGCATATATGAACTAATACTCCCCCTACTTCATCTGGGTGGAGTACAAAAACGCGTCGCCATAAAAACACCACTATACTCATTCAAACGAAACACCAAACGATCTTGAGCATGATCTCTAGAAGGCCGATGTCTTCCAAAAAAGATTCACTCCCCTGCTCAATAGGACGTGAGGTAAGTCTGAAAACAAGCTATGGAGAAATTACACTGGTGCCAACGCACCCACCGCAAGCAGGATGATGAGCAGTGTACTCAGCACCAAGCGGTAAGCGACGAACTTATCAAATGAGTTACTCGAAACAAAGCGCAGCAGCCACGAGATCGCCACATACCCCACCACGAAGGATATGATAATCCCCAGTATCATCTGTGGCCAGCCAATCAAGCGGCCAATCTGCTGCGACTGCGTCACGGCCTCTAGCCCACCAGCTGCCATCAATGCCGGAATCCCCAGGAAGAAGCTCATCCGTGTGGCAGTCGTGCGGTCGATATCGCGGAATAGCCCCGAGGCAATCGTCGCCCCCGAGCGCGACACTCCCGGGATGAGCGACAGGCACTGCATCAGGCCCATTGCCATGGCATCGCGCCAGGTGAGGTTGCGCTCATGGCGTGTCTCGCGCCCTCGGCGGTCGGCCAAAAACAGTACAATACTCCACACCATCAGCCCAGCCGCAACAAACCACAGGCCGCGCAGCACCGTCTCGATCGTATCCTTCAGGAGCAGCCCCACCACCGCAATTGGCAGCGAGCCAATGATGACATACCACCCCATTCGGTAGTGAAACGTCCGCGCCCGCGGATTTACCACGCCAGCACACCACGCCGAGGCAATACGCCAAATATCCTGCCAGAAATAGACAATTGCCGCAGCAATCGCCCCAATCTGCACCACCGCCGTAAAGGCGACAAGCCCCGGGTCGCTCACCGAGTAGCCCAGCAACTTCTCGGCCAGCATCAAGTGGCCCGTGCTCGAGATGGGCAAAAACTCGGTAATCCCCTCGACAATGCCAAGAATAATAATATGCAGCCAATCCATGATGTGTTTTCCTTATGTCTCGTACCAAGTATACCAAGTTCGCCACAAAGCACCAAGCCGGAAATTGCAGAATGTAGCATCATAGGGCTCATTCTCAATCTGATCGTCGTGTCCGTAGCACACTCTCGGATTGAGCAATTAATCCGGTTCAGTTTGAGTATAGTTGGTGGGCTATGTTCTTGGCACATTTGCTTTTCTGTTCTTGCATCAAGAAGCGACCACTATGGGAGAGTGGCCGCTTGTTTGTTGTTGCAAAAGAAGGGTTGAGATATAGCTGCGCGCTGGGGTGAGCGGGCTCTACCACCCGCCGCCACCTCCGCCGCCTCCGCCGCCGCCAGAGAAGCCACCACCAGTCGAGCCGCCACTCGATGACGAGAAGTCACTTGATCCCACAGAGGTAGAGCTCGATAAGCTACTCATACTCGAGACAAACATTGCTGCATTGAAGGCGCCGTGGCCAGCATACCAATCGGGCTGAGTGCCTACTTCCTCATAATACTGCCCCAGCTGCTGGCTCCACTGCTTCTCTTGGCCAAAGAGCACGGCATAGGGCAAGACCCGCTCGTAGAGTTTGACGAGCTGAGCGTGGTCGCCAATATCCACCTTCTCGGCAGTCTCAGGGCTCTGCAGCAGGCGCAGGCGGTCGGCCTCGGCGTAGCGGATATACATCTTGAGCCCCAGCAGATAGCGGCGCAATGCTAGCCCTTTGTCCGACAGCGGCTTAGCAAAGCCCAGCTTGCCAACGAGAATCACGATAAATATCCCCGGAAAGAAGAGGAATTGCAGCCCACTAAAGAATGGCACAAACATCGTGGCTGCACACAGCACCAACACCAAGACACCCAGCACACTCGCAAGGATACGGAAGCCCCGTGTGCCCTTCCGGCTTGTGTCGCGCAGCTTGTAGGTGTGGTCGATGAGCTCATCAAGCTTCTTGGCGTTATCGCTCAGGCGGAAGGCATAGGAGGTATTGTTGCGTAGCGTCTTGAGGTTGATGCGCTCGCCCACTGCAGGCAGGTGACCAAAGATATCGCCCAGGATCTCTTGTTCCTCAGGATGAAGACTGCTGACATCCTTAACAACTTCAAGCTCGTACTGTGCCCGCGAGAAGAACGTCTTGGGCTTGACCTCAATCAAACGAATGTAGTGCCGCACCGCCCAGTCGATCATCTGCGCTGCCATAGCTGAGCCCTTCACCATCCGGAATGGCCGCACGATCTCTGCTGCTGTTGTCACACTCGTGTTGGGTGGTGGCAGATATTCTGGCACAATCGTCCCCAGCTCCTTGCTCCGGCCAATCGCCCGCTGATAGAGCCAATACACTAAGCTTGAGACCAACCCCAGCACCAGCATACTCACGAAGAATATAAGTGGGAGAAGCGCCTCTAACCGCTCTTGAAACACCTCCCCGGGCGTCTTTTTATATTCTGCAAACGTCCCCTGCGGGAAGCCTACTGCCAGCGTCATGCCAGCATATGGCGCAAGGTAGCCCACCGAGGCAGTTATGGTGTCGACGCTTGGTGACGTGACGGTACAGGTAGTGCGGCTCCCTTGCCTACCAGTGTAACATTGCGGCGTTGTCCGACTGATGGCGGCAAGCTCGGGGCTCAGTTTGAGCGTGGCGGTGGCATTGCTAATGGGCACGCGCCACGACGTACCAATCACATCCCAGTAGAATTCATTCTTCTGCGTGTCGCCATAGTTCCACGTCACATTGCGCTGGGTGTAGGTAATGACGTACGTCTTGCTGCCCGAGACATACGTATCTTTGTTGCCAATGCGCAGGGTGTTGCCCGACCAACTATACTCATAATCATGACCGTTCTCATCCTGCACCGAGCCAAGCGCAAAGCTCGTGTGGTGCCCCTTGTACTGCGTAACGAACTCTGGTGCGAGGCCATGGTTCTGCTCTGGTGGGAAGTCTGCCGTAATGGTGAGCTTCGTCTTGAGGGTGGAGCGTTTCTCGCTGTCGCGCCCGAGCTCCATATCCGCCGCATAGTTGGTAATGGTGAAATTATCTTTACTACTACTGCTCGATGATGAATAGGCTCGTACCGATGTATCGGCCTGCATTGGCACTGCCCCGAGCGCGGTGCCCAGCAGCACCAAGCAGACACCAATCGCAGATATCACGCGTGTCATTCTCATATATCGATTGTGCGCCATGCAGCGAGGAATGTCAAACGCGAGCATCACCCAAAGATCGCCAATCTATGTATCGCCTAGGCCCCGCAGTATATCGCGGCCTATCATGCTCTCCTACTGATGGAATATTTGCCAGGGTCAACCTCCCGTCAGTGTCGGCCCGCCAGCGCCAAGGCCAAAAATTGGCTGCCACCAACTAGTCTATTCATCCTCAAATATCCTCACCAATCACTTCCTTCCACCCCTGTTAATCTCTGTTCAAGCTATACCGCTTATGCTGTGATATTGCAAATGGTTATGCTATACTCACAGGCAATACCCAACGGCTAATCGGCGAGGTGAGGAGTATAGCAGAAGTGAGACGATATTGGACGCATTTTCGGTTTGCAGGTGTGGCAGCAGTGGTAGTGCTAGGAGTTGGCTTCATGCAGCTACGTCAGGTGGCAATGGCCGAGCCCGCCACGAATTCTGGCTCCAACTCATCCACCAAAAAAGACGACAAACCCGACATCTGCGACCCTAACACGATGCGCTTCAAGACTACAGCGCTGAGTTCCCCGACCGACAAAGCCCGCGCCGCTAAGGCCCTCGCCAACCTCCGCAGCCTCATGCAGCCCATCCGCAACGCTGGCGATGGCAGCACCATCACCGTCGCCAAGCAATACGGCACAGACTACACTGGCGAGATAAAGGGCTCATTCCAGCTCAAGAACAGTGGTAGCTATGCCACTGGTAACCCCACACCTCTCTCTGTTACTTCGCCATCATCTGTGCCGGGCAGCTACCGTGGCAAAGTCTCGGGCAAAGCGCCCACCGGTGGGAGTCGCGTCGTCAAAGCCTTTCGCGCTACCGATGCCGAGTACGAGCAAGGCAAGGTCGCCCCTGCCCAGGTGCAAGGTGACGGCAGCTGGACACTCGACCTCTCGCCAGTCGATGGCAGCATTGGCGGCGAGTGGCGCTTCCGTCTCTACGATGCCAGTAGCGGCCAACCTCTCGGCGAGAGCTGGCCACGCGTCACGGAGTACCAAAATGTCGAGATCCAATCCTACGTCATCACCGACCAAACCTACCTCGTGGCCAAGCAAGCTGCCAACACCAATCGCACCTTTAGCTTCCCCGGCACCGAGAAGGGCCACAAGATGCTGCGTCTGGTGGATACGCGCAGCAACAAGATCCTCGCTGAGTACTTCCAGCCACAGCTGGCGGGGCTAATCCGCTCGTACGAGTTCTCACCTGGCCAGGATGGCTATGGCACTCATCGCGTGCACTATTCATTTATGTACGATCAGTCGCTGGCGCTACTCGTAGCGGTTGGTGCAGGCGACAAAGCAATGGCAGACCAGCTTGTTAATGGCTTCAAGACCATCCAGATCAAATCCGGCCGGTCGCGCGGGGCCTTCCCCTCCAGCGCCCACCAGCTCGACCCCAGTAACCAGCAGGCACGCTATTATACTGGCGGTGTCGCCTTCGTCCTCTATGCGCTCATCCGTTACCAAGAGAAGTTTGGCGATATCAATGGCGTCAGCAGCATGGTGCGCTCTGCCCTGGCCTGGGTCAAGACTAAGAAAAGTACATCCGGCCCCGGTGCTGGCCTCTACCGTGGTGGCACGAATATTAATGATGACGATAACAACAAGCAGTTCGAAATCGCCTGGCACTCCACTGAGCACAATACCGACCTCTGGCATGTGTACGAGCGGGCCTCGCAAGTCTACGGCGACGCCAGCTACCGCCAAGAGGCCGACAGCCTGGCCAAAGTCATTATGGAGAAACTATGGAACAAAGCCGAGAATCGCTTCGACCAAGGGCTTGACGACCATGCCAAAGCGCTGGACACCTCCAGCTGGGGCTCTATCTTCCTCAACGCAATTGGTGAGTACGACAAAGCCAAAGTCTCACTTGCCTACACGCGCAACTTTGCTATGAGCCGCGCAGGGTCTCAGGGCTACACTCCATACCTGACTGGTACGTACACCCCCACCGTCTGGTTTGAAGGGACGTTCGGCGTCACCCAGGCCTATAACGTCGCAGGCAACAAGGACGAAGTTGCTGCCAGTGCCCAGCGAACGTATCCATCTCAGGGAGCTAATGGTGCCTGGCCCTACGTTACTAATGTCGACGAGGCCAACCAAATGACGAATGCTTACTCCGTAGCCTCTACTGCTTGGTATTTGCTGGCTACTGCCTACCCCGACGCCATTTGGTCAGAATGCCGCACCGACAAAAAGCCCGATGAGAAGAAGCAGCCACCAATGGTGCGCCACATTGGCAAGGTCACCCTAGACAAGTTCCTCGCTGGCGAAGACAAACCACTGTGGGTATTCATCCTTATCTCGCTGCTTGCTCTCTTGGTTGGCATTGCCGCGCTTATTCTCTACCTTATCCGGCGTTATCGCGCCAAGAATGCTGCCGCCACGCAGCTAGGCAGCAAAGATAGCAACACCCCTCCAGATGGACCACCAAGCCCGAGTGGTGGTAGCGGCACACCTCCTCCACCAAGCGGCCCACCACCCGCAGATGGCCCATCAGCCAGCAGTGGCCTGGGCGGCCTCGCAATGAGCACCCCGCCACGCACCACTACGCCGCCACCACCACGCCGCGGCACGTCCATCGCCGTTCAGAACGGCACCTCGCACCATGCATCACCACGAGCCGCGCCAAGCAGTCCACCACCACGACCACCAAGTGTATCGGGTTAGCTCACAGCGATGAGCGTGCAAAAACCACCAGATCTTGCTGGTGGTTTTGTTTTGCGCAAACAGGCTCTCGTGACCATACTGCGGCAGTCTATAGTCTCCCCTTCTAGCATTTCTCTGCTCACACTGCACGCGCTAGCTTTTGCATTGCAGCAAGGATGTTTTTGTATTCATCACGCGCATTACCAATCAGACCTTACCAATTATTGCTCGAGCCAGATTCAGCCCAAAATAATGAGCGTTTTGCTATTTCTGTGCTTATATCATAGCTAACACGCTTATTGTACAAATCGTGCACGATGGTACACAACTAGCCTATCTATGCGCTACTGCAATCCCACACTCACCTCGCACGAATATAGTATGCGAGGTGCCAATAGCCCCAGCTACCGCTCTAATCCAGCTTCACCCCTGGGTATACCGCCCGCGTCGTCTCGTCGATGTCGCTTTTGAGCTGTGGGAATGGCACACCTTCGCGCGCCGTCACACCTTCGAAGATCCAAAAGACGCGCTCGCTAAAGCCCCAGCCACAGGCCGGCGGCATGCCGTATTCCAGCATCTCTACGTAGTCGATATCCAGCATCATGGCCTCCTCATCGCCGGCGTCGCGCATTTGCTGCTGCTCCACAAAGCGGTTTAGCTGGTCGATCGGGTCGTTCAGCTCACTAAAGCCATTGCCAAGCTCGCTGCCAGCAATCACCGGCTGGAAACGCTCCACCGTTTGCGGGTTATCCGGGTTGGTCTTAGACAGCGGGCTGATAAACTTGGGCGTATTGACCAGCCAGACCGGCCCAGCCACGCCTTTACGGATATTCTTCCACAGTTTATCGATGCCGCGCGGGATGGAATCGGTCTTCTCTACCTCCAGGCCATGTTCTTTCAGCTTAGCGGCGACTTCCTCAATCGTGGTATTATACACATCAATATGATAATGCTTGTGGATCACCTCGGCATAGTCCCAGACTTCCCACTTACCACTCATGTCGACCTCAAACTCGCCCAGGGTAAACTGCAGCGTGCCAAAGGTTCGCTCCAGCACATACTTGTACATGTCCTCCATAAAGCGCATACCCTGCTGCCAGTCCCAATAGGCGGCGTACCACTCCATGGCGATGTGCTCGGGCAGGTGCTCGTCCGAATAATTCTCGTTGCGAAAGCGCGGGCCAATGTCATACACCTTCTCAAACCCTGCCCCCAGCAGGCGCTTGAGCGGCAGCTCGTGGCTAATCCGCAGGTAGAACTGCTGGCCGTCCAGCGCATCCATGTGGGTCACAAACGGATTGGCATCCGCCCCTCCGGTGGTGTGCTCCAGCACCGGCACGTTGACCTCAGTAAAGCCGTGTTGGTTGAGGTAATCGCGCGTCGCCTGCCAAAACGTGCTGCGGCGGTAAAAGCGCTGACGCACCGCTGGGTTAACATTCATATCCACATAGCGGCGGCGGAAACGCTCTTCTTTATTCTCGAGCTTTTCTGGCAGTGGCCGCAGAGCTTTGGCGAGCAGCCGCAGCTCACGCACCCCCACCGAAATCTCACCCGTCTTTGTTTTTAGCACCGTGCCAGTCGCCTCTACAAAGTCGCCTGTATCAAGCAGCTTGAGCTGTTTCATGCCGAGAATGCCGCGCGGAGCGTCGAGCTCGGCCATTGTGTCGCGCTGCAGATAGAGCTGCACTTCGCCGCTCGCGTCTTGTAGCTTGATGAAGGCCAATTTGCCAAAACTGCGAATGGACACCACGCGCCCAGCCACCGCCACCTCCTGGCCAGCCAGTTCGTCGTACTGCATCACCACCGTCGCACAGTCGTGTGTGCGCTCAGTGTGTGCTGGGTAAGGGTCGATGCCTAGCTCGCGCAGAGCAGTTAATTTTCGTAATCGTTCGTCTCGGTAGTCTTGTAATGTCGCCATAATTGCTTGCTATTATAGCGGAGAATGGGATGGTTGTCGACTAGGGTGGCAGCCTAATCGCTCCACTCTACCAAGTTCTTAGAGAAGTGCGGCACTTAGCAGCTAATCTCTCTCCTATTTAGTCAGCGGTGGGCAGGCAATTGCGTGTGCGCCAGGGCCAGCTGCAGTCGTCGAGGCCTGTGTCTTTGCACCCGTACGCCCGATGTGGGGTGATGTCGTCATATTCCAGCCACCCTTGCCAGTCTTGCTTGGGCCAGTTGCAATGGCAATTGGCACCTGCTGCGGCTCACCTTCTGCGCTGGATGGATACACCAGTGTCGCTTGTGTCCGCTCTTGTGCACTGGTCGAGAAGGTAATCATCGTAAGCCGCGTCGTGCTGCCATCAGGGTTTGTGATGGTTGTTTGTGGCTTCTCTGCCGTCACAGATATCTCTTGGCGGGTTGTATCGCGGCAATGCGTCTCGCCAGTAGCCGGGTCGGTCACAAAGGGGCTCTCTGCATACTCTGCCAACTCACCAGAGGTAGGGTGCGCCACCGCGACCAAGGTTTTCTCGCCATGGTGGTAGTGCTGATGACCAAGATAGCCACCACCAATCAGCGCCGCTGCAGCTGCCGTTAGTGCAGTGAGCCGCCGCAACGCGAAGGGTGTATCGTGCTTGAGCTTTGGCTGATCGTGCTTGTGATTATTATGCGTTCTCTTGTGCGGGTAGTGTGCGTGTCGTGCTGTGTATCGAGCCATCGTCGGTCTCCTTGGGCTGTTAATGGTTGATTACCTATCATAGCATAACATCGCCGATAATGCAATGATGGTGAACTGCTTATGGCTGAGGATGGTTCTTGCACATTGCCCGCAGATTGAGCGCTATTAGGCTGAGCTTTCTACGTATATTTGCGCCTTTCTCATGCCAAGATCAGAGGCCAGCCACTCACAATGAGCTTTCTCGTGCCATCAGGCACATGCAATAGGAAAAAGGCAAACGCGCACCATAAATAAACCACAAGAGCCAGAGACATACGCCACATGTGAATCAACCCCTACCTCTGCCAGTTGCCAAACAAAAAAACCGAGCAGCGCACACTGCTCGGTCTATTATCTTGAGATACGCTTATTGCACTTGCTGGATGGTGTAGGTAATCTCGCCCTTGGGGGTAGTGATCGTCACCTGCTCGCCTGCGCGGTGACCCAGCAAGGCTTGGCCAAGCGGTGATTCGTCACTAATCTTGTTCTCCAGCGGGTCGGCCTCAACTGGGCCTACCACTGTGTAGGTCTTCTCCAGCCCAGCATCTGAGGCGAGGGAGACGGTGCTGCCCAGGTGGATGGCGCCGGTGCTTGGGGCGGTGATCTGCTCGGCATTGAGCAAGATCTCCTCGATCTCGGCAATGCGCGTCTCCACCACACCCTGCTCCTCGCGGGCGCTGTCGTACTCGGCGTTTTCGCTCAGGTCGCCGTAGTCGCGGGCCTCAGCAATCTTCTCGGCAATCTCGCCGCGGCGGCCCTTCAGCTCCTCCAGCTCTGCCTCGAGCTCTTGGCGGCCAGCATCAGTAATCTGGTAGGTTTTTTTCATTATCTTCATACTCCTTTCTTGCAAAGTCGGTGGGGCATGGCTATACCTTGCGACAAGCTCCGCAATGGTTACCTAGTGTAGCAAGCAATTGGCTTGTCGTCAAGCGCTGCTGCTCACCCGTCCGGCGGTCTACAATCTCCCACTCTCCTGCCTCGAGCAGCCGATCGCTCACCGTGACGCGGGTTGGCATGCCGAGGAGCTCGGCGTCGGCAAATTTCTCGCCGGGGCGGGCGGCGCGGTCGTCATACAGCACGCTGATGCCAGCCTGCTGCAGTGTATCGTAGAGCTCATCGGCCGCTGCGACCGATTCCTTGCCAATCTGCACCAGGTGCACGCGGGCCGGAGCTATTTCTTCTGGCCACACTAGGCCCTTGTCGTCGGCGAACTTCTCTACAATCACGCCCATCACGCGGGTAATGCCAATGCCGTAGCTGCCCATGTAGGCGTGGTGCTGGCGGCCATCCTCGCCGGTAAAGACGAGGCCCATCTCCTCTGATTTTTGGGTACCAAAGTTGAAGATATTGCCCACCTCGGCCGTCTTGACGCGCTCAAGCTCGCTCTTATCAATGCCAAGCTCACGTGCGGCTTCGTCCACCACTTCTTCGTTAATCGCGAGGTCGCGGCCGCGGTGCAGGTAGATGTAGTCCTCACCCGCCGCGCAGATCGTCTGGAATTCGTGGCTAAACTTAGTAAAGGCCCCGCCGCTGGCAAAGGTGACGTAGGTGTCATCCCCCAGGCCAAAGCGGTGGTAGCAGCGCTTGTAGGCTTCGATGACCGCTTGGTAGTAGGCGTCCAAATCTTCCTTACTGGCGTGGATGCTATACATATCCTTCATGATAAACTCACGCCCGCGCATGATGCCACTCTTGGCGCGCAGCTCGTTGCGGAGTTTGTTCTGGAATTGGTAAACGCTGATGGGCAGGTCTTTGTAGCTTTTCAGGTAGCTACGCAGCAGTTCGATAATCGGCTCCTCGTGCGTCCAGCCAAAGCCGACCTCAGTGCCATCCTGCAGGTGCGACTTGAACCACACGTCCACCAGCTCATCGCTCCAGCGGCCGGTCTCCTGCCAGAGCTCCTGGCGCTGCAGGGTGCTCATCAGCAGCTCTTGGCTACTGATGCGGTTCATTTCCTCGCGGACGATTTGCTTAATGTTCTCGAGCACGGCCAGGCCCAGCGGCGTGTAGGAATAGACGCCGGCCATCGTCTTGTGCACGTAGCCCGCGCGAATTAGCAGCTGGGCGTTGTGCGCCACCTCATCGGCGGGGGCTTGTTTGCGGGTACGGGTGAAGGTGTGTGATAATCGCATAATCTCTCTTATAGTAACACAATATTGGCAAAAGCGGCATGAGACAGCCAGGCTGAATGCTCATAATTTCACCTCAAAAACCATCGTTGGCCCAGAAGCTCACCAAACCGAAAATGTTCCGGCCAGATAGAATGGTGGTGCTTTTCCGTATGTTTGGTTGCTGGCCTCCAGATATTTTCTTGTTCGATGAGCTCCTGCGCCAGTAGAGAGATGCCAAGAAAGAGGGGTTCTAGGATTGATACGGGAGAAAAGATATCGACACAAAATAAGATTTCTGAGTTAAGCTCGCTAGTCGGCTCGTTCTTCCCTATCATCCCACCATAAAGACAAACATCGCCAAAAATGCAATCGCATTCTTGAGCATATGAATGAGAATGCCGGGCCATATTGTGCCAGTTGTATGACGCAGTGCCACTAGCACGATGCTGAGCATCGCCACATCAATGCCAACGTTGAGCTGGCCGTGCACATAACCAAAGAGCCCACTCACCACTACGGTAATAAGCCACACTGGCATGTGCGCAGCATGGAGCTTGCTATACAAATAACCACGAAACACCAGCTCCTCGGCCACCGGTGCCACCACCACCAACATTGCAAAGGCGAGCAAGCGCTCTGCGCCATAGAGCTGCTGGTAGCCGAGATTTTGTGCCTGAGTCGCATCAAAGCCAGGCAGCCACTGCTTGGCCGCCGCCAGCGCAATCATCGATAGCACGATATAGATAATAAAGCCCACCAGCGCCCAACCAAAGTCGCGCCACTGCAGCGAGCGCCGCCACCCAAGCTGGCGCCAGGTGGTGCGAAAGCTGGCTGGTGCCTTGGGCCGTGCGCGCCACACCAGCCACGGCAAGCCAATCAGCAGCATCAGCGCCACCACATAAACCGCTGTTTGCATCATGATAAGCGGCAAGACCGGCACCGACTCTTGGCCATGAAAGAGAAGGTAGAGTACTGCACTACAGAGTAACCCTGCCCCCATAAAGCTCAGCCAGACCCACAGCGGCCAACCGAGCCACGAGGCACCGCGCAGCAGGCTCTGGCGTGGCGTGAGCGGCGTTTTGGGCCTGGATGAGTGAGCGGCTTTGGGGCGGAGAGCAACGCGTATCATGAAGCGAGTTCCTTATGCATTACCATGACGCGATTGAGCAACCATAGCTCCCTGCGCTGCAACCCTCCACAATAACGCTCTGCCCTACTACACTGCTTAGCCTGCATCAGTGCACCAACTTCCCGATATCAGCAATCGTCACGAGCACAATTAAGCCAAGTAAGCACAAGAAGCCAGCCGCTTGGATATTCTCTTCCATCTGCTTGCTGAGTGGCTTGCGCAGCAGGCGGAAGATCGCCATCACCGTCCAGCGGCCACCATCGAGCGCCGGAATGGGCAAGATATTCATCACTGCCAGCGACAGCGCAATGATCGCTGTCAGCAGCAGCACATGCACCACACCGGCCTGTCCCGCCGCCGGAAAGATAATGGCAAAGATCCCCACCGGGCCAGCCACAGCATTACCCACCTGTGATAAGTTTTGCTTGGCCTGCTGGCTTGTCGCGCTGTCGCTGCTAAACTGCTGCACCAGACTGGTGGCGAGATTTACCACCATATCACCCAGGCCTTGGAGCGTCACCCTAGTAAGCTGCGCTGTTGTCACCACACCGACAATTGGTGCCGACCAGGTGGCACGGATTGTATCTTGCTGCTTGGTGAGCTCTGCCCCCAGGTAGCCTTTGCGGTCGGGGTTATCATTGCGCAGCGCCACCATGGCAGTGGCTTGCTTATCACCGCGGGTGTACACTACGGGTACGGTTTCGCCCTTGTGTTGGCTCGCAAAGTGCGCTAGGTCGGTTGTGCTACGCACCGTTTGCCCAGCCAGCTGGCTAATCGCATCACCCTGGCGGAGGCCTGCCTTAGCAGCGGGCAAGCCAGGAGTAAGTGTGCCCAGCTGCACCGGGTGGTTACTCACCACTGCGTCGCTTGGTAGATAAAATTGGTTGTCGATCATCTTAGGTAGGCCCACCCAGGCGAGGCCAGTCAGGAGCACCACCGCAGTCAGCCAGTTGACGGTCACGCCAGCCAGCAAGATCTTGGTCTTTTGCCAAAAGGTCGCTGCGCCATAATCACCAGGCTGATCAGCCGCATCGTGCTCGCCCTGCAGCTTAACAAAGCCACCCAGCGGCAGCCAGTTGAGCGAGAAACGGACATTCTCGCCCAGAATACTTTTTTTGATCACCTTGCTATAGGCCTGCGGTGGAAAGCCAATGCCAAATTCCTCCACTACCACACCATTGCGCCGCGCCACAATGCCGTGGCCTAGCTCGTGCGTTGCCACCAGTAGCGTCAGTGCGATGACTCCAATAATAATACCAATGACTATTTCCATATTCCTCCTTCGTTATCCTCCAAAGCGTCGCTGCCGCCGGGCATACTCGGCCAGCAAAGCATCGACGTCGGCGTGCGTCATATCTGGCCATGGCTTATCCAAGAACAGCAGCTCGCTATATGCGCTGCGCCACAGCATGAAGTTGCTCAGCCGCTGCTCACCACTAGTACGAACGATCAAATCACACGGCGGCACATCCGGTGTATACAAAAATTGCTCAAAGATCTGGGCTGTTACCTTCTTGTGGACAGAAAGCGTTTTGCGCAAGCGATTGACCGCGTCGATAATCTCCTGCTGCCCACCATAATTAAATGACAGCACCATCGTACCCTGCCACAAATCCTTGGTGGCAGCCTCGGCAGCATCAATTGCCTTCTTGACCCGCCGGCTTAGGCGCAGGCGCGTCCCTGCCACGCGGATGCGCACCCCATGCTCGATGAAAATCGGCAGATCGCGGTCAAGCATCGTCACCAGCAGATTCATCAAGTGCTTAACCTCTGGGCCGCTACGATGCCAGTTCTCGGTGCTAAAGATATAGGCGCTGACGTACGGCACGCCACGCTCGATGGTAGTAAGGGCAATATCGCGCAGTTTCTCGTAGCCAGCACTGTGCCCCTCTTGAGCCGAGAGGCCACGCTGCTTAGCCCAGCGCCGATTGCCATCAACAATATAGCCAACATGCTGCGGCAATTGCGTGGTAGCACTCATGCCTGGCTCCATGATGGGCGGTTGGTTGCGTACGTCGGCAGAGAGAATGTCATTAAATCGTCAAAATATCCTTCTCTTTAGCGGCAAAGGCGGCTTCTATCGTGGTTTGGTGCTGTGCCATGAGGCGATCGATTTCCTTCTCCACCGCCTTCACGTCATCTTCACTCAGCTCCTTGGCTTCTTTGCGGCGCTTGGCATCCTTCAAGGCGTCTTGGCGTACCCCGCGCAGCGCAATGCGTGCTTCTTCTACCTTCTCGCTGGCTTGCTTAACCAGTTGCTTGCGGCGCTCCTCTGTCAGTGGCGGCACTGGCACACGGACGACGTGACCATCGTCGCTCGGGTTAAGGCCAAGCGCTTGATCGGCTCGGATGGCGCTCGCAATCTTTTGCAGATTAGCTGGGTCAAATGGCGTGATTTGCAATAGCGTCGCCTCTGGTGCCGTCACGTTAGCCACTTGGTTGAGCGGCATACTGGTGCCATACGCCTCAACCATAATGCCATCAAGCATACTCGCGTGAGCCCGGCCCGTGCGGATCTTCCCCAGGCGCTCCTCCAGGTGCTCTAACACATGGTTCATCTTTTCTTCGTAAGGGGTGGTATCAAACATCGCGATCTCCTTCTTGGTTTTCCTTTATTGTACCATTATTTGCCAGGACGTGAGGAGAGTTTGCAGAAAAAAGCGAGTGACACACATCTCATGCCACTCGCTACGCAAAAGCTTACTCTCTCGCGGCTACTCTGTCACGCCCAGCTCAATCCGCTTGAACTGGCTAACGCGGACATTCTCGCCACGCAGTGCCACCTGCTCTTTGATGAGCTGGCCAACGGTTTTGCTGTCGTCGAGTACAAAGGCTTGCTCGGCTAAGACCTGCTCGGCGAAGTGCTTCTTGAGCTGCCCTTCGACGATTTGGTCACGCATTGCTTCAGGCTTGCTTGCCAAAGCATCGCTGGTGAGAAACTCCTGTTTCTTGGCGTCATATACCTCAGCTGGGATGTCGTCCATCGTAGTATAGCGTGGGTTCATTGCAGCAACCTGCATAGCAATCTGGTGCGCAAACTCCTTAAACTCGGGCAGGCGGGCCACAAAATCTGTCTCGCAGTTGACCTCGACCACCACACCGATCCGACCACTGTGGACATAGCTCTCGATCAACCCTTCGCGGGTCTCACGGTCGCCCTTTTTCTCCGCTTTGGTCAGGCCCTTCTTGCGCAAAGCATTAAGTGCTGAGTCGAAGTCACCTTCGGCCTCCACCAGCGCCTTCTTGGCATCGGTCAGGCCAATGCCGGTTAGTTCCTTAAGCTTCTTGATGTCGTCAATTGTCACTGCCATGGTTAGTTCTCCTCCTTCGTTGCCTTGCCCTCGTTGACTGCTGCACTGAAGTAATCGAGCATCAGCTGCAGGCTCTTGATCGCATCATCGTTGGCGGGAATAGGATAATCCACCAGGTCGGGGTTTGCGTTGGTGTCAACAATACCGATCACTGGCACACCCAGCGTCTTGGCCTCGCGCAATGCGTTGTTGTCAGCCAAGATATCGAGCACCAGCACTAGGCCAGGCTTGCCATTAAGGTCTTTGATACCACCGTATTTGAAGTTGAGGCTATCGATTTCTTCTTGGTAACGCTGGACCTCCAGCTTGTTGTAGCGCTTCTCGAGATCACCACTGGCCATGCGGCGCTCCAAATCCTTGAGCTTCTTGATCTGCGCTGTGGTGGTCGTCACATTAGTAAGCATCCCACCGACCCAGCGGTTGGTCACATATGGCTGACCAACTGCCTCGGCAGCTTGGCGGGTGATGTCCTTCGCCTGCTTCTTGGTGCCGACGAAGAGGACTTGCTTGCCACTAGCCACTGTCTTGCTAATGATGGGCAGCGCCACATTCAGCGCCTCGACCGTCTTGGCCAGGTCGATGATGTGGCTATCTTGCCGCTTGCTATGAATATATGGTGCCATCTTCGGATGCCACCGGCTGGTCTTGTGCCCAAAATGAGCACCGGCTTCAAACAAAGCCTTGATATCTGCCTGCAGGGCCATATCGCATTACTCCTTTTTGCCTTGCCCCACACGGTATGGAGTGGTGTGGAGCTGTGTCGTTATGGTTGGTTACAGGAGAATTATAGCATATGATGGCTGAGTATCAAAGGGGTGGTAACTAGCGCTCATATATTTCCAATGCAGCATAGCCATCAAAGACGACTATCAATTCTCAACCCCCAATGCAAGCAGCTTATATCCAACATCTTTTGACAATCCCCCACCCTCTCTGCTACAATATAGCGGTTATGAAAAGCAGTATTCACCCACAAACCTACCGCCCTGTCGTATTTAGCGATGATCAGGCGGGCTTTGCGTTTTTGACGCAGTCGACGGTCGCGACCGACGACACCATCACCTGGGAGGATGGCAACGAGTATCCGCTCGTCAAGGTCCATATCTCCAGCAAGTCTCACCCGTTCTTCACTGGCGAGGAGAAGATTATCGACACCGAGGGCCGGGTCGATCGCTTCGAGGCACGCCGCAAAGCTGCCGAGGCACGCCGCGCCGCTCTGGCCAACAAAGCCAAGAAGCAGAATGCCAAAAAGGCTGCCAAAGCCGCTCAAGCAAGCGCTGGCAAAGACGATTTCGCTAAGGCTGCGTAGCCACACTTGCAGGGCAATGGTATAATGCTCACCCTATTTCTAAAAGGGTGAGCGTTTCTATATACCGGTTTACCTATACGTCTACTTCTCTAACTTGGCGAGAGATTTTGTCCATCACTAGCATATAGCAACATAGATAATGATCTCAAGGATCTACTATGTTGCTATGTGATTTTTCATGTATCGTGTTGCTTTTTACCTTACAACACGAAAGTTCCGTTTCCGCAGTCGCAACACCGCCTCGCCCAATCGTCCTGCTAAGCCTTTTTTAGTCTGCGCCTCAGCGACGTCGGCCGTTATAATATCGTGCATTTTGCATAGTTCAGCATAAAACTGCTCTGGATTATCTTCTAGTGTCCAGACATGCTCATAATGACCCGCATCAGGGCCTTGCCATACATACTCGGTTCTCCGTATGGTACCGCCCTGCAAGACGGTTCTGATATCACTATGGTTCGGGTTATTCGTTGCACCACCGACGTGCTCGCGACGCACCCCAACTTGCGGCTCGCCCTGCTCACGTGTTGCAACAAAGCAGTTGCCGCCATCTCGAATAATCTTCACTCTCATCGCTGGGTCATCAGTGCCCTCAAGCAGATAATCTTCAAGGATACTTGGGCGCGTTATCTCACCTGCCTCTTCTGTGGCAAGCTCTTGCATCTCACCCAAGATTGTCGCCATCATGCTGTGTGCTTTTTCGCGCAGCTCATGCGCCTCGTTAGGCTCTACTGTTTCAGCCGCAGGTTCTTCTTGGGCAGATGTTGCTTCATCCTCTGATGATTGGTCTATTCCCTTTCGCGATCCAATAAATGTTTCGAGCTCCCTATCAAGTTCCTGCTGAAGCTCTTTGTGGCTAGATAGATCAATTTTTTCAATCGTTGGATATGTTTTTTCAGTCTGAGAAGCAGGCTCATGCACGAGCTGGAACCACTGTATATCACCTGCATCAGATACATACGCACCAACAGCACAATTATCACCCCACGTGACATCCTCCATGGTTGGCATTGTAGGAAGCTTACCTGCAGAACCCTCTGTTTGCTTCAGTAAGAATACAGAGCCTTTTGATTCTCGTATATCATTAAATGGTTTATGATCATATGCATCAAATGCTATCATGGCCGAGTTCGACCCATCAGCAGCATACTCATGCGGTGCAAAGTACTTTGCTGTAACTTCCACTGACTTTGGGAACAAATCTTCTCGCACAAGCGACACATCAAGAGCACTGCCCAGCGATAAATCAAGACGCCGAAGCGGGTGATCCTGGCCATATAGCGTACCAATACTGTATGCCTCTGTCGCCTCAGGCTTTTTAATAGCATCTTGCAACCGAGCTGCTATATTCTCTTGTGTATCGTTACTCTGCTCGTGTGTTGACTCGGGCATTTTGTATAACCGACTCAATACTGGCTGTTTGTCTCTTTGCATATGTTGACTCTCTATCTATACTTATACTTAATACCACATAAGGTACTCTCTCTCTTAATTTGTCAAGCTATTATGCAATAATTGCATGTACTAGCAAAAATATCTGAATCCTCACACATATTCTCTTTTCTACCAAAGCGACGGAGTAATGGGCACTTGTGTAGAGTTGGTAGTTACTTTGCGACTTCAGTATATCCAATAGCTCAAGAGTCACCCCCGTGGTATAATCATTAGTATATGCCCAAAATTTCTCTCGATATCGCCACCCTGACGGCTGAGCGTGCTGCGCTGGAGCAGTTTCTTGCCCAGCCCGATGCGTATAGTACACCCGATTTTACCGCCAAGAATAAGCGCTTTGCGGAGCTTGAGACCATCATTGCTACCGCTACCAAGCGTGCTACCGTGGAGCAGCAGCTGGCTGAGGCGCGTCAGCTCGCTCAGGGCAACGATGAGCTCGCCGAGCTCGCCAAACTCGAGATCCCCGAAGACGAAGCCACCATTGCCCAGCTAGACGACGAACTCTTCATCCTCCTCACCCCCAAAGACCCCAATGACGAGAAGAATATCATCATGGAGATTCGGGCTGGCGCTGGCGGCGATGAAGCCTCGCTCTTTGCGGCCGAGCTCTACCGCATGTATCTGCGCTGGTGTGAGGCGCATGGTTACCGCACTGAGCTGCTGAGCGAGTCCGCCAACGACTCTGGTGGGTACAAAGAAGTCATCTTCAAGATTTCGGGCGATGCACCATACGCCAAGCTCAAGTTTGAGGGTGGTGTACACCGCGTCCAGCGCGTGCCCGTTACCGAGAGCCAGGGGCGCATCCACACCAGCACTGCCACAGTGGCAGTCTTGCCCGAGGCAGAAGAGACAGACATCACCATCAACCCCAATGACCTCCGCATCGATATCTACCGCTCGAGCGGCCATGGCGGGCAGAGCGTCAACACAACCGACTCAGCCGTGCGCATCACCCACCTCCCCACTGGTATGATCGTTACCAACCAAGATGAGAAGTCGCAGATCAAAAACCGCGAGAAGGCTATGAGTGTCCTACGCTCTCGCCTCCTCCAGCGCAAGATCGATGAAGAAAACGCCAAGCTCACTGCCGAGCGCCGTGCTCTGGTGGGCACTGGCGACCGCAGCGAGAAGATCCGTACCTACAACTTCCCCCAAGACCGCATCACCGACCACCGCATCCGCTATAGCCGCAGCAACATCCCCGCTGCCCTCGGTGGCGATATCGACGACATTATCGAGCGCCTCCAAAGCTACGAACGCGAGCTGAAAGCGCAAGGGGCAGAGCAGTAACGCTTCGCTCTGCTACCTTTTCTCCCCCATCCTCCCCTCTATTTCTCTCGTTTTCTTCCTTCAAACCAGGCGAATTTCGAAATTCGCCTGGTTTACCCTGTTTTTTCTCTGTTAGCGTGGGTTCTTTTTTCTCTTCTTTTTATATATTCATATATATAATAGGAGAGATCGATATGGTTGGATATATGGATATATAAAGATAGAGAATAGTATAGATATATAGAGAAAGAGGAAGATAGATGAATAGAGATATAGATAGAGAAGTGGAAATATAGATAGATAGATAGATAAGCAATAGCTAATATAGAGACTAAGACAAAACTTAGTCACAAAAGAGTTACCGTTATATTGGCATTAGCTTTTTAGTATGTTCTGTTTCTATACGCTTACTTACTACTTTGTGTTTTCGTATTATCTATTTTCTCAATAAATAAATCATAATCGCGAAAGCCACCTCTCTATACTTCTTCTACCTCGCAATTTACGACATCCCACGCTGTCTGCTATAACAAGCTTTATTCACTAACTTTAGAGTAGTATGGACTACGATTATCCTTCAAGCTATTATTCAACCCCCTCATATACCACAGCAGCCAGCAGCCCCCTCGACCCACTGATGTGGGTGATGGTCATCATTATGGTCATCATTATGCTCATCCTGAGCCTTGCTGTGATGGCCGTCGTGCTTGCCTCGCTGTGGCGAATATTTACCAAGGCTGGCAAGCCAGGCTGGGCTGCCCTTATCCCTATCTACAATACCGTTGTGCTCATACAGATCATCGGTCGGCCTGAGTGGTGGGTATTGCTGTTGTTCGTACCTTTCGTCAACTTGTACGTCGCTGTTGTGTCGACGCTCGAGCTTGCGAAGTCCTTTGGCAAATCAACCGGCTTTGGTGTGCTGATGCTATTCTTCCCGGTCATTATGTACCCAATGCTCGGCTTTGGCTCTAGCCAGTATCTTGGGCCGGTTGCACCTCAGCCTGCGCCGTACTATCTACCACAGCAGCCACCGCAAGCCTAAAAATCTAGCATCTCAAACAAAAGAGCCAGCATAGTGCTGGTTCTTTTTGCGACCTCTGTTTATTGTACGAAATTTGCAGTGCAAGCAAATTATTGCTACACTAGGATTAGAAAGGAGGAAATACGCTATGCCAACAGGAAAACCAATTCAGTACGACTGGGGCTGGTGGGATCTACCCAAGGTGCCTTGGTGGTAAGATATGAAGTACCTTTTATGTGGCAAGGGCTTGTGGCCATTTTACCCTTGCTAATAAATGGCACTAGGCTACCGCTCGTTTAATACAACTTTGTAATAGCTCTATTATAGCTATAACAAAAACCACATAACACAAGGAGGCAAGGATGGGCAAGTATAATCATTGGTGTTGCGCTAATCCAGTACAATGCTGGCACATGCGTCACGATGTTTCTTGCCTGGCTACGATTAGCTACACCGAGAGCGTGTAGTTTATTTTTTTGGCAAATCCTATAGCGTATAGATAAATTTTTGAGCGCGCGTCTATACGAAGCGTCTCCTCAGGAACAAAGCACCTCTTGGACGAGAGGTGCTTTGTCGTTGTGTCGGCAAAATGCTTCTTATGCTGCGTCCTCTGCCTCGGCTTGTTTGCGTGAGGTTTGGCGCGGTGTGGCGGTCTTTTCGAAAGAGCCACCAGCTGCCTCAAGCGCAGCTACCACACTCTTCGACGCACCTTGCGTCTGGAGCACAAGCTTGGTAGTCAGTTCACCACGGGTGATCACCTTCACGCTGTGGAATGGCGTCTCAATCAGCCCAGCCTCGTACAGCGCAAAGTTATCAACAGTGCCCGACAGGCTATTGAGATGGTCGCTATATACCACCTGAGCAGGGGTGCGCAGGCTCTTAAAGCCGCGTGCCTTTGGCACTGCTGTAGCAATACCATTCTGCCCACCTTGGAACATTGGGCGCAGCTTCTTACCAGTACGGGCGTTTTGCCCCTTGGTACCACGGCCAGCGGTCTTACCACCACCAGCGGCAATGCCACGGCCAACGCGCTTGCGATCTTTATTGGCTGCGATGTGGAGTTCGTTGTATTTCATCTACTTGCCCTCCTTTGTGGGTTGCTTCTTGGCACCAACCCACTGCTCGCGTGGCACCATACTGCGCAGAGCTTCCACCGTAGCATAGGCAATATTTACCTTGTTGGTGCTACCCAGGCTCTTCGAGAGCAGGTTGCGGATGCCCGTCACGCCAATGACGGCGCGCACCACACCACCGGCAATGATACCCGTACCAGGCGCAGCTGGCTTAATAAGCACGCGCGCACCACTGAGCTTAACTTCCATCTCGTGTGGGATGGTCTCATTCACTACTGGAATGACGACAAGGTGTTTCTTGGCGACCGAGGTTGCCTTGGCAATGGCAGTCTGCACATCGGCACCCTTCGCCACACCAACACCAACCTTATTCTTGCGGTTGCCCACCACCACCAGCGCCTTAAAGCGGAAGCGGCGGCCACCCTTAACAACGCGCGCCACGCGGTCGATGTTGACAACAACTTCTTCAAATTCCTTTGGCGTGTCATCACGCTGGTTGCGCCGGTCATCGCGGCGACCACCCCGGCCCCGACCACGCTGGTTGCGCCGGTCATTTGGGCGAGGTGTAGTATTTGCAGGTCGATCTGCCATACTAAAACTCCAATCCTTCCTTGCGGGCAGCATCTGCGAGTGCGCTCAGGCGGCCAGCATACTGGCGACCGTTGCGATCGAAGACGACTGCACTTATCTTTGCTTTCTTGGCCTTCTTGGCGATATCTGTGCCCACCTTGGCGGCCTTCTCTGTCATGGTGCCAGTTGCTTTGGTACCAACAGTAGTGGCAGCAGCCAATGTTGCGTGGGCATCATCATCAATAAGCTGCGCGCTCACATGCAGATTGCTAATCGTCACGCTCAAGCGTGGGCGCTGAGCCGTGCCGTGCACGCGAGCCCGAACGCGGCGCTTGCGCAGGTCACGATTCAGGAGTTTTTTTGCTAATGCGTGTGCCATTATTTCTTACCTGCCTTCCCTGCTTTGCGCAAAATTTGCTCACCAACATACATAATGCCCTTGCCCTTGTATGGCTCTGGCTTCTTGAGAGCGCGGATCTCGGCGGCGACTTGGCCGACCTTTTGCTTGTCGATACCCGTCACAACGATCACCATTCGCTCGTTCGTTACATTAACCCCCTCTGGGGCTTTGTAGTGGACTTCGTGGCTAAAGCCCAGGCTCATCGTCAGCTCGTTATTGCTCGACGAAACCCGAAAGCCCACACCTTTGACCTCGAGGCGCTTCTCGTACCCCTGGGTCACGCCAATCACCATATTGTTGATGAGGGCGCGCATCAGCCCATGCTGGGCCCGAGCAGCCTTGGACTCATCCTTAGGATGAACCGTCACCTGTCCGTCCTCGACCTTCACCTCGACCGCTGGCGTTATGAACTGCGAGAGCTCACCTTTGGGGCCCTTGACGACCACATCACCAGAGTCAACCGTGATTGTCACACCCGATGGAATTGCCACCGGCAGTTTTCCGATTCGACTCAGACTCATTGCTTACCTTTCGATTAGTAGCCAGCAAAATGTTTGTCTCGTGCTGCCGGCCGCTCTCCATAGGCGAACAACCAGAACGCAAAACTCCCGTTTCACTCGCAAAGTTAATATCTTACTAATTGTACCACAGATGATGGAGAGAGCGCAAGGGCGGAAGACACCAGTGGTAGAACTGTGGCATACGGATAAGAAACTACATCGAAGCTTGCGACCAATACCGACCAAGCTAGATGTATAACCCGGGGTATTTTCATTATGATTATCAATACACACCTTCTCTCACTCGCATTCTCAGCAAATAAAGCCATGGAAATAGAAATAAAAGCTGATGCAAGCAAAACGGGCCGCACTATTCACACCAAAATATGAGAGGCTTTGCAGTCCCCATCGGCCAGCATAGCTACTCATGAGTAATGCTGCAGGATTATTGCTGCGCGCTGCTTCGGCGGCGGACATGCACTACTACTGCCACCGCAATAATCGCGCCAATTATCATCAACCCTACCAGTCCGGTGAGCGCCCACAGTGGGCTCCCTGGCTGCCACTGGCAATCGAGCCAGCCGATTATTTTGTCACTACAGGCAAAGAACGTCAGCATAGCGCTCTCCCATCGCGAGAATATGTCGTTTGTGTTGTCATGAGCAACCTCCTTGCTGCATATTGGTTCTCTTCGTTATTAGTATACACCTACCCCCGAGCAGCATCAAACTGCTCAGGCGTCAAGAGGAGCTGGCCCGTCGACTGCTGGTAGAGCGGGATGTAGCGGCCACCCTGGGGGATAATATGCCGCACGTGCTCGATTGCATCGGCCACTTCCCCCTCCGTCCAGTCTGCGCTTCGATCGCGAATTACAATGCTCTTGACCTTGTTGTCGCCATACTCACGAAGCTCTGGTATTGCTGAGTGCGCTCACGCGACAGGTGCACCCGACCAGGCTCTGGCTGGGCCAGAATGAGATTAACGAGGCCATAGGGGTCATTGCGGGGTAGTGGTATATCGCTCCCAGGCTGCACCGTGTGACGAGCAGCGAAGAAGCTCACCGTCAGCGGAAAAACCGGGTCGAGCCCCTGCCGGTGAGTAACCTCGCTGCAGCGCAGGCCAAGCACCAGCGCCTCGGCCACATGGGCTGGCTGCATGGCGTGGATCATATCGCCCTGCTCGATCAGTGGCCGGCCAGTCTCGCACTGCTGGCGGTTGCACCGATCAGCCTGCTGCCACTGCTCAGGCGAGCTCGACTGCGCCATCGTCTCAAAGAGGCGCTGCCGCACTACATCATGCTGAGCCTGAGGCAAGAGCTCGGGCAGCAAAGCAGCACCACGTGCTATCACCATCCCGATCTTATCTGGTGCACAGTAGCCCGCGAGCTCCTCATAGCTCATCTGAGTAATTGGCACATGCGCTACTGGGTCAATCACATCATCATAGTGCATTCGGCTCCGCAGCGGCAGTGCAGTCGGCAATGTCGCAAGCGGCGTCGGCCACCGGAGGTCGGCGCGTTGCAAATCCTGCGTACTCAGCAGCTCTGCAGCCCGCTCGCTTGCACGATACCACAAAGCATCGATTAATTGGTCTTCATCTGGCGTTACTTCGCAGGGTGATGGAGGTGATACTTCGTATGATGGCATGATATTCTTGGGATACTTCGCTGGTTTTTGCGTTCGTTTTTTCGTTTGTATGCATTATTATGCAGTGCTTTTGATAAAAAAGCAAGCCCTTACCCACTCCAACCCCTCAACCGCAACACTCCCCATGCAAAAAGAGGCATCTTGGTTCGTCCTTTGTTAAAATTGGATCTACGAAAACAACCTAATTTTAGCAGAAAGGTATTCCAAAATGCCTCAAAGAAAGTATACACAACTTTCAAGCGAAGAGCGAATTGTTATTGAAACCTTGCTTAGAAGCTCAGCCGGGGTGCGCGAGATAGCTCGCATGCTAAACCGCAGTCCCTCAACCATCTCCCGGGAGCTCAGGCGAAACCAGAATTTTGCCAAAAAGACTAGAGTTAATAAACCTAAGGAGCTAAGGCTAGACTCGAGACGCTTTCGTGGTACCGCCAAAGTGCCAGTGATTCGCGAGAAGAAGGCTCGGTATAGGAAACGCCTGTGCCAATTCGAGAGAATAAACTACTTGGCTAAATCCGCCCAGCAGAAGACGCTGGCTAGATGCAAGAAGCAGTCTCTGCTGCTCGAGCTTTCTAGATACCAGCAAACCAGAGAGTTCGTTAAATCGCGCCTCAGGCTGCGCTGGTCTCCCGAGCAGATTGCCGGCAGGCTGCAGATAGAGATTAACAAAAGAGACAAATCTGCTAGCTTGCTTTATGTCTCGCCTAAAGCAATCTACAAATACGCCAAGAAATACAACCTCCATAAACACCTGCGGCGGCGCGGCAAGAAATACAGATGCAGCCGTATACCTGCCGGCAAACGCAATATTGCAACTAGACCCGGCGTAGTGGACGAACTCGGGCGCTTAGGCGACCTAGAGGGCGATACCATCTTCGGCAAGGATAGCCGAGACAGATTGCTCACTCACGTGGAGCGAAAGACGGGGTTAGTCTCAATTAGCCTAGTGCGCGGCTATGATGTACATAAGATACAAAAAACAGACCATACTCGACCTAGAAAGGCTCAGCAGGCACACCGGAGCCTTACCAAAGACCATAACCTACGACAACGGCGTAGAATTTGCCGGTTGGAGACAAACAGAACAGGAACTCAATACAAAGATTTACTTCGCCAATCCCTACCATTCCTGGGAACGAGGCAGAAACGAAAACACCAACGGACTCATCCGCGACTTCTTCTCCAAAGGCACAGACTTCAAAAAACTAACTAACCGGGATATATTAAAAGTAGAATCCATGCTTAACAACCGACCAAGAAAACGATTCCAGTGGCTAACGCCACTGGAATACGCCGCGTCTTTGGGTATTGCGGTTGAGGAGTGAGGTTAGAAGGTAGTTTGCTTATTTTCTTAACTCATGCTATTATAGGACCTATGGTAGATAGACATGATGAAGCTAATGCAACTTCTGTTGCAGATTCGAGGACGACCGACCTCGGAGATAAAGTCGATAATCAAATTGCACTCCTTGATCATATCGCCACCAAGATCAAGGAGACCACCGAGATGGTAGAAGAGAGAAAAGGGAGAAAGGAGGGGTGGCGCAAGAGGCTTGGAGAGATCGGGATTCTTGCCAATAGCTTATCATCAGTAGATCCCTCTGTTATCGATGGCGTCGAGACTAGGCGCCCCGGCATACTCCGCGAACTCGGAGACAGTCTTTGGAGCCTCGGCCAGAAAATGCATCTTCTTGATGAAGACGTCAAACGGGCTGAGAGAATTATGACACCAACACAGCGCGAGCAAGAGTTGCTGGACAGCATAAAGCCGCTAATCATAGACCAGATGTATGCAATGGATCCAGAGTCGCTGCAAACGTATCAGCAAAAAGATAGCGAAGGTGAAATCACCAAGGAAGTTGCGCTGTTTCAATTGGGAAAATTTTCAAAAACGATGTATATCGGCAACATAGAATGCGAGTGTGCCGCCTATTTGGGTAATGACGGCAGGTTCTATATCGAGGGCCCGCGCCGTAGAGCATCTTCGGGCGATATAGTTATTGACGTCCATCCTTACAGCATTGAGGACGCTATGAATTATGGGGGCTCATTCGGTGGAATCAAAGTCTCTCAACTAGTTGAAGCCGTGGTAATGTGTACGATATAGTTTCTCCATGAAGTTTTCATAGATGAGTGCAGTCAAGAGCTGCACGACCCTGCTACGTATATTGCCGATTTGCCAAATATGATAAATCTGGACGAGGCTACGAACGAAGATATACGGGCGTTGTATCAGACTTTTCGCGACAATTACGGCACCGAGCGGTTAGCGCTAAAACCTGTGAAAGGCTTCATGAAAGAAGTCCGGCGTGAGCGTTCAGCGTCGAATCGAGCTTTTCGGTCGCAATCTCATTAGGATGAAAATAGGCGAATTCTTCAGCCTCTTCGGTGGCTTGCGGATTTGTGAGGAGTTTTACTTCGTAGGCGAGAATCAGTACCGGGTCGTCGAATTTATCGTGCCAAGTCGGGATGATTAGCGGTTTGCCCGCGAGGATTTCGATTTCTGCGTCTAGTTCTTCGCGAAACTCGCGCCGTAAAGCCTCGTGCAGACCTTCGCCGTGTTCCAGTCCGCCACCCGGCAAATCCCAAGTCTCGCCCCGCTCGCGCACGAATAAAAGTCGCCCCGCTCTATCGCAAACCAGACCCTTGACCGTCACTCGATAGGCAGCTTTGAAATCTTTCAGCTTCATCTCATGCCCTCGCCTACAAAACTCCCCGCCGTGACTACCCGAAACAAACCGCAGCCAAATCCGCTATTTTTTACTTTTCTTTGTTCCGACTCGATTTTTTAGCTCGAAAACTTCCTTTTTCAGCTTGTTGATTTCGCTGTACGCCCAGACGCCTAAAGCAAACGCTAGACCAGCGAGGCAAAGAGCCGAGGTAACTTTTTGTTCCATAAATCTCCTTTCTGTAAACGGTCTTATATTGATTGTAGCATAGCATCCTTAGTGTCTCCTATTGACATCAAACAAAAATACCCGGGGTCGTAAAACTTCCGGGTATTTTTTGGCTACGAAAAGTTTTAATAAACCTTCAACAAAACTTCTCCGCCAAGTTTGGCCTTGACAGCTTCGCCACCGGTCATGACACCCTTGCTGGTGCTGACGAGGACGATGCCGCGGCCTTGCTTGACCTTGGGGATGTCGGCAGCAGCCACGTACACGCGGCGGCCTGGCTTAGACACCCGGGCCAGCTCGGTAAAGGCTGGGCTCTCGCCAGCGCGGTTGATGGTGACAACCAATGTACCGCGTGGCTTGCCATCCTCTACGGTAGCACCTGCCAGGTAGTGATTCTTGACCAATTGCTCGGCCACAACTTGCTTGAGCTTGCTGGTGGGCACACGGACTTCCGTCTTGCCAACCATCGCAGCGTTGCGGATTCGGGTGAGGAGATCCGCGATTGGGTCAGTTGATTGTAAACTCATAACTCTATCTCCTTTCCGTTACCAACTGCTCTTTGTAATGCCTGGGATTTCGCCCTTCGATGCCTTCTCGCGGAAGTTGATGCGGCTCAGGCCAAAGCGGCGCATATAGCCACGTGGCCGACCACTGAGGGCGTCGCGGTTCTTCCAGCGGGTTGGGCTGGAGTTGCGCGGCAGCTTTTGCAGGCCATCGAGGTCGCCCGCCGCCTTGAGCTCAGCGCGCTTGGCAGCGAATTTCTCGATCATCTTTTGGCGTTTGCGATCGCGTGCAATCATTGATTTCTTAGCCATACGCTATTTCCCCTCCTTCTCAAACGGCAGACCAAACTTCTCCAGCAGTGCCCGGCTTGCGGCTGGGCTGCCCTGCTCGATGGCAATCGTCACCTGGAGGCCATGAACGATCTGCGTCTCCTCAAAGGTGAGCTCGGGGAAAATACTCTGGTCGGTAATGCCAAGGTTGTAGTTGCCACCCTTGTCAAACTTGCTCCCCACACCGTGAAAGTCACGTACTCGCGGCAGGCTAACATTAACCAGCCGGTCGAGGAATTCGTACATCCGAGCGCCGCGCAGCGTCACACTCACACCAATCGGCGCACCCATGCCAGCACGGATCTTAAAGCCAGCGATCGACTTCTTGGCCAAGCGATCAACCGGTGCTTGGCCAGTAATCTTGGTAATCGTATTGCGTACCAATTGGTGGTAGCGCTTGTCTTCTTTGTGCTTGCCGATTCCTGCGCTGACCACAATCTTCTCGAGCTTGGGCACTTGGTGCACATTGCTCAAGGCTAATTCGGCCTGGAGTTCCTTGCGGTATTGATCCAGATACAAGGCTTTCAAGCGAGGAGTCGGAGCGGCGGATGCAGTTGCCTTCGCCATTAGTTGACCTCCTTGTTGTTCAGTTGCCGAGCAACGCGTACCTTAGCGCCCTCAGCATTAATAGTATAGCCAATGCGGCTCGTCGTGCCAGCTGCTTCGTCGACAACCAGAGCGAGCTTGCTCAGCGGCACGGGCACATGAATCTCCTTGGTACCACCACGTGGGTTGAGCTGGCTTGGCTTGACATGGCGGTGGCGCAGCCCCACGCCCTCGACCAATGCAGTCTGCTGAGCGGGGTTAACGGCCAGCACCTTGCCTGTCGTGCCTTTGTCGTCACCACTGATGATCTTGACGATATCGTCTTTTTTAATGCGCTGTGCCATTAGAGTACCTCCGGTGCCAAGCTAATGATCTTGCTATAGCCAAGGTCGCGCAATTCGCGTGGCACAGGGCCAAAGACACGAGTTGCCTTGGGTGTCTTGTCGTCGTTGATAATGACGGCAGCGTTGTCGTCGAAGCAGATGGTGCTGCCATCTTTGCGGCGGATCTGGTCGCGGGTGCGTACCACCACTGCCTTAACGATAGACTTCTTCTTGACGTTGCCAGTCGGGCTGGCGTCTTTGACGCTGGCGACAATCACGTCACCCACCCGGGCGTAGCGACGTCGAGTACCACCCAGCACGCGGATACACAGAATAGATTTTGCACCACTGTTATCTGTTACCTTAAGGCGAGATTCTTGCTGGATCATGCTGCCTCCTCTTCGCCTGCGTCATCATTTTTGAGCTCAATCGAGCCCTGCGAGCGCTTGAGCACGGCGTCGAGCCGAAATGCTTTGCGCTTGCTGATCGGGCGTGTCTCGATGACCCGCACCGTATCACCAACATTGGCATCGTTTGTCTCGTCGTGAGCAGCATACTTACGGGTGACGGTGTATTGCTTGCCGTAAATAGGATGTGTTTCGCGGCTGGTCACGGTCACCGTGATGGTCTTGTTGCCCGCGGCCGAGGAAACAACGCCGGTCAATGTCTTGGCCATTAGTTTGTTCCTTTCCGCTGATTAATTTCCGTTAGTATCTGCGCAATCTCTCGGCGATACACGCCAAGGATCCGCGGGTTAGCGAGCTCACCTGCCCGGTGGCCACGCTGGGCCTCAAGCAGATCGGCGCGCTTGGCGGCCAGCTCTTGCTGGAGTGTTTCGAGGTTCTTGACCTCTGTTGCAGGGACTGCATTCTCTGCCATCGCTAGGCCTCCTCTTTCTTAATAAAGCGTGTCTTGACGGGGAGCTTGTGGCTTGCCAGGCGCATTGCCTCGCGGGCGACATCCTCTGGCACACCCTTCATTTCAAACATTACAGTGCCATTCTTGACCTTCGCAACAAAGAACTCAGGGTTACCCTTACCACCACCCATCTTCAGACCCAGTGGCTTGCGGCTCACTGGCGTGTGCGGGAAGATACGAATCCAGATCTTACCGCCACGCTTGACGTAGCGGGTCATTGCCTGGCGCGCTGCCTCGATCTGGCGGCTTGTGATGCGCTCGTTGCTCAAGCTCTGCAGGCCATAGTCACCAAAGGCAATGTAGTTGCCTCGTGTGGCGTTGCCGCGGTTCTTGCCGATGCGGACTTTGCGAAATTTTGTTTTCTTTGGTAGTAACATTACTTCGCACTCCTTTCACCCTTATAGATCCAGACCTTGACGCCGACAATACCCACGCCAGGGCAGTTGGCCCGTGCGGTATGGAAGTCGATATCGGCCCGCAAGGTGTGCAGTGGCACCGAGCCCTCAATGACCTTCTCGCGGCGTGCCATCTCGGCGTTGTTGAGCCGGCCAGCTACCTCAATACGGATACCCTTTGCACCACTATTCATAGTGTTCTGGGCAGCCATCTTGACGGCGCGGCGGAAGTTGGCGCGGCGCTCGAGCTGGCGAGCAATATTCTCCGACACCAGCTTGGCGCTGAGCTCTGGCCGACGAACTTCTTCAATATTGATGCGTACTGGCAAGCTGGTGATCTTCTCGATCTGCCGCTTGAGCTCTGTCACGCCAGCCCCACCGCGGCCAATTACCACACCAGCCTTGGCAGTGTGAATTGCGATGGTAATCTGGTTTGGGCTGCGCTCAATCTCGATCCGGTCGATCGTTGGCCGGCTTGCATAGCGAGCTTCAATCAGCTCACGGATTTTGATGTCTTCTGCCAACCAAGCCGCAAAGTCGCGCTTGTTTTGGCCAAACCAACGCGAGCTCCAGTTTTTGTGGACTTGGAGGCGGAAACTGACTGGGTTTACTTTTTGGCCCATTTAGTTGTCTCCTTTCTTGGCTGTATCGGTTGCTTTGGCGGGTGCCTTCTTGACCTGCTTCTCCACACCACTCACCTCAACCAAGATATGGCTCGAGCGCTTCTGGAATGGCTGAGCTCGGCCGCGGCTGGCCGGCTTGTAGCGGCGCAGGCGTGGGCCAGCAGTCACGCTAAGGCTGTGGATATGCAAACTGCGTGGGTCAAGGCCATGATTGTTGATGGCGTTGGCTTGGGCGCTGGCGATTGCCTTCTTAACAGGCAGCGCGGCGCGGCGCGGGGTGTGGTCAAGAATGACCAGCGCATCGGCCACACTGCGGCCACGCACCAGGCTAGCAACGATGCTAACCTTGCGCGGGGTCTGGTCTATACCCTTGATATGCGCCCGAACGATGGCTGGTGCATCGCTCGACCCCTGTTGTGTCTGTGATGCGGCCATTACTTCTTATCCTTTCCACCGTGCTTGCGGAACTTACGGGTTGGGCTAAACTCACCGAGCTTGTGGCCAACCATGTTTTCTGTAATCAGCACCGGCACATGCACCCGACCATTGTGCACTGCAAAGGTGAACCCCACCATCTCTGGCGTGATCGTGCTGCTGCGGGCCCAGGTCTTTATCACGGTGCGGTCGCCAACTTTCAGCGCTGCCACTTTTTTGGCAAGCTTCGCGTCGACGAATGGGCCTTTTTTGAGTGAACGACTCATAGACTACCTCTTCCTCTTAGCTTCGTGACGACTGCGGACAATCATCTTATTCGTTGATTTACGGCGGCGGGTCTTGAAGCCAATTGCTGGCTTACCCCATGGCGTCTTCGGGATGCGGCCTGGACCCGTCTTGCCTTCACCACCACCCATTGGGTGATCGGCTGGGTTCATAGCCTTACCATGGACACTTGGACGCCACCCCATACGGCGACGGCGACCGGCCGAGCCAAGCTTGACGTTCTGGTGCTGGACGTTGCCCACCACACCAATGCTGGCTTCGCACTCGAGGCGGAACTTGCGCACCTCGCCACTGGGCATCCGCACCATGGCGTAGCCGTCTTCTTTGGCCATGAGCTGGGCTTTAGCACCAGCGCTACGCACCATCTGAGCACCCTTACCGTGGTTGATCTCGATAGCGTAGATTTGGCTACCAACCGGGATGTTAGCCAATGGCATGCGGTTGCTCGCCTCGATTGGCGCATCAGCGCCAGTCTGGAGCACCTTACCCTTGGTCATTTGAGTATCAGCCAAGATGTAGTGGTAGAGACCGTGCTGATCCTTCACGCGGGCAATGCGGGCACTGCGGTTTGGATCGTACTCAATCTCCTCCACCGTCAGCGTCAAGCCAGCGGCCAAGCGATGGTCGAGCAAACGGTAGTGCCGCTTAACGCCACCACCGCGATGCCGGACGGTGATCTTACCCGTGTTATTGCGACCAGCCTTCTGCTTACCAGCCTTAACAAGGCTCTTGAGCGGCTTGCGCGTCGTCACATCGCTCAAATCCTGCGATGTCATGCCGCGGCGGGCGGGAGTGGTTGGGTTGTACTGCTTAATCGGCATTACTTATCCTCCTTCTGCTCTGTTTGCGGCTGCTCTTCGGTCTCAAACACCTTAATCTCGCCTTCACTCAAGCGAACATACGCCTTTTTGCTGTCGCGGCGGTGTGTGGTGCCTGGGTAGCGACGCTTGCCCCGGCTGTAGCGAATAGCTTTGCCGCTTTGCACAGCAGTGGTGACATTGGCTACCTTAGTGCCGTCATATTGCGCCTCGACAGCCGCAGCGATCTGCTGCTTGTTAGCCGACAGCGGCACATCAAAGATGTAGGTGTTTTGGCTCGTGATGAGCCGGTAGGATTTTTCGGTGGCGCGGGGAGTGACTAATACGAGTTGCATTTATTTGTCCTCCTGTGCGAGCCACGCCGTAATAACATCCAGCGCCTGAGGCGACAGGACGATATGGTCGGCATTAAGAATGTAATAGACATTGAGATACATCGCACTCACAGCCAGCACCTGCTGAAGGTTGGCGGTGGAGCGAATCAGCTCGGGCGACTTCTCGCCAGCGACGAGCAGCACTTTGCGCTCGAGCTTGAACTGGCGGAGGAACGCCGCAGCGTCTTTGGTCTTGCCAGTTACCTTGTCCTCAAAAGGCAAGACCTGGATCTTGCCAGCCTGGTGAGCCAGTGTGAGAGCTTGGCGGATGGCGACACGTTTGCTGGTCTTAGACAACTTCTTGCGGTAGTTCTCGTTGCCGCGTGGGCCAAAGACCACACCACCACCCCGCCAAATTGGGTTGCGGATACTGCCGAAGCGGGCTCGGCCAGTGCCCTTCTGCCGCCATGGTTTCTTGCCACCACCGCGGACTTCGCCCCGCTGCAGGGTGGTTGCACTTGCCTGGCGGGCGTTTGCCAAGAACGCGTCGTATGCGAGCTTGAGCAGCTCGTGGTTCGGCACATTGATGCCGAAGACGCTGGTTGGCAAGGTTGCTTTTGCTGGCTTGGTAGATTCAGCCATTACTTAGCACCTCCTAGGATAATTAAGCCCTTCTTGGGGCCTGGGACAGCGCCCTTGACACCAATCAAGTTATCCTCAGCCGAGATAAACTCAACCGTCAGATTCTTGACAGTGACGCGCTCGTGGCCCATCTGGCCTGCCATGCGCTTCCCTTTGAAAATCTTTTGTGGGTACATGCTACCGATCGAACCGACCTTACGCGTGTTGCCCTTACCACCGTGGGTTTTGCGGTGGCGCTTGAAGTTGTGCCGCTTGATCGTACCAGCCCAACCTTTACCTTTGCTGATGCCCGTGACATCCACGACATCGCCGAGCGCAAACTCCGTAACGCTCCATGTGTCGCCCACCTTGACATCGCCAAGGTCGTCAACACGAAATTCCCGAATATGCTTCGGGGTGACACCGGCTGGCTTCACATGCCCAGCCACGGCCTTGCTCAGGTTCTTACCCGCACCATATGCCACCTGCACTGCGTTGTAGCCGTCTGTCTCGACGGACTTGACCTGAGTCGCAGCGACAGGCCCAGCCTGGATAAGCGTGACAGGAATCGTCGTGCCATCCTGGCTGATGATTTGGGTCATACCAATCTTGGTACCGAGAAGTGCTTTCATTGCCCTCTTGCTCCCATGTAAAATCCCCGGCGACTAGCAGTATCTTGACATCAGCGCTGCGTAGCTACACACTCCGCTGGCCAAGACTTACCAATTCGTCCTGGGATAAGTTGCTATTACGTAATAAATTACAGCTACCATAGTACCATAGAATGGAGCGAGAAAGCAAGAGGGCAAGCGCTCTAACCGTTTGGCCCGGAACGCTCGCCCATGTCCTTTCTTGTCGATCACTACACCTCATCTCATAGAGAGACTGTGCCGTTACCACCTCACTAGTTCAAGCTACCTATGATAACGTAAGCGATACCTCTACTGGTTCAATGCTCTGTTAGCCGCTAATGCTCCATTGACACCATCTGTATGCTTCGTGGCAATTTCCATCTTGTGCCATGTGCCATCAGGTTGTGGGAAAGCAGCCTCTTTTGGGACTTCACCTGCACCAAAGTTATCTTCTGTCTTATGGAACTTAATACATTGAGTGACCACCAAGCCACTCTCCTTCACTGCATTAACACCATTACCATCAGATGTTGTGATAAAGTTGATGTCACTTTGTGGCACTTCGTTGATTTGCTCTGGATCATGAGTCGCTGTGTAGAGTTTTACGTCAGCTGCTGGATTCTTCCTGACCGCACCTGGCTGGCTGCACGACGGGTCCCCCTTAACCGTTGCCAGCGGTAGTGCATAAGTATCACCACTGTTAGCATCCAGCTTTTTACTAACGTAACCTGGCGCAATCCATACTGGGCCCTCAACTTCATCAGCCCAGCTGGCATAGTGAGTAGGACGAAAGCCTTCTTCTGCTGCTACTGTGCTACTTGTACCACTCTCTGTTGGTCGTGCCTGCTCCTGCGCGCCACAGCCAGACAATCCAGCTGCCAAAGCCAATACTGCAATCGCGCCAACTGGCCGACGGAACCGTGACAGACCTTTCATTTCTTGCGTTGCTATTGCTGCTGACTCGTAAGACATAGGCCGCTCCTTTGATCACTACTATATAGTAATAATATTGTAGTATCCTCCCAGGCAAATTGCAAATAGGCGTCGTTCGCGCCATGGAGCTTTGCGGCCTACTGCCATCTCTATATTGCCCACTATGCTACAATATAATGCGTTAATGCGTCCCTCAATCCTCTCACCTACCTCTGTCGATACGTGGCTTGCGGCGGCGGCTGCCCAGCTACGGACGGCTGGTATTGCCAGCAGCCGGCTCGATAGTGAGCTCTTGCTGAGCCATGTGCTGCAGCGGCCTCGGCACTGGCTGCACGCCCACGGCGATAGCATACTCTCACAGGCGCACCACATGCAGGCGGAGCAGCTCCTTACCCGCCGCCTTCGGCATGAGCCACTGGCCTACCTGGTGGGGCACAAAGAATTCTATGGGCGCGATTTCGTCGTTTCGCCCGCTGTGCTCGTGCCTCGGCCCGAGACAGAGCAAATGATCACCCTCTTGCTGCAGCTCATTCAGCCCACTCAGCGCACCATTGCCGATGTTGGTACTGGCAGTGGCATTCTCGCCATCACAGCACAGCTCGAGCTCCCACCGTGCAAAGTTGATGCATACGACGTAAGCCTTGAAGCTATCGCCATCGCTCGGCACAACGCGCAGCAGCACGGCGCTGCCTCTGTTAAATTCATCCAGAGCGACCTGCTCGCGGCAGCGCAGCAGCGCTATGATGTCATTCTTGCCAATCTCCCCTACGTCAATCCCGCCTGGCAGCGCGACGACCGCGAGACAGCACACGAGCCAGCCCTGGCACTCTTTGCCGAGGACGACGGGCTTGCCCTCATCTCTACCCTCCTCGCTCAGACGGAGCAATGGCTCGCACCCAGCGGCCTGCTCATCCTCGAGGCCGACCCCTGCCAGCACTCACGCATCATCGCTCGCGCCGCCGCGCACCAGCTCACTCATGTGCGGAGCGAGGGGTATGCGCTTGCCTTTGCTAAGCAGTGCTCGGCATGACCCCGCTAGCTTCAGCGCACGCTGGCCCATCTGCCCCACCATATCCACAGATGGTAGCGGCCAACGCTCGGGTCGCAGCATACGATCTACTTTGTCGAGTTCTTGGTGGGTGTAATAGTCTGGCGATTGGATCGTCGCGTGTTGGAGCAGATCGCACACATCGGCCAGTTCTTGGCTATCTACCTCTGTTGGCTGCACCTTATCTTGCGATATAAAGACATCATCCAGCTCGGTATAATCATACTCATAGCAAAAGACCTGCGGCTCAGCCGGCGATGCATCGCTATGGCTAGGCGTGTCGAGATAATACGACCGCACTGCGCCAGCATACGCGCCGTATCGATCTACCTCATAGATGATAATATGCGGGTCGTGCACCTGGCCATCATCATCCAAAGCAGCCCAAGCGCCCAGGGTGAGGCGCTGCCCATCGTCAGTTTTGTGGCCAAAGTATACACTGCGCACCTCACCACCGTCGTAGCGCTGCCGGTCAGCCGCACCACGTCGGCGCGCACTTCTATACTGGGTAGTAATAATATCCTGGACGACTGCGGTGAGCTGCTCAGCCAATAAGCCCGGCCGCTCGTGCTGGCCCGGTGGTGCACACTCAGCGTCAGTATTGGCTGCGTGTGGCACGCGACGCAAAGCATCGCCCGCGCGGGGTGCTGTGTTGTATGTCATCTTGTTCCCTCTGTGTGTTAGATATACGTCCCTCTTAGCATACTATAGAAGCATACTCCAAGGCAAATAACAGAGGTAAGCAAATGAACAATTCTATACCATATTCAGAATAATTCTAATATAGCTCCCTGTACTCTGCTGTGGCGAGCAGTTCACGTAGCTTTAGAACCAAAAACCACCCATCACCTGGGTGGTTTTGTAGTGTTACATATACACTGCAGCTATTTGATCGATGTGATCGTAATGCGGCTGTATTGCTGGCGATGGCCACGCTCTTTGTGGACGCGCTTTTTGGCTTTGTAGCGAATGACGCGGATTTTGTCGCCCTTAACGAGCGCTTCTACGACCTCGGCCTTGACCTTGACGCCTGCAACGTGCGGCGTACCAACTGTGGTCGTCTCGCCATCGATGGTCAGGAGTGCATCGGCTTCGAGCGCTTTTGTGCCGTCCGGGAGGCGGTCCACCAGGAGGGTCTCTTTTTCGGCGACGAGATACTGCTTGCCGCCAAGCTGAATGACTGCTTTCATCTGATTCCTTATAATTATTAATACTTCCGACTGATTGTAGCAGAGACGGCGGTGGATGTCAAAGTTGGAGCATCAAACTATCAAGCCCCACTCATCTCACATTTCCTCCTTTTTGCTGTTCCCTTCCGCTAGCGCTTTATTAGGAGTCACCATTCACCAAGTATCAACCTCATATACTGGAGCAAAAAGAGATTACTCTAGATTGTCTCCACACGCTACCAGCCGCTGCACCACCGCTGGCAGCTCTGCCTCGCTGTGCCACACCTCCGCCTGGGTGGCGATGAGCTCGTCGCTGAGGTAGCTCTGCTCACCCACACTGTGGTGCTGCGCCAGGGCGATTGGCTTACCCAGCGCCAGCGCCGCCCCTACCTCCATAAGCATCCCCTCGCTACGCCGCGGCGATGCTTGGACCACGAGTACCATGTCGTACTGGGGCAGCACGCTCAGCGCACGACGGATGAACTCACCTGGCGTATGGTAGCTAGGCCAGGCTGGGTCGAAGAGATTACAATACACCGCGCAGCCCACCTGCTCGAGCGCTGCCACCACTGTGTGCATCCGAGCGCGCACCACCGCCTCGTCCTCACCAGTAAAGGCGTAGGAGCAAAAGACAGTGGGCGGGGTGGTTGGTAGCGTGGAGTTCATATATATAGTATACGCTACTAATAGCGCTGCAGTATATCTCTGAGCAACTTTCTCTACTACTTTGCCATTAGGCAGCTAGTCTCACGTCTTGACGAGCCGCTCATATATTGATATATATATTAACCTTTTGCAATCCCGCAAAGGGTTCGGACTTTTTCAGGAGAGGAAGAACGATGTTTTTCAACATCTTCGCGATTGTTATTTCAGCAGCTGCCTTTGCTATCGCGCTAGCATACTTGCCTAAGTATATAAAGCAACGTCGCTGGGGTACTGCAGTCTCATTCGGGTTTTGGTGTATAGTGAATGTCGCAAACATAGCCCTTAGTTTTGGCAACATTATTGCGGCTGAGACACACCTCAGTGTCCTGTGGCGAATTACATATGCATGTGGTCTAGCCCTAGCATTTATTATGTTCGCTATACTACACACCGTAGAAAGCCTCAGGAAGATGAATAACAACATCAATGAGGCAATCGTAGACCTCAGCAAATTGGAAGAAGGCGACGAGATAATCATCACATTCAAGAAGCTATAAAGTCCACCCTCACCACTCACCGTCGAGTGCACTGCATTCCGGTGAGCGGTGAGCTCACCTTGTTTATACATACTATATCGGCGCTTTGGCGCTATTTTTCTTATTTTTCGCACGATTTTTGCCTCTGTTGCGAGCCGATTTTTCACAAATCTTATTTCACATCCTGTCATATCTATGCTACGCTGGGTAGTATGAGTATGAAGAGACTCGTGTATGGCATAGCTGGTACAATGATCGTCTTCGCAGGCGCGGGCGTCATCGTAGCAGCCCAGCCAAAGAGTGGTTCGTCAGCGCCTGCATACAATGCAACAAGTGCAACAACCGGTGGGCATATGGCCAAGGCATTAGCGCCGTCCGACCAGCCATCTGCGCAGACACTCGCACAGCGCAACCAAGCTATCAAGATAATCATCGCCTCCAACGCTTCTCCCAAGGCTATCAAGCCAGCCTCGAAGCCCAGCGAGACACCAACGCCAACGCCAGCAGCTGAGCAAAAGCCAACCGCAACCAATGGTGCTTCGTCTGGTTCGAACACGCGCTCAAATAGCAACGCTCAAAAGAGCAACCCATCGAACAATAAGTCAAATTCCAACTCCAACACGCCATCGCCGGAGTTTGTCGACCGCGTCTTTGCGACGGTCAACAAGGAGCGGGCAGCCCGTTCGCTTGGTAGTGTGCAGCGCATCGAGCAGATCGATACAAGCTCGCGCGCTCAGTCGGCCTACAATGCGCAGATTAATAAGCTTAGCCACGATGGTGGCCTCGACCGCCTGAAGCAACTCTATAGCTGCCACACCAGTGGTGAGATTCTCGAGCTCGTGCCCATCTCATACAATGAGCAGCAAGCTACCAATGTATGGATCAATTCCCCACCACACAACAAGATCATGTTCTCGGGCGATTACGACAAAGCTGGCATTGGCCTGACGCAAAAAGGCGACCAATATTACATTGCCATGCAGTTCTGCCGCTAGGAGAGGATAAGCAGGAATATCTGAGAGAAACACTGCTCAGAATAGAGAAAAACCAGCTACCATGGCTGGTTTTTTACTGTTTAGAAGAATGTCGACGTTAGTTGAACCTCAAAGTCCTCTTCGGTAATTTCACAGGTTTGTATCATTCCTTTCTCTTGAAGCTAAGAACTGACAACACCCCAAGAGCGACCCAGCATCAAAAATAAGTACTAGTTTGCAACCAGGTCTTAATTCTACCTGCCTGAAGAGGTAGAAGGGCGGTTGGGATTAAGAATGCGAAGCTTTGCAATCCAAATCACTTCAACTCACCATCAAGCGATTCTGCCCCATTCAGGACCTCCCAAAGCCGCTGCACTTCGACTCCACTAACCACTTGGTCGCCTCGGCCGATCCGTTGGCTCTCACCAATCGTGCGCGTGGCAGGCTGGCCACTATATGCCGGGCCAATCAGTGAGCGCACCACCCGCTGGCGACAACCTTCTGTAATAATGCGGTAGCGCAGCTGCTTTGAGCCACTCACCAGGCTTACCTCCTGTGTTGTAGCAGCAATCGCATTATCGCTTGATCTCGGCTGCACTGGCTCGCGCCAAAATGTCGCCGTCTCAACATTTACCCGCAGATCCGAGCCATCATGATATGGTGCCATAAGCATGAGAATTGCACGACTTTGGTTTGGAAACAGAGGTGAATCAGCCCCTTCTGCTAGCGTTGTCTCATCCACCCGGCTGCCGTGTATGTTTACCCGATCAGCAAATTTTGTCATCATATGCAAGGCAATCTGGCTCAACTGTACTACTGCCGCTGCTTGATCGGCCGCGGTCACTCGTTCGCGCGGGGTGCTTTGCAAGGTGGAGAATGCTTCTTGGGCTTGAGTTCGTGCCATTTGGCTGTCTTTCTGTCGCAGTACGCGGCGCATTAGATTGGTAATAAAACAAAGGCTATTTTTTGGTGGTTGAATAATCCCCGCATTCTCTTCCCTACCTCCTCTGAAAGTACTACAAAATGCCCTAGATTTAGCCTTTTAGAGCTGATGAAACGGCTATCATACTCCATTCATTGAAGGCAAATTGGTGCAAGAGAAGGCGAAGCTTTGCAGCTCAGCCTATACTATTCAATTGTCTTCTCAAACACTGTCGTGTTATAGATCGTTGCACCCTTGTGGAGATAAAAGCGATGGGCTGCTTGACGCTTAGGGTTGGAGGTGAAGGTGAGCTTGGTCGCACCATGCTGCTGACCCCAGCTCAGCATCGCATCCCACAGCCGCGAGCCAACCCCCTTACCCTGCACTGATGGGTCGGTCACGAAATCATCGAGGTAGATCTTGCGCCCAGCGATCGGCCCCACCAACAGCGCGAGCGTTGCCATGCCCACCACCTTACCATCAAGACGAGCTAGAAGCAGCGTTTGATTCTCAGCAGCGATCACTGCTTCTAGCGCCTGGCGCAAAGCGTCCATCGCCGCTGCATCAGGGGTGGTTGGAGTAGTTGGCGCGGTTGTTCCGGCTCGGTGCAGCACATCGCCCAGTGCTGCGATTACCGCCACATCAGCCTGGCTGACGGCGGTTGCCTGTTCGATTATGAGTTCTTCCATATATCGATTATACTACAAGTATGAATCAGCGTATACTCACCCTCCGTGATGCGCTCGCCACTCACCCGCCGCGCATCGCCTACCCAGAAGGTACCAACCCCATTATCCTCAGCGCCGTACGCCAGCTGGCCGATTGGCGCACCGCTCGGCCTGTGCTTGTTGCGGATAACCCAACTGCCGTCAAGCAAGCTGCTGCCGATGCAGGTATCTCGCTCGATGGTATAGAGATTCTGACGGTACCCCATCAACACAATACTCCACCTGCAAATACTACCAACACACCTCCCCTCACCCCGCTCACCTACGCCGCTCAGCTGCTCCACGATGGCACGTGTGATGTTATGGTGGCCGGCATTGACCACCCCACCGCTGCGGTGCTGCGGGCTGCGCTGAAGGTCGTTGGCCTGGCGCCAGGGGTGTGCTATGCATCGAGCTTCTTCGTGATGGATCTGCCTCACTTTGCTGGTGGGGAGGATGGCCTGCTTATCTTTGCCGACTGTGGGATGAATATCACACCAGATGCCGCTGGCCTAGCTGCCATTGCCGAGGCTAGCGCCTTGAGTGCCACCCGGCTTGGATGGCAGCCCCGCGTTGCGCTGCTTTCCTACTCGACGCTCGGCAGTGCTGGTGGCCAAAGTGTCGAAACAATTCGCCACGCTCTTGCAGAGGTGCAAGCCCACCAGCCAGAGCTCCTCATCGGTGGTGAGCTCCAGCTTGATGCCGCTCTCGTCCCCGCCATTGGCCACAAAAAAGCCCCTATCAGCCCCGTCGCTGGCCAAGCCAACATTCTTATCTTCCCTGATCTCAACTCCGGCAACATTGCCTACAAGCTCGCCGAACACCTGGCTGGTGGCCACGCTTACGGCCCCATTCTGCAAGGCTTTGCACGGCCTATCAGCGACCTCTCGCGTGGCTCGAGTGTGGATGATGTGATTGGCGCAAGCTTGATTGTTGGTAGTATGGCGGCTGAATAGATTACGCTATTCGTTCATGCTGAGTGGTGATTTTTTTGCTTGCTTTTTGCAAGTGGTTGTCGGGCTGCGTTCCTTTTGCACTCTCTTTTGCAGCGATTATTTTGGCTTACCTATTGCCCTCGTGCGGCGCCAAAATGCCTTTCTGCTACTTACTTTTTCCACTGCCCCACAGCATAATGACCGAGCTTTTTTGCTTGCATATTGCAAGCAAAATGTCTCCCTCTTTGTAAGATTCATACCCATACATGGCTTACTATCAAGCAGTGCACAGCACTATTCTCTCCGCACAATATACAATTATATTGAATATAAATAAAAAGTATTCAACAGTATATTGTATAATCGACCCAAACTCCTATACCTACCACACCATCAATATACTGCTATCTATTAATTGCCATGAATAAACTTAGTGTTCGATTCAGGAATATAACAGTGGTAGAAGTTGCACAAAATCTTATCTATGAGATTGCAAAAATTCGCGCAGTGCTGCAATTGGTTTGATAGTAGGATACGTCGCTGCGTCTTCTTCTGACGATAGCTCAGCGCGTGTTCGGCCATTATAGCCATCTGGGCAAAATATTTTATCCCAGCCAAAGCCACCATCGCCACGCGGATGCGCTGCAATACTGCCAGATAGCTCACTGCGAAAAACGTGCATCTCGCGGCCATCATAGTAACCAAACACACCTACCGCCAGTGCCGATCGATCATCAAATCCATCAAGCATGCGGCATAATTTTTCCAGCCCATCTGGTGCCTCAACGAAGAACTTAATGAACGGCCCAGGCAATCCATTCAGCGCTGCAAACCCCAGCGACACATCTTCAACAAGAACTGGCTGCTGGACAATCTCGTACGCTTCGCGCACTTTGTGTCGAACAACCTCCTCAGGCGAAGACGATTGAATCTCTACCAAATCAATTTTGCGATGTTCTAGCGGCATATCAAGCATGCGCGCTAGGTAGTCAGCCTTGTGTTGGTTGCCCGTGATAAACAGTGGTTGCTGCATCATTCGTCTCCTTCGTTATTCTCTTCCCGATACTTCTCTGGCTGCGCCCGAAAAACCTCGACCCATTTGCTATCCTTCGCTAAATCATTGTACTTAATATAATAGCGCTTTTGGAAGCCGCCAGCATGAGCAGCCTTGCGCGCCACTGCGTCTTGCACCTGCTGTGGCGAGAAGCCAAAATCATCGCGCAGCGCATCAAGGACGGCCTGCACATCCGCCAGCTCCTGCAGCGCCTCTTCTAGCCTATCATCGCCCAGTGGAATTTCGTTTGCCTCCTCATGAATCTTGCGCTGCAGCTCACGGCGATACGCCGCGCGATCCAGTTGATGATACTCCGTATGGAGCACCTGCGGGTCGGCCTTGCATTTCTCGACAACCTTGTCGCGCACGAGCTTTTCGAGATAGAATCGCACCATTGCCTTATCCTCCTTGCCTGTTTATTGTTGAGTTCTTTTATATATTACGCACACTGCTATTGCTAGGTTGCTATCAATAGCATATATTGCATCATGAATTTTGCGCATCGCCATTCATAGTGTTGTTTTCACTTGCATTTTGCAAGCTAGCCAATTACGTGTACGGTTTCGTATAGTTGTTATACGTGGTTTGTTTGGTTCATAAGTTGCTTGTGGCCCAGCACCATATATAGGCCATACCCTGCGGTTGCGAGTGCCCCGCCAATGCTGCTGATAGCATAGACCGCTTGCCACGAAGTACTCGACGCGAAGGCAAGGTAGAACCCAATCAATGCCGTGCAGATGGGGAGAGGCGCAAGATAATAATCAATCGTTCGGTCAAAGATCTTCGCCTGTGGAATGAAGTGCAGCCCAACAATCAGCACAAGCACCGGCATGATATAAATCTGCTGCTGGAACATACCAAGCAGCGCAAAGATAATCCACAGCGGTGCATACGACACCGTGCTAAGCAGCTGCATCTGCTTAGCGATCCGTTTGCTGACTGGCGTTGGTGCTGGCTTGGGCAATTTTTTCGTCACACGGATATGCTGCACACCGCAAAAAATCAGCCATGCCGCATACACACCAAATAGTGCAAAGACTGCCCAGCCAATAGCCCCCCACGCCACACCAAACCACACAGCATATATAAGCATAAAGGTTGCCATAAGTATTGGGAATGGCGCCATACTTTTCGCTGCAGCGATTAATTCATCTCTTTGTGGTTGTTCTGGGCTTGCCATATATCTTTCTCCTGTTTATTGGATAAGGGTTAAAAATTGCCCTTCGGTGAGGATCATTGTACCATACTTCTCCGCCTTGGCTCGCTTGCTCGTACCAACTTTGCCACCAGCAACGAGGTAGGTGGTGTCTTTGCTGACACTGCTCTGGAAGGTGCCACCCAGAGCACGGATTTTTTCGGCCGCTTGGTCGCGACTCATTGCTTGCAATGTGCCAGTGATGACGAATTTTTGACCAGCGAGCTGCTGTAACGATTGCACGAGCCGTGGCACGACACCGCACCGAGCAAATTTATCCAGCAAGGCACTATTATCTGCATCACTGAACCACGCGACGATCGATTCAGCCACTACCACGCCGATGCCATCAATCGCCTGCAGCTCGTCGAGTGTGGCAGAGCGCAAGAAGCCGAGCAATTGCTTGTTATTTGCAAGTGTGTTGGCGGGCGTTTGCGGTTTATCATGCGGCACATTTTCGCCTGAATCATTATGATTATTATTCACACTGCCCTGCTGAGGCGCATCATGTTTTGAACCATCTGCAAAATGTTTCACGATATCGATTGCCGTTTGCGCACCCACATGGCGAATGCCCAGGCCGTAGAGGAAACGTTCAAGTGGTGGGCGCGTTGCAACAGCAATGGCATCGATGAGCTTCTGCGCCGAGACCTCGGCAAAGCGATCAAGCTGGAGAAGATCCTCCTTCCCTAGCGTATAAATATCGGCTAGGTCATGTACCAAGCCAGCCTCGATCAATGCAGCGACATTCTTCTCGCCAAGTGTGTCGATATCCAATGCCCCTTTGGATGCAAAGTGCGTGAGAGCACGCGTGAGAATGAGCGAGCTACTGGCACCACGCACTCGGTACACTGCCTCACCTGCAGGCCGCTCAAACTGCAGCTCGGGATATTGGCGCTGAAGCTCAGCTGGGTAGTCAATCGGCTCGGTATTAGCTGGGCGCAGCTCTGGCAGCACTCGCTCGACCTGCGGGATGATATCCCCCGCCTTGAATATAACCACAGTATCGCCACGCCGCACATCGAGCCGAGCAATCTCGTCGGCATTGTGCAGGCTGGCGTGCTGCACCGTCGTGCCGGCCACGACGACTGGGTCGAACACCGCTACTGGTGTGGCAGCACCTGTCCGGCCAATGCTAATGACGATATCGCGCACGATGGTAGTGGCTTGCTCGGCTGCATATTTATAGGCCACTGCACCACGCGGGTTCTTGCCCACCATACCCAGGCGGTCGTAGAGAGCGCGATTGTTGATCTTGATCACGAGACCATCGGTATTGAACGGTAAATCGTGGCGCTGCTCACCCCACTGCTGGACGAAGTTCATCACCTCGGCCAGGTTGGTAAAGACCGCCGCTTGCTGGTTACGTGTGATACCTAGTGCTGTCAAGGCGTCATAAGCGCAGCTATTGGTCGGCACCTCAGCCGCATCATCACGGATGACATCGTAACCCCGAAAATGGAGTGGGCGCTGCGCCACGAGTGCTGGGTCAAGCTGGCGGATAGTGCCAGCCGCGAGGTTGCGCGGGTTGGCGAAGGCTGGCTGGCCAGCAGCTTGCTGTCGCCTATTAAGTGCCGCAAAGTCGCGCTTGAGCATGACGATCTCCCCCCGAATCTCCGTCCTGCCCTGCAGCAAGTGCTCAAAGCCAGGTGCTTCGCGCAGGCGCAGCGGCACATTGCGAATCGTCCGCACATTATTCGTTACATCCTCGCCAACATAGCTATCGCCCCGTGTGACGGCCTGCACGAGCACGCCATCGTTATAGATAAGCGCGCAGGCCAAGCCATCCATCTTGATATCGGCAAAAAACTCGTGCTTGTGACCCGGCAAGAGCTTATCCATGCGCTGCACCCACGCCTCGACCTCTGCCGTGTCGAAGACATCATTGAGGCTAACCATCCGCCGGCGGTGCTGCACCTTGACGAAGCCTCCTTTAAGAACGTTACCAACCCGCTGGGTAGGCGAATCGGGCGTGATGAGTGCCGGGTGCGCCGCCTCGAGCTGCTTGAGCTCGGCAAAGAGGCTGTCGTACACCGCGTCGCTCACGCTGGGCGCGTCGAGCACATGGTATTCGTAGCTATAGCGGTTGAGTAGCTGGCGTAGCTCGGCACTGCGCTGAGCTGGCGACAGATTGGGTGATGCTGTGTGTTTGTCTTGTGTCATAGTGGTTCCTTACTGCTTTAGTATAGCGGAATTTGGCGATGGGCGCAGCTTTTTTAAACAGGTTCGTGTAAAGCTAGGGTTCTTGGGCGCTTAATTTATAACAGTATAGGTACTGCCGTTTGAATACCACCGTTATCGCTTTGCCTCCGTTAGCTCCACCTCCCCCATCACTTTATCCGATGGAGTGTGAAAACCGGTCGTAATGACCGGTTTTCAGCCCAGCGCAAGAGGTCGATGTCTGGGAGACATCGACCCTTATAGCGTTCCTGAGGAGGGAGTGTGGGGAGGGTGAGCGTGAGAAATTAGGCGGGTTTGACGTCATCTCCTCTAGCAAGATAAGTAGGCATCTACCCTACCATTGAACTCGAGAGTGCCTACTAGTAAGTATAAGACAAAGAACCTCAGCTTTTTGCTATCACAAAAGCCACTACGCGGCCAAGCAAAGCTCTCTCTGTCATCAAATACCCATATTGCTCACTCAAAAAACCAAACCTCGAGCGATGCTATTTTGAGAGCTGCGCGTCCTACGCTGGCGCTGCCGTATCATCAACGATCTTGCGATAGAGGAGGTAGATATACGCCGCGCACCATACCACCGTCACCGAGCTGATAAAGCCTGCTAGGACGGGCATCGTCGGCACAGAGGCATACCATTGCCAGAGGTGCTTGAGCCAGGCATCAAGGAGAATAGCGGGGATCATCACCACGCACCACAGCACTGCCACACTGCCAAACAGCCACAGCAGCCGGTACAAAACCCGCAACCGCCGCCCTACCACTAAGTCACCTGCTGCTGCCAGCGCCCGCATAGGGTACATACCAGGCAGCGTCACCACCACAAGCGCAATGAAGGTGCTCGTGCCCCAATAGAGCGTCAGCACTGCCACAGTGGCTAGCAGTACATAGAAGAGCATCGAGCCAAATCCCTCACTAATCACCCCATTGCTCGACAGGCCGATATATACCAGCGCCATCGCCCCCAGTGGGATAAGCTGCACGAGGAAGATGAGGACAACCATTAGCGTAGCCACCAGCGGCGCACAGGCATTATATAGCCCATCGCGCAGGCGTGGCGCTCGCCCTGCCTTATACTCGCGTAATAGCCACACTGTGGTGAGCCACACCAGCAAAAAGCCCAGCACCACATAGAGCTGCTGGTCAGCGCTGAGGTTGCCGCTGCCCGTACCAAAGGCCGTCACCATAAGGAGCCCTGCCTCGCCTAGCTTGCCCCAGGCACCAGTGAGAATATCCTTGCCCGACTCTGCTAGCATACTCTGCAGGCGGTCGTACATCGCTTGGTTGGTAATCGCCCCCAGCGCCAAGAGCAGCACGGCATAAAACACCGCCAAGAGGCACAACGTCCGCCAGTGCGCCCGCACCATCCGCATCACTTGCGCATTAAAGGCGACGTAACCTGGCAATTGCAATGAACGCGCATAGTCGCGCCGGCGCGTGCGGCGAAAACTCCGGTGTGGTCGGCGCTGTTGTAAATTATGCAACCATTGACGGCTGCTCGCTACTACCCTACCACTGCGAGCCTGCCAGGTCCGCCAATGGAGGTTAGTGCGCCAGCTGGGTCGCGCTGATGGAGCATCATCCGCGTGCGGCGAGCGAGCCTTTGCAGGAGCAGTACCATGAGAGGATGGTGTTGCCTTTTTTGCAACACCAGGGTGTTTTGCCTCTGTTTTTGAGCGATGCTTGCTTGCGTGCGCCGTGGGAGCAATGCGTGATGATGAGCGGCGAGTTGACTTCGTTGTTTTTTTTGCCACAGGTACGACCCTACCATTTGTTCATATCTTCGTTGAGGCGCTTGATGCGGTCTTCGAGCGGCGGGTGGGTGCTAAACAACCGGCTGAAGAACCCCGGCTTGAGCGGATTGACCATAAACATATTAGCACTTGAGCTCACCTGCTTCTCCATCGGGCGAGTGTACATTTGCAGCTTGCCCAGTGCGCTCGCCAGGCCAGCTGGGTCACGCGTCGTTAGTGCACCAGTTGCATCGGCCAGGTACTCACGCTGGCGGCTCACCGCCATTTGCATAATGGCCGCCACGATGGGTGCAAGGATGATGGCGACGATACCAAGCACCAATAGTACCGGATTAGTCTCGCGGTCATCATTATCACGAAACCACAGCATGCGCAGCGCAATGTCCGACACGAGGCCGATCGCACTCACCAAACCAAAGGTAATCATACTCACCCGAATATCGTAATTCTGGACGTGCCCCATCTCGTGGGCCAGCACAGCGGTCAGCTCGCGGTCATCCATAATCTCCAGCAGGCCCGTCGTCACGCCCACAATGGCATGCTTGGGGTCGCGGCCAGTGGCAAAGGCGTTGGGCGCTGGGTCGTCGATAATGTACACCTGCGGCATAGGCAACCCCACGGTGATAGCAAGATTCTCAACGGTGCGCCACAAACGAGGGTTATCTGCCTTGCGAATCTCCACCGCGCCAGTCATACTCATAGCAAGCTTAGAAGCGATGAAGTACTGCACCAGCGCATAAATCAGCGCCCCAATGAATGTCCCCCAAAAGATCGTCAGGTTGCCCTGCATGCCGCGGCTATTCATAATCAACTGCGCCGCCAGGCCAATCACCGCCACCATCGCGACGAAGACGATCATCAAAATAACTGTATTACGTTTGTTGTGTGCAATTGCTCTGTACATAGATATATTGTAGCAGATAATGGTGGTTTTGCGAGGTGGAGCTAATGCTAAACAGTGGCGCTGCGGAATTCAAGTTATAAAAAAACCGCCCTCCATCGAGAGCGGCTTTGTTATAGTGTGCGAGGTGTCTAGAACTGCACTTGCACTGGATTTTCGACGCTGGCGCGGTCTTCTACCTCGAAGAACTCGCGGGCTTTGAAGCCAAGCATGCCAGCCACGATGTTGGCGGGGAACATGGCGATGCGGGTGTTGAGGTCGCGCACACCACCGTTGTAGAAGCGGCGCGCCGCCTGGATCTTGTCCTCAGTATCCACCAGCTCTTGCTGCAGCTGGATGAAGTTTTGGTTGGCTTTGAGCTCTGGGTAGGCCTCTGCCACAGCAAACAAACTCTTCAGAGCGCCCTCGATCATATTCTCTGCCGCTGCCGTCTCTTGTACGCCCTGGGCATTCATGATGGCGCTGCGAGCCTCAGCCACATTCTCGAAGACTTCCTTCTCGTGCGCTGCATAGCCCTTTACCGTACCGACTAAGTTCGGGATGAGGTCTGTTCGGCGCTTGAGCTGGACGGTGATGTCGCTCCAAGCTTCGTCCACGCGGATCTTCAGCTTGACCAAGCTGTTGTACGTTGCCCACATGAAGATGCCAAACAGAACGAGCAGGCCAATCACGCCGAGCAAAACGATTAATGCTATTGTCATAGTGTCGTTTCTCCTTTTTGGTTATAGCTTTATTATAGCAAATTGTGTGGCTTTCGCCAGCGATTGGGGTAATTCTACAATAAATCTTGGACTCGTAGCTAGCACGAATGCTGCCACACTCTACCCTTCTGGCTATGTACACGAAAAAACCACTCTCCCCGAGTGGTTTTCTCTGTTATATCACGCCTGGTGCGCAAGGCGGGAATCGAACCCGCACGGCTTTTGGCCAAGGGATTTTAAGTCCCTCGCGTCTACCAGTTCCGCCACTCGCGCTTGCAACCGCACTTCTGGCATAGCAGCCATGTGCTGCTTGTATTATACTATGTTTATGAAGCAAATTGTACATATTCACGGCGGATCATCTTTTGATTCCTACGAGCGCTATCTCTCCGCGCTGCGCAATACTCCACTCAAGTATGAGAGTCTTTTTCGCAAAACAAAATGGCGCGACTGGCTCGCTGTGACAATGACAGATTTTGACGTGCTGCTGCCTACCATGCCCAACAAGCAAAACGCGCGGTATTCCGAATGGAAAATCTACTTTGAAAAGATAGTGCCGCTGCTTGGTAATGACGTACAGCTCATTGGCAGTAGCCTTGGGGGAATATTCTTGGCAAAGTATTTACACGAGAACCCTCTTAGCACGCCAGTCACTCGACTCATCTTAATTGCTGCTCCATATGATGACGCAACTCACGAAGACTTGGGCGATTTTATATTACCAAGTGCAACTGGACTCGAAAAGTCCGCCAAAGAAATTCACCTATTGCATAGTAAAGACGACCCCATCGTACCCTTTACTGAGCTAGCAAAGTTTCAGTCTGATCTACCAAGCGCAAAAAGTCATATATTTGTTGACCGAGGTCATTTCCAACAGCCAACCTTCCCAGAGCTGCGCAATCTACTTATGTCATAGCCTATTTTACGAATCATGAAACCATGCTCAAAATGTGGCGAATATAAGCCAAAAAGCGACTTTTTCGTGAGAAACACTGCAACTGGCACACGCCATACGCAATGCAAGCAGTGTTACAAAGCTCAGCGCCGCACGACCCACGCTAAGCACTATCGCAAGAACCAAGCAGCTTACCAGCAGCGTGCCAAGCAGCGCCGCGAGCGACTGCGCGCTGAATTTCGCCGCAATATGCTTGCTTATTTGCGTGATAAATCGTGCGCAATCTGTGGCGAGAATGATATGCGTGTACTAGAGTTTGACCATATTGACCCAAAGTCGAAGCGCTTTAGCATCTCGCAAGCAGTCCGACTGGGATACTCGTGGCCAGACGTCGTGGTCGAAATGAAAAAATGCCGCATTCTCTGTGCGAATTGCCACAAGCGACACACTGCACAGCAAATGGGCTGGTATAAAGCATTCCAAAAATAATACCACATGGAGGCACCGAGCGGACTCGAACCGCTGTACGAGCTTTTGCAGAGCTCTGCCTAACCTCTCGGCCACGGCGCCACACCCCTATTATACCAAACTATATCTGTTCTTTGAACATCTCGTAGAATGCACCGCGCTGCGCCATCAATGCGGTGGCAGTGCCGTGCTCGACGATGCGGCCGTGGGCGATGACGTAGATGACATCCGCCTTCTTGACAGTGCTATAGCGGTGGCTAATGGTGATGATAGTCTTGCCCTGCTGAGCAAAGAGGTGGCGAAAGATGCGTGCTTCGGCGGCAGCGTCGATGGCGCTGGTGGGCTCGTCGAGGATGATGATGGGCGCATTGCGATACAAGTTGCGTGCCAAGGCCAGGCGCTGCCACTGCCCACCAGACAGGTCGACCCCTGTTTCGTGGTCATCTGCCTCCATCCATTTGCTAATGTAGCTGCTCCCACCATGAGGGAGCTTATGGACAAAATCGGCTGCCTCGGCCTGGCGCAGTGCAGCATCGCGGCGCGCTGTATCTACCGGCTGCGAGACATCACCATACCAGACATTCTCGTGCGCCGTGGCGAAGTCATAGCGGATGAACTCCTGCCCCAGCACAGCCAATTGCCGATGCCAGGCTGCTGGGTCGATATGGCGGAGATCGTGCCCATCAATGGTAATGCTGCCTTTGCTGGGCTGATACAGGCCGGTGAGCAGCTTAACGAGCGTACTCTTGCCAGCGCCATTTTCGCCCACAATGGCAATGTGCTGGCCGCGGCGAATCGTGAGAGAAATATCACGCAATACCGCCATCTGGGTGCCTGGATAGCAAAACGACACCCGCTGCACCGCGATCGCATCGCGCAGCGTTACCTCATCGATAGTGGCTGCATGACTTGCAACCGGCAGCGCCATAAACTGCTGGTAGTCTGCCATAGTGGCGAGGTCTTCGTCAATCATATTATATGTACTGATAATGCTATCCATTCCGCTCATCACTCGCCCTACCATTTGCTGCACCAGCACAAATTGCCCAATTGGCTGGCGGTGCGCCACGATATCCAGCACCACCCAGACAAGCGCTACTACCTCTGCTGCTGCCTGGATAACCTCCCCACCGAGGCGCTGCCCCATAAAGCGGCGCTCGTAGCCAAGCACCCGCAGCCGATCTTTATCCCGCAGTGCTGCTCGCTCACCAAGTAGATGGTGGATCACTCCATAGAGGCGTAGCTCGGCAATGAAGTTCGGCCGGCTAAGGATGTGCTCGATCCACGCCATGCGCCGCCGCGTCGCCACTTGCTCGCGCCAGTGACCAGCCTGCAAACGCGACAGCCGCACCTGCACCACACTACTTGGCACAAGCGCCACGAGCACGAGTAACCCCAGCCACCAGCTCACCATCATCACCATCCACAGGCTTGTTGCCAGCGACACCAGCGCTGTCAGCATTCGCACCAGTTGGATAAAGAGGTACGAAAATGATTGGACAAAGCGCTGCGCTTTATCAAACATATCAATGGTTGCAGGGTCATCGTAGCGCCAAAAATCCAGCGCATGGAGGCGGGCATACATGTGGTCGCTCATGGCAGCCTCGATGCGATAGCGCGACACTTGGTCGTAATACCCTTGCACCACCGACCACACACTCGCCACCACACCCAACACCACAGTCATCACGACATAAACGAGGAGTTGCTGCGGCTGCCCACCTGTCGCATATGCCTCGGCCAAAGCCGTTGTCGCAAGAGCGGCGTAGTAGGCCGTGGCCAGTGGCAGCACCGCCGACAGCACCGCTCCCACCGCTTGGACGGCAATCGTTAGAGGTGCCTCCCGCCAAATAATCCGCACCACTAGCCACAGCCCTGCCAGGCGTTGGCGTAGTGAGGGGGTAGGTGTGATGGGTGGTTTGGTCATGATCGTCAATTATTGTGTCGGCTTATAGCCTTATTGCAGCGATTGCCGCTCTGTACTTTTTTAATATTTTGGAGAAGAATAACAGGGGTGAGAGCTAACGTGAGAGGAAGCGATCGAGCGAGGGGCTGGCTTTTAATACTTCCTACTGGTAGCCAGCCTCACACATTGACTGCGTCGGATATGTTGATAAAACGAGCGCTTCTACTTGTTTCGTGGCTGGCCTCTCGATGTTTTCTTACTCGGTGAGCATGCTAGGCTGGCGCAAGAGATGAGTATAGCTATAGAAACTCAAATATTGCCAGCCACCAAGCTCGAGTGGCGTCTCACGACTGGGGTGCGCCACTCGAGCTGAGCATGTTGTTCCTTGTAGTCCTATGCTTTGGCGAGGCTAATCTGCAACTCAGCGCCATCTACCATGGCCGTGGTGTGGTAGAGTGCATCAGCCAGGTGCTGGGGCGCCATTGTGGCGAGGGTTTCGCTGGCGATTGTGTCGGCGTGCTCGGCCAGGGCTTGGCGCAGCTGCGCGGCTGCGTCACTAGCTGGTTGCGCCTGGCTTGGCGCTGCCGGCTGGCTGGCACTGGCGGGCTCAGCCCCGACCGTCAGGTGCAGCACGATCCGATCATCCACCTGCAGCCCAGCCTTCTTGCGCGCACTCTGCACGTGGCGAATGACTTCACGCATCAAACCTTCGCGTTTGAGCTCAGGGGTGATGGTTTTATTAAGCGCAATACTGCTACCACCAAACGGAAGAAATACTAAACCTTCAACTAGCCCAGATGCTCCATAACCAGCTGCCACAGGAGAATTAATGACATTTTTCACATTTAACTCCTCAGCAATAATGCTCTCATAGTATGTAGCTAACTGACCCCCTGGATATACAAACTCTTGCAAAGGTTGGCGTACCTTTACCGACTCCTGTTTCTCATCTTTCTGCATACGCAAGCTTAGTCCGTTGTTGATCAGCTCACGCGTGCGAGCCATATCAGCCAGCACCTGCTCATTTACCTCACCAGCTGGCAGCCAATCCTTCAAGTGAATCGACTCGTTATCACCCGTCAGGTTATGGTACAACTCCTCAGCCAAGAACGGCGTAAACGGTGCCAACAGATAGCCAAGGCGCACCAGCACATAGTGCAGCGTACGGTAGGCGTCGCTCTTGTCGCCATCATCTTCCGACTTCCAAAAGCGACGGCGACTGCGGCGCACGTACCAGTTGGATGCGTCATCGAGGAATGGCAAAATTGGGCTGAGTGCATCAGGGATGTTATAGGCATCCATCTGCTTCTCGACCTCCGCCACCAGCTCGTGCAAGCGGCTGATGATCCAGATGTCGAGGGGGTTGGTCACGGCGCCAATTGTCGCTTCATCTTCCGAGACATCTGCACGCGCCCGAGAATTGAGGTTATCAACATCAGGCAGATACGAGGACTGTTTGAGCGCAGCGAGTTCCGCAGTATCACCTGTGGTTGATGAGCGAGATTCCCGGTGCGCGGAAGCCGTTTCGGTGGATGATAGGGACGTACAAACCGGCTTGCCACTCAGTGGGTCAATCAGCTCACCGTCAAACTCCCAACCATCGACTTCCGCATACATCGTAAAGAAATCATACATATTCCAAATCATCGCCAGCTTACGCGCCACATCACCCACATCCTTATCGTGCAGCGCAAAGTCTTCGCCGTTGAGCAGCGGGCTGCTCAGCAGCAAGAAGCGCAAACTATCCGCACTAAACTTATCCATCAGCTCGTTCGGGTCGGTAAAGTTACCAAGCGACTTACTCATCTTGCGGCCATCATTGCCCGCCACCACACCAGTGGTGATGACGTTACTGTAGGCGTTTTTGTGCTGCGCGCCAGCCTGGCCAAAGGCACCGATCTCGGCCAAGGCAGCGTTGACAGCGTGCACGTAGTAGAACCACGCTCGCACCTGACCGATGTACTCAACGATGAAATCCGCCGGGTAATTCTGCTCAAACTTGGCCTGGTTTTCAAACGGATAATGCAGCTGCGCAAACGGCATACTACCGCTCTCAAACCAACAGTCCAGTACCTTATCAATGCGGGTAAACGTTTCACCGTCAATCGTAAAGGTGATATCATCCACCCACGGGCGGTGGTAATCATCCAGCTCCACGCCGCTCAATTCCTTCAGCTCCGCGTACGAGCCAACCACCCTCACCGTACCGCGGTCGCCCTTCCACACCGGCATAGCCGTCGCCCAGAAGCGGTCACGGCTCAGATTCCAGTCTGGTGCTTGTTCGATATTTTTGGCAAAACGGCCGTGCTTGAGGTGGTGCGGGAACCAATTGATATACTCGTTCTGCTCCAGCATCAGCGGCTTTTGCCCCTGAATATCAAAGAACCAGCTAGGAATCGCCCGGTACATGATGCGCTGCTTGCTGCGCGGGTTAAACGGGTATTCGTGGCGAATGTACTCAATCTTCCACACCGCGCCCTTTTCCTTCAGGTCTTTGGCGATGAACTTGTTGTTGTCCCACACCTCTAGGCCTTTGTAATTGGTATCGGTGTAGTAGCCGTTATCATCGATGACGTGGAAGGCGCTAATGCCGTGGCGCTTGGCCAGCTCAAAGTCGTCCTCACCATAGGCCGGCGCAATGTGCACGATGCCCGTACCCGACTCGTGTGACACGAAATCCGCCGCGTAAATGGTGTGGATCTTGTCATTTTCTGGCCAAGTCGAGCCGGTATCGAGCGGCTGGTATTTCTTGCCCACCAATTCGCTACCGGGGAATTTCCGCAATACGTCGTAATCCAGCGGCTGGTGCTTGTCGTCCTGCAAGGTGCGCTCAAGGGCTTCCTCGGCGATAATGAGCTTTTCGCTTAGCGGCAGTGTAATCTCTGGTGCCAAGCCCTTCTCCGCCGCAAAGAAGTGCCCCTTGCCGGGTTCATGTTGCATCACTGCGTCAAGCTCTGTGCCAAGCTGCGCAAAGCCTTGGTTAAGCACCTCAGCATCGTCCGAATAGACAATGGTTGGCCGCTGATCAATCTTCCGTCGCACCTGAGCAAGATCAACCACAAGGCCAACATAGCCCGATTCTTGCTTCCATTGCTCATCACTGCTGTTTGACACACCACATGCTGGCGCGATCATCGTCAGCGATGCAACCGTCACATTAGCATCCTGCAAATATTTCAAGAACGTTGCTGCACCCAGCGAATGCGTCACCACATGCGCATAAGTAAAGTCGTATTGCGCCAACTGCTCTACATTTTCTGTTAAGTCTGGGCTGTCAGGGTTAATGTGGTCAATGATCGTTACTGTATACCCCTGTTGCTCAAGCTGCTGCTTTAGTTGTGGATAGTACTCACGCGATGCGTAGGCATGCTTACCCGAGAGCAAGAACACATTTTTCGTACCCTTTGGCACCTTTACCTCGCAATACGTCATCTCTGGGTTGACCGCCAGCATCAGGTTGGCCGGCAGTGTCCATGGGGTGGTCGTCCAGGCGAGGACAGCAGCATCATCGTCAGCCAACCGAAACTTCACATACACACTCGGGTCGGTCACTGTCTGGTAGGCGTCGTTGTCCATGGTCACTTCGGCCTTGCTCACAGGAGTGGCAAACTTGGTGTCGTACATCAGCACTTTTTCGCCTTCGTAGATTTTGCCCGCCTCATACAACTGCTTGAAGGCCCACCAGACACTCTCCATAAAGTCCTTGTCCATAGTGCGGTAGGCGCCCTCAAAGTCCACCCACCGGCCGATGCGGTCGATCACGCCCTGCCACGTTTCGCTATTCGCTACCATACTCTCGCGCGCCTTGGTGATGTATTTTTCCAGACTGATGGTTGGCAGTGGCTGACCGTCTTTATCCAGCGGTGCTGGCTGGCCCGGGCACGTCACAATCTGCCGCCGGTCGGTAATATTCAGCTGCTTTTCGACAAAATTCTCTGCTGGCAGCCCATGGCAGTCCCACCCCCAGCGGCGCTCCACGCGCTTGCCTTTCATCGTCCAGTAGCGCGGCACCGCATCCTTCACAATACTGCTAAGCAGTGTCCCATGATGTGGCACCCCAGTGATAAACGGCGGCCCATCATAAAAGACATAAGCATCATCCGCCGGCCGCTGCGCCACTGACTTTTCAAACGTCTGGTCGTCCTTCCAGCGCTGCACCCAGTCCTTCTCGTATTCTGCCGCCCGGCGGCGTGTACCATGTGTGAATTTCATTGGTTTCCTCCTTGATTTATCTTATACTGCTTATTCAATTGCATTAAGTCTTAACCAGATTGCCGTATGTATATCATATTGCACCTCTGTAATATTCACGTATTGATTCAAAAATTGGAATATTGTCTTTATATCCACGCGGCGATATTGGTGACGGGTGGAAAATCGGTATAACTACGCTCCCGCCCATGGCGTACCGTTTACCAACAACGTCGCTCAGCCGGCGGAACGGCTCCTCAATCAGTGCCTGGGTTGGAATAGTCCCCATCGTCAGGATGAGTTTTGGATTTAGTATGCGCAACTGCTGTGTAAGCGTTGGCCTATAGAGAGCGGCTAGATCCTTAAGATAACGGCGATCGGACGGAAAGCACTTGATTGCCTCTGTAAACGTAACTGCCAATAGCTCCTTGCCAAGGATAGCTAGCAACTTTTGCATGATGACACCACTTGGCAGCAGTTTTCCCGCTGTATTATGCCAGGCAATGCCACTTCTTACCCAACCAGTTCGGGCTGGGGCCTCACCAACGATAACGATACTATTCGTATTACCAAACCATATAGTCTGGTCGCGCAAGCAAGCCTTGCCCATATGGCCGTAATCGACGCGCCCAATTGCTTGAGCCACCGCATCCAACTCAACCAAAAACCGCTCCACCCGCCCCTTCAGTAGCTCGTACCGCCGGCGGGTGTCGGCGTGACGAAGAATCCGTTGGCGGTTGCGCACGGTAGAGGTATCGTAATCAATCGCTACCGCGCCAAACTGCGCGGCCGTGCTATCCACCACCTGATCATCAATGCGGTTGAAATAATGCGGTGTGCCCGCCACCACGCAGCGGCAAATCTTACCACCACAGTAATCCTGCAGCACCAGAGCCGAGACAGCACACTGCCCGCTGCTTGGGTTGTGTGGCGTCCAGGCCACCAGCGGGGAGGCCGTCCGCGCAGTCCAGCTAGCGGCAAGGGCGAAGCGAAGCTGCGTAAGAGAGGTTGCGCACATCTTCTCCCTGTCATTGGCCGCTAGGTAAACACCTTGTGATGTACTATTCATTCGGCCTCTCTATTACCTCTGCATCATACACCCACCCGGGCTGCCATGAGCCAACTTCGCGCCAGTTGGTTGCTATTGCCTCTGGCCAGGTCTTGCCACCAAGAATAACGTCCAGCGCAAGCTGCGGTGCTTCGTGCGCCACGATGGCAATGTGCTGGCCAGCATAGTCGCGCTGCAGCATCGCCACAAAGTCGCGCATGCGCTCCTCTACATCGCGGTAGCTCTCGCCGTGCGGAAATGGTGTATCGACAAAGGGAAGCAGACTAGCCTTAAAGGCCCCATCCGTGCCATTATTATCACCATAATTCGCTTCGCGCAGCCGTTTATCAATAACAATCTGATGCGTCACGCCAAAGGCAAGCCGGGCTGAGTCGATCGCTCGACCAAGATCCGAGCAAAATACCACAGTAAAGCTAGTATCAGCCGCTTGCTCTGGCAGCGCCTGCGCTTGCTGAATCCCCACTGCTGACAACTCACCAGGCAACCAGCCAGTCGCCTTGCCAGTTTCATTATCCGTCGTCGTACCATGGACGAAATAAGTTATTTTTGTCATACATTTCCTCCTTGCCTACTTTGTGATACTGCGCATCGAATCTGCGTTATAAATTCGCTGTGCTGCAGTTGCTGCCAGGGCAAAAACAACGGTTGCGGCAGCGTGTCAAAGTCTACCCAGCGCTGTTCTTTACATTTATCTGGTTCGGTAATAGAAGGTTCGCCACACTGCCAATCGCTCGTCAGCCACCACGTCACATAGTGCTTGTGGTCATCAGCAAAGATATCATTCGTGACAGCAGCAAAGCGCACATTAGCAATTTCACAGCCTGTCTCTTCGCGTACTTCACGGATCGCTGCCTCCTCAGGTGTTTCGCCATATTCGATATGGCCACCAGGGACACTCCATGTATCAGCACCATGCGACCCCTGTCGTTGCTGCATTAAGAACTTTCCATCGCGCAAGATAAAGACACCCACACCAACGCGTACCTGTGGTGATTGTTCTGCTATATACTGTCGATTCATCTCGCTACACCCTCCTTTATAGCCTTATACATTGCCTGCGCTATTCGCTGATGCCCTTGCAGTGAGAAATGGATGCCATCAGGCGCATAGTCGTCATGGTCATCAAGTGGATTGCTAATGGTTGTATGAGCAGTACGTAGCTTTTCGTTGATGCAATGTAGCTTGCTAGCAAGCGGCTTATAGCGCTGAACCGGCGCAATAGCAGGTGCAATGTACCACACGCTGCCACCACTAGCCATGTCATTCTCGCTATCAGCTGCATAGGCCTGGGTATAGGCGCTATACCACTGTAAATCAGCCACGATTTGCTCGCCAGAAGCGCTTTCGTTTTGTGCATCATTCACACCAAGCGCGATGATCACCCCGCTCACCGGGCTAGCCTCTCGCAGTGCTATTTCGTAACCAATCTTGCCACCAAGATATGGCGGTTGCTCTGCATACTCCCCTGCTGTCCGTCCACACAGCCCTGCTTGGATGATGTCATACTCATCACCGAGCAATTGCTGGAGGATATTCGGCCATTGCTGTTTGGCAGCATAGCGCCCCAATAGAGCACCATTCTCGCCAAAACCCTTGTCGCCCCAGACGTTCGAGTCACCATAGATAAGGATTCGCCCAGGTTGCATCATCCCTTACCTCGCACTTGCTTTGTCATCAAATAATACTCGCCAGCTTCATCAGTACCATCTGTTCGATGGTACACGCTGGTGAAGGTTGGCCCGTCTGCCACCAATCGATACCTATAGCCACGCTTCTCGTAGATACCCATCGCCCTCTTGTTGGTGATGTCTACCGCCAAGCCAACTTGGTCAAACCCCTGCTGGCACGCTTCATCCTCCGCTGCAGCGAGTAACTGCGAGGCAATGCCGCGGCCACGATACTGCTCTGCCACCTCAAGTGCGTTAATCTGTGGCAGGCCAGGGTATTCATCTTCAATCCTCACTGATGGCTCATCAATCTCTGGTCGCTCAGTCCAATCATGCCGCAGTGTCACCCGTCCTACATAACGGCCGTCCGCCACTGCAGCAAACACCACCGCCTTGCCCTGCATAGCCAGCTCTGCAAGCGTTGCTTCATAGCGATCAGAAATGCCCATATCTTGCTTGAGTAACGCAAACTGCTCGCTGCCTGGCAGAGCTACTGCAATACAGGCAAGTGCTTTCTCGTGGGTGTGCGGCGGCTGCCAATGTTCATGCATGGTTGTGCTCCACTTCTTTTCGCTTTTGGTATACAGAGTAGAGCGTTACTTTTATTGCTGCATCAAGCGGCTGGGCTCGATACGTGTCTCTGTCGCTATAGCCAATTGCGCCATTACGGTTAGTATATAACGTGACATGTGGAATAATGAATTCTGCCTGAGGTATCAGTTCACGAATTGCATCGCGCCACGCTTCGAGCTCGCCCCACTGGGCAAGTGCAATAATTGTCTCGCGACCCTTTGCATTGTCGACCAATTTACAGAACTCACCCGTCAATTCTGGCTTTGTCGTCATCGCTGCACCAGCCGTGCGCGAGAGCTGCTCAAGCTGCTCATAGCCAGCCTCATCCACCCCATACTCACCAAGTACCTCAAACAGTGACAGATGAAATTCATCAGTCTTTAGAAGCAAGCCTGCAATCTCCCGCGGAAAATTCATAGCGCGAATCATGTCAGTCATATCATACATAATGTAATTATATTCCCGATCGATTGCAAAGCTCGTCACATGATTATTCTGCGGTATAGTGCTCATTCTCTTTCCTTCATAGCTCTATGTAACCTGCCGCGTGTATTTCGCAATGGTACACTGCAAGGCTAGCTTGTAGGCTGGCAATGGCATGGCTACTCCTTATATAATTAAAGATCACCTCTTCTGGGCTTCGAGAATCCGCTGGGTATTCGCGCGGACGGTACCATCTCGATTCCAAAAGAAGTGATTCTAGCCGGAGCCTCGGGGCTGGTTGCACAGGCCCAGGACGTGCCGTCTGGTTCTTTTAGCACTTGATTGTCACTTTGTCGCAGTGAATCGCGGCGGGGTCTATTCTTGGCTCCTTAGATTCACAGCTCGCCATGAAAATAACAAAGCAATTTCTTCCCGCAGGCTTCGCGGCTGATAACCGCTCACTTTGCACACAATAAGCTGCGCAAAAATGCCTCTGGGTCTATTGTAGCGCACTAGCCGCAAAACCAAAAGTACTTACATCTCAAGATATAGCCCAATCAATCGAACTACATATATCTTTTTACTCTCATGCAGGGTGAATGCCCAGCGCCGCGCACTCTTCATATCGAAAGCACCCCACCACGTGGTCATTCACCATCCCCGCGGCCTGCATAAAGGCATAGCACGTCGTTGGGCCGACGAAAGCAAAGCCATCCCGCTTGAGCTGCGTACTCATTGCCCGGGAGGTAGTCGTATCGGCAGGTACATCCTGCACACTATGCCAGCGGTTCTGCACGGGCGCGCCACCCGCCAGACCCCATAAGTACGCCTGCAAACTGCCGTGCTGACGAGCGGCCCGCAGCGCCGCCTGGGCATTGCTGCGCGTTGCATAAATTTTGCGCCGGTTGCGGACGATGCGTGCGTCCTGGGTGAGCGCCTCCAGCTCCGCATCCGTCATGGCGGCTACTTTTGTGATTTCAAATTGGTAAAAGGCCTGTTGGTAGCCCACTCGCTTAGCCAGAATCGTACTCCAGCTCAGGCCAGCCTGTGCACCCTCCAGACAGAGCAACTCAAATAATTTCTGGTCATCATATAGCGGCACACCCCACTCGGTGTCGTGGTAGGTGCGCTCGGTGTCGCCAGATTCAGCCCAGGAGCAACGGTTCATAATTTTAGTATAGCAAGAATGCTTGGCACAACATACTGGCATTCGCGGCGCTCTGGCTCACCCACCTCAAAGCATACCCTGCGCAAAAATCTTACCATCACATTTTTATACTTTGTGTATGTGCCGCAGCTAAGGTAGACTTGCAGGACATGCTTGTATAAAATTTGAATGCTTTTCGCATTATGCTCATCTTATTTAGTTTGCAAGAAGGGCAAATGAATTAGCAAACCATAAGACTCTGCACACTATTTTTGTAAGTAGTACATTTTTGTGTGCGTTGCTGTCGCGCACATTTATTATTACTAGCGAGGCATAGTAATCCATCATGTGCAAATACCGCAAAGCTATCGCAGCCCTTGCCGATTAGTGTACACAAAAATCAAAAAACGCTGACGTATGTTACGAAACCACTCTCACATTGCAATACTACAATTAATATTTGACGATAGTAATACTGCAACGAAAATTTTTATCAATTGTATACAACAACCATGTGGCTCGTTGCCAGTAGCGTTAGCAAAGTTCCTCAGCCAAGTACGAAGTTGAAAAATCTGGCAGCATACTATCGTACCAGCTTCATTCGTACTCCACTACCTGCATATTTCGACACAAAAACAAACACGCTTCTCGTTGTTATCAAGAAGCGTGTTGTAGCGAATTATTGTTTTTCTAATTATTTAATTTCGAGCCCACCAAGGACGCAGTCGCCGCGAATATAGACAGTCTTTTTTGCACTCTTGACAGCGTTGGTTTTGTCCTCTACCCCGCCAAAGATACTATTGACCTGCGTCTTGACGATGACGTTGTCTGGAAAAATAATATTAATGCCACCACACACAACAAAAATATCGATCACCGCACCATCCTCTATCTTGGCTTGGCGCAAGTCGAGGTCCACTTGACCAAACGCCGCCGAGAGAGAGTTACCTGCAAATTCGCCTTTTATCTTGCGCGTGTTGCCAGAGAAGGAGGCAACCATATTATCGTCCGACGATTGTTTTGCGATGCGACGCTGGCGCTCCGACAAATTAAAAATAATCGTCAGGCCAATCGCGATCAGCACCAGCGGCCAAAACATCCGCCAAATATTAACGTTGTTATGCAAAAATGCATTTGCTCCGATTGTTAGACCAATCGCTACCCAAAGCGCTCCCCACAGCCAATTGCGATTGCGCAGCGTGAGCACACCAACCATGATAAATCCAAGCGCACACAAACCATACCAAAACTCCCGCCAGTAATGAAACTGCACGCCAAAGCTCTCGCTTAATAATATTCCACCCAGCGCCACAAACGCGGCGCCAGCACCAATCCGTAAAATTGTATTGTTCTTCATATCGCTAGCATACCATTATTATAGGTAGCACACAATAAGACCACCTCTGTCCCAACCACCACCGCAAAGCTGCTAATACACTGGTGAAGCGCTACCCAAAAGTCCTTACTATATGCCAACCCATGCTTCGCAAAGAGACACCATCCTCTCCTATCCATAATTATATAAACGTTATAACTATAACAACATTGCCTCATTTACCCCTGTTATTTCTCTTTTGGTGTCACCAAATCAATCGTTGTTATATATACAATATTCATTATTACCCACAACGTTGTCAGATTATCGCTCTACCGTCTCTGTTTTCGAATTTGTTTCGTTGTGGTTATGTATGTTGTTTTTTATACACATATAGAGCGCGTGCATCTGAAGGTAACTGTTGTATATATCACACCTTATTCGTCACCTCGCGCCACCAATGATATCCTGTATTTTATACAACACAATCTCAATTTACTCTCCTCACACTACTCTATTTTTACAACATAGCTATGTTGTGCTCTACACACCATATCTGCGCGTAGGCTTATCTACATCAGCTAATCCAGTCAAAGCCCCTTTATGCCTCCTGAGAGGCTGTGGATCCCTCGTCTAGTGCTTAGTAGGCACAATCTCGCTTATTTCCCTTCCTCAGCGCTTTGGCGCATCACAGCGCCCTATCGTGGGCTATTCCGCACGTTCAGTAAGCGATACGGTGTGCAATGTGCATGAGTGCCGCTAACTGTGCCTGCTTGGCATGCAGCCACTTTTCTGTGCAGTCATTCTGCTCGAATTCTTTGTACATTATATTTTGCATATTGCTTGTTTTGTACAGCTTGCGCATTTTTAATTATTCCGCATTTTCGCTCAGCGCAAAATATAGAGCGCTCAGCCTGCCGCACTGCACAATACTTCGCTATAAGCTAATCATTTCTATATACCGCTTTACTATGTTTTTCTCATTGCAAAAAAGCGTATATATTCTGTGCTCAATGGTGGGCAAAAATAGATGCAAACAGCTTTAGCATAGTCGATGTAGTAAGTAGCTAACTACGAGCACCGCATAGATTTTTTTAAAAAACATAAGTGTGTCACCAGCCATCACACCTCCTTGTTACTTCGCATAGTATCCGCACCCAGATGCTGTGTTGTGCGGCATTGGCGCGTGCTTTGTCTTGTATGTGCTGCAGCTTTCGCGTTCGGCTTGTTGCTTTCAATATGCAACCAAAATGATTTTTTTTAATAAGTCATTTTTATTCACAAAAATGCCTGCTGTTAGGCACTGCGCTATTGCATTATCTTTGCTTATTACTTCGCCCCTCGCGCTCACGCTGCAACAAAATTTTCTGCGGTAAATAGCAACCAATACTCATCTACCTTCACCAAGCCAAAAGCCGTATCATATTTTTATCATTACACCACACCTCACTCACCCACTTTGCAAAAAATCTTCGCTACCACCCCAAGCAGTGACACACCACACACCCACGTTATAGCTGCAACGGCTCCTTGCTGCCATACACAACATATCATGAGCACAATGGAATCCATACAGTTTGCTCGTTTTGTGCAGCAGCCATTTTGCTCCTTCGCATGTCAAATTATTTTTTTGCAAAAAACGCCTAGCGATTGGCTCACAAAAATCAAGCTTACTCGCACCACTCTGCCAATCTCACACCTTCGCCAAGCTGAACGCAGCATCTCCCTCATTCAATCCTACACCACTTAGCAAAACGCACCAATCACCTTCTGCTGAATATGTTGCGGTTGCTATTCAGACAAAATACATCTACTACAGCACAGCAGCATTAGCATACTATCCTCATATGCGCTAGCAAATTTATGATGCACATAAGCCTGCCAATACATTCACTATCAATAATGCATAATGAACGAAACGCTAGTTATATTCATACACGCAGGCTCGCTACTAGACGACACCTATTCTTCTACCGTATTATCTATTTGAGCTGCACTGCATGGTAAAGACCTGTATATAGCATGTCTTTCTTAAGTATCACAGCGGGTAGCTTCATAGCTATGTTAAAATTCAGCATACATTATTTTGCACATTATTTTTCTATAACACCAAGCACACAGCACAAACTAATGAGCGCCTCACTTGCGTCAATAGAGCGGTGGCTAGCACCATACCACAGCCTCCCTGGTGCGAGAAAATACTCACCATTACACCAATAGACACAAAAAACGTGATGAATATTATAACATTCCGTTCATTTTAAAAAGCTTGCCAATCCTGACAAGCTCGACAATCTCACTGTGCAAAAAACGACTCTGTCTAGAGCAGCTCCGCGCCAAACTTGACAATAATCAGCGCCACCGCCAGCACCAGCACACTCACGCCGCACAGCACATCGTAGCCATGGCGAGCAAAGCGCTTGGTGCGCGCGCCACCAATCACCCCGGCCTCAATGCAGTAGCGCGTCATCCCAAAGAAAATCAGCAGCATCCCCACATCGAGCGTCAAGCACCACGGGCACAGCACGCGGATAACGACGAAACTCATGTAAAACATCCACAGGGCAAAAATCATCCCCAGCACAGCACCGCCCCAGGCACTCCGCACAAACCAGCGCGGCAGGCGAGCCCCAGCCAGCAGTGCTACCACTACCGTTATCATCACTGGCATGGTCATCATACCAACGAAACTGTTGGGGAAGCCAAACACCGTCGCCGACCAATGCTGCGCTACTGTGGAGCAGCTCAGCACGGCATTGACGTCGCAATTAAGTGCCCCACCCGGGTGCTGCGCCAAATGCAGTGCCTCGAGTGAAAGAACAAAAGATGCCAGTAGCCCCAGGCCACCGCCCAAAGCTGCTGCCAATAACGCCGCCGTGCCAGGGCGACGTAGCCATGGCGTATGGCTCGCGTCGTCCGCTATAGTAGTAGTGGTCATGGTATGTACTTCGGGCGTTTTAGCAGGCATAGTACCCCACTTCATCGATGGTTGGCAGCGGCAAACCGCGCCACATGCCCAGCACCTGCCCATTATCCGCCAAGGCAAGGATAGTGGGGTACTCCACAATGTCGTACGTGCGGCAGAGTGATTGCCCCTCACGTGTATCTGGGTCAAATTCCTCAATGGCATGACCTGTACGCCGGCTAAAGTCACGCAGATAATCGAAGACACGGCGCGCATAGTCGCTTTCTGTCCGGTAGATGATAAGGACGCGCATAAGTTCTACCTCTGTTTTTCTTGCTGTTTAGCACTCCGACGCTGCTCTAATATCTTAACGAAATCGTCCAGCGTCTTAAATTTATAAAACACGCTCGCAAAGCGCACATACGCCACCTCATTACGCGCTGCGAGCTCATCGAGCACAAAGCCACCAATCACGCGTGACTCAATCTCATTCTCGCCCGCATCGTGGATCCGATCCTCCACTGCATCAATAATTGCCTCCAGTTCTAGCTCGGATTTGAAGAACTTACCGACCGAGCGGCGCACCGAAGCGCGCAGCTTAGCCCGATCAAAGAGCTCGCGCGAGCCCGTTCGCTTGAGCACTGCAATCGTTGGGTATTCGATCCGCTCATAGGTAGTAAAGCGGTGGCCATCAGGAGTCTCGCGGCGGCGACGAATCGTCACGCCATCGGCCGACTCACGCGATTCTAACACACGGCTGTTGCCAATCTTGTCGCGGTGGGTCGTCACGCGTCCGCCTCCTTTTTGCGGCGTCGGCGCAAGAAGGCTGGGGTATCATCCTCATCGTCATCCATCGATTGATCCCAAATGTTCGTCTCATTCTCCTGGGCAAAGTGAGCAGCCGCCTCGGGGTCGATGGCCATATCGACACTATCGACCGCTTCGTCAACCGTCTCGGCCACTTCTTCGTCATCTTCGGCATCGCTTGGCTCGTCGTCATCAAAGAACGAATCACTGTCAAAGCCAGTCGCGATAACGGTAATAATCAACTCATCCTCCAGCTCGGGCTTGAGCGTCGCACCAAAGATAATGTTGGCATCGGACGACACCGCACCAGTGATAATCTCAGCCGCTTCTTGGATCTCGGCCATACTCATATCGTAGCCACCCGTCACATTGAAGAGTACACCCTTAGCACCGTTGATCGACACCTCAATCAGTGGCGAATCAATTGCCTGCTGGGCTGCCATCTGAGCTCGGTCTTCGCCACTCGCCCGGCCGATCCCCATCAGTGCACTACCAGCACTGCTCATAATTGCCTTGACATCAGCAAAGTCGAGGTTAATCAATCCATGCTCAGTAATCAGCTCCGATATCCCCTGCACACCCTGGCGCAGCACATCATCGGCAATCTTAAAGGTCTCAAGTAGTGGCGTCCGGCGATCGATCGTATCGAGTAAGCGATCGTTGGGGATAGTAATGAGCGTATCGACTTGCCGTCCCAACTGCTTGATAGCCCACTCGGCATTGATGCGCCGCTTCTCGCCCTCAAAGGTAAAGGGCTTGGTGGCCACCCCCACACAGAGGATGCCAAGGTCACGCGCCACTTCTGCTACCACGTGGCCAGCCCCCGAGCCTGTGCCACCACCAGCACCAATCGTCACGAAGATCATATCTGCCCCCTCAAGCGCCTGACGAATCTCGTCGAGTGACTCACGGGCCGCAGCCTCACCCACACTGGGGTCAGCACCAGCGCCAAGACCATTGGTGGTGTTGTGCCCGAGATGAATCTTAATATCTGCTTGCGAATTATGCAGCGCCTGCGCATCAGTGTTCATTGCAATGAACTGCACGCCAGCCAGGCCGGCGTCTTTCATTCGATTAACAGCAGACCCACCAGCGCCACCGACGCCAACGACTTTGATACTAGCAAAGGTTTGGATCTCGCTTGGTTTTACTTCCGGCATTCACGTTTCTCCCCTTGTGCAACTATCAACTTTACCATTACCATTTAGTATATCATCCTCATCGGTATGATTCTAGGCCTTGAGCCCTCCCAGCAGCCGACGAAGCCAGCTCAGTGCACCCTTGGCGTGCGCTGTACCACTGTTGGTGTAAGCCTGGGCAGGCTGGTGGCCACCTTCGCTATCGGCGAGCATCAAGCCCACCGCGGTGGCGAACTGCGGTTTTTCTATCTGGTCGGCCACCCCGCTCGTAAAGCCAGTTGGTCGGCCTACCCGAGCGGCCACGCCCAGCTGTTCCCTAGCATAGCTCGCCATGCCACGCATCTGAGCCATGCCACCAGTCAGCACAACACCACTGGGCAGTTTGCCAGCGCGGCCGGCCTTCTTGAGCTCCTTCTGCACCGCCTCGAAAATCTCCTCCAGGCGAGCATCAACAATCTCATCAATCTCCTCCGTAGCAAACTCGTACGACTCCTTATCGCGCCGCACCTTAGCCACCGCATCGCTTGCCTTGACGCCAGCCGCAGCGTGCTTGACCTTGACCAGCTCCGCTACATCGGGGTCAGTTTTGAGGCCAATAGCGAGGTCGTTCGTGACATTCACACTACCCATTGGGATGACGCCAACGTACTGCAAGTCCCCCTCTTCGAAGACTGCCACACTGGTCGTTGCCCCACCAAGGTCAACCACTGCCACGCCGCTCTCGATCTGCCGCTCATTTAGCACAGCCTTGGCCGCTCCAAGCACCGCTGGTGTAATGGCATGCGGGTGGACGGTTGCCATCTCCACCGCTTTTTGCAAATTCGCCACATAGGGTGCTAGAGCCGAGACGACATTGGCATCGATCTCCAGCCGCGTACCCGTCATACCCAGCGGGTCTTTGATCCCCGCCTGGCCATCAAGTGTATAGCTATGCGGCACAACCTCGAGGATCTCACGGTTGGCCTGCACTTTGCCCGTGGTAGCGACTTCTTCGATGCGTGCCACATCATCATCATTAATCTCGTGATCGATCGTGCCCACGGCAATCATCCCCGTGGCGCGGGTGCTGGTGATGTGCGCACCATTGACGCTCACCGTTGCGCTGTTGACTTCGTAGCCACTCATCCGCTCGGCCTCGCCCAGCGCTTCGTCAATCGTGCGGGCCGGGCCACTGAGATTGACCACCATACCCTTGCGCATACCACTGTTCGGTGCCTGCCCTACGCCCACAATCGTCGGCGTACCTGTCTCTGGATTCATATGCCCCACCACGCATCGAATCGTCGTCGTCCCGACATCTATTCCTACTGCGTATTGAGAATTTTCATGCATAGTACCATTATACAGGTTATGCTGTGTCTTGTACAATATAGGCAGAAAAACGAAATTATAAAACTCGCCATTTGGTATCTCGGCGAGTTTCTCTTACTATATCTACAGCAATGGTGATAGAGAGGATAATAACCTCCTCTAGGCAACACTCTACAGCTTCGTCATAATCTCCGCCCCTGTCTCAGTGATGAGGACAGTGTGCTCGAAGTGGGCGGCTAGGCTGCCGTCGCGGCTGTAAATTGTCCAGCCATCGCCAGCAGTATCACTGTAGATGGCACTGCCACCGAGGGTAGCCATCGGCTCGATGGCAATGGTATCGCCAGGCTGGAGCAGCGGGCCAGTGCCTTTGCGGCCATAGTTGGGCACATCGGGCGGCATGTGCATCTCGAGGCCCACACCGTGCCCCACCAGCTCGCGAATAATCCCAAGGCGGCCCTTTTGCAGCACAGCTTCTACCGCTGCGCCAATGTCGCCAGTACGCACTGGCCCTTTGATCGCGTCAATGCCAGCATAGAGACTGCGCTCAGTAGTGTGGAGTAGGTGCTTAATAGCCCCAGTGGGTGCGTCATCCACCACCATAGTAAAGGCGCTATCTGTCTTCATTCCGCGGTAGGTAATGACGAGATCAAAACTAACGACATCGCCCCGCTGTAAGATATAATCGCTTGGTACGCCGTGGACGATCGCTTCGTTCGTGCTAATGCAAATCACCCCAGGGAAATTCACCTCTGAGGTTTTGTAGGTTGGCTCAGCACCATAGGCAGCAATCCGCTCTGCCGTAAAGGCATCGATCTGCTTCTCGCTTACCCCGGCATGAACAAATTGACGGATATCAGCAAAAATCTGCGCCAGGCGCTTACCTCCTTCGCGCATTGCCTCGAGTTGCTCGGGCGTCTTGATGCCAGTAATTAGTTGGGCCATGCGTGCATTACCTCGTCATAAATCCGGTCGTGCACTTCGCCTGCGGTGCCAGTCCCGTCGAGGTGAATGATCTTCACCCCAGCCTCAGCAAAGATACCAAGCACTGGGTACATCTTTTGGCGGTAGATGGCCATGCGGCGCGCAATTGTCTCAGGCGTGTCCTCCATCCGGCCGCGTTTGGCCAAGCGGCGCATGATTTCCTGCTCCGGTACTTCCAGCACCACCACCAGGTCGATATTATCACCAGTGCGCGCCAGGTGGTCATCGAGCCAGGCGGCCTGCTCCTTGGTGCGCGGAAATCCATCAACAATAATGTTTTGGTAATGCTTGCGATACGCCTCTTGCACCGCGTGGTCGAAAACCTGGTAGGTAAGCTTGTCACTCACGAGCTCACCTGCTTTGAGGGTAGCAATCACGGCGGGGTCGGTGCTCTGGCGCAGCATCTCACCCGTCGAAAGCCACTTCCACCCCTGGCGTACTGCCAGCATCTGCCCTTGCATACTCTTACCGGCACCAGTTGGGCCAAACAAAAGAATCATCTGTGCCTCCTTGTTGTTATGTGGTTATAGTTATTATTAAGAAAAATATTGCTCGTGTCATAAAACTACGGGGCAAGGGCGCGCTGCACTAGCTGAGCGATTGCCCCACCGTCAGCTCGGTTACCCACCTTGGCCTTGACGGCGCCGATCACCTGGCCCGTCATCCGCGGGTTATCTGCCCCAAGCTCGGCAATCGTCTGCGCTACCACCGCTTGCAGCTCTTCGTCACTCAGTGGCTGCGGCAGATAGTGCTGGAGCACTGCCATCTCGCGCTCCTCGGGCTCAGCAAGTTCGGGGCGACCATTGGTGCGATAGATTGCTGCGGCATCGCGCCGCTTCTTCACTTCACGAACGATCACCTGCTCGACGGCAGCATCGTCCAGGCCAGTCTCGCGCACGCCCTGCTTCACCTCTTCATCAAGGATAGCAGCACCAAGGTTGCGCAAGGTGTCACCAACAAAACGATCGCCGCTAAGCAAAGCGGCTTTCATTTCGTCTTTGATACGCTGCTTGAGCGTCGTCACCTAGCGGATCCCCAGGCGAACTTTAGCCATCTTGTCAGCCTTGCGCTGACGACGGGTAATCGCCTTCTTGCGGCGATCGGTCTTGCTGATCGGCTTGGCAAATCGCATCGATGCCCGTGCCTTTGCTAGCACACCGCTCTTCAACACTCGGCTGTTAAACCGACGGATGATGTTCTCATTCGCCTCGCGCTCGTCTTTTCGTGTTACTTGTACCATATCGCTCCTCATTATAGCAGATGCGACAATTTTTGCAATTCTATCGCGCGCAAAGTTGTGCAAATTGCTGTGCCACCCACAAAACCAGCGCTCAAGTACACTGCATCCCTCTCACCACTCTGGTGTTAGCACAGATACTCTAGGGCTGGGCTATTGGGCTATTTTTGCTGGCGCATCGCTTGTCTCTGTATTATAATCAATCTACTATGACACCTTCCTCACCATACCCACAGCAACCTCAGCAGCCTCAGCCGTACGTCCAGCAACCATATCCCCAGCAACAGCAACCACCACAGCCATACGGACAATACCCACCACAACCATCTCAGCAGCTACAAAGCGCGCCAGCGCCAATGCCACCAGCTTATTCGCCTACAGCCATGCCATGCACTGGCTCATCATTTGGTGCAGTTATTCGCTGGGTGTCTGCCGGGCTATTATTTGCGCTGTTGGTGTTGTACATCGTCATTGCCACTATTTTTGGTATTCTTGGCGCTGCGTACAGCTACATTATTTATGTAAACCTTGGCATACTGCCGATTTTGCTCATTGTTGCACCAGAGCAAACGGAGGGTGATAGCAGTATGTCGCAGGGTCTATTCGTTACTGGTGGCATGCTCATTGTTAACCTACTTGAGATAATTGCCCACGCAACAGTCGGGGTGCTTGGAGAAAGCTATACCAAACAAACCTATGTGATAGCACCAAACCTCTGGAATGTTCCTTCTCATGAGGCAATTATCTCATTATGCCTTTATGCCTTCTTCATCACCGTATATGCCATCGCCTTTGTCGTTAGTCTTGTGCTATTTTTGCAAAATCGCAAGCGTGGTATGTATCGTTAGCGACTGATACTTATTTGCCTATTTTGCACAAAATTGCAACAAATATGCTACACTGTTATGAATAGTTTGTGACGGGTGCTTTATTTGTAACTACGCGGCGCACCACATCGATGGAGCGCCTCTCGCATCTCGAGAGGTATGGATGCCTCAGCCCAAATACTCGCTCTAATATTGGGAGCCTAGAGCGAGTATTTGGTCGGAGGAAGCATAAGCGGTAGAAAGCGGAGCGCAAAAAAACAGTGGTATCACACAGTCACAAGACAGTAGACCGGACAAGAGTAGTATTGTCTATACCCCAGACCCAAGGACACTACTCTAGCAAATCGCGTCTTGTTTGTCAACCCCATCAGCCATGCGTGGCTCTCTTCTCTTCTACGCAGCTTATTTTCGACCAGTGTGAGTACCCTGTTACTCTACATTATGCTTCCTCCAACTTGTTCATAATTCGCTTGATACGCCGCTTGTCCCCATGCGCTTTATCTGGGGTGGCGTAGACCTCGATAAGGATAATCGTGCGGGCAGCTCGAGCCGCCCGCGACGGTGGTGTATCACGAGGCAGTGCTCGCACTACCGCAAACACCAGCCACACCGCCCGTCGATAGGCTGCTGTGTCGGTATCGAGACAGAGCTGCACTACTGTGCACTGAGCAGTTTGCTGTATAATGGCCGCCTTGCCACACGCAAAGAGCTGCTGGCGAAAATCCGCCACCGCCGCCTCGCTTGGCTCAGCAAAGATACGCACCAGCCGCGGCTTAACGCGCTCGATATCGGCTGGCAGTGTGGGAATGCGCTGTGCCAGCGTTTGGAGATCACTCGAAAATTCTGTTGCCTGCTTATAGATCATCATCTGACTCGATTACAGAGGTAACGTCCGTCCGATAAAACGTGTCGCGGTAATCAATCGTCTGTCCATATTTCGCAATCACCCATGGCGCATCTTTGTAGGCAAGGTTGCTCAGTTCAGCAGCGCTCTTGCTCCCTAGGCGCTCTAGCTCGGCATCGATGTGCTTGATCTCGTTGGCACTGAGCTCGCTCAGCTCGGCATTCCTTAGCGGAAGGAACTTGCGCTGCTTGTGGCTAAAGTGCTTCGTCTCAATGACATCCAGCTCATCGCGGGCCCGCATCTCATCGACCAAAGCTTGCAAATCTGCAGCCGGCGCGGGCCCATAGGTCTCGTGCAGATACGCCAGGCCAGTAATGCTCTTGCCTGTGCGCTCGTAATAATCAAAATCGATAAAGTACAGCAGCCGATGCAGCACCGCCTCGCCCACATTGGGCCGCGCACCAATCTTGCCCAGCGTATAGAGCAGCACCTGGCGCAGCTTAGTCGTGTGGAGCCGCGGGATAGCATCGCGCGACTGAGCAGCCGCAGGCTGGGCACCCTGCGCATCATCGTGACGGTATTCGGCTGGTGTATCGCCCACATACAGTGCTGCATCGTCCGCCACCCGCCACGGACTGTGCTGAGCCTGCTGTGCAACGGTGTCAGTCATGGCAATGCCGCTAATCAATTCCTGCACACCAACTTCGTAGTATTGGCTAATCTTCGTCAGCTCGCCAAGCTTTGGCTCGCGGCCACCATTCTCTAGCTTGATATACGTCGCGCGGGCAATCCCAACTGCATCGGCCACCGCCTGCTGCGAAAGCCCCGCATTGCCACGCAGTTGCCTAATACTTGCCTCAAAACTCATTGCGATTTGGTCCTTCCTGTTGCATCATGCCTCCATTGTAACGTACTTGCCAAAGTTATACAACCATTTTGTCTAATTTTGGAACATAGTACATTTGTGCGCATAATTACAGAGGTGGAGATGTGATACGAGGATGCGAAGTATGGGTATATTCTGGCTGAGAACAGCATCACTAGCATGGCGAAACATGTTTATTGGCTCAGATTCTTCCTGCCTATCCCCTCTCTCATCCACTAACTTTCTCAAGTATTTTGGTGTAATGAAGCAATGCAAATAGTTAAAAACCAGCCTTTGTAGCTGGTTTCGTCTTGCCTATTAGTAATTTTACGCCCCCAAAATCCACTGGCTCTTGTCTGACGAGCTTGTGGGACCAGTAACTATCACTGCCGCCCGGCCCATTCCTGCGGCCGACCTATTCGTTTCATCTTTACGCTGCTTATACTCTCTATTTATCGTCGTCTCCGCTGCCCGCAAAGCGTACTCAATAGGCAATAGCAAGCGACGCTGCTCACTCTCAGGTAGTTTTCCTGATACAGGTAATTTGGATGCTCCAGCCAACCCTTTATTCTTCTGAGTCTGAGTATTAACCTCTTGGATATAGATTGCCGCTCGCGCATCTTTATACAACCTACTCTCTGGATTGGTTAATTGTTCGCTAGTCATCCGTTGTCTGTCTTCGCTAGAGCTATGCTTCCGTAGCGACAACACCAACTGCTCTGCCCGTTTGGCCTGCTCGGCTGCTAGCTGCTTAGCTACTTCAGGGGGCTTATCCTCTATACCATTCAGCTGCTGCCACTGGGCACTCTCCAACAATGTGGCAGCGAGTGGCTGCAGTACTTCTTCTGATTCTCGCGTGTCTATCGGACGAACAAATTTTTCCATGGGACCTCCCGTGGTTATGTGGTGGATGTTCTGTTGGTATGGTTTGTTTGCCCCCTACTATAGCACAGATGATCGGGTTGGTGCAAATCGAAGCATTTGCTACACTGGCTGATAAGGAATCTAAAACAAGGAAACACCATGTCAGACGACACACCAACTCTACCACACCCCTACACATATCGCGCCGCATCCGTTGAGACGATGCTACAAGCTGTGACTGACTTGACCAGTAAGTGGCCACAATCTTACAGAGAATTAGACGCGCAAGTGGCAACATACCCTAATATTACCTGCGTACCAGGTGGTGATCATCCGCAATCTATCGGGTTATCCCTTGCTTCGCTCGAAGGCGGCAATGAAGACGATAGAGATGATCTGCACTTTAGTGGTGAGTATTATATGCTGCCAGCAAACACCTTCGACGCATACGAGACAGCCCTCGACGCGCGGTATGGCGAAGGAACAGAGATACAGCGCGACAAAGAGTGGACACACATCGAGTGGTATCTCAATAACGGTGCGCGGGTGACGCTTTCGATGTTCACCTGGGACATCACCCTTATGCTTGAGGCCCCCGGTACATGGGAGAGTATGGAGGATCTTGAGCGCCGCTACCACTCCGATATTGATTTATACGACCCACGGCGCCAAACTCCACCAAGCGGTTATTACTAAAAACGCTACACTAGGCAAAGGAGCCAATCGCTATTGGCCCCTGTTAATAATAGGCTCACCTAGCGATAAATGAGCACACCTTCTCTACCGCTCACTCAGCCGATACGTCTGAGTAAAGGCAGCCGCCTCAATGATGTAGCGGTCGCCAGTGACCTGGCTTTCCACCAGCCAGCAATCTGCTTCGCCGTGCTGCTGGCCGCCCCAGGGTGCATCGATGACGATCTCGCGGCCAGTTGGGTTGGGCATAGCCTTGACCTGATTCTTCGGCAGGTACGCGCCAGGCACCACTGTACCGTCCTCACCACGCAACGGCTCATACAAGGCGGCAAAATCTGCCGCCGAAATACTATAGCGCTCGCCTTCTGGCCCAGTGATAATGGCATCGCCCACCTCGGCAATGTTCTCCGCCTCGATATACTGCTGGCCATCCGCCCGTGCGAAGCTGGTAGTCAGGGCCTGCCGCTCGGTCGCAAATTCCGGCCGCACCGCTTTGCTCGGGTCGGCAATTTTGGTGTAGGTGTCGGTAATGGCGCTAAAATCGAGTGCGCTGGTATCGAGGTAGAGGGGTGGCACTGCGTCGGTCTCCTGGGTTAGTTCTAGTGGTAATATAGCTGGTTTGGCATCGTGTGTCGATGCTGTGATGTGCTCGTGCATGAGTGGTGTTCCTATCGTTATGATTGATAAGAACCCATATTGCTCTCTCTCGATTTGTCAATATATTTATGCAATGGGAGAGGTTTTATTGCAAACTACGCTACCCTGCCTTCAAAACCTCACCGCCAACTCTCAAGAAAAACACCCTCAAACAAGAGTGTGCTTTAGAATAATTAAAATCTTTGGCTTTATACATTCTGTACATCAAGTATTACCAGCTATGCGACGCTACTCATCCACCAGCTCTACATGGAGCAGCCGCCCTTCTACACTGCGCATGCCACGCCAGTCGTTGATAGTTGGCTGGAACCAAGCCGAAATAACATCGCCCGGCTGGCGTACGAAGTTCGGTGGTGCGTTGAAGGCCAATAATTGCAGCGCTGTGCCTTGCCCATCCTGCACAGTAAGCTTGATGTGCTGCCCGTCGCCGCCCATGTGGCGCAGCTGCGAGACGGTGCCGCGGCGCAGCTGCAAAACAGGCTCTGGGTTGCCATTGCCAAAGGGCTCAAGGCGGGCAATGTCGGCCACCAGCTGCTCCGTTACCTCTGATAGATCATCAATCACCACATCAGCCTGAGGCAAGAGGTAGTGCGTTTGGTCGGAGAGATGGAGCGAGCGGTAGTAGTCGTTCACTCGCTGGCGAAAGGCGGCAATCTGCCGCGTCTCGAGCGTCACACCAGCCGCTGCCGCATGACCACCGCCACGTAGAATGACATCATCGGCAGCGCGCACTGCTCGCTCAGCCGAAAAATCGCCAAAGCTGCGCGCACTGCCCGTTGCCGTCTCGCCCCGCTCGCTAATGATAAAGACTGGCTTGTGATACGCCTCTACCAGCTTGGATGCCACAATCCCAATCACGCCATGGTTCCATCCCTGCTGGCTCACGACGAGGACAGGGTCGGCAGCATAACGCTCGGCCTGCTGGCAAGCTTCGTCGTAGATGGCCTGTTGGATGGCTTTGCGCTCGGTATTGAAGCGATCCAATTGCTGAGCCGCCTCAAGCGCCGCCAAACCATCGCGCGCCCGCAGCATATCAAGGGCATACTCAGCCGATGCCAATCGTCCTGCCGCATTCATACGCGGGCCAAGACCAAAACCGAGCGTCCGAGCAGTAATCTGGGTTGGCTGCACACCAGCCACCGCCAGCAGTGCCTTGAGGCCAGGGCGGCGCTGCTTCTTCAGCACCTCGAGCCCCCAGTACACATTGGCGCGGTTCTCATTCTGTAGCGACACTATGTCGCACACCGTACCCAGCGCTACCAAGTCCAGCAACCACTTCTCGTAGCCAGCTGGCAAGCCCGGCAGCACCGTCTGCAGCGCCTGGACAAGCTTAAAAGCCACCCCAGCTCCGCACAGGTCACGGAAGGGATAGCGGTGGTCATCGTACTTTGGATTAACCGTAGCGATGGCGGGTGGGCGAGTCGGTGCAATATTGTGGTGGTCGGTCACTACTGTGTCGATGTCGTAGCGCTCCTTGGCATAGGCTATTTCCTCATGACAGAGGCTGCCGCAGTCCACCGTCACGATGAGCTGCGCCCCCATCGCCGCCACCTTGTCCACCGCACCTTTAGTCATACCATAACCCTCTACGAAGCGATTAGGAATAAAGGCTTCCACCGCGGCAAAGCCAAAGCTCGCAAAGGCATCAAGCAGCAGTGCCGTCGCACTGAGGCCGTCGATATCATAATCGCCATAAATCACAATGGTTTCGCGCCGTTGGTGCGCCTGCACCAAGCGATCCACCGCCGTCTGCATCTGGGAGAGCAAGAATGGATCGGGCTTCGCTTCATAATCAGGGTGTAAAAACTCCTCAGCGGCTACTCCATGCAAGCTCCGCGCCGCTAATATCTGTGCGAATAAACTCATCAGAGCTGCACAGTATCCGCCGCTTGCTGGCCCTTTTGCTGCTGCGAGGATTTGATCACCATGCTCTGCAATTCTTTGAAGAAAATATATTGCTTGTTTGTATAATACATTTTGGTATTACCCTGTTTTTCGGCCATCAAAAAACCAGCCTTCTCGAGATTCTTCAGCTCGCGCTGGATATTGCCCGGGTCTTCTTTGATCAACTTCGCCAAGCCGCGGACATGGGTGTGGAACTCCGGATACTTAGCATAGACCACAATGATTTTGCGCCGCACCCGTGATGTAATAAACGTTTCTAACATGCTTCCCTTAGCGAATTCTCGCTTCCGTTATCTCTACTCAACTGTTGCTTTTTATTCTACACTTTTTGATGGTAATTTGGCAAGACCACCCACCAATTGATTGTGCGTTTCGTCTCTCGCAACTGCGACTCATCAACCATCCACACGACACACGTGTCTGCTTTTTATCATACCAGCTTTGGGCAGGGCGAGCAAGGTTGATGTACGCGTTTTTATACCCCACCCAGCCAAAGCAGCACATACAGAGGCAAGCCTCTCTGCACAGCTGCCTCCTGTCGGGTATAATAAATCCTATGCACTATTACGAAGTTGCGCCGCTCAAGATTATCCGCGCCACCAGCAAGAGCTTCACCTACCACTGGGCAGACGCACTACCACTGGGCCAGGTGGTGCAGGTGAGCGTTGGTGCGCAGCAGGTGGTGGGTGTCATCATTGCACATGCCAGAAAGCCGACGTATACGACCAAGCCGCTTGATGCCGTTGTGCCACTGCCGCCACTGCCCGCTCCCCTGCTCGCGACGAGCCAGTGGCTGAGCGATTATTATGCCACGCACCTCGCCACTGTGCTACAGACAGTGCTGCCAGCTGGCATCGCCAAGCAGCGCCGCACGCCGCGCCGCCCGGCGAGCCCACCACCCCAGCGCCGCACACCCCCTTTCTCGCTCAATCCGCAGCAAGAGGAGGCCGTTCGCACCATTCGCCAAGCCAGCCCCGGTACAGTGCTGCTCCACGGCATAACGGGTAGCGGCAAGACGGCAGTGTATATCGAGCTTGCGCGCCAGGCCGTGGCGGCGGGTCAGTCGGTGATTGTCCTCGTGCCAGAGATCGCCCTCACGCCCCAGCTGGTGGCGGAGTTTCGGCAACACTTTGCCGATATCATCCTCACCCATTCGCGCCAGACAGAGGCCGAGCGCCACCGTGCCTGGCTAACCGCTCTGACAAGTACACAGCCTCGGGTGGCAATTGGCCCACGTTCTGCCCTCTTCTTGCCACTGCAGCATCTGGGGTATATCATCATCGACGAAGCACACGAGACTAGCTACAAGCAAGACAAATCCCCCCGCTACTCGGCGCTGCGGGCCGCGAGTGTACTGGCTCAACAGCATGGTGCGACCGTGGTACAAGGATCGGCCACGCCACTGGTCAGCGAGTATTATCTAGCGCAAAAAGCCCAGCGGCCGATCGCTACCCTGCCCAGCAAAGCTCGGCCTGAGGCCACCGCTCCCACCATTCAGCTGGTCGACCTCACCCAGCGGAGCAACCTCACCCAGCATCGCTTTTTGTCGAATCAGCTCATTGCCGCCATTGATACCACACTTGCAGCGGGTCAGCAGGTTCTTCTCTTTCACAATCGCCGTGGCAGCGCCAATGTATCGCTCTGTACCAACTGCGGCTGGGCAGCCGAGTGCCCACACTGCTTTGTGCCGCTCACCCTCCACGCCGACCGCCACCAGCTGCAGTGTCATATCTGTGGCTACCACACCACAGTGCCAACGATGTGCCCCACCTGCCACAGCACCGATATCGTCCACCGTGGGATTGGGACGAAGCTCATCGAGGCAGAGGTAGCCGCGCGCTGGCCCCAGGCGCATATCGTCCGCTTTGATGGCGACAGCAGCACAAGCAGCCTCGAGCAGCAATATCAAGCCCTCTATGATGGCACAGCCAATATCATCATCGGCACACAGGTGGTGGCTAAGGGACTGGACCTGCCGCAGCTGCGCACTGTTGGGGTAGTGCAGGCCGACGCTGGCCTGGCCTTGCCCGATTACACCACTAACGAGCGCATCTTCGAGCTGCTTGCTCAAGTGGTGGGACGAGTGGGGCGCTCTGCTCACGCCACTACAGTGGTGGTGCAAGCATATCAGCCGCAGCACCCAGTGATTCAGGCTGGCCTGGCTCAGGATTATACCGCGTTTTATCACCAAGCCTTGACCGAGCGCCGCCGTGGGCAGTTCCCGCCCTTCGTCCACCTGCTTAAGCTCACTTGCGTATACAAGACGGAGGCAGCCGCCATCCGCAATAGTCAAGCACTCGCTCAGCACATTCGCCAGCACCACCCCGCAGTAAACATTCTTGGCCCCACGCCCGCCTTCCACGAGCGGCTGCGCAACACCTACCGCTGGCAGCTTATCATCAAAGCCGCCCAACGCCGCGACCTCCTCGCTGTTATTGCCGACATGCCCACCAAACATTGGCAGGTGGATATCGACCCACAGTCGCTGCTGTAGGTAGATCTGACCACAATTATCTACCATCAAATTTCGCAACCATGCATAATTCCGAGCTCCTGTAATAACTCACCGAACAAGAAAATATCTGGAGGCCAGCGATAAAGCCAGCGGATAAGCTCTCTCTGCCATCTGGCCGGAACATTTTCGGTGCGGTGAGTTATTACAGGAGTGTTCGTGAGGTTTTGGTATTTCTCACCACACCCCCACTCGCCCACCCCATCCACCATCTGCTATAATAAAGCTAATGAAAAAAGACGCTATTATCACCCTACCCAACCCGCACTTGCGCCAGAAGTCGCAGCGGGTGCATGTTATTACCGACGAGACACGCCAGCTGGTGGCCGATATGACCAGCGCCAGCATCGACTGGGAGAATTCACGTCCACACGAGATCAGTGCAGCACTGGCGGCAGTGCAGATCGATCAGCTAGAGCGGGTCGTTATTGTACGCGAAGATTTCGACGACAAAGACAACCGCACCTTTATCCCCCTCATTAACCCAGAAATCGTCAAATACGAGGGCCAGCTGGTGAGTGATTATGAGGGTTGTCTGAGCGTGTCAGGCCGGATCTATGGCAAGGTGCCACGCTACAGCCGCGTCCGGGTCAAGGCGCTTGATATCAATGGCAACACCATCCGCCTTAAGGCCGACGGCTTCTTAGCGCGAGTGCTGCAACACGAGATTGACCACTGCAATGGCATTGTATTTATTGACCGCATTCGCGATGATACCAGCGCATTTTATCAGCTCGATGAGAAGGGCGAGCTCCAACCAGTTGATTATGACGAGCATATCAAGACCAATCGTATTCTTTGGGACTGAAGACTTCAGCGCTATCAGCCTCGCGCAGCTACTGGAACATAACTTCCCCGTCCGGTTGGTTATCACTAAGCCAGATAGCAGGCGGGGGCGCGGCAAGCAGCTCTGCCAACCGGCAGTCAAGCAGCTTGCCCTAGCGCACGACATTCCAGTGTTGCAGCCCACCAAACTGCGCGATATTATCCCCGATATCCAAGCGCTCGACCAGCCTGTTGGCGTACTGGTGAGCTTTGGTAAGATTATCCCCCAAGTGGTGATCGACTGCTTTTCCCCAGGGATTATCAATCTCCACCCATCGCTTCTGCCACGCTATCGCGGCCCTTCACCGATTGAGAGCGCCATTGCCAATCGCGATACCACCACTGGCGTCAGCATTATGCAGCTCAGCGCCGCTATGGACGCTGGACCGGTCTATACGCAGCTCACCCACCCCTTGCGCGGCGACGAGCAGCAGCTCGAGCTCTACAACACACTAGGCCAGCTTGGAAGCAAGGCACTAGTGCAACTCCTGCCACGCATCGTGAGTGGTAGCCTCCAGCCCACACCACAAGATGAGTCCAACGCAAGTTACTGCCAGCTCCTCACCAAAGCCAGCGGTATCATCGACCCCACCCAGCACACTGCTGCAGCGGCCGAAGCAATGGTGCGCGCCTACCATCACTACCCACGCACTCGCCTCCAGCTGGGCGAGCGGCACTATATCATCACTCAGGCACACACCGCACTGGCGCCTGTCACCACACTTGATCCACGCTGCAGCGACGACACCTATCTCGTCATCGACCAGCTCATCGCCCCCAGTGGCAAAGAGCTCAGCGCCGCAGCATTTTTGCGCGGGTATCGGGTGTGAATGGTGTAGATAGTAGTCTTGAATCACCAAGCTTTCAGCTCTCAAGGTCTTATACTCTCTTTGCGTTAGCTCACCCTCCCCACCACTTCATCCGATGGAGTGTGAAAACCGGTCGTAATGACCGGTTTTCAGCCCAACGCAAGAGGTCGACATCCAGCGAATGTCGACCCTTATAGTGTTCCGGAGGAGGGAGTTGGGAGGGTAAGCGTGAGAAAAAGGTCAAGGTTTCATAATTCAGATTCTGCATAATATAACCCCTGCATCCACAGGGGTCATACGTGTTTTTACTTCGTCACCATCACTACGCAGCAAGCGCTACATCAGGGTCGGGGTGGCCTCCCTCAAGCTCGTCTGGCGTATCGCCATCTGCTGCATCACTGCTCTGGAAGATACTAGCAAGGCCCTCTTGAGTAAGAAACTTCTGCGGATCTGCCTTGGCGAGATCTACAAGACCCTCAAAGGTCTCGCGCACAACAGTTGTGTAGTCTGGGCGGTTGTGGGTGAGCCACTTAAGCTGTGCATAGTCCGCAAAAAGCGCCAGCTGGTCTACCTCCACACCACGCTGCTCTGCTGCCTTCTCATAGGCTTTGCGCTGGCTCTGGTATATCTCGTCCTCTTCGTAGTCGGGCTCGTGCTCATCGATCCACGCTGTAATGACCGCAGCATCTTGATTCATAAACGACTCAAACTCATTGAGCTGCACCTCGCTCAAGCCATCACTCAGCACTGTGCCAACACGCAGCTCCAGCACCTGGCGAAAATTGTCGACAAAGCGCTGCCGCGCCTCTGGCGGCCAGTCTGCTATACCGATTTTTTGCAAAAAAGCATCGTCTAATTGAAACATGTTTTTCAATTCCTCCTGCCCCTAGTATACCAAACAATCCACCCCTCGCACAATAAAAATGGCAAAATGTGGTGTAATTTCCTTCAGCGGTGTGATTGACCTCTGTTACACCGCCTCACCCTGAGCGATTTGCGCTATTGTGCACTCAACAGCTGGCCAGGCGGGGCAACTGATGATGCGGCTATCACGCTTGTCTGGGCATGGCTGCCATGGATATTCACCAAAGAGAATGGTATGCACAATGCGGCGCATCGCAGGGGCTGGGCATTCATCACTCATCGCGAGAATGGTATTAAGATGCTTTGCGTGGTTATCAATTGGTACATTCGCAGCAATGCGATTGCAATCCTCACACCGTACTCACGCTGCATCGCTCAGCTCATCAGCCTTCTTGGCCAAGTCGCCAAGGATGAGCGTGCGCTCGTCGCTCAGGATCTCGTCGAGGTGGGCAACTCGCTGCGATAGCCAGGCAAATAGCGCTGCGCTATCGTCCGTCTCCTGGCGGCGCACTAGCTCATCGAGGTCATTATCCGACAAGCGGCCAATGACCTCCAGCCCCACCCGCTCATAGAGCGTGTTATTCACCTCCTGCAGCAGCGCTGCCGAGTCGCGCGTTTTAATCCCAAAGCGATCAAGATCGTGTTGGGTGATGAGAGGGGTAGTTTGGGGCTGAGTGGTCGGCATAATGCAATTCTTTAACCTCTACCCTATGCGAGTCAAATACCACACTAGGCTGCTTGGCCTCCCGATTTACGATTGTTTATATTATAATTAACTGCTCTTTGCATATTCTCGTCCGCCATTTTTATTATCCGGATGACATCAAACCGTTTACCAGGAAATCTTTCTGCTTCCTTGGCAAAGCTCCATATCTCTGCATGAGCTTTCGATTTGTTGTCATTAAGCTCAGCGTCTGTTGACGATTGTGCGATTCGTGCGCCAAGCTCGGCCATACGATCATGAAAATCCCTACTAAAATCGCCAAAAGCTGTTGGATCCTCAGGCTTCTCAGGGGTTGTAACAATCACATCGCTATGGTCTTTATTGCCTAGAGCCAACGCAAGGTCAAAGAAGTCCTCTTCGGGATTTGGTTTTTTCTTTTCTATAATACCTGCAGCAGCATTCAAGTCAATCACTTTAGAGTTATCACTTTCAGAGATTGGTGCAGGCTGAGTCTCCTGTGGTTGAGCCACCTCAGGCTGGGGCTTCTCATGCGGTTGGCCTTCTGCTTCATTTTGCGAAAAAATCTCAGCAAGAGGGTAGTTTTTGGGAGAACGATTTGGTTTTGGCTTCCAGTCTGGCACTGGCTCGTTCAACCAAGTATTCACATCCTCTACAGCTCGCATTGCCTTCTGGCCCATACCTCGAGCAACTCGCTGCATACGCGCCCACCAACCCTCTTTCTTCCCCTCTACTTCTGTAGCCGCTTTCATATCTGCTGCACGATTCTCCTCAACACTGCCATCAGCTTCCTCGTGCGCTGGCTCTGCTGTGATTGCTTCGGGGGCTTGTGCTGCTTCTGCGAGAGGCTGGCTCTCTGTCGCTACAGAGGCGGCTTGGTGTGAGTCTGGTGACTCCAGCCGCACGTCAAGCGCTGCCTGGAGTGCTGCGAGTGCCCGGTCGCGCGTGTCTTTGAGCTGCGCTGCACCTTCGTGCGAGAGGTGTGGCTGCATCAGCTCGTGCGCCGTCATACTTAGCACTGTGCTTGCTGCCTCACCCTTCATGCGGATCGCATCCATAGTCAAGTGGCTCGCCATAATCTCCTGGGCAGTGCGGTCTGTCAGCTCACTCACCTGCGCTTCGAAGCCGGTTGGTTGTGGTGTTTGCTCACTCGTCGAGACTGGTGCGGGAGCAAGCTCTGCCTGAGCTCCGCTTGGGGCTAGTTCTTGGCTTGGAGTAGCGGCAGGCTGTGCGCCCTGATTGCGCGCATCAAGCGCTTGCTGCAGGGTGGCAAGCGCATCGCTCCGCACCGCCTCCAGCTGGGCAATCCCCTCCGCCGAATACGGCAAGATCACCTCATGCGCAATCCTGCTCTGCACTGCAATATCCGCCATACCCTTGGCAAATACCGCATCTGTCGCCGACTCGGCTGCGTTGATTTCTTGAACCTTCTCGTCAGTCAGCGCCACGACCTCTGCTTGCACGCGAGCAATGGCTGCGTCCTCATCGGTGTGTTGCTCTTGCTCAGAAGTTGGGGTTTGGTTTTGCTGCGCTTCGGCTTCACGCTGTGCTTTATCCCGTGCGTAGTCTTCTTCTGTTGGTGGTGGAGCAGGAGAAATTTTACGCTCTGTTGTCTTGGGTTCAGAGTATTCCTTACCAACCGTCCCAACACCAAAACTATCAATACCAGCTCTGATAGTCTCGCCGACCACAGCAAGTGTTTTTCTCACTGTATTCTTATTCGCTTCGGGACTTGTATGTCGTGCCAAGCGCCGCTCTTGTCGCGTGGTTTGAAAATCCCTAAGCCGTCGGTCTAGCCCAGCCATTGGGCCCGACTTGCCGAGTTGTTCATTCACGGCCTTTTGCGTCTCCACATTCCTCGCGTATACGTCAGGAATGCGTTTTGCCGCTCCAATCATATGATTCACCACACCTCTAACGCCAGCTCGTGTGGCTGAGCCTGTTTCGAGCACTGGGTCAAGCGTGCTTGTTCCTGCTGCTTCATATCCTTTTGCCATACTACCCGTCCTAATTTCGTTTCTTATATATTCTGCCCACATCCTACCACAACAGAGGTGATGTGTCAATAAGAGAAGCACCCCAATCCCAAAAACTCGCCATCACCGCGGCGAGTTTTGTATATCATGAGCAAAAACCGGCAAGAGCAGAGTTGCCGCTCAATTATAATGCGATTCTATACGATGAAGCACCACCGTCAAGCCTGTTATCGCAGCTACTGCAGCGTGCGCTTCACCAGCTCGCGGGTGAAGAACTCAAGGGTGTCGCCAATCTCGAGCTGGAGCTTCTTGCTGGTCGTGAGGTTGAGGCCACAGAGCTCACCCTCAAAGACTTCCTTGGCTTCTTGCTGCTGGCGCTGCACGCTGGCTACTGTGACTTCGGCAATTTGCTCCTCGCCGCGCATCACACGGGCCAGTAGCCCTGCCGTCACCTTGCCCTTCGTTACTTGCCCGCCAGCGATTACCGCATCGCGCATCGTCCGGAACACGCCCTTAATCTCCAGCTGGCCAATCTCCGTTTCCACCACCTCTGGTGCAAGCAGTGCTTCCATGCTGCTGCGTGCATCGTCGAGTAGCTCATAGATCACTTGGTAGCGACGCACCGTTACCTTATCGCGCATTGCTAGGCGCTTGACGGCTGGTGGCAGGTCGACGTTAAAGCCGTAGATAATTGCATTACTACTACCAGCCAGGCGCACATCACTCTCAGTAATGTTGCCCACGCCATGGCCAATAATCCGCAGCGTGATCGCCCCGCCCGTCTCCACTAGGCGCAAGCTATCCATCACTGAGGTAAGCGACCCCTGTACATCGGCCTTGACGATAACATCGAACTCCTGAGCATCGTGCTTTTGCGTCATCAGCTTGAGCAAGTCTGCACCAGTCACGTTGGTAGTGGCGGCATTGCGCGCTTGGTCGAGCTTAGCCTTTTGCACGGCCAGGCGAGCTTCCTTCTCATTTTTAACCACTGTGAAGATATCACCAAACTGCGGTAATTCCTTAAAGCCCGTCACCGTCACTGGCGTAGCGGGCGTGGCTGCCTTGATAGCCGCACCAGTGTAATCGAGCAAAGTACGCACCTTGCCATAGGCCTGCCCCGCCACCAAGAAATGCCCTGGCGCCAAGCGGCCCTGCTCGATGAGCAAGTTCACCACCGAGCCGCGACCCTTCTCCATATGCGCCTCAATGACGAGCCCCTCAGCCGGCACATCCGTATCGGCGCGAAGCTCTTCCATGTCGGCCACAAGTAGGATGGTATCGAGTAATTTATCAATATTCTGGCCAGTCTTGGCGCTAATCGGCACCATAATGGTATCGCCACCCCACTCCTCAGGGTTGAGGTGGTGCTCGCTCGCAAGTTGAGCTTTAACCATATCAGGATTGGCCGTGTCTTTGTCGATCTTGTTGATGGCAACGATGATCTTGGCATTGGCATCGCGGGCAAAGCGGATTGCCTCCACCGTCTGTGGCTTGACGCCATCATCAGCCGCCACAACAATCACCACCACATCGGTCAGTGCGGCACCATGCTGACGCAACGCCGCAAAGGCCTCATGACCAGGGGTATCAAGCAACGTCATCGTGCGACCGCCCTTTTGGGCTTGATAGGCACTAATGTGCTGGGTAATGCCACCAGCCTCGCCAGCGACTGTCTTCATCTTGAGGATGGTGTCGAGCAGCGTTGTCTTGCCGTGGTCGACATGCCCCATCACCGCCACAATTGGCGGGCGTGGTACAGCATTGCTCGACGGTTTATGCAGATGCTGCACAGTATGCTGCTCGGCGGCTTTGCGCTGCAGCGTCACTGCCAGGCCCAGCTCCTCCACGATAATCTCAGCAATCTCAAAATCAATCCGTTGATTGATCGTTACGGTAAAGCCATTCTTGAAGAGCTCACCAATCAGCTTCGTGACCGGCAGATTCAGGGTTTGGGCCAGCTCACCAACGGTGATCGAATCGGCAATGACCAACACTTTTTCAGACTGACTCATATACACACTCCTTTCTGCCGGCCACAGCCGGTCATCTTTTGTAATTTACTGGTTATTTTTTCTTGTCGGCGAGGCTTAGGCTCACTTTGTGCGCATCTTTGTCGATGTCGAGAATGACAAAGCTCTTGCGCTCATTGAGGGTAAAGACCTTCTCTGGATCGGCACCGCCGCTGCCCAGCTCGCTCACGTGCACCAGCGCTTCGACCGCTGGGCTAATCTGGACAAAGGCACCATATGGGGTAATGCGCGTGACTGTACCCTCGATGGTCTGGCCCTTGGTGAATTGATCCACCTCATCAAGCCATGGATCCTTGGTGAGCTGCTTCATACTTAGACTTAGGCGATCTTTGTCGATGCTGATGATCTTCGCTTCAACGCTCTGGCCTACCTTCACATAGTCGGCTGGGTTGTTGACGCGCTCCCAGCTAATCTCTGAGATGTGGATGAGCCCCTCAATCCCTTCGACATTCACGAAGACACCGAAGTCCACCACACCAGTCACGACACCCTTGACGGTGTCGCCAACCTTGAGCTTCTCAAAGTGAGCAGCCAGGCCATCCTTGATGGCTTCCTTCTCGCTAAAGATCAGTTTGTTGGCCTTGCGGTCGCAGTCGAGAATGCGCACCTTGAGCGTCTGGCCCACCAGGGTGTTGAGCCGTGCCAAGATCTCATCCTTATCGGCACCACCCACCCGTGGGTAGTGCTCGGCCGACAGTTGCGATACTGGCAAAAAGCCCCGCACGCCTTCGTACTCAACCAGCATACCACCACGGTTAGCGTCGTATGGCGCCACCTCGATGATCTCGCCGGCATCCAGCTTGGCCATCGCTTCTTCCCAGCCACGGTCCTTGGCTGCTTTGCGCAGGCTCAATAGGCTATAGCCATTCTCGAGCTCGCTATCTACCACACTGGCCGTTACTTCATCACCAACTGCTAGCGTCTTAGCCGGGCCAATCTCGCGCCGTGGCACATAGCCAACCCCCTGTGGGCCTAGGTCTACTAATACATCTCGTTTGCGCACCGATAATATGCGGCCAGTTACGACCTCGCCGGTTACTAGTTGCTTGACGCCGTCGCCAGCGAGCAAATCATCCATTGTTAAGGCTTGTGTTGCCATAAGTCTTGGTACAGACTCCTCTTATTAATTATATTATGAGACACGTCGCCATATCGCGACGCACCATTCCTCTGTATTATACACAAAGTCGCTGCGAGCGTCAAAACCTGGAGCCCCTCGGTCTCACCTCTATGAATAATCAGCCCAAACAGATAGCCTGCACAGCACACTCATCGCACCGAAAGTGCTCCAGCCCGGTGAATAACAGAACTTACCCACCCCACAGTCGCTGGCCTCTAGATATTTTCTTATGCGATACCAAGCTACTTGTCCCCTGGCCTGCCCCTCTCACCAACGCTATATATCGTACAAACTATCATGCAGTTATATACACAACGATTGCTATAATAACAACACCTATATTACCCCTCCTAGATAGCAACTACCCCTGCTTTGCACAGGGGTAGTTGTTGTATTATCAATAAAACAGCGTTAATGTTGTATATCTTACAGCGCAGGTGTGCGCGACTTGCGGTAGGCCAGTGCTACGCCAGCTAGGCTACTCACCGCCACAACGGCTGCCAGGCTCTCGGCGGGGCCAGTTTGCGGCAAGGCGCTCACCTGCTGGGTGGATTGAGTTTGCGAAGGAGTACTGGAGCTAGTCGAAGGCGTTGCGGCAGGTGTGCTTGAGCTTTGAGACTGAGTAGACTGGCTTTGGCTTTGTGTAGTGGTGCTCGATGCGCCGCTGGTTGCAGTTGACGTGGTGTTTTTCTTGTCTTGCGACTGAGTTTCTTTCGTCTCTTTGCTCTTGCTGGCCTCTGTTGATTTGCTGTTAAGGCTATCGACTAGTTTGTCGTTGGCGCTCTTATTGCTCTGGGTTGATTCCTTTTTCTTAGCGTCAGTGGTGGTAGTACTTGCCACTTGCCGGGCGCTGCTGTTGTGGCTATTCTTGACGATTAAGACCCCGCCAACCAGTGCGAGCGTCAGCACTGTCCCGACGACGACGTATCCGATAATTGATCCTTGCTGCTTCATTGCCAAACCTTCGTTTACGTTACTCTTTCTATTATACCGTAATCGATCACAAAACGCAACGCACGAGCTATACAAATCACCCATCACGCCGCGCCTCTCGCTCCACTCTTCTCAAAGCCCACCACGCATCGATACTTCGCACCACCCACTAGGCATCGCGAGCGCGCTGTGCTACACTAATCATGGCACGTACAATATACGAACAAATCATAATCTCCACCTCTGTCAAATCATGCGAAGTAATCATTGTTTTGCTCGCTGGTTCGCATGCCGATAGACGTGTCTATATATCGCCACCACGTATGCCACTCGATCAGCTCATCCCCTACCTCACTCAGCATGCCCATGCGTCGGGCCTTGCGCCACTTACTTTTCGCTCAAGCAGTCATTTTCATTGGCACTACCCAAGCCGCACGGTTTATTACGATCCACACGATGCCCAGGCCACTGCCTACCTCCTCCACGAGTATGGCCATGCGCTCCTTGGGCACTGCGACTATGCGCGCGATGTGCAGCTTGTTGCTATGGAGCGCGCAGCGTGGAATGCCGGCTGCCGAGTTGGAGCTGGCTGGCAAGTGACGGTCGATGACGACCTCATCGAATCTGCGCTCGACACCTACCGCGACTGGCTCCACGCCCGCTCGCGCTGCCCACACTGCAACGCGACTGGCTTGCAGCGCAGTGATGGCACATACACCTGCCTCGCCTGCTTCACCCACTGGCACGCCAACAGCGCCACCACCTGCCAACTCCGACGTTATGTTGTAAAAGACACGATGATATAACTCGGCCTTATTGTCGTAGTAATTCTCGCACACTGCCCGCCACTTCGCCCTCACCAGCACAATGCAGGAGAATGTTGCTCAGACAGCCATAGCAGCAATGCAAAGCCACCACGCAAGAAAGCTGCAAACCCCCAGCACCCAAAAACACCTCCCAGCTATATGGGAGGTGTTTTGAGCAGCGCTTGCGCCAGCTCTAGGCGGCGAGTGCAACGTCCGATTGCGGAGCAGCCGCGACAGCATCATCATCGGCCTTTTTGGTGCGGCGAGAGATCCGGCCGCCCTTGGCGCCAGCCACACGAGCGAGTTGTGGATTGGCTGCAAAGCCGCCGGTACGGCCATTCTTACCGCCCTTGGCGCCAATCTTGGCGTAGAAGTTAGGGTCTTTAGAGATGTTTTTTTGCGCAGCCTTCAGGCCGCCAGCTTTTGTTCCCGCCATAGGGTTACTCCTTATTTATATATTTACCAGAGGTACGTTGCTAGTGTAGGCTAGCAAATCCTCGCTACATACCATATATGATATGTATCATGATTTAAATATAGCATACTGTATATGTTTTGTCAACGTTTACATGAGCATTTTCAGATTGCATTATTGGTATTGCATTTAAGACGCCTATGCTATATACTAAGTATTAGCTTTGGTTTGGGTCGTTTCCACCAAGGTCCACCACAACAATTCTCGTTTGCTGCGAGATTCGAGAATGAAAAAACAACCCTGCGCATACAGGGTTGTTTTGTTATCTGGTATAGATCCCTCTATTCTTTTGAGGCTAGGTCTCTTTCGCTTGCATAGGACGAGTATAAAGTAGGCCTCTGCTACCTAGCCAAAAAAGGGTCGACACTGCACACGTCGACCCTCTAACACTTTGAGAAATAGGTATCAGTATCATTCCTCAGCTTTCTTATTCTTAGATCCAACCACTCCGTCCATACGCCACATGGCCAATCTGGCTAACAGTACGAGGTCGAGAAGGATCATTACGCCACTCTTTGGTGCGGCTATGATGCCGCTGAGATGCTTCGTATTGCACAAGCTGTGGGTGGAGTATATTCATAACATTCATAGAATACGGCGATGCATTGCCCTGGGCTGGCTGATTCTCATTGCTGCCATCATCCACTGCTGCACCCACTCCAAAGACCCCTATTGCATCCGGCGTAATAGTCAGCGCAGCCCGACGATTCCGTGGGTCAGGGAGCGAGATGACTGGCTCGCCCAACGTGATAAATCGCATATCTGTGATGTGCGACATATCAATCAAGCTCATCTTGAGTGTATGACCCTCTGCTTTGCGTGGTATAGGCCCGCTATCGCTCTCATCACAGAGGTACAGAAGTGCACGATCGTGCTGCGTACTCACTGTCAGTGCATAGGGTGACTGCGTATCGTACATTGTATAGACAACACTCTCATCGGGCTGTGGCAGTAAAGCTGCTTCTCGCGCGACATCAATCTGCGTACCAGCTACACCCGCAACAAGCATCTCTTGCCCGTATGGGTTATCTCCTACTGGTGGTTCGAGTATTCGCTGACGTCTTGCAATCTCCCTATCGTAATATAATACATCGGTAGGCCGCATGGAATGCTCACTATAGTGATTTTTGATTGACGGTGGTCGTTGCTCTGTCATGAGAACACTCCTTTTTGGTTATGGTTATCACATCGTCACTGCATTGCTATCAAGATACGAATTACCCACCCGCGGCGGTGCTCCACTCGCCCAAGCCACGCCAAGTCGCAGAGCAAGCACCCCTCTCTAGCGATTATACAATAGAATAGTACGTTTGTACCAAAAACGTTCTGAATTTTATAGAAAATGCACCTACTTTGGCAATTTGTACAGCAAAAAACCAGCCTCATCTCTTTGATAGGCTGGTTTGTGCTCGTTTCAATTAAAATAACGCTATTCTTGCTCGACTTCTTCTGCTAACTTCAGTGCCTCAAGCCCTTCTAGCGTCCAGCCAATGTAACCAAGCGTTCGTGCCGCTTCGTTCGTCTTGCCGCTCTCATAGCTCTGGCTAGCTTGCGCCACCAGGTATTCCGGGTCACGCTCCGTATTGTATTCGCTAAGAGCTTCTGGCGTTCGTGGGTATGATTCGGCGTGTTTGACTGGCATGTTGCTTCTCCTTGTTTTTGTTACTTAGACACTCCATATAATACTCTCTCTCTGGATTTTGCAAGCAAGTAGCAAACTTCGCACCTATGACCACTGTTGGATCTGTCACTTCCCTCAACCTCTGTTATATCTCACGTACGAAAGGCACCAGCATGTTAATGAAAGTAGTAATGCGCGGCCAAAGTATCGTCCGAAGTATATTAGTATCACATTTCAGCAAATCATACTGGCAAGCATCAAGTTATTGATAAAAATCATCTCCAAAGATAAAAGCCACCCTATTCGGATGGCTCTTATATAATTCGGCACCGTGCTAGTTTCCCACTAAAAGCAGTATAATCGCCGCTGGGGAGCTTAACTTCTGTGTTCGGAATGGGAACAGGTGTTTCCTCCTCGCCATGGGCACCGAAGTGGGGGTTTAGACGCTTGGTTCCGATATATTTCCTCGGTGGGCCAAACCCCTGCTTCGATGTCCATCTGCACGGTATGATATGTACGTGTCAACGATTGACAGTGGTGATATACACCAATCACTAGTTAAGTCTACCTCATCCACACTACCAATGCAAGCATTAGCATCGTAGACAAGGACATAAAAAGGCAATGGGGCGATTAGTATGCTTCGGCTCCATGCATTACTGCACTTCCACCTTGCACCTATCAACGTGATCGTCTTTCACGGCCCTCATAGGGAAATCTAATCTTGAGGTCAGTTTCGCGCTTAATATGCTTTCAGCG